>NZ_JBTXLV010000005.1:0-321079 GCF_054871765.1 Enterococcus sp. LJL120
CATTTGTTGTTTAAATTCTTTGGTGAATGTTCGGCGTTGTCTGTTTGACATAAGATGTTCCCTCCAGTGTGTTTCCTTCTAGTTTACACACCACATCTTTTCTGTCTAGTCTAGTGTAGCCTATCCATTTTTATTTTCAAAATGTTGTGTTGTTATCCGCAACCTTTTATAAATTAAAACAAGCTTCTCATATAGAAAGCTATTTAGTGCTCTAAACTAAAAGAGATCACTTAAATGATTTCTCGTCTATTAATGAAAAACTAGTTTTCAGTAGCCTTCACTTATCATAATCTGCTAACTCTCTGACAGCTACTGCATAATGATAAACAAGCACTGTAGCATAAAAGAAGCCTTTTGTAGTTAAGGATTTAGTCCAGCCTTTTTTCGTATACAGCTGATTTTGGGGTTCTTGATTCAGTTGCATAACAAGCCGTTGATGACTTGTTGCAAAACTCTTCTGAATTTTGTTCAGACTCAGCTTAGTTGTTCCGTGTTCCAATATATTATTTTCTTTGATAGCTTTCCTGAATACCGTATCAAGAATCTCATAGCTTTCCCATTGATTGATGTACTCTTCTTCATTAATTTTGAGCATCACATTATTCCAGTCTGTTAAATAGTAGAGCAGGTCTATCACTTGCAGTTCCTCTTGAACGCTTAGATGTAATTTTATTTTGTCGACTATCGTGAGGATTTCGGCATACTTCACTTGAGAGGATTTCGCTATTTTTCTAACAGACGAAAAGACTTGAACTTGAGAAAAAATCTCTTGTTCTGCCAAAACAGGTATGGCTAAATCCCGATTTTTATTCGTATCATATTTATTTTTAAAATCACACTCAATGTCCTCAATGATTTGGGTGGATTCCTTGTCTAAATCGTCAGAAGGGAATCCTGTGGTTGTCGCTAAAATATCCTGTCTGTTAATTTGATAATTCCCACAAGATATCTCTTGGTTGTGGCAGACTTCGTAAAGGGTTTTTCTAATTTCAGTTAAAAACTCAAAAGGATTGTCGTAAAAATCCAGATATTCTTTGAAGGCAATACCAACATTTTGATAACCAGAAGAGGAGGGCTCAAGAACAATTGAAAATTGTTTGAATAACATTAATAAGTCGGGATGATAAAACTCGATATAGGATTTCCTAGAAAGGAAAGTTTGGTAGAAGTCCACTCTATTCTTAGAAAAAAAGTACAACATTACATCTGGTTCACTCACATTTTTGTGATTCAGGTTACTTACAAAATTTAGCTCCTCCAGTTGTTCCTTCAGTACAGCCATATCCTCTTTATGATTAAAACCCATCAGCCAAAAAAGCGGTAGTGTATTGTTAGACTCAAAAAAAATTCCCTCTTTACTTGCCAATAGGTATGAACGATTCCCCATAATAAATCCTCCTAAATAAAATAGCGAATCATTAAGCACAATTCACAATTAGTATTAGTTGCAATAAAATGACATCCCGTCCTTCATATAAGACAGAGCCGACAGTCACGAAGCTATGCTCAAAAGTTACACGGTATCTTTTCCCGACAATAAAGCTCTCAATTCAAGGAAAGTTTCAGGGCCACTATTACTTCCATAGATTGATTTCACTTCGTCATTTTGAAAATAAATGTTTAACATCCATTGATAGCCGTCCATCATATCTGGATCAATATACTCCTCCTGCCAATCACAAGTCCCTGTGTCTAAAATATCTTGTTCTAATTCTGGAATATCCTCAATTTTAGAAACGGTAAAATCACTTTGAGGGATTTCATCAAAGTCAGTTGGATTTTTATCTCTACTTACCAAATCATTTTCATAGAGCTTTCTGGTTCCATTTTGAAAATCTACTTCCACAGCATCCACGATTAGGCCAAAAGTTGACCCTTCATAAGTAATACGTCTGATAACTCCCGCTTCCCTCTCATTAGAAGTACAGGCAGATAGTACGGCAACAATAAAAATCATCAGGAGACCAATTTTTTTCATTTTAGTTCACTTCCTTAATAACCTTACGTTTTAATCCGCTTATCGTTCTTTCTTTTTTAAAGAGTTTTAAAAAAACGAATCTCTGCTTTAAGCTCCCGTTTTCTTTTCTTCAACTGACTAACTTCTTTTAGCAAATTAAAAACAACATAGCCTGAGCCAATACCGATACTGCCAAAAATAATGCGAGCAAAAATAGCTTTTACCGTATCCAATCCTCCCTTTAGAATTTTTGATTCTTGTGGGTTGATTACTACAGAAGAAAACAAGAGCAAAATGAATCCTAATAGACAGACAGGAATTAAAAATTCGAAATAAGTATTTCCTAATTGCGAGCGGACTACTTTTAGACTTTCTTGATTCATCTGCAATTGTCTTGCTTTAGTGAACTGCAAATATTCCTGGGCCTGTAAATCTAGTGGTACTTCACCATAGTCAGACAGATAGTTATCATAATTTTCAACATCTTGCTTCACTTCATAAACATAGTATTTCAAATCAAATTCCATAATCTCAACAAGCAACTCAACCTGATTATCCCTCATAATAAAATCTTCAGGATTACTCCGATCTTGACACAAAAACATTGATTTTAAGCCGTAAATTGAAACCTCACAACTGTATCCCTGCAAAATTTCATTTAACCACATTAAAAATTTTTGATAGCTCATCAGACCTGACTCACCCATTCGCTGAAGATAGCCATTCATTTGTTGCTCATGATTTACTTGGTCCAGTTTAAAAGACAGGCCATCCTCTTCATAAACGTACTCAAGCCCTGCAGCTAGAAAAAACAACTCCCAATAAAAGGGAATATAATTTTCAGAATAGATGGGTTCATGTTGCTGATTGTTTCTGTTCAAATAAATAGTCATGCCACTTTCAAAAGTTGTCTTCTTTTCAATCATCTTTAATCCTTTCATCAAATGACACCTTCCCCAAAAAACAATGACTAACTTGAATCCCTTTGACGTCAAGCTAGCAACAATCCCAGTTGTAATACACCTTTGAAAAATTTTTCTTCAACAGGTCATCTCGAGAAATAAAGAAATTTGCTACCCCGTTGTCTCCCCACATAAGCGACATCTCGGGACTCCAAAAACTGTCAATTTGTAATAAAACTGTATCAAAAGATACTGCTTCTTGATGATTTCGAGGTTCATCTTGAGTAAAAAATGGATACCCTCCGAGTTTACTGCATTCATTGTTGAAGACTGATAATCTGTTTACCAGCTCTTCAACAATGATTTGATTTCCTTCTGTTAATTGATCAAACCATTCAATCAACTCATTACCAAATTTTTCAGTGAACTCAAAACAGTTACTGGCTAAATACTCTGTTTGAATTTCTCCAAAAAGTTGATACTCTCCGCCTACGAGAGGGTAAAGCGCCTCTTCATACAAAGGCTTTACATGATTTTCAAGAGTTGCTCTTAATTGTGATACTGCGGAGTACTCTTCAAAATAGAAAAAGCGAAAACCAGTTTGGCAAGTGTGATCAGAAAAATCCATACCATACATATCATCAAAAAAATCTACATAAATAGCTAGGAGGCCAGTGTGTGGAAAGTCTCCTAAATGTGGTAACTCATCAAAATTCAATTGTGCAAGTGACGATAAAGATTGGTTCGTTTCTGAATTGGTAGGGTAATCCAGACCTATTGGTAAATAGCCCACTCCACCTAACTTACTAGCTGTTAAAGAGAGCTCACCAGTATTCTGAAAAGTCAGTCTTAATGATTTCCGAGGATAATTCTTAATTTGCCTCTCAACCTCTTGCCACAAAGTTTCTAAAACGGCATCATCTGTTTCGTCTTGAATCTTGTGTGACGTATTTCCTTTTTCCCTACTAAACAGTCGTTTTAACCATTCCATTTCGCTTCATCCCCCTACTGTTCAAGGTAAACTGTTTCTGGCAACAAATCCAGATTTGTCACTGGATTATTTTTGAGATTCACTTCCCGAAGTTCAACTAGAGAAAGCAATGGACTGACATCCGTAATATAATTATTTTCAGCATCTAAGACTCGCAAATTTGGCAAACTAGCGGCAAAGCTAATTGACGAGAGTTTGCTATTCACCAAATGAATTTCTTCTAGACTAGTAAAGGTTCCAATAGCACTGCCTAATGAGTCAAGACCTACATCAGACGCATCGTATTCAATACCACCTGAAGTAACATCGATAGACATGCTATCAGCTATCTCAAAATATTTCAGATTAGGCATGTTAAAACCCGCATCCAAATTAAAATTGACTCTCGTACCCTCGCCAAGTATCAATGTTTCTAGCTGAGATAATTGAAGGAGATCTATTTCTTCCCCTGGAGGATAATCATTTTTGGTATCATTTAATATTAATGTTGTTAACTTACCCATTCTTCCTAAGGCACCTTCATTAGTTAGGCCTACAGATGTCCCTGATATAGATAATTCCTCAATGTTTGGAATACTTGGTAAAGGGTTTAAATCCACACCAAGCCAAATCTTTAGATTCAATGTCGTTACAGTAGGAGAATCTATAATCATTCTTAGCCCTAAATCGTCGGTGGTCACCGTAGTCAAAAGAGGTAAAGTTGCCAGTGAAGCATAATTTGTATGATCTTCTAACTTGATAAATAATTCTGTTAAATTGGTCAAACTAGCCAATGCTGTAACATCATTTATCTCAGGAATATCATCAAAATGCAGATTTAATAAAGTCTGCTTGTCCCGAAGTGGCTCCAAACTTTGAATCCCACTGCTGGTTAACGATAAATGTGCCAAATTAGGCATGTTTTTAACAAAACTAAGATCTTTTAACATTTCCACTCTAGAAAGTGTCAGGCTCTTTAAATTCACCAAGCTGAACAAAAATGAAAATTCTGTTACTTGGTTATAAACATCCAGCTTTAGTTCCTCCAGATTGGTTAAATTTGCTAACCAAGAAAAATTGCTTTGTTCGCCGGCATGAACCGACAGTTTGGTCAGCTCCGTTAAATGCGAAAAAGCAGTCATATCGACTTCATCTGAAGCATAAAAAATTTCCAATTGTCTGAGATTAGGAAAGTTTGACAAGTCATTGACTGCCTGTGTATTGTAAAAACTAGCCTTAAGTCCCTGAAGCTGGCCTGCATCCGGCAATGCTTGCGCCACCATAGAACTGCTTTGATTGACTGCCTTTCCATAAAAAACTAAATCCTCCAAGCCAACCAAAAAATTCGTAGCAGTCGGTTCCTGCGCTCCATAGGCATCACTCACATCTAGATAATTCAATCCTTTAAACGCTGTAAAATCTGCCAAAGCCAGCTCATTTGAGGAATCAATAAAAATCGTCTCTATCGGATAATCCCGTTGTCCAGTCCACTCCGTCAGAGAATAACTGAAATTCCAGCCAGAATTAATGCTCACGGGCGCGATGCTTATGTATTTTACTTGAGCCAATTCTTCAGTGGTAATCGCAGAAAGTGGCTTTTTAAAAATTTCTTCAGCTAATCGAATCCCTGCCGTAGAATTAGGTTTAGCTAGCGGAGCCATCAGATTTTTCGAAGTACCTTCTAGCGATAGCTTATCTTCAAAAACACTAGTTAAATAGATAGTAATTTTATCGGCGTTAGTACCTAGACCAATAACAAGTAATACCATGAAAATAAACACCATCACAATAAAAGTTGTGAGTCTCTTCCTCCAACCATTTTGTTTTTTGGGATGTTTTGGTACTGATGTTTGCTGGTAATTGTTAACAATAATGTAGTCTGGTGTCTCATCATCAATCAAAAATCGTGAGCCACAAGATTCACACTCCAACATATCTGGAGCAATTTTTTTTAATTTCCCGCCACAGTTAGCACACTTCATGTTGATAATTTTCATCTTTTTCTCCTTTGAACCTTATCCAAAAAATCCCCTGAGCAAAAAGGCTTGGAAGCTACTATTTTTACGATAGGACACTTCCAAGCTACTTTTATACTATTTCTTACTCTGGCAATTAGCAAGATTTTCTGTCTTGTAACTATTCTCCAATTTTTTTCCTTTTGGGTAAAGCTTCAAAAAAAAGCAACCCACATAGAACCAACTGAATGATTGAAGCCGGAAGTACACCTACTAAATCATACAACCAACCAATAAATCTAGGAACTTGAAAACTGTACGGTAAATTATTTGTCAGATCTAAAACCATAACAAGACCGGCCCCTATAAACCATAGAGCTGAAAAAAATAATTGTACCCACTTAATTGATGTCTTTTTACTTTTGGATTCCATTCTGAATCACTCCTCTCTTTTAAGTCAATGAGTAATAAAAAGATAGATCTTCTATCCGATAACCAATTTCCAACGAAATATTATTTATAATTTTTCAAGCTTGGGATACCTAATCAGAAGCAAACTCGACACAAATCATCTTATTATTTATTATGCCGTCAAACTTCTTGAAGAGCTTTCCATCGATAGCATATCCTCAAACACCCTCATTAAATAAATAGTAGTCCTGATAACATTTTACCTAGTTCAAGAAAAATAACCCTATGAAAATTAACACCATCAAAACAAAAATTGCTAGCTTCCGCCTACCGCTCTTCTGATTTTTAGAACGTTTTGGCGCACTGGGAAAACTGGTAATTGTTAGCGATAATATCATTTGACTTTTTATCATCATTTAAAAATCCTGAGCCCCAAGCTTCACACTCAAGAATATCCAAAGCAATTTTTTTGAATTCTCTCCCACAATTTTCACACTTCACGTTTATAATTTTCAGCTTCTCCTCTTTAACTCTGATTCAGCTACTAAAAATGAACTCACTCCATCTCCTATTTTTACTCACAAATGGAAACAGTAATAAAAAATAAGCAAAAATCCCCTTCGATACATTTGTCTCTATTTCAGAATATTATAAACTATTTTGTAAAAATAATCTTATTTTTATAAAAAACTAAAAGAAACATAAAACGTTATCAAAAATGAGAATCCATCAGGGGAAGTTTGGAGATGGTAAAAAAGAAGAATAGTGATTCCCACTATTCTTCTTTATACCCTGCATTCTTCAAATAGTTAACTAAATCATCGTACTTCAATTCTTCAGCATCTTCTGAAGTACTAATGCCTAAAGCAGACAAACTACTTAGAACTTCCGAATCTGCATTCGTCATGTCAACTGTCATTGTTAAAGTAAATGTATTATCTGAAAATTCATTTACAATGGTTACTCCTTCGCTTCCATCATATCCCTCCGCTCCAGATGCAAAAGATTCCTCAACCAAAGCCTTATCTTCATCACTTAAGTTAGCTGTATCTAGGCCCAGAGTTGCTAAGTCAAAGCTTTCCACTATTTCTATTTCTTGAATTGTTTGCCCTTCATGAGTAACAGAAATCTGTCCTTCTGAAGCCCCCTCAACTGATCCGCTAAAATGACTTGTCTCAGCAGATTCCGCACTCCCGCCGCAACCAACTAAAATTAGTAAACTGACTCCTAACACTCCTACCATATTCACAATTTTTCCCATTTTTCTCCTCCATCTTTCTAAGTAAATTGAACCCCATTGATTTTTTTCCAAACAAAATCTCAGAAATTCTGTCAAAACCAATAATAAATTAACACTTAAGCACCTTTTCAAATCTCTATCTAATTCACAAATCTTTTTCCGTTTAAAACTCGTAAACAAGAAAAATTATTCTCCAATGCAAAAACAAAAAGTTTACTCAAAGTAATGCTAATTTCTGCCTTATAGATTTCAAAAAAATGGCAGCGTTACTTGAAAGTAATTTAAGCCAATACTTTTTAAAATGTTCTGCTAGCTCTCATTTCGCATTAGTTAATAATAAATAATTCATTTCCCTCTCAAAAATTTTTTTGTCTTACCATTAATCTTTTCAGCTTAAAATTATTTTGAAATATTAATCAAATCAGGTAAAATCCCAAATGCTGTTAAATCATTAAGGGGTAAAAAACGCATTTTCACCACACCAATAATCTTATCTTGAACTACCATGCCATAATTACGGCTATCCGTAGTATAGGGGCGATTATCACCTAAAACTAAGTAAGAATTATCTGGAATATAATTTTGTCCGTTAATATCAGCGGTGATGAAATCCTCCGTATACTGACCTTCACTCCGTTGAGACTCATTGATTTCATCAATAATAAATTTTTCATCAATCTCTTTTCCATCTACATAAAGCACATCATCAACATATCGTACCAATTCTCCCGGCAGACCAATTACACGTCGAACACTAGTATTACCACCCAGTCGAAAACAAACTAAGTCAAACCGTTCTATATCACCTCGTCGTTGAACTAGAACTGTATCGCTATCCCTTAAGGTTGGAATCATTCCAAAGCCTTTGATCTCAGCCACTCTAAAAAAATATGAACCTACTAAAGCAAAAACAATTAGTGTTCCTAAAAAAATAAGCAAAAAATCTCGAAGTCCACTGGCAACTTTCTGAAAGAGTAATTTTCGTCTAAAAACAAATCGTCCTGCTTTAGAGCTTCTCTTCAAAGTTCTTTTTTCCCTTCTTGATTGAAGTGAGTTCTGCTTTCTTGGAGTCTTAACTAATTTGTCCTTCTGCTTTTCTTCCCCTTGTTTTTTTGAGTAAGTCGTCTTTTTTTTTACTGAACTCTGTTTATTATTTTTTGACTTTGTAGAGAGCCTAATTTTTGTAGATGAGTGGTTTCGATTTTTTTTAGTTTAGCTCATCCACCCTCACTCATTTCAGTTTCTAGAGCAGTTTGATTCACTTTATAATACTCAAAGGCCGCCTCTTCATATCCCATCGTTCGCTCTACATCCATTTGAAATTCAGCTACTAATTCAGGGTTGCCATAAAAATTCTGGCTTTCACGGGTTGCATTAATTCCCAGCTCTGAAAGTGCATTAAAATATTTATTTAATATGGACTGTCCTTCAACAGTATTCAAGCTACTGGCAGAACTAGTGTTGTAGCTGGAAAGGTTTGTTGCAAGATAACGAATATTTTGTAAACTCGCTGTCTCATCTTCAGTCTGATTAGCTGCTTTATCTAATTCTTGTTGAAAATCTCTCAACAAAAAATATGAACGTCCAATGGCATTCTCATCATCTGAAGTCAGACTGATTGCTTGATAAAACATAGCATAATAGGTACCCCCACCAGCAATTCCCATCAAGATAAATAGAACAACCATTCTGACTAAACTTTTCTTTTTCTGACTCTTGATTTTTTTATTGAGTGCGACTAATCGTTTCCGTTTCCTTTTGTTTTTCGGTAGCTTATCAGGAATTTTTTTTAACTTCCTGCTCTGTGCTAAGAATTGAAGGAAAGAAAGGAGGGTAAAGGCTGCCAAGATAACTGTAACAGTAGCCCCAATCATTACAATCCATTCCAATATGGTCATCTTTTCACTCCTATTCTCATCGTACTATAGCTTTTTTTTCTTGGAGGAACTTTCTTTTGATGACACTTTCCTTGAATCGTTTTTCACTGTTTTTTTCTTTTTGATCTTGGCTTTTTTCTTATTACGAATATAACGAATCACAAAATATACGACCAAGACAACCACAATAAAACTACTAGCAATGATGGCAATCATTTTCCAATCAATTCCAGTATCTTGGACTAATCCGACATCCCGCTCATTGTATTCACTAGCTTCATCTTCTGTTATTTCGAAGTCCTCTGTCCATTCCCATTTATCTCCTTCAACTGTGGTCACCACCACATGTGCCGTATAGTTCCCAGCAGTCATTCGATCACCGTTCATGCTGATGGGATACTCAATGAAAGAATTTGGGGCCATTCGAATTGAGGTAGTTCGAGACTCATACAATACCTCGTTGCTCCCTTGAGCTGTAATCTGAGCATCAATATTCATTCGATTTAAAAAATTAGCAACTACATTTGAAAAATTTATAAAAATTGTATTCCGATAATTACTTTGGCCAGCATAGGCCTGATTCCACTGAAGTTCTGGAGCCAGAGTAACATCAGTTTCCTGCAAAAGGATTGAAATGACGTAAGCATATTGATTAATCACCTGTGAGCCGCCCGCTTGCTCGGATTCATTGGTTTCTTGATTTGCCTGCATCATCTGCAAGCCGCCAGCAATTACTCCATCGTAACTAGTCTCCGGCATTTGGACATTTAAAGGAACCGTTTTAGTTTCTCCTGGAGCCAGTTCAACTGACTCCGGTCCAGTTACAACATCCTTAAAGTCAAAAGCTAAAGAAGCATCATTTTCAATACTATCGTTTGCATATTCGATAACACCGTTTTGATTTGTTTTGGCTCCATTCAATGCCAAATTTACTGTTACTGGGACATCACTCGGGTTTGTCAGAATCAGATTAATTGTTTGTTGTTGCCCCGGATTCATCATCAAATGATAATAACCCAAACTAGTATCCGTCTGGTTTTCAGGATATTCTAAATTGTATGTAAAATTGCCACCACTTGAGGTTCCTGAGGTCTCAGTTGCCAGCACCTTTTGTGGCATTATCATTATTGTAAAAAAAAGAATGCCTAGCCATACCCAAAGTAGATGTTTATTTTTATTGTTCACACTCATACGTTAATCCTCATCAATTTTATTTTCGAACTTTGTATTAAAATATGTATGATTCTTATGTAACAAAGAAGATAGCAAGCTGATGGAACTCATCAGCCTGCCATACTCTTTGATTAAAATTTTTTACGCAGTTCTAGCAATAGACCAAGTAACAACAGCAGTATAATCTGAAGTTGTTTCCATGCTAGCAGTAGTTGCAGCAGGAACTGTTAACTTAACAGATGACTTATCCGTATTGGCAACACCCGTGTAACCTAAACTGTTGGCAGCAACTGTATAACCAGCACTTTGACCAAATTCAGCAGTAAAGATTCCTTTATTACTTGAAGGATTTACGACTACTGGCTGATCAGTATTATAAGCTAACGTAAATGAAGTGTTAAAAGTTGTTGGCGCCACTGCCCCTTCTGTTTGAGTCGCTAAAAGCCCGTTACTGAAATCAATAGTTGCACCTTCTAATACATGGCTTGTTGCGTTAGTAAATTGTGTGCTCAATTTAGCAGAAACTGTATAATTCCCTGTTTGCACACTATCTTCAATATCACCAAACTGTACTAAAGCACCACGAGTAACTTCAGTCAAGTTGGCAGGGTCAGTAAAATCTGCCCCTTTATCGTACACTTGTACCGTTACTGGGGATGCATATAAACTCTGTAAGGTACCAGTATTTTCCAAGTAAGCTGGTTGACCAGTTTTAGTTGGCAAATTGAAGTTGTAATCTGTGGTACGCATCAACACTAATGGACCAGTTTCTGGGTTTTCATTGATATCATCACCTTCATCAGGGACTAAGATGTCCTTCTCATCATCTTCCGGGTCTCCTAAATCAGTTCCAGGCGTATCAATCACACCTTGTTGCACCTTTACAGATCCAGTTGATGGCAGCTCTGTTTCAACTGCGCTTGCTGCAGTTGGTCCTACAACTGAAGCTCCTACTGCTGCGACTAGGGCAGCTGCACATAAACGTTTAAATTTCATTTTTGTTTCCTCCTATATTTCCCTTTTTTATTTACAAATGAGGTTCCCCTCAGCTTGCCTATGATAAATGTATTGCTTTAACCAGTGGGTCCAGCCTCCAGAGTCCAAGTCAATGTCGTGGTGTACTGAACCGGATAAATTTTAATTGCATCTGGTACTGACAATGAAATTGCAGAGTTACTATACGCAGTCTTATTGAACGTCGAGTCCGTAACTGGCTGTCCATCGTCATCTGTGAGTACTGTCAAAGTATTATCTTGCCCTGAAATGTTTTCTCCAGAAGCACCAAAGGAAATTGTCCAAATTCCAACACCCTGTCCACTTGTGGCCGAAGCAACTGTGTATGCTGTTCCCATCTCGTTTATCGCCAAAGTATCTCTTGTAACAGTTGGCGCTGAACCTGTATATGCTGAATTCGCCCAGCCTTTGTCGAAGGATAAGACAGCACCAGATAGCTGTTGACTGTCTAAGTCTTGAATAATCGAGCTATTAAATTGACTATCTTGAGAGAGAGTCAAAGTCCAGCCTTGGGCATCACTCCGTTGGTCAGTGACTTGAATATAATACCCGCGAGCATTTGTATCATTGTGGAACAACTGAGCTAAGGAATCATATTTTCGATTCGTTTCAGTAATTTTTGTTGCACCAAAATTTAAACTTGATACAAAATCGATTCGCAAATCTCCTGTTGTTGAAGGTCCTGGACCTGGGTCAACCTCTTCGCCAGGCTTTTCCGGGTCTTTTGGTGGTGTGACTTCTGAGCCGCGAACTGTGACTGAGCCGCTCCCACCTAAAGCACTTGCGCTTACCGAATGTTGGTCAATTGTTAACGATGCGAGGAGGCAAAAACTAAAAAGAGTTGCCATAATTGTCTTTTTCTTCACTATGCTTCCCCCTCCTTCTCGTTATCCTTTTTCTTACGATAGAAAAGGAATAGTAGTAGCACAAGCAACAAAGTGCCGCCAATTAGACTATAATTACGGATCACTTCTCCAGTTTGCGGTAGTTTCCCACCCGGTGTATCACTTGTATCCGGCAATACCGTACTACTAGATTCTGTCGTACTACTAGACTCTATTGTGCTACTACTGGTGGTTGAATCCGTCGTTTCTTCGTAAAAAGTAATTTGACTATCATTTTGTACTTGCCCCCCAGCATCACCCGCTGCATAAACTTCTCCAACACTCCCGACAACTCCGACTAACATCATTACGAGGCCTAGGAGTAAACCTATTTTCTTTTTCATTTATCTCCCTTCCCTTCTACGGCTGCCCCGCGATGACTGTCCATGTTACTGTTCCTGTGAATGTTCCCACTTTGCTACCAGTCCCAGAAATTGATGCTGGATTATAAACCATTTTTAATCCAGGTTGTTCCTCTGTAGCACCCCAACCACTAGTGATATTAGTTCGGCCGTTTGTAGCATTTACAAAGACATTCTGATTTCCACTATTTAAATCAACTTTTGTACCATCCTCCATGATGTAAATTAGTGCATCAGCCAGAATAGTTGCCCCGTTCGTCATATCAGTCGTCACAGCGGCTTGTAAAGTCCAACCGTCCGTAGTCGTAGCACGCAAGTCATTTACCACTAAATCACCAGTAGTTACTGGGTCATTAATTTGTTTTGTACTGGCATCATAATCAATGAGTCCAAAATCAACCATTGATGGTGCTGATTCAAGGAAGAGCTGGCCAGTTATTTTATATTTAACTGTTACAGCTGCAGTGTCGACCACTACGTTTCGTTCATTTGTTGGACGAGTGGTAATTTCATAACCTGCATCAATCAGCTCCTGTAATCGCCCAGTAACAGCGGCATTCGCTAATAAATCAACATTATCATTGATTTGAGCCCCAATAGTGACTGTGTAACCTGGCATGATTACATCACTCTCGTTGTAAAATTCAACGGTTATCGTAGCATCCGACGTATAGTAAACATCAATTGTATTGCCTGCCTCTTTAATGGTTCCAGAAAAATCACTAATCGAAACAACATCACCTTCTACTTTAGATAAAGACAGGCTACTATCCGCTAATAAGTTAGCAGAAATCTCATTAATAATAGTTGTGTAATCATAAGTGTCGTTTGTATTGTAGTAAAGAGTAACTGGATTTGAGCCGTTAAAATCAGCATTCGAACTACGGATACTTGTGCTACTCAGCAATGCATCATAAGGATCATGAAACGAGATGATTATTTCCGTTTTTATATTTGTCAGGACATCTGCAGAGTTTGCCGAATAATCCAAAAGACCAACTTGACTGTCTGCTTTGTTTTTGGAATTCATAGCTGATGTTCCTAAAGCAAGGTCTAGTTTCCCTTTAATTGAATCGGTCGGCTTAATTTTATAAGTTACTTGAATTGAATTATTTGCTACTGAGCCACCTAATAGTTCTAAATATCCCGCTACATTAGTATTACTGATAGTTAATACGGAAGTATCCACATCTAATTGATAGCCAGCAGTTACACTACCTGTCCAAACATCCCCATCCGATATTACTTGGCTCAGAGTCTGAACCCCGGCATTGTCCAGAATAGAAATAACCGTGCTGTTGCTGACTAGTTCATAACCGGCTGGAATAGCGTCAGTCACTTGATTTAGTAATGAAAGTCCCGTTTTCTGAGTTAAGTCGAGAGTCACATCAACCGTGTCACCGACTTTTGGATTATCATCACTCACAGATTTTTCTATGCTAATATCAGCTGGATAAACAGTTACATTGGTTTCACCAAAAGTATTTGTCGTTGAGTAGGTACTTGAGATAGTCACATCATTAATAAATTCAGTTGTATCTTCTCCTACAACAACTTGATAGGTATACTCAAACCAATTACCAGGTTCAATGATATTTGCAGCATCGTTAAAGGTAAAATTGGTTCCATCCATTGAAGGTGTTGGCGTTGAAAAAGAGGCCAAATTACTATCAAAAGAAAACTGATTATTCCAAGTATTCGTCTGTAAATCTTCTGAAATCGTCGTATTTCTTATTGGAATGGTCGTCCCATCGTCACTATTGTTTTCAACACGCACTTTATATTCCAAAATATCGCCCGGTTTCGCTTGTGTGTAACTTGCGTAGTCTTCGGTCGAGACACTTAAATTCTTAACTTTTCGATCAACATCAATTTGTGGTTCATTTGGCAGCTTAGTAATCATTACCCCAAACGGATTTCCAGCTAAGTAGTTAGAACCAGTAAATCCCCATGTGACTAAACGATTTTCAGCCGACCAGGGAATTTCCCAATCTACCGCACCGGTAAATGGTTCTGAGTTAAAATAGTCATCAATATTGATGTCTGGCCAAGTTTTAGTAGAGTAACTATAGTCAACGACACTTAAGTCGTTGTTATAAATCGGCCCCCAAGTATAACTCAAATCCCCAGTTTCAATATTGGCATAATCTCCCGGTGCTCCATCTGGAGACCATTTAATATTTAACTTTATCCAATGATTAAACCATGATGATTGTTCACTAGTATCACCAACTGAAGTCACACCATAATGCTCAAAATTATCAATCACATAATTGATTGGTGCTTCCCCATCTCGAGAAGTCCACAAGCTACCAGAAGTCGCAGTACTTGCCATCCCAATATGAGGCCACGATAAATCTAGATCAAGATTCCACGGATCTGACAAGAGTTGTAAGTCGTAACCTAAACTAATGCCTTGATTATCTCCATTGTTCACATAGGTATCCATCTCAACGGTAACGGCATTATAAATCATGGAGACACTGTCTCGTTCATAAGGATAGACGCCAATCCCACCGCCTCGACCGCCAATAGCAAGCTCATAAGCCGGATCCCTTTGTAAAACAAATGATATTCCATCACCAATTCCGTAAAAAGCTGCATTTGTATTTCCAAGATATATATATGCTTCAAACTCAAACGGGTAATTTAAGTTCAGCTTTTGGTTATACCAAAGAGTGGATTTTTGGTTTTGAGATGCACCATCGTACAAGACCAGTACATTACTTCTCTCGTTACTTAAATAAGCATTATTTCGCGTGAAAATATTAGAAGAAGCATACGTTTGTGGTAATGTAAAAGCATCTCTAATGTCTATATTGCTATCTTCAGCATCTTCTGGTACAGAACTCTCAAATCCATTGGGCTCCGGTCCATAAGCTGTATATGAATCTTGCCCTTGATTTACAATTACACCACTAGCAAAAACGGATTTCCCTCCAATAACTACAGATAGTCCAATCACAATCATACTTAACAAAAACGGAATCCATTTCATCTTTCTATTTTTCATTTCATTCACTCTTCCCTCCTATCCCATTGAGCCCGCTCTAAAACATCACATCCTGCAGATGTTTTATTGGCAACTGTCCATTATCTTTTATGTTGCCAAGATAACCAACAAGCCCCTCCTTTCCCACTAGACTGATGTTTATCTCTAATAACCAATGAGAGATATATATTTTCAAACATGAACATCATGTTTAAAACAAGTTTCGTTTAGTCATCTTCACTCGATTTGACCAACTCTTTCTTGGAGTTTGGCTAATTTGCAGCAACAAAATCTTGAATGACCTTCTCATCAATATATTTTGTGACAGTGTTACAAATCGAAATGCTTAAAGCATAGCCTTTGTTCCAATGTGTAATCACAGAATTTTCATCAACTCCAAAAGATACCATTTTCCTTTTTAGTCTTCCGATTAGTTGTGATAATTGCGTTAAGGTGGAATTAGAAGCATCCTTCTTCCAGAGCACCCGACTTAATTCTGTTCGAGAGACAAACTCTCCTTTGCGTCCGTATAAAATACTGAAAAGATCTTTTTCTTTTCTCGATAGACTAGTGATAAAACCTGCGACTATCGGCACTGGGATTATGACAGCAACATCATGATGATTCACTTCGTCTCCTAAAAAATCATAATGGGATTCTTTATGAGGACCAATCAACGATTCTCGAATTTACGTTAAATTCATCGCTGAGTTGATAAACTTAAGTTGTTGATCTTCTTCAAAGGATTGTAAAGAATCCTTTGCTGATCGCTCATTTTCAATTCTAAAAAAAGCAATATCAATTGTAGAGAATGCTTGTAAAATCTTTATGACCTCCTCATTCACAACACTTTCACTAAAAATCACAGTTTTAAAAAGGGTAAAGATATGCAAATTTTGTTTTAGAAGCCTTGAATCTAACAATTGGCTTGAGCAAAATACTTCATAACCAAGTTGTTGAATTTTATTGGTCCATTCTGTATCTAAAAAGATATTCCTGGTCAATAACAGAATCTGTTTCACCTCTTTACCTCCTTTCAATTCCCTGTTCTTGAAAAATTTTCGAAAACAAAAAAATCCTTTAAAAATCTACTCAATCTATTGATATTAAACATTTTGTAAACTAAAATTGTGTAGCTAGATTTTTAGCGCATTTTTCTCATAACTACCTACTATGAGAAGATTCAAAATCGCTTGATTCTCTTAAACTAAAATTACAATGACGGCGATGTTGACTGCTAAAAAATGATTTGCAAAAGAAAATAAATGTTCATTCTGACTTAAGAGAAGCATGATAACAGCTCCATTTTTTAGTATAGTTTATTGATTTTTTTCATTTCTTGGATTCGCTGTTCCATTAGCGAATCACTATATGTATCTAAAGTCAGCTTTATCGATTTATGTCCTAAAATCTTACTTAGACTCGCTATGTCCATTCCTTGCTCCACACAACGAGTCGCAAATGTATGTCTCAACACATGAAAATGAATATCAGAAAAACTTGTATCTGCAATGATTTTTTTAAAGCGCATGCTAATAATGCGTGGCTCTGCAATACCATATTTTGTGCTGATTACTGGAACACTTTTATCTTCATTTCGATGGGGAATTAGGTAGTCTTTTAATGTATCAACCAAGGGGATTAAACGCTCCGAGTAAGTGGTCTTGGGAGAATCAATAATCAATTTAGTTTTTTGGGGGCCTTCTTCCTGATTCACCCGTATGACTGTTTTATTGACTTGAATAAGATTTTGTTCAAAATCAATGTCACCCCAAGTTAATCCACTAATTTCACCTATTCGAAGGCCTGTGTACAATGAAATTAAAATGGGTAGCCCCTCCTTTGAGTTGTTTTTACTTGCCAAATTCTCTAACTCTCTTTGTTGATTTAGGCTAAGTGCAGCAATGTTTCTTCTTTCGTATTTGGGCAAAGAGACCTTTTTTATTGGATCAACTTTTAAATATTCTAGCTTTAGTGCTTCGTTGATTGACTGTTTTACTAAGCTAAAAATCAGTTGAATACTTTTACTGCTTAAGCTCTTTTCAAAAAGCGTATCAATAAATTCTTGTAAAATTACTCCATCCAGTCTTGAAAAAGGAACATCGCCCAAAAAAGGAAGGATATGGATACGTAGTAAACGCGAGTAACTGCTAGCAGTTGATCTTTTAATTCGTTTTTTAATACTAGGGAAGTAGAAATTAGTCAGCCAATCACCATACTTTTGATTGTTAGTTGAATTTTTTTTTAATTTGATTGCTTTGATTTTTAATGGAAGAAGCCGGTCCTTCACATCATCATATTTTTTTCCATAGATGTAGCCATAAATAATTTTATTTTCGCTGGTTCGGTCTTTTATATATCTCCCCTCCCAGCGGCCATCTTTTCGCTTATAAATATTTTCTCCACGTTTCATTCTCAACCATTCCTTTCTTCTGACGATTTCTTTGACGGCTTAAAGAAAAATGAGCTTCAACTCTTGTCAAATCAATGTTTTTCCGTTTCTATTTGTATTAGAATTTTTCCATTGTTAAATCACACTAAAAAACTTTTTATAAAAATAGACACTTTTGAAATTACCATTAATTTTTCTTCACAATTCTTAATAATTTAAATAAAATTAGCATTGACAATGAAAGAAATTACATTTAAACTTAAACTATCGACAAAAAGAAACCTTTAACAATCATTTTTCTCATAGTAGGTAGTCATGAGAAGCTAATTTATTTATCACAATCAATTTCATATAATATTTCCAGCAACCCATTATGCACAATCAAATGGGTTGCTTTTTAATTCCCAAAATTTTATCCATTACTTAACCAATCATAAAAATCTTGCCCCACAGAATTTTGATTACCTACAAAGTATATCCATCCAATTTATGATAAGGCAGAGAACCGTGTGAATAATGAACTATTCTAATAAGCGTTTTAAAAAGACAAAAAGAAACAACGTTTACAAATTCTAAACGTTGTTTCTTGAAAAATATCTTACACTGCAACTCTAAAACGACTAAACATAGTCAGTATAATTATAAATTTTAATAAAAAATAATCTTTAAATGTTATAATGATTTCAAATCTTGATTTCTATATAATTTTTGTTTTAAGGAGATTATTATGCTTTATTTTTATACTCAATTAATGCCTAGTGGAACAGTATTTTTAACCTTCTTATTCCAAGTAGCACCAGTAATCATTGGTTACCTTGTGACAATCCGCTACTGTCTACCACATAAAACCTCAGTATCATTATTGCTAATCTCATCAGTACCTACGTTTATTTTAAGTGGCTTGTTTACCCTATTCCTTCGCCTTTATTTTCAGGAGATAATGGTAATTCACAATATTTTTGTTATTGTCTGCCAGTTTTTCATACTCTTATCTCTATATTTAATTTATCATCGTGGAAAAACAAACGTTTTCCTAAAATTTTTGATTATTACTTTTCTAATTATAATCTGGGCCAGTATTTTTGAGTACATTCGAATTTTTTTATTGTATTATTTCCCCTCCGTTTTTATCTCTGTTTTTACTGTGAATTGGTTTTTTTTAAGCCTGATAGCTTTTCTTTCTTTGGTTAAACTTCTTTTAGCATGGATAGCTCACTTAACTGTAAAACACTTAACTTTAACAATTCGATTTTTCTGGTGTCTATTAGTTGCCTTTTCTCTATTTCAATTATTTGTCCAAATCAACGCCGTAACAGGTAGTTACAAACATGATTTTCCTTTAGTAATTTTTTTGTCTTCAGAAAATTTAGCATATTCTTTTTTAAAGCAACTCGTCCCTTCTTCTGTTTTTATTGTAGAAAATATCGACCGGGTTTTTCCTCTTACTACACTTTTTACAGTCACAGCCATGCTGTTCATCTGTACTTTTTTCTTTCTACTATTTATAAATAGGTATCGAAAACAAATAATAGTTCAACAAAATCAACACAGTTTTGAGTTATCTCAGTACCTAAGCACTCTAGAAACAATGTCTAAAGATATTCGGAAAAATCACCATGATTTTAGCAATATTTTATTTTCACTTGGTGGTCATATTTTTCAAACACCTATTGATGATTTGAAACTAAAAAAATACTATCAGTCCGTCACACAAACTTTCGAAAAAGATTATAATCACTTTCTTGAAATTTCCAAATTAAAAAATATAGAAATTCCAGGATTGAAGACCTTGCTCTTCGCTAAAATAATGGTAGCAAATAAAAGTGGGGTGCCACTTCATTTGGAAATTGAAAAGCCTCTCTCTGATCTCCCTTTAGATGAACTTGCATTATCAAGAATCTGCGGCATTTTACTTGATAACGCCTTAGAAGCCTCAGTTGAGAGTTCATCACCGTTTGTGCATTTGGCATTCATTGAAGACAATCTTCATATTCTTTTCATAGTTAGGAATGCAGTGAAAGAAGAGTATGCTATTACTAATTTAAACCAAGAAAGCTTCTCCACAAAAGGGAAAAATAGAGGACTAGGCCTTTCGATTGTCAGAGAAATATTGGCCCAGAATAGACAAAAGGTCACACTAAAAACTATTCAAGGAGAAAATGAAATTCAACAAATACTTATTTTTGAGAAGGAGTTTAGTTATGGGAATTAATATCTATATCGCTGAAGATAATCCTGAACAATGTGATCAATTAGTTCAAGCAGTCAAAAATTACACCTTATTTTCTAACTGGGAAATGAAGATTTCTGGGGTAGCTGATTCTGGAGAAGACTTACTCAAGATGATTGACTATAAAAATCAATGGAATGTTTATTTTTTAGATATAAATTTGGTTCAAGGCGATGAGATTGAGAATGGTTTTACATTAGCTCAAAAAATTCGTACTTTTGATCCACTGGGCTTTATTGTTTTTATTACTGTTCGCTCTGAATTTAGTTTTTTAACCTTTTTATACCGAATCCAAGCTTTGGATTTTATTCTCAAAGAATCCACCGTCAATATTCAAGAACGCGTACATAGTTGTTTGAAAACAGTTGAAGACCGCCTGAGTATGCTGTCAGATGAAAATACTATTAATTTAAGTGTTGGAAACGAAATCCAATCATTTATTACGAAGGATATTCTTTATATGGCGGCTAATAAAAATGCTGTATTATCCTTATATACACTTCAAAAAGAATACCCCATTTATCAAGAGACATTAACCGGCTTAGAGTCAAAACTCGGTGAAGACTTCCTTCGTAGTCATCGTGGTTTCTTGGTAAATAGACGAGCAATTTTACAAGTTTCCAAAGATTTTAAAGAAATCATTTTAATTGATCATTCGGTAATTCCCATTTCAGCTAGACAGAAAAACCGTATCAAAAAAGCGATAAATCAAAATCTCGAAAACAAGCTAAATTATACGTTGAATCAAATCAAAAGCTAATGATAGCTTCTACTCATTTTTTCCGTTGCTCGAAACAGTGAAATTAATTGTAGCTACACATCTATTCTTACCAGTCCTAAATTCGTCAAAATACAAGTGATTGAATCTTCTGACCTGCTTTAGCTAGTCAGATAGCCTGTTCTAGGAGGCAACTAAGCTTAGACTGGGGAACATTGAGAATAATAGTAATCACGAACCCATCTTTGATTTTTTGATGCATGCTCAATTTTACTTCTTCAGTTAGACAAACGTGATTTTGTAATAAAAAATTGACAAATATTGGCTATAAATTCCTCGAGAAAAATCCTGCTTTTATTCATTTCTAACAAAAATTAAAGTACAATGGAAATTTTAACAGAACAATTATCTCACCAAAAATTTTTTCCTACCAAACCAACCCCTTAGTCAATTGCAAGCTAAATAAATCGGTTTTCGCAAATAAAAACAGCCGCCAAATCTTATTCTGGCGGCCCCTTGCTAATACTTTATCTGGCGTAATTTTCTATTTCATTTATTTTCTCTTTTAACCACATTAAATTATCTGATTCTATTAAAAATTCTCCTAAATTAAGAGCTTCGCCTTTAAATGAAATAACCTCGTCAATCAACTTGAGTGATTTTTTTTTGTCTCCATCATAAAAATATGCTTTGACAGCCAGTACGCGTTTATTACTAAATGTTTTTATTTCTAAATACTTATTCAATTTCTTATCTTTGATTAACTCAGCTAATCTTTCATCTTCAGGTCTTCTGATTAGTAAATAGGAAAGCATCTCTTTTTTTAATTCTAATTGATAGGGTATAACTAAGTCCTCTTTGTCCTGCCATAACCCTTCTAGAGCTAGGATAACCTCAGCCCAGTCTCTCTTTTCCATGTCTCTTCCAAAAATCAAAAACTTTTGATAATCGTTGAAATAACTATATTCAGGATTCTCAGCAATTAAATTAAAGTAAGCATTAGGTAAATCCCGATACCTTTTACCTGGGGTCATTTGCGCATTACTATCAAGCTGTAAAAAAAGTAAATCTTGATTTTCTATGGAAGAATTAGCTATTTTAAATGTGCTTCCGTCATTAAATCCTGATGGAATCAAGTTCATTAAACCGAATACACAACCGATTCCTAAAAAAATACTCGAAAACATTGGGAAAATTGGTACCAAACTAATCATCAATAAACTAGCCAAAAAGTTAAAGAGCACTCCACCTGATAGATACAACTTGTAAACAAAATTCTCTTTTTTTGGTGGTATCAATAAACATTGTCCCAGTGTACCTGGAATTTTTTGTCTTGATAAAATCATATTATTATTGTGCTTCACTAAACGCCATGAAAAAATTCTAAAGCTCAAAAATTTGTATCCTGTTAAAAGTCCCATTGTAAGATGTCCTACTTCATGAATAATTACATGAAGTACAATACTTACCATAAAGAATACTCCGGCTAATAAAAAATCAATTGGTGTTATTTCTCCGTCACCAGTCATCATTCCAATGAAAATCCCTAATAAAACACCGACTATCACATAGCAGATAAAAAAGAGAATTGATTCCATATTTATTTTTTTCATGCCCCATCCCCCTCTATCTAGTTTAACATAATGTAAACCCTAGTTTTTCTAAAGGGAATAGTTCGCTTTTTTCACTTGGGATAAGGTGGCTTATGTTGATAGCTGAGTCCATAAATTTTAGAGTTTATCTACTTACGCCTTAGACTGTTTTTAGTTGATTTAGCATAATCGAATTATATCTGGTTATCTAGTGGAAATTCTATTTTAATAACTACTTTTGTCTATAAAGTCTCAAGTCGAGTACAAAAGGAAACCCGCCAGCGGGGACTGGCGGGTTAGGAGTAAAAAATGAAAAAGTGTTTTATTGGGTTTGTTTTATTGGGATGAATTCATAATAGCCTGAAATTGTGAATTTTTTTTGGTCTTAGTGTTCCAAAATTTTGAAAAAATGCGGGTGATTCTATGACCCCCGTCGTCAATGAGCCACCTCCCCCACCCCAACTTTTTGCAAAAAAGCAAACACAAAAAAAGCCTAGTCCAACCAGCTTTCTCAAAAAAATTTCAAGCAAAGAAACCAGAAAATTTCTGAAGTAGCTGATTAAAACCAGACTTTTTAAAGGCTTATTGAAAGTTAAAAATTACTGAAAAGCTTGTTTGACGTCATCAATCATCAATTGGACTGATTCCAGACCGCCGCCGCTGAGGTACCAAACTTCTGGATCTAACATAATCACCAGATTATTTTGGCCAGCTGTCGTTTGTTGTACTAGTTCATTTTCGGCAACGTTGTTTTGGCTGTCATCACCGCCGATGGCTTGGGTTCGGTCAACGACAAAGATGATGTCAGGGTTGGTTTCCAACACATATTCAAAGGAAACACTTTGACCGTGAGTGGAAGCTTCGATGGCGTCATCGGCTTCTGAAAAACCAAATGTGTCGTGGATAATGCCAAAACGAGAGCCAGCACCATAGGCCGATAATTCTCCTTCATTGGCTAATAAAACTAAAGCATTCTTGCCATCATCGGTTGCTTGTGTGTGGACTTCGTCAATTTGCGTTTGCAGCTCAGCCAGTTGGCTTTCAGCCTCGTCTTCCTTGTCGAAAATTTGGCCCAAGGTTTTGACATTGTCTTGAATTGAGTCCCAAGTATTTTCGTAGTCAATGCCCAGATAAATCGTTGGTGCAATAGCTGATAATTGATCCAAATAGTCTGCTTGACGTCCAGAAATAATAATTAAATCAGGAGCCATTGCATTAATTGCTTCAATATCCGGCTCTTTGATGCCACCGGCTGACTCGACGTCGGCATAAGCATCTAAATAAGCTGGCAAATTGCTGACAGCTGTTCCGACGACCGCATCGCCAGCTCCTAAAGCATCAATTGTGTCTAAGGAACCCATATCAAATACCACAACTTTTTCTGGATTTTGCGGAACCTCAACTGTGCCGTTAGTATCGGTCACTTCAATTGTCCCCGCTGATGTACTGCTGCTTGTTGAAGAAGCAGTCTCACTGCTATCAGTTGTGCCGCTGGTGGTGTTGCCGCACGCAGCCAAAACACCTAAACTCAACACAATTCCGACACTTAACAAAAACTTTTTCATTCTTTTTCCTCCATTTAGTTAAAATACATACAAAAGCGCTTGCCCTCAATTTCACACACTTTAATTTCCATCCCGTATAAAGGGTTTAATATTTCATTTTGAATCATTTCGTCGGTGGGACCGTTGGCAAAGAGCTCGCCGTTTTTCATGGCGACGATTTGATCGGCATAGGTAGCCGCAAAATTAATATCATGCAAAACGACCAACACAGTCTTACCCAGCTCATCGACTAATTTACGTAAAATTTGCATCATCTGCACCGCATAATTCATATCTAAATTATTTAACGGCTCATCCAATAAAATATAATCTGTGTCCTGGGCTAAAATCATCGCAATGTAAGCCCGCTGCAGCTGACCGCCAGACAATGTATCGATGTAATCGTCGGCCATTTCGGTTAGCCCTAAATTTTCTAAAGCTTCCTCAACTAGACGATGATCTTCTGCCTGCAAACGGCCTTTGCTGTAGGGAAAGCGGCCGAAATTGACCAAGTCCCGCACGGTAATCCGCAGCGCAATATGATTTTGTTGTTTCAAAATCGCCAGCTTCTTGGCCAGCTCCTTTGACTTCCAAGCTTTAATTTCATTATGGTCCAAATAAATTTCGCCGGTATCTTGAGGAATCAAGCGACTGATAATCGACAGCAAAGTGCTTTTACCGGCACCGTTTGGCCCGATAAAGGCTGTCAATTTTTGCTTTTCTAAAGGTAGCTCGATGCCCGAGACCACCACCTTATCCCCGTAAGACTTTGAAATTTGCTTGATATCAATCATCTTGCCTGCCTCCTTTAGCCTGCTAGTTTATCTGTTTGCGGGTCAAACGATTGGCCCAGATTAACTTGCCGATAAAATACGTGCCACCAACAAATTCAATCACGACACTTAAGGTTGTGTTCAACTGAAAAACTTGTTCCACTAAAAACTGACCGCCGATTAAAAAAATTATCCCTAATAAACTAGCGGCGGCAAACAGCCACCGATGGCGATAAGTCGCCAGCAATTGATAACTAATATTGCTGACGATAAAACCTAAAAAAGTTACCGGCCCGACTAAAGCCGTGGCCGTTCCCGTCAACAAGCTGATTGCCAGCAACAATAACAGCTGAACTTGAGTAACATTTAAGCCTAAATTAATTCCCTGCTCCCGTCCTAGATGCAGCACATCTAAATAATGGCTGGTTTTTAATAAGAGCAAGGCTGTCACGCCAATCAAGACTGCTGCCCATAACAGATGATAACTATTGACGTTGTTGAAGCTGGCAAATAACCGTCCCTGCAATAAATCATATTCATTGGGATCCATCAGCACTTGTAAAAAAGTGCTGAGACTACTGAAGAGCGTGCCTAAAATCATGCCAATCATCAGCAGTAAAAATAAATTATTTTGACTATGTTTCAATAAAATATTGCTTAAGAGTAGACTGGCCAGCATGGTGATGGCGATATTAGCTAAAAAGAGACCGGTTCCCTCCTGCGAGAGCATGCTGATGCCGCCGACTGCAAAAAACAGCAGTGTTTGAACAACTACATATAATGAGTCCAAGCCCAAAATATTGGGAGTCAGAAAATGATTCTGGGTCATCGTTTGAAAACTGATGGTGGCAAAGCTGGTTGCAATTGCCACTAAGATAAAGGCGGCTATTTTTTTTCCACGAATCTGCAGGGCAAATTCGAAATTCCCGTGGGTATTATACGTCAAATACAACAGACACATCACCAGAGCCGCCGCTGTCAAAAAACTGATTTTCAGCATCATTTTTTTCATGCGTTACTCCTTTGGGGCTGATTTTTTTTCGTCAAGAGATAGATAAAAATCAGACTGCCTAAAATCCCCGTAATCACACTGACGGGAATTTCATACGGAGGAATGACACAGCGGGCGATAATATCACAGGCAATCAAAAAGATGCTGCCACCTAATGCGGTTAACGGCAGTGTTTGTCTGAGGTTATCCCCGAACATCATGGAGATAACGTTAGGCACAATCACCCCTAAAAAGGGAATCGACCCCACCATAATTAAAGTGACGGCACTAGCCACTGCCACTAAGAAAACTCCTAGTAAACGATAGAGAGAATAATTTAAACCTAAATTTTCCGCTAAGTCTTCCCCTAAGCCGATAATCGTAAAAGCGTAAGAAAAGAAATAGACGCAAAGAAAAACCGGTATCGTCAAATACAATAACTCATAGCCACCTCTAGTAATCGTTGAAAAATTTCCCTGCAGCCAAGCGGACATATTTTGCACTACTTGATATTGATAGGCAAAAAAAGTCGCGACAGAACCGATAATATTTCCAAACATCACACCAATTAAAGGCAGCATGACTTGATTTTTTCCCGGTAGAATTCGACTTAAGGCTAAAAAAACTAAGGTTCCTAAAAAAGCAAAGAGAAACGCCACAAGACTGCGGGTGAAGATGGAGGCGGTCGGCAGCACTAGCATCACAAAGACAATTCCTAAACGGGCACTGTCCATTGTTCCGGCAGTTGTGGGGGAAACAAATTTATTTTGGGTCAAATGCTGCATCACCAAACCACAGATGCTCATGGTGGCGCCAGCCAAGAGCAAACTGATTGTCCGGGGAATGCGTGTGCTGAAAAAAATCAGCCGTTGCTGACCGTCATCAAAAAGCAAACCAGACAGCGACAAGTCATTGACTCCAACAAAAAAAGAAATAAAAATTAGTAAGAGTAGCAGACCGACCATTAAACTTTTTTTCAAAAAGAATCCTCCTACCCTTTCTAACTGAGAATGATTTTCATTCTTACGATTAGTTTAGAGAAATTTAAATTTTTTTGCAAGCCTTTTTCTAAATTTTTCCCCAATAAATTTATGCTATAATAAATTTAGCATAACAACGAGGTGATTTTTTTGGCGGATGAACTGCAAAAGCATTTAGATAAAGGGATTTATGGCGCACCACTGGTCAATCCTGATGAACAGCACAAGTATTTGGGAACTTTTAGAGAGCGCTGTCATTTGACGATGACCCTTGAAGAAATGCCTAAAAAAGCTAACCAAGATAACCTCTTAAAAGAATTTGCGCTGCATCCCGGCAGCAGCCTCCTGCTAAATGGCAAAGTCGAACAATCTGTTGAGTCCATTTATATTCAACTGGCCAGCAAACAAAACATTCGCTTTACGATTGTGAATGATTTTGTCGGAGATCAGCCAACAGATATCGGTCTGGTTTTCGCAGCTAAAACAGCCGTCAATGAAGAAGTAGTGGATGTCGAAGCCAAATATCCATTGTCTTCTGAAACTTCAGCAACAGAGCCTGAGAAAAAAAGCGGCTTTTGGCATAATTTATTTAAGTAGGTCTGAAACAATTCATTTTTGACTGATAAGATTGTCTGACTTTCACCGAATGACTGAGAAAAGGACTGCTTCAATAAGAAAATTATTGAAAAATTTTCTTTTCAAAATTTCGGTGATAACTTTTGTCATGTAATCTTACTGCTATACACTAAAACATTTGAGAGATGGAGGAAGGAAGATGGAGTTATATCCTGAATTACGGCAGGAGCTGTTCAATGCCCTTGACCGCCACATTGATATTTTGCGGGATGTGGAATTAATTGAAAATGAAAGTTTGGATGGCGTGGTCTTTATGATGCGCAGCTTCGGCTTTATTTTTGACCGAGCGCCGATGGTTCTATCCGGCAGCGATGAGCTGGAAATGAACTATATGATGTTCCAGTATTACAGCCTGTTGACAGAATTAAAATACAATTTGGCCTTAAATTATCCCTATGCAAAACTGCAGGGCCGGCCAATCATTGAGATTGTTGAAGAGTTCCCCACAACTTATGAAAAAGAAATGAAGCAATGGTGGGAGCAACACACTGGCTTGGATGTTCAAGAAACCAAACAAACAATTGAAATTAAAGATTTTGAATATTAAAAAAAAGGTTGTCGCCAGCTAGAAATGCTGCGACAGCCTTTTTTATTTCTAAAAACTTTTAAAAGAATTAACTCTAAGCAAATTTTACATTATAAGCTTTAGCTCCATGCCACTATTAACAATTTTCCATTTCTTCAAACACTTCAGGATAAAGCAGTTGCAACACGTCCATCGTTAATCTTTGACCAGCACCGGCAAAAGGATAGATGTGCATATGCATCGCCGGATTAAAATTAGCCTCGATAATGCCATATGCTGTCGATTCCTGCGTCGGCTCCACTTTTAAATCCGGAATAATCAAATCAATTCCACTGATTACAGCTCCTAAAGCTTCCACCGCATCGGCGGCAATTTTTTTATAAGCCGTTGGCATCTCGTCGGTGAAATCAATCGAGTCGCCGCCGGTACTGATATTGGAATTTTCCCGCAGATAGACAATTTGGCCATCAGCTGGCACACTTTCAACCGTGTAGCCTTGCTCCTTCAGCATTAATTTTTCCAAATCCCCCAGTTGAATTAACTCTAACGGGGAACGGTGATTGGTTCCTCTTAAAGGATCAAGATTTTTTTCGGCCACCAGCTCTTCAATACTGCGACGACCATCGCCGACAATATTGGCAGGGATTCTTAAGAGCACTGCCTTGACCTCGCCGTCTAAAACAAAGAAGCGATATTCTGTCCCCGGTAAAAATTCCTCGACTAAAACGTCGCTGTCTTCTTTAAAAGCGATGGCTAAACCGGCTTGATAATCTTCAAAGGTGGCCCCTTCTTTAAAAATGGTAATGCCAATGCCGTAATTAGTCGACTTGGGCTTAATGACAAAAGCCCGCTGCGCAAATTCACCGAAAGCCGCTTCGGCGCTAGCTAAACTGCTAAATTCTGACCCCTTCGGAACGCGAAAACCGGCTTTGTCCAAAACTTTTTTCGTCACGGTTTTATTTTCCATCATCAATGGCACAATAAAGACATCCTTGGCTGTCATATTGGCATTTTTGACATACTCTACATGCTTTTTGAAATGCAGTTTTAAAAATTGATCGTTCTCATCTAAAACTTCCAAGCTGATGCCCTTTTGAATGGCATCAAACATTAGAATCTGCGTGGACAATTCCATTTCCCGATAACCCGCCAGCTGGTAAGGTCGCTCATGGGCCGCTTGATAATAAGTTGCCGCCAGCTCAGTTGCCAAGGTTGCTTGACTGGTTTTTTCAGCAGCCGTTAACCAACGGGCCGCCAATGTTTCAGCAGGATTTTCGATAATCTTCTGGAAACCGGCAATAAACTCAGCTGCCTCGGCTAACTTGAATTCAGTCAGCATCTTACTCATCTCAGCAATCAACCATTGACCTTCTGCCTTCGCAATAGTCGGAGCTAACGGTGCTTCTTCCGCCACTTGATTGCTTAATTGATCACCGGCTGCCACCCATTGATCAGCCGCCGCATCTTCTTCAGTCCATAATAAAAACAACATAAAATAATGGATGAAACGGACTTGATCATGGCTGATGCCGATTCTTTCGAAGGGATTTAAATCAATGTTGCGCAACTCGACATAGCGAATACCTTTTTTAGGCAGCTCCGACATCTTTTTGCCGCCCCGCAGACGAATCGGCGCATAAAATTCTTTTTCCTCTGAGAGCTTGCCGCTGTTAACCATTTCGGCGATATCAGCAAGATAATTTTCTAAAGAGCTGTAGGAAACTTGAACATCTGCATGATTAGTGTAGCCAAAACGACTGTTCCGCAGACTGCGCATCGGCTCTTGCGGCGCTTCATCTGTAAAATAATTGGCTTCGCTTAAAGGCGCCGCCCCAAATAAATAGGTCAGCAGCCAACGATAGCGCAAAAAATTACGAGCTACTTTCATATACAATTTAGTTTTAAATTCCTCTGGACTGCTACACTCATTTTGCATTTCATAGAGGCTAGTCACTAGTTCAGGGGCGTACTCAAAATTAAAATGAATTCCGCTGACCATCTGCTTGCGCTTACCATACGCCCGTGCTAAATAGCGGCGGTATAAAACATCTTCAAAGCGGGCTAGCTTCGCAATTTGAATCTCACCGTCTTTTTCCGGCAAACGCGGCGGCATACTTAAAGGCCACATCATTTCATTGTCATTCATCGAGCGCAGGGCTACATCGTGAATCGCCGCTAGCTCCCGCAAGACTTCCGTTTCAGTTTCCTTTACGCCGGTAATTAATTCCAGCTGGGTTTCGCTGAAGTCCGTTTGAATATAAGGGTGGAAGCTACGACAGCCCAAAACGGAGGGATGATCCGTTTGCGCCAGCTCCCCCTCTAAAGTGACCCGCTGGCTTTCTTTTTCTAAACCGAAGCGGGCCTTTTCAAGATAAGGCAAGACGCTAGTTGCTTGCATTAATGCTTTAAAATTCATGATTTCACCTTTCTGTTAGAGAATCTGCTCCGTATATTATAGCGGATTATTAGGAAATAACGTACTAAACCGCTTATTATTTTTGCAATTTTCGGGAAAGCTTTATGATAAATTCGTCAGAAAGGCTGGCTAGCTCGCTACAATAGTCCTCATGAAAGAGCGGCCCTGTCGTTGGATAGTCTTCAATTGCCTTTAAAAAGCGGGGCACACAGCTGGTCATCTCGCCATTTTTTAAAAGATAAATAATACTGACATACTCACCAGCAGACTTTTGAAAATTGCTATTTGTTTGAGCTCGCTGAAAAACTGCCATCGCCTGTGGCAATTCAACTGCGGCCAAACTATTTTTTTGAAAACTACTTTGCGCCTGCACCTTTGAGATTTCTCCCTCCGCAAAAATAATTCCATACTGATAGCCATAATTTAAATAATTGACGGAAATTCCCTCCTGAGGTTTTCTAGGAGTTAGCCGATAATTTTCAGCGGTCGACAACTCCTCAATAAACAGTCGGTTGGCACCGATTTCTTGAAAATGTTGAAAGCGTCGATTTAGAAAATCGATGCCGGCGCTAATTTGTTGCAGCTCCTGAATTTTTTCCGTCAATTTGCTTTGCTGGGCCTGCAGCATCTGACTTTTCCCTTTGAAATCAGCCGCCTGAAAATAATGCTGGATTTCTTTGAGGGACAAGCCGATTTCTCGAAACAGACGAATCGTGCTCAAGCGATCCGTTTGATACAAATTATAATAGCGGTAGCCCTTCTCATCCACCCGCACCGGCTTCAGCAAATCAATCTCGTCATAATAAAACAATGTTCGCTTAGAAATGCGGCACAGCTTGGCGAAAGCGCCGGTCGTCAATTCGTTTTTCATTTTTTTTCAACTCCTGCTTGACTATAACCTAACGTGATAGTTTATAAATAAAGTATAGCAAATAATTGAGGTGAAAATCATGGAACACGTTTCGAATAAAAAATTATTTTTCTTTTCCCTGCCTTTGATTGGCAGCTTGTTTACGCAACAGCTCTATAGTGCCGTCAGCATGATTATCGTCGGACAAACGCTAGGTCCCAACGAGCTGGCCGCTATCGGCAACGCCAGCAATTTATTGATGCTGTTTATCGTTATTTCCGGCGGTATTGAGCTGGCTGTAGAAATTATTTTTTCCCGTTTTATCGGCAAGCAACAGTTTAAAAAACTTTCTCAAAGTATCGGAAATATTTTAGTGCTGGCCATTCTCGCCGGCTTAATTCTGACTGTCATCGGGATTCTCCTACTACCAGTTGCTTTGACTTGGATGCATGTACCAGAAAATCTGATGGCTGATACCCTGACTTACAGCCGCATTTATTTACTTGGGGTGCCCTGCATTTATCTCTATGATATTTCCCGGGCGATGCTCTTGACCTTTGGCGAAGCCCGCAAAAGTTTTCTGTTAGTTTTAAGCTCGTCTCTCTTAAATATTCTTTTAAATTTAATTTTTATTCTAGTCTTTAATTGGGGAATTGCTGGCGCTGCCTTGGGAACGGTCTTTGCTCAGGCTGCCTTGATGGTGGTCAGCCTATTATCCCTCCACAAAAAAGCCCAGAGCTTCCCAGATTTCTCACTGAAAATCCGCATGTCGTGGCAATTATTAAAAGAATTGGCCCACATCGCTCTGCCGTCAATGTTTCAGCAATTTGTGATTACCTTTGCCTCTGTTTTGCTGCAGGCCTTAGTCAATCCTTTAGGAAATGAAATCATCATCGGTTATGTTGCGATCACACGGGTCTTAAATATCAGCCGAATTGTCATCTCTGGATTTTCCCAGACTCTGTCGATTTATTCTGCGCGGGCTTTTGCGGCAGAAGCCAGTGCCGCCTTGAAACAATTTTATCGTTTTTTAGTGAAAATTTCTGTTATCTATGGGGTAATCGTCAGTCTTTTGATGGTAATTTTTGCCCGCCCCCTCTGCAATCTCTTTTTCGATTCCAGCAGCCATCCAGCAGCCTATAACTTTTTTTTCAGTTATCTTTTATTTAGCAGTTTGATTACGCTATTAACAGTCTTTAAATTTATGAATGAAAGCCTCTTGCGCAGCAGCCTTTCCATGCGCAATTATCTGATTTGTAACGTTGGTGACCTGGTGATTCGGATTGCAGCAACCTCGCTTTTGATTCCGTTAGTCGGAGCCCATGCTTTTTGGCTAGGTGAATTAATCGGACGCAGTTTCTCCTTCTTGGCTTCCTTTGGCTTTATCAAAGGCCTCAAGCAACGGCTACAACAAGCATGGCTTCCAAATAACAATAAAAAAGCCCTCTCATAAAAAGAAGGCTAAAAAAATTATTCTGTTAACTGTAATGCCCCCAGAAGTTAGGCCAAAAAACTAACTTCTAGGGGCATTATTTTATGCGAGCATTTCCAGATTAGAGAGCTGTCCAAATAACCAGTTTGGCATTTTTCCCACCGCCGCTATATTCATACACAGCAATTTGCTGATCATCAGCGGCCACTCCATAACAAAATTCAGAATCTTTTTTTTCAATTTCTGCAGCCAAATATTGTTTCTTATTATCCAAAATATTACTGATTCTCCCGTTTGGTAGCAGACAGGTCAGATTAATGTAATCACCATTCATAGTCTTCAGTTCAGTAACCTCTTTTAGTTCAGGAATGCCCAAACTATGCAGCCGCTCCAGAATTTTCTCAGTCATTTTTCTGCTCCTCTCCTTTTACAATGCGATATTTTTAATTATATCATAGGATAGAAAGCGTTATCAAAAAAGTGTCATAAAGTTATTCTTTTGTTGGGAAAAATGGAAAAACACTGGAGTCTGACTAATCGGACTTCAGTGTTTCCATAAAATCTATTCTTCCTTTAACAAGCCTTTAAACAGACCAATCACAAAATCATTTGGCTCAAATGGTTCTAGGTCATCGATGCCTTCGCCTAAGCCAACTAATTTCACCGGCAGATGCAGCTCATTACGAATTGCCAGCACAATCCCACCTTTAGCGGTTCCATCTAATTTAGTTAAGACTAAACCAGTGACATCGGTTGTTTCCTTAAATTGTTTCGCCTGGACCATCGCATTTTGTCCAGTCGTCGCATCCACCACCAATAGCACTTCATGGGGCGCATCTGGCACTTCCCGCTGAATGACGCGTTTGATTTTTTCTAACTCGTTCATCAAGTTGACTTTGTTTTGCAAACGGCCAGCAGTGTCCACTAACAAAATATCTGCCTGCTGTTCCTGCGCCTTAGCCACCGCATCATAAACGACAGCCGCAGGATCGCCGCCAGCTTTGCCACGAACGACTTCGACTTGGGCCCGCTCACCCCAGACAACTAATTGATCAATCGCGCCTGCCCGAAAAGTATCCGCCGCCGCTAAAAGCACTTTTTTGCCAGCTTCACGGTATTGATTCGCCAATTTGCCGATACTCGTAGTTTTACCAACCCCGTTGACTCCGACAAATAGCATAATTGTCAATCCTTCAGGCTGCACATTTAGAGCATTGACCTCATCAACCCCTTCAGATTCATAAAGGTCGACTAATTTTTCAATGATAACATTTTGAACTTCCTGCGGCTTTTTGACATTTTGCAGCTTCACTTCCTGACGCAGAGCCTCAGTGATTTTTATCGCTGTGTCAAAGCCGACATCAGCTCCGATTAAAGTTTCTTCCAACTCTTCAAAAAAGTCTTCATCAACCGTTCGGAAATTCGCAAATAATTCATTCATCCGCTCGCCAAAAGTTTTACGAGTCTTTTCTAAACCCTGCTCGTATTTCTGTTGGACCTCGACTTCCTCCGGCGTTTGAACCTCTTCCGTCTCGCCGGTAAAAGCCTTTTTGATCTTATCAAAAAATCCCATGGAATTTCCTCCTTGCTCATTTTAAGGTATTAAATTTCTTGGCAGAAATTTAGTCTGTTTTTCGTACGTATATCATTCCACTAAACTGCAGGGACTTTATATACTGCTAAAAGTGGAACTGACATCCTAACTCGTATTAAGGCAACAAATTTCTTGGCAGAAATTTAGTCTGTTTTTCGTACGTATATCATTCCACTAAACTGCAGGGACTTTGTCTACTGCTAAAAGTGGAACTGACATCCTTGCTCATATTAAGGTATTAAATTTCTTTGTAGAAATTTAGTCTGTTTTTCGTACGTATATCATTCCACTAAACTGCTATGACTTTATATACTGCTAAAAGTGGAACTGACATCCTAACTCATTTTAAGGTATTAAATTTCTTGGCTGAAATTTAGTCTGTTTTTTCGTACGTATATCATTCCACTAAACTGCAGTGACTTTATCTACTGCTAAAAGTGGAACTGACATCCTAACTCGTATTAAGGCAACAAATTTATCCTTGTAGTAGTTTAGTCTGATTGTTACAGCTTACTCTTCAACAAAAACAAATTTCTCGATAACGGCAGCCACACCATCTTCATCGTTACTAGTGGTCACATAATCAGCAATGGCTTTGACATCAGGTACAGCATTGGCCATAGCGACACCGATGCCGGCGTATTCAATCATCGGCAAATCATTCTCTTCATCACCGATTGCCATGACTTCTGCGGCGGTTATTTTTAAGTAATCCGCCAACAAAGAAATTCCATAAGCCTTCGTCACACCCTTAGGCATAAATTCTAGCAGATTAGCCCGACTTTTTATAATTTCATATCTAGTATATAAATCCTGCGGAATGTCCGGGATTTTTTGATCCAAAATAGCCGCACTATAAGCCATGACAGCCTTATTATAAGTACCTTCATCATTGATTGCTTCGATTTCAGTCGGAATAAAATTCAACAAATCATTTAAGCTTTGATAGATTGAATTATGTCCGGGAGCCGTCGTTAGTTGTAGGACATCATCATCAGCTAAAACGTCCACTGGCAGTTCAAGTTGCTTGCCTAGCTCATAAATTTCTCGAACATTGGCTGTTGTTAAAGCTTTTTTGGCTAAAATTTCACCGGTATCATTTTTTTGAACCAAGCCGCCATTGAAGGTGATGCTGTAATCACCAGCTTCTTCTAGACCCAATTCCTCCAAATAAACTTCAATCCCTCTTAAAGGTCGGCCAGTACACAGCACAATTTTTACTCCGGCATCTTTGGCGCTTTGTAAGGCCAATTTATTTGCCTCGGAGATTTTCTTTTCGCTATTTAATAAAGTGCCGTCCAAATCAATTGCAATTAGTTTAATCATGAAACGCTCCTTTATGTTATCTGGAAACTTTTGCAGCCACTACAAACCAGTCGATACTAGCTTAGGCCCCTATTTATTTCAACTTAATCATATAAGACAGAATTTTCCTTACTGCGCCTCCGCCGAAATCCTGCCACCTTCAGTGACATCCTCCAGACGTACCGAAACAATTTTAGACACGCCGGATTCCTGCATAGTGACACCGTATAAAACATTGGCGGCTTCCATCGTACCTTTTCTGTGGGTCACAACAATAAATTGCGTGTCACTTTGGAATTGGCTGAGGTAATGGCCAAAGCGTGAAACATTGGCCTCATCTAAGGCAGCCTCCACCTCGTCTAAAATACAAAACGGAACTGTCCGCACTTGGATAATCGAAAACAGCAGAGCGATAGCTGTTAAAGCCCGCTCGCCTCCTGATAATAGACTCAAACTTTGCAGCCGTTTACCCGGCGGCTGAGCCTCAATTTCGATTCCGGTATTTAATAAATCTGTCGGGTCAGTCAAGAATAATTCCGCCCGACCGCCGCCAAACATTTTTGGAAAGACGGCTTTAAATTTATTGCGGATGGCATCAAAGGTTTCACTGAAACGCAGTTTGACCTCTTCGTCCATTTCCGCCATCGTGGTAAATAATTGTTCTTTGGCGGACAATAAATCATCCCGTTGGCTAACTAAGAATTGATGACGCTCATCCACTTGTTCAAACTGCTCGATGGCGTTTAAATTGACAGGACCTAGTCGCTCGATATCGGCTTTTAATTGACGCACTTCTTTTTTAGCTGCCGCTAAGTCAGCCGTTTCTTGATACTGCCAGATAGCCGCTTCATAAGTCATGCTATATTCTTCCTGCAAGTATGCCAAGAAATTATCCAATTGCAGCTCCCGCCGATTTTTTTGAACTTCTAAATTGGTTTGGGTGGCCATCAGATTTTTTTGTTGCTGATTGGCTTCGGTCAATTGGCTGTCCAATTGGTCAACTTGTTCCTGTAAAGCCTGCCGTTGTTCTTTTGCGGTAGATAATTTCTCCTTGATTTCCGCGAGGGCCCGGCCCAATTCTTCCCCTTGGGCCACTAAACTTTCTTCCGTCATTTCAAAATCAGAGGAAGCATTGCTTAAAGCCGCAATTTGACTGACTAAGTTATCCCGTCGATTAGCAGTGTCCCGCTCTTGTTCCACTAGATTTTGGAGCTGGCTTTCCAAATGGGTTTTCTGCTCCTTGGCAATCGCCAACTTAGCCGTTTGCTGGTTTTTTTCCTCCTGCAAACGTTGGCGGGTTTCCTCCACCAATTCGCTTTCTTGACTAATAGATTTAATTTCTTGATCAATGTCGGTCAATTGTGTCGCTAGGCTGGTTTGTCTATCCGTTAGTTCGGCTTTTTCCTGCTGATATTCGCCGATGAAACGCTGCAGCTCTGTCGACTCCATTTGAAAAATTTGTAATTCTTTTTGAGCCCGCTCTAATTCATTTTCTTTATTAGCAAGCTGATTTAAAATTTCTTGTTCTTCTAAACGGGTCGCTTCCCCGTGACTGCGAAAGGCCTCTAAGTCGACCTCTTGCTTTTTCACAACAGCTTCCAACTGTTGAACCTGTTGTTCCTTAGCAAATTGCTGAGCTTCAATTCGTTCCAATTCTTGACTGAGGTGCTGCAATTCTTGGCCTTGACTAAAGAGACTGCCTTGATTACCTTTTTTGCTGGCACCACCGGTCATCGAACCGCCGGCATTCATCACGTCTCCTTCGAGGGAAACAATCCGCACCTGATAATTCAGCGCCTTCGCCAGTTGGTTGGCACTGGTCAAGTCTTTGGCAATCACAATATGCCCTAATAAATTTTCTGCAATATTAGCAATTTTGTCATCATAGCTGATTAATTGGCTGGCAATTCCTAAAAAGCCTGACACATCTTGGGCTTTTTTCACTTGAGAACTGTTTAAGGAACGGGGCTTAATCGTTGTCAGCGGCAGAAAAGTTCCACGGCCGCCTTTGCGTTCCTTCAAAAAAGTAATCCCATTGCGGGCATCTTTTTCCGTTTCTACAACAATATTTTGCGCTGCGCCCCCTAAAGCCGTTTCAATTGCGAGGGTGTAATCTTCTGGCACTGTTAATAATTCCGCCACGGCGCCGACGATACCGCCAAGCTGCTCTTGGTTTTGCAAAATCAAACGGACACCATGATAAAACCCAGTATAATTATCTTGAATATCCTGCAGGCTTTTATGGCGAGCTTTAACCTGTTGCAGCCGATTCATCAGCTGATACATTTCCTGCTGCGCTTCTTTAAAACGAGCGCTCCCCTGCTGTAATTCTTGTTGGGTCTTTTGATAATCCTTTAATTGTTTAGCAATTTGGCCTTGGACGGTCGCTTTTTTCTCAGTTAAATCAGCCACCTGTTCAACCAACGCCGCCTGTTGCGTTTCCAACTGCTGATTTTTAGTCAGCGCCTGTTGGTTTTTGGCCATCTCTTGTTGATAGGTCCGCTCCAAATGTTTTAATTCATTGTTGGTGCTGGCTTGCTCTTGCATCAGCTCAACATATTGGCTGCGCAAATCTTCAATAATTTCCTTAGAGGATTTTTGGTACTTGATTAATTCACTTTCAGTGGTCGCAATTTCATTGCTTAAAAGCGTCATCTCTTCTTCTTTTGTTAATAAATTGCGCCGCAAATCAGTTAATTGCTGACTAAACTCGGCTAATTTTGCTTCGGCTTCTTCCACAGAGGCTTGATATTCCTGGGCATTTTTCAAGGTGTTTTGCGAGCGTTCCTTTAAAACATCCTTTTGCCCTTCTGCTTGTTTCAAGGCTTCAGTCAATTGCAGCTGCTGTTGATTGAATTGGTCAATCTGCTGGTCGGTTTGGCTGCGGGTTTGCCGCAAATCAAATAATTTACTTTCAGCGTGTTGAATCGCTTCACGGACCTCTGTCAATTGCTCCGCTAAGACAGTCAGTTCTGTTTTTTTAGTTTCCCAATCGGCTTTGGTGCTGCTGACTTCGGTAATGACAGCACTGATGTCGATTGCCGTTAATTTTTCTTTTAAAGTCAAAAATTCTTTAGCGGCTGCACTCTGGGCCTTCAAAGGTTCCAGCTGGTCTTCCAGCTCATAAATAATATCTTGAACCCGGCTTAAATTGTCTTCTGTCTCAAATAATTTCTGCTCGGCTTTTTTCTTCCGCTGCTTGTATTTTAAAACACCGGCTGCCTCTTCAAAAATTCCGCGACGGTCTTCAGGCTTACTGGAGAAAATCGCTTCGACCTTCCCTTGAGAAATAATCGAAAAAGATTCCTTGCCTAACCCAGAATCCATAAATAAATCTTGAATGTCTTTTAGACGGCAGGCTTGTTTATTAATGAAAAAGTCACTTTCACCAGTCCGACGTAAACGACGGGTCACGCTGATTTCACTAAAATCCAGCGGCAGATAGTTGTCGCTGTTATCTAAAACAATCGTCACTTCGGCAATGTTCAAAGGTTTGCGGGATTCAGAGCCGGCAAAAATAATGTCCGGCATCTTACCGCCCCGCAGGCTTTTAGCGGACTGCTCCCCTAAAACCCAACGAATCGCTTCGGTGATATTACTTTTACCGCTGCCGTTTGGACCCACGACGGCGGTTAACTTATTTTCAAAATCAATCACCGTGCGATCAGCAAAGGACTTGAAGCCGGCTATTTCTACTTTCTTTAAATACACAAAATCGCTCCTAATTTGTTTCGGATTCAGCTAATTGCTTCAGGGCATTTTCCGCTGCAGCTTGTTCTGAAAGCTTTTTGGATTTCCCGTGGCCATCGCCGATTTCGCGACCATCCAATAAAACTTTGGTCCAAAATTCCCGTTCATGGGCAGGACCTTCTTCTTTAGTTAATTGATAGTCGATTTTAACATCGCCGTTTTTTTGTAGGACTTCTTGTAAACGGGTCTTAAAATCCATCTCATGTGAAAAAGCACCATTAGTCACTTGGGGAAAGATAACTTTGCTAATAAACGCCAAAACAGCGTCTAATCCTTGATCTAAATACAAAGCCCCTAAAAAGGCTTCAAATAAATCACACAATAAGGCGGGGCGCATCCGGCCGCCAGAGTTTTCTTCGCCTTTTCCTAGTAACACATACTGGTCAAATTGACATTCCTTCGCAAATTTTGAAAGACTGTCCTCTCTGACAATTGCTGAACGCAGTTTCGTTAAACGACCTTCAGGTAAATCCGTGAAGGTGTCATATAAAAATCGGGAAACTAATAATTCCAAAACGGCGTCCCCTAAAAATTCTAAGCGTTCATTGTCAGATAAATGCAAGTTGCGATGCTCATTCACATAGGATGAATGGGTGAAGGCCTGTTCGAGTAAATCGACATGATGAAAAACAATTTGATAGTTCTCCTGTAGCAATTTGGTCAACTGGTGATTCATGTTCCCATTCCTTTCCAACTTGGTTGCAGATACTGTTCTATTATACTGGTTTTTCTCTGCTTTTGAAACTTTAAGGAGATAAAAAAAGAGGTTATCACATAAGTTCCTTCACAGACAAAATTTCTAAACTAAAGGGTGAATTGCTGTCAGAGCCAAATGGTCCGACTGACAAACTTACCCCCACTGTCAGCTGTTACTGACGATGGTTTAGCTATTTTAAATCTGTTTTGAGCTTATGTCACAACCTCGAGAAAATCAATGATTATTGATTGTTCATAATATAGTCAACTGCGCCGCCAACTGTTTCAATTTTTTCTGCTTCTTCATCAGAAATCTCAGTCCCAAATTCGTCTTCTAATTCCAAGACAAATTCCATCACTGAAATTGAATCAGCATTCAAATCATCTTTAATACTAATCTGATCGGTAATTTTATCCGGCTCAACTTCAAAATGTTTGGCGATAATATTCGCTACTTTGCTAAATACTTCTTCCCGCGTCAATTCGCTTCACCCCCGTTTTCCTTGCCCTCAGTCTGCAAGCTTCATTTTACTGATAAAAAAATTGTTTGTCTACCTTTTTCAGCGAATTTCTATTCCGCTGGTGTCGTTGCTTCAGACTCTGTTGCTTCCTCTTGGGCAAAATGGTCCACCAATTGAGTGACGACCTGAGTTTCTAACATCCGGTGAATCTGGCGAATGGTATACTTCACAGCCTCTGGTCCAGTTGCTCCGTGGGTTTTAATCACGGGTGCTTTTAAGCCAAACAAGACTGCTCCACCATGTTTAGAATAATCCATTTCATTTTTCAACCCCCGCAAGCTGTCTTTTAATAATAATGCCCCCAGCTTGCCTGTAATACCTGCTTCTGAAATCGAATTTTTCAATAGCGACATGATGCTGATAGCAGTCCCTTCAATTGTCTTTAAGACGGCATTTCCAGTAAAGCCGTCGGTGACAACTACATCAGCGACACCGCTCAATAAATCACGGGCTTCAACGTTGCCGATAAAATTCAAATCAGGTGCTTCACTTAGCAACTCATATGCTTTTTTGGTCAGCTCGCTACCTTTGCTAGCTTCCGTACCATTATTTAAAAGTCCAACACGGGGATTTTCAATTCCCCGAACATTTTTAGCATAAAAGGCTCCTAAGACACCAAATTGCAATAAATGTTCTGGCCGGTTATCGGCATTCGCCCCTAAGTCCAGCATATCAAAGCCTTTATCCGGCTGCCCAACCACTGGCAAAGTGGTCATCAAGCCTGGCCGTTCCACTTGTTTAATGCGCCCGACAATAAATAGGCCAGCTGCTAATAAAGCTCCGGTATTACCGGCAGAAAAAATCGCATCGGCGCGACCTTCTTTGACCGCTTGGGCCGCCATCACCATTGACGCTGTTTTTTTACGGCGAATCGCTTTAACGGGTTCATCATCACTCATAATTTTTTCATCGGTGTGGATGATTTCGACATTTTTTTCATCGGTTACGTACTTTTTAATTTCCGCTTCTTTTCCAAATAAAAGAAACTCCATCTCAGGGTATTCCGCTTTAGCTAGCATAATTCCTTCGACAATGGCTTGAGGGGCGTTGTCGCCGCCCATCGCATCTACTGCAATTTTCATTTTTTTATTTTCCTCCAGTTTAGTTCAAGCAACTTGCGCTTTAATCAAAAAATTGTTCTTCATCAGCTATTTTTAAAGTCTCCACTAGACTACTATATTCTGCTTGATGTTGCCAGTCGGAATTCTGCCAAATCTTTTTGGCTTCACTGCGGGCCACTTCCAAAATATTAAAATCATTGACGATATCCCCCACAATAAATTGCGGAATTCCTGATTGCCGAAAGCCAAAGACTTCGCCTGGCCCCCGCAGCTCTAAATCTTTTTCACTGACGACAAAGCCGTTAGTGGTTTCTGTCATGATTTTCATGCGCTCCACACCCATTTCGTTTTTCGGGTCCGCCACTAAAATACAATAGGAGGCATCGCCGCCCCGACCAACCCGGCCTCGCAATTGATGGAGCTGCGCCAAACCAAACCGGTCGGCATCCATAATTAGCATCACTGTGGCATTGGGAACATTGACCCCGACTTCAATCACGGTGGTGGAAACTAAAATCTGACTTTTTTGGTCTTTAAAATTTTCCATGATTTGATCTTTTTCTTGGTTTTTCATTTTACCATGGAGCAAAGCCACTTGATAGGTGTCGCCATAATAAGTTTGCAGGCGTTCATAAATTTCGGTGGCATTTTTGACATCCAAAGCCTCTGATTCTTCAATCAGCGGACAGATAACATACATCTGATGACCTTTTGAAAGTTCTTTTAAGCTCCATTCCAAGACGCTATCTAATTGCGGATGACGAATCCAGCGAGTTTCCACAGGAATTCGGCCGGCCGGTAATTCATCAATCACGGAAACATCCATTTCCCCATAAGCGGTAATCGCTAAAGTTCGAGGAATCGGCGTCGCCGTCATAAACAAAACATCTGGTCGCAAGCCCTTCTCCCGCAAAATTTTCCGCTGGTTCACACCAAAGCGATGCTGTTCATCGGTAATCACGAGACCGAGATTGGCGAAGAAAACATCTTTTTGAATCAAAGCGTGGGTGCCGACAAGAATATCCAATTCGCCATTGGCTAATTGAGCAAGAATTTCCCGCCGTTCTTTCGTTTTAGTCGAACCGGTTAAAACTGCCACCCGTACTTCCAAAGGATCAAAGAGCTGGCTCAAGCTTTCCAAATGCTGCTGGGCCAAAATTTCCGTTGGTACCATCAAGGCTCCTTGAAAACCAGCTGTCATGGCGGCATACAAAACAATTGCCGCCACCACCGTTTTCCCGCTGCCGACATCCCCTTGCAAAAGCCGCTGCATATGTTGCGGACTGCGCAAATCTCGACAGATTTCATTAGTGACCCGCTTTTGAGCATTGGTCAGCTCAAAGGGCAGCGTCTCGACAAATTTTTTCAAGCGGGGCACATCATATAAAATCGAAATCCCGTTGACTTCAGCTTTGTCCTGCGCCTTTAAGCCCTGCATCCGCATTTGAAAGAGGAAAAATTCTTCAAAGACGACTCGCCGTTTGGCCTGCTGACTTTCCTGATGATTTTTAGGAAAGTGCATGGCAATAATCGCTGACTTGCGATCCATTAAGCGATATTTTTCAATCAGAGAGGCCGGCAGATTTTCAAAAATCTGCTCTTGATAGAGTTCCAATGCTAGCTTGATTAATTCAATCAGGGTGCTCTGGCGGACTGCTTTTGAGACATGATAAATCGGGGCAAAATCCTCTGGTGATTTGCTGCCTAAAATTTTCATGCCGTTTAAAGCTTTGCGCTTAGCATCCCATTTGCCATAAACGGCGATTTCTTCTCCTAAAATCACTTTATCCTTTAGATAAGGTTGATTAAAAAAAGAGACGCTGAAGACATCATGGTCTTGCATCATGCGAAATTGCAGGCGATTTTTTTTATAGCCATAACGGGCTAAGACCGCTTCAGAAACAACAGTCCCCTTCAGCGTGACTTTTTCTTGATTGCCAATTTCATTGAGATTTTTTTCTTGAATATCCTCATAGCGAAATGGAAAATAAGTAATCAAATCCTCAATCGTCACTATGCCGAGGCTGGCTAAATTTTCTTGGCGCTTAGGACCCACGCCGGCTAAAACGGCGACACTATCTGTCAATGCTGTCATCTGTCGACCTCCCTTCAAGAAAGAAGCCTGAAAAACCAATCTAAGATTAGTGCTTCAGGCTTACAAGTGTTTAATTTTTTATTCAGCAGAGAACAAGTATGGGTAAACCGGTTGATTTCCTTGGTGAATCTCCATCTCTAAATCAGGATATTTTTCTGAAAGAGTTTTAACAAGGTCTTCAGCGGCTTTTTGGCTGCCGCCTTCACCGACGATAATCGTGACAATTTCCGTATCGGCTGCAATCATCTTCTCAAGAGTCGTCAAGGCAACATCTTTAATATCCTTTTCAGATACGACAATCTTGCCGTCAACCATACCGAGATAATCGCCTTCTGTGATAGTCACACCATCAATCGCTGTGTCGCGAATCGCATTGGTGATTTGTCCGCTGACCACACTTTCGCTTAACTCTGTCATCGAAGTTTTATTTTCTTCTAAATCAGCTTGGTCGTTAAAGGCCAGCATCGCCGTCATCCCTTGGGAAATGGTTTTAGTCGGCACCACAGCCACTGGCACTTCTGCTACTTCAGCCGCTTGGTCAGCTGCCATAAAGATATTTTTATTATTCGGCAGGATGATTACTTGGTCGGCATTGACCTCCTCCACAGCTTTTAAAATATCCTCTGTGCTAGGATTCATCGTTTGGCCGCCGCTAATCACAAAGTTAACACCTAAGCTCTTAAATAATTCCTGCACTCCTTCACCGGCAGCAATCGCAATCACGCCATAAGGTTTGTGGGCTTGAGTGATATCTAAGTCTTCGTGGATATGTTCATCGTGTTCCAAAATCGTTTCATGCTGCATCCGCATATTGTCGACTTTAACTTTCACTAACGAACCAAATTTTTGCCCGTAATTCATAACTTCGCCGGGATGTTCCGTGTGGACGTGAACTTTGATAATTTCATCGTCATTGACTACTAATAATGAATCCCCTAGTCCGTCTAAATAATTACGGAAGGTTTCATAATCAAACTTGCTATCAACTGTTGGGCCTTCGCCGATATTAACCATGATTTCTGTACAGTAGCCGAATTTAATATCGGCGGTGGCCAATTGTCCTTGGACACTACGGTGATGTTCTGCATTGACCATCTCATCCATCGCTGCTGGTGATGGTTCGTAAGCAATATCCGCTTCAAATTTGCCAGTTAAGGCATTTAAAAAGCCTTCATAAATAAAGACCAAGCCTTGGCCGCCGCTATCGACAACGCCGACTTCTTTTAAGACGGGTAATAAATCAGGCGTTTTCGCCAACGCCCGTTTACCACCGCTTAAAACAGCCTCCATCACTTCAATCACATCGTCCGTTTTTTGAGCCTTGCGTTCGCCGGCTTTAGCTGCTTCCCGGGCAACGGTTAAAATCGTGCCCTCCACAGGTTTCATCACGGCTTTATAAGCTGTTTCAACTCCATGGGTAAAAGCTGCTGCTAAATCTTTAGCATTTAAGTTCAAGACATCGGGAATATGTTTGGAAAAGCCTCGGAACAACTGAGACAAAATAACGCCGGAATTGCCCCGCGCCCCCATTAAAAGACCTTTTGATAAAATATTTGCCAATTCACCGACTTTTTGTGATGGTGAATCAACAACGGCTTTCGCTCCGCTGGTCATCGACAAATTCATATTGGTACCCGTATCACCATCTGGCACGGGAAATACATTTAAGGAATTGACAAATTCCGCATTTACATTTAAGCGCTTTGCCCCCGCCTGAACCATTTCTTGAAACTGGCTGGCGCTGATTTCTGTTACACTCACTAAAATATCCTCCTTATTGATGCTAAGCACCTGTGCCTAGTCAGGCAATACCCGCACACCCTGCACAAAGACATTCACTGAATTTGCGCTCACGCCCAGTAAAGTTTCCAAATTGTATTTGACACTTTCTTGAACATTGCGGGATACTTCAGAAATTTTGGTGCCATAACTGATGATGGTATACACATCCACCGCCACACCATTTTCTTCTTGCCGAACTACCACACCGCGGGAATAATTTTCTTTTCTTAAAATTTCGTTAATATTATCTTTAATCTGGCTCTTGCTGGCCATGCCAACGATGCCAAACACGTCGGTTGCTGCTCCGCCGACGACTGTTGCAATCACTTCATTGGAGATTTCAATCGTTCCGGCAGCCGTTTTAATTTTTACAGCCATTTGTATGCCTCCCTACAAATTTTTTGTCAAATTCACTCTGTATTTTATCATAGCCCCCTAGTAAATAAAAGAAAGCCAGCCAATAATCTGACGACAAAAACGGGCTTTTATCAAAACAAGCCCACCATAACTCTGTATAATTTACACGTTTTCACAGGACTTGTCAATTCTCTTCAAAAAATCAGCTTGCTAAATGGAGCAACCTATGATAAATTATTACGGTATGAGCTGAAGAATTCGCTTCAAGATTTTGCAATCGACAGCAAGTTCTTCTTGACTCAGGAGCTTGTATTTTCTTCTATAGTAATAGAAGTTTCTAGGAGCTCAGGCAGAAGAATGCATGCAGATTGAATTGCATCATAAGATGAAGGAGGAAATATCATGGCTAAAGTTTGTTATTTTACCGGTCGTAAAACTAGCAGCGGCAACAACCGTTCTCACGCATTAAATGCTACTAAACGGACTGTCAAACCTAACTTGCAAAAAGTTCGTGTGCTAATCGACGGCAAACCTAAAAAAGTATGGGTTTCAACTCGCGCGTTGAAATCTGGAAAAGTTGAACGTGTTTAATCACAACAACTAGTATTCCCAACCGTCTCCTTTTTACAGGAGACGGTTTTTTTGTGTCTCAGCTAAGAAGTTAAGCTTGTCTAAAATAGCTGCAATCAATAATCTCCACCTCTACAAAATTTCTTCGCCCTCCTTAAAGCATTTTTACCTCAGTCTTTTTAATTTTCGAGTTGAAAAATTCTGCCTCGACTTTCTTCCTATGGTACACTATCCTTAATGACTTTATAGAAATTTGGTGAACCTTTTTTGAAACGACAGACAGCTCATAAAAAATCTTCTTTTAAAATAAAAAATCCTTTTACTACTCCTTACTTTAAGGAAAATCGCTGGTTTATGTTAGCCAGTTTTTTACTGCCTTTTTTAATTTTAGCAGGGGTCTATCTCAGCATCGGTATTTATCCCGGCAGCTCCCGCAGCATTCTGGCAAGTGATGCTTTTTCGCAATCTTCAAATTTTTATGCCAGCTTTAATAATTTTCTACACGGCGAGCAGAGCTTTTTCTACACTTGGAATACCTCATTAGGCTTGAACTATCTTTCCCTTGTTTCCTATTATTTAGGCGGGATCTTCACCTTTTTGGTTTATTTCTTCCCAAACCAATTAGTGCCTGATGCCCTCTATCTGATTACCCTCATAAAAATCGGGGCAGCCGGCTTAAGCTTTTGGTTTTTGGCAAATCACAGTTTTAAATTGCCAAAATGGAACAAGGTCTCTTTGGCTGTTGCCTATGCCTTAATGTCTTTTGCCACGGCTCATTCAGAATTAATCATGTGGTCCGATGCTTTTGTCTATCTACCGCTAGTCATCTTAGGCATCCATAAGGTGATGGATGAGAAAAAACCGCTGCTTTTATTTGTCAGCTATTTGTTGCTCTTTTTATCCGGATTTTACATGGGCTTTATGATTGCCATTTTTTCTGGGCTGTATTTTATCGCCCGGCTTTTGACCAAGCCCAAGACTTATCTCAAAACGATTATTCCCTATGGTCTGACCGCTGGTTTAGCCACCGGTGCTTCACTGATTATGATTTTACCGGCTGTCTTGGATTTGCGGACCAATGGCGAATCCCTCTCAACAATTAATCAGTTGAAAACGGAGGCAACCGGCTGGTGGGACATCTTGATGAAAAATATGATTGGCGTTTACGATACCACCCGCTATGGTTCGATTCCATTTATTTATGTCGGCTTAGTACCATTAGTTTTCTGTGTCTTTTATTTTGTGACCCGTAAAATTTCTTGGAAAAATAAAGTGGCTTTCGGCAGCTTGTTGGCGATTTTAATCGCGAGCTTTTACCTTGTACCGTTAAACCTTTTCTGGCACGGGATGCACGCGCCGAACATGTTTTTATTCCGCTACGCCTATTTATTTTCCTTTTTAGTCGTGCTACTTGCCGGTTACGGCTGGGAGCAGTTTACCAAAAAAGATAGCTACCTTGTTATGGGTCTCAGCCTGTTGATTGCCGCGCTCTTTTGTATCGGCTTCGGTCTGGAAACCAATAACTACCCTTATGTCAGCTTATTTTCACTGATTATCAGCGTGGCCTTTTTACTTTTTTACACGTTAGGGATTGCGCTATTCCAGTCAAATAAACTCACTCTAAAACGTCTTAGTATTATCTTTTTAATCTTAATGAGTGGCGAGGCACTGCTGAATACTAACGGCATGATTCACGGAATTTTAGATGATTGGAATTACGCTTCCAGAAGTTTGTACACCAGTCCTTATCCGGCAATCAAGTCCCTCGTCTCTGAATCTGAGGACTTGAATGACAATTTTTATCGACTGGAAAATTTGGATGCCGTCTCCTCCAATGACAGTCTGAATTATGGTTACAGCGGTATCAGCATGTTTTCTTCTATTCGCAATCGGAATTCCTCCAGCTTTTTGGATGAACTCGGTTTTCGTTCCCGGGGGACTAATTTAAATATTCGTTACAATAATAATACCCTCTTGATGGATAGCCTTTTTGGCATAAAATATAATCTCAGCAAAACCACCCTCAATAAATTTGGCTTTTCTGCTATCGAGTCAGCGGGAGATTATACCTTATATGAAAATCAAAATGCTCTGCCATTAGCCTTCACAACGGATGAAAGTATTTACAACGTGGAGAGTTTGGTTTCTGACAATTTGGGAACCCAGACAAATTTGGTCAATGCTTTATCTGGGCAAAATTTAAATTATTTTACCTTTTACAATCCAATTGTCACCTCCACAGAAAATACGGACGTGACTGAAAATGGCAACACTGTGACCTATAGTGAACAGACTAATAATGTTGCGAAGGTCATTAATTATCAAGTGACCGTCTCTGCCAACACTCAAGCCTACATTAGTTTGTTTCCAACTGACTTTAACCAGATCGGTAGCTCCACCGCCGAAGTTTTTGTTAATGGTGAAAGTCGCAAGTCCCAGATTAATATTACCGGACAGTATTATGATTTAGGCTATTATGCGGAGCAGACAACTGTTAATTTTTCGGTTAGCTTTTACGGAACTGATGCGATTAGTTTACTTAATCCACAGGTTTTAGGTATGGATACGACTGCTTACACGACAGCGATGAACGCCATTCAAGCGAACGGAGTTGAATTAACCACTGATGGCCGGACCGCCAGCGGAAATGTTACCGTTGATAGCGACCAAGTTTTAATGACGACTATCCCCTTTGACGAAGGCTGGAAAGCTTATGTCGACGGCGAAGAAGTTGAAATTACCGCCTATGAAGATGCATTGGTTGCTATTAATCTTCCAGCCGGCAGTCATGAAATTGTCTTCAAATATCTGCCACAAGGCTTTAGCTTAGGTGCTATTTCTTTTGTCGTTAGTATTTTCTTGTTTGCTGTTTACCTATTTTGGTTAAGAAGACGCCGCCAGCAGCAAAAATTAGACATTCCTTCACCGCTTGAAGAAATGGAAACTTCAACGAGCCAACTTGAAGAACCAACTCCCCCTGCTGAATAAAAATTAAACAGCCTGTAAAAATTAGCTTTTGTAGTGGCCCCAAAGGTTAGACCAAAAATCTAACATTTTGGGGAACCGATACATTTTAACTGCTAACTTTTACAGGCTTTTTTTAATTGGGAAAAATTTTTGTTTCTTGAGATTTTAATAATCAAAGCTAGTTAAAGATACTTTACTGACCTTTGTACTGACTCTTGGAGCGTGATTATCCCAAGAATCGCTAGTTTAGCTAAAGCAAAAGAGCCTGAGAAAATTCTCAGGCTCTTTAACGTAGTCAGTTTTAATATTTGCACACATCAATCCATTGGCGGAAGTTACTGTAAGTTTCCAACTCTGGAATTGTCAACTTGATGGCACTATTGCCGCTGCCGCAGGCGGGATAAACAAAGTCAAAGCGTTTCAGAGAATCATCTAAATAAACAGCCACCTCTGCATTCACGGCAAAGGGACAGACACCACCGACTGGATGGCCGATTTTTTGATCGACTTCGTCTGCTTTAAGCATCAAAGCCTTCTCTTGAAAGAATTCTTTGTATTTTTGATTGTCAATTTTTGTATCACCGGCCGCCACGACTAAGATGGCTTCAGCACTAGCTTTCTTTTTAAAAGATAAGCTCTTGGCAATCTGCGCAGGCTGAGTCCGTAGCGCTTGCGCCGCCAAAGCGACTGTTGCTGAGGACTCTTCAAGAACAATGATTTGATCGGCCTTGTTTAAATTGGCAAAATATTCTTGGACACTTGCTAGAGACATCGAATCCCTCCTTCTTTATTTAAAGTCTGAAAATGAGGCCAGCTTTTAGAGTAAGCTGATAGCAGCTTGCAAACGCCGGACTTTCCTCCTTGCATTTACAAGCTGCTGCGCTTTTTGAAGACTGCCTGTTAATTAAACAATTAAAGATTCAACCAATTCTTCTAATTCAGTTAAGCGAGTTTCAAAAACCTTCATGGCATCACGGATATAATCCGCTTTGGTCATGTCGACACCGGCCCGCTTCATGACTTCAATTGGGAAGTCGCTGCTGCCGGATTTTAAATAATTTAAGTAATGATCTAAGGCACCCGGCTCTTGATCGACAATCTTTTGCGCCAAGGCCGAAGCTGCTGAAAAACCAGTCGCATATTGATACACATAGTAATTGTAGTAAAAATGAGGAATCCGCGACCACTCTAGTTTAATTTCAGGATCTTCCGTCACGTCTGGACCATAATATTTACTATTTAATTCACCATAGCTCTCACTCAAATATTCTGCAGTCAAAGGCGTGCCTTTGGCGTCTTCTTCATGCATAAAATGCTCAAACTCTGCAAATTGCGTTTGCCGGAAAATCGTGCCTTTAAAGCCATCTAAATAATGATTTAAAATGTAGGCTCTAATCTTAGGATCTGTTTCAGTTTCTAATAGATATTCCGTCAAAATATTTTCATTGGTCGTTGAAGCAATCTCAGCTAAGAAAATTGAATAATCGCCGTAGACATAAGGCTGATTGCTGCGGGTGAAATAACTGTGGACGCTGTGCCCCATCTCATGGACCAAAGTAAATAATTGGTCCAATGTATCGTGCCAATTCATTAAGATATAAGGCTTTGTATCATAGGCTCCAGAAGAATACGCTCCACTGCGCTTGCCTTGATTTTCTACCACATCAATCCAGCGCTTGCTGAAGGCTTCATCAACAACCTTTAAATATTCTGCTCCTAATGGTTGTAATGCTTCTTGTGCTTTCGCCTTGGCATCTTCATACGTGTATTTAATCGATGCTTCTCCTAAAATCGGCGTATACATATCGTACATATGCAACTCATCCAAGTTCAATAGGCGTTTGCGCAATTTCACATAGCGATGCAGCAGTGGCAGATTTTCATTGACAACTGTCACCAAGGTATCATATACGCTTTCAGGAATATGATTGTTGCTCAAAGAGGCTGCCCGAGCTGAATCATATTTCCGAACCTTCGCACTGTAATTATGGCTCTTAATATGGGTTGATAGCGTGCTGGCAAAGGTATTGCGGAATTGTTCGTAGACACTGTATAAGCCTTTAAACGCTTGTTCCCGCACACTGCGGTCAACATTTTCCATCAATTGTCCATAGACTCCGTGGGACAATTCAATCTTTTCGCCTTTTTCATTTTCAATCACTGGGAATTTTAAATCCGCATTGTTTAAAACAGAAAAAGTATTGCTGGAAGCGCCAAAAATTTCGCTGGCGCCAGCCAAGAGTGCTTCTTGGTCAGCTGACAGAATATGAGCGCGATTATCAATCATTTGATTGACGAAATGACGATAGACCTCTAATTTGGGCTCTTCTGAAAAGTAGCTCCAGATTTTTTTATCCGGCAAACTCAAAACTTCTGGTTCAAACCAAGCCAGTGCTTGAGAAACTTGCGCATATAAACTGCTAGCTCTGGCATATAAACCTTGATAGGTAGTGTTGGTGGTATCTTGATCATTTTTCAAATGGGAATAGACATAAATCGTTTCGGTTTTCCGATAAACAGCTAATAAAAATTCAATAGCCTTTAAAAAAGCTTCCGGACCATCCGCCAAGGTTCCTTGGAAATCGCCAGCCTTCGCTACTTCAGCGTTTAATGTTGTAATTGCCGTATCAAAGGCTGCATCATCTGGAAAAATAGTGGTTAAATCCCAGGTTAAAGCTACTGGCACTTCATCTCTTTTTGGTAATTGTTTTGCTTCTGACATGAAAATCGCTCCTTTATCAATAGAAATCTCACGAAAATATTAGCCTGCGCCAATATTTATCCTGTAGTAATCTTATCATATTTTCATAAAGAGTCTGCAGAAAAGACCTTAAAACTTGTTTTTTCTGTTGAAAGACTTGAAATAGTCGGCAGCTTTCTGTGAAAAAAGCGGCTGAAATGACCGCTGGCTCAACTAATGGAAACTTTTGCTGCAGCTTAAAAGTCTGCAAAAAGCGTTGCGTCAGTTGAAAACTAAATTCCTGCAAATCAATAGCTGAATAGCTCAAACTTTTTTGAAAAAAACTAAAGCGCAGAAAATACAGCCAATCACCAAAAAAGGGCGCTGCCATATTCGGTGCAAATAAAATTTCCGGTAGCTGCAGCAGATGACTACCGCGGCGATACAAAGCCTGCTGGATTTGCAAAATCTCCGGCAGACAATAGTAAAGTTTTTTTTGGATGGCTAATTTTTGTTGCTGCCAATCCTTTTTGGTCGTACAAACAATCGAAGATGCTGAATTATTATCAACAATAATTTGCGACAATGGCCGCTCTTGAAAATTAAAAATTTTCCGTGTGAAAGATTTTTGTTTAGAAATCGTTAAAAGCTGGTTATATAACTCGATACTCTTTTTTGAGGTATCTAAATGCCAAAAATGCACTCCAAGTACTTGATTAAACAAGCAAAAATGCGAGCTGCCTTGACGTAAGACGCTTTCCTTGAGGCGCTCACCAATTAGCCACCACTGTTGTAAGTTTAATGTTTTATAGCCAGCAACTCGCTTTGCCAATTTATCTGCTGGCAAGGGTGAGCATTGAAATTCCAGTGCCAGCTGCGGCAACAAAACATCCGCTCGCTGTCCAATGCTCGCTAAAGGCACCTCCAACTGGGCTTCTTGATCCCAGTTAAACAACAGAGCTTTCCCTGCGAGATGTTCGGCAGTCTCTCCTTCACTAAAACTTTCACAGGCTTTCTTAGCACAATGGGCAAAGTGACGCTGCTTTATGTTACCTGCCTTTAAAATTAATTTCTGCTGACAAGCTGGACAATAATAGCTTTCTTTTGCCAATGGCTGATTTTTTTCGGTTTGCAAAAGATTAACTAAAACGCCACGACTATTTTTCGCTATATACATCTGTTTCACCCTCAAAAAGATACGCAAAAAAAGCTTACCGACCGGAGTCTATAAGCTTCTTTAAAACTTTTTAATGAAAGTGATACCGTAGTAATTCCAGAGCATTGCGCTCCATCAATAGTTGTCCGTGCTCTGCTAAAATTTCACTGGTAATCGGTGATAAGTTAGCAAATTCCAAGACTTGAGAAATCATATCTTCTTTATCCATAACATTCAAATCATCCTGTAAGAAAGTGATTTGCAAGTAATAGCCTTCTTTGTAGCGATAAAGATTAGTCCAAGCAGAATCAAGATAAACCTCAGCAGCTAATTGAACTAAATCTTCAAAGTCAGCAACCTCAAACACCAAGCTGCTTAAATTTTCTAAACTTAAGTCGCTTTCAGCATCTTCAGTAAATTGATTTTTCAAATACTCTGCCACATCATCACGAAATTCCTCGTTATTTTCTAAGCCTTCCATGTCTTCTGGCGTAATATTTTTACTGATAAAAAGTTCTAGACCATCACCCTTTGGCAAAACTTGAAAGGTGATTGCTTCACTGCCGCGGAATTCGTCTTCTATATCAACTTCCTCCAAAATAGAGTAAAAGAAGTTTTCAATTTCCCGATGATTTCCGAGTAAATCTAAAAAAGTAATCCCCCGTTGAACCAAATCATCATTGTGGATGACTACGCGAATCGTATTGTCATTAATATGTTCCATTTCCATTATCAAACACCTCGCTTTTGAAAAGAAATAGAGCTTTCTTTCTTTTATTGTAGCGGAATGAGTCTAAATGTAAAGAGATTAACTCGAATTTTAGAAATTTTAGGTGTTTTATTTAAATGAAAGTAAATATAATTTTTTTCTGGCTGAAAAAGGCGGTGTAGCAAACGCAATTCTTCACCAACTATTCAGAGGTTAAATCCCTTGTATCGCTCTCCCGTTTTTTAATCTCAAAAGGGAGCGTCAGTTTTACCGGATAGTCTCTTTCAAAATTAATTCTTTGCCACGCTAAGGCGACCGCTGCATCCCCCAGTTCTTTTTCCCTTAAATCGGCTGAGGTCAATGAAGGGTGAAGATAGCCTGCAATATCAATGTTATCAAAGGAAACAACGGCAATATCTTCTGGTATGCGCAGATCGTTTTTTTGTAATTCTTGATAAATTCCGACTGCGGTCATATCGCTGCCGGCAATAATCGCCGTTGGCAAATTCGCCTTTTCAGTCGTTTGTAAAATTTTCCGAGTCTGCCGCAAACCATTTTCAGAGGACCAGTCCCCCACGTAACCTTTGGCAAATTCCTCAAGTCCTTTTTCCTTCATCCACTTCATATAGGTCTTGTAACGAATGTCGCCATACTTTTTCTTGGCGACAGCGCCGTTATTTCCAAAATATGACTGGTCGCCGCAAATTAAAACCATATTCCGATGACCCTGTTGATATAAGTCGTTTAACATGGCAATCATCGCGCCTTCAATGTCGGCTGCCACTGAGTCAAATTGAGGCGGCGCATATAAATCATCAATCAAGACCAAGTTCGGATTGTGACGACTGATTTCAAATAAGGTTGAGTGACTTACTGCACCAATGATTAAGACGGCGCCAATATTTTCCAATTTGGCGGGGTCAATATTATCCCCCAATTCATAAAAATGCTCCAAGGTGATACCTTTTTCTTTGATAGCTTCATTTATGCCAATCCGTATTCGCCGAAAGTAAGGATTTTCCAAACCCTCTAAATCCGTTTTAGAGGTGATGATGACAACCGTTTTATTGATTTTATTTTTCACGACATTCTTACGATAATCAAAGTAATTGACCGCTTCTAAAATCCTCTTTTTAGTTTCTTCAGCAATTGACAAGTTTGGATCATTATTTAAAAAGCGCGAAATTGTCGTTGTCGAAACCTTCGCTCTGCTAGCTACATCTTTAATTCCAGCCATGCTTAACCCCATCCTTTTTCCTTATTGTCATTACTATACACTAAAAAGAAGAGGCTGTAACATAAGTCATGTTGCAGAAAAAATATCCGAACCAGATGAATTTGTTTTTGTGGTCCAGAAGACCTAAATCGCAAATTCAAAATAGTTATCAGCGTTGGCTGAATCATGTTCAGGTATCTTTTTTCTGCTTTGACTTGTGTCACAGCCCATTAGATTTGCCTATAATTTACCGCCTGTCGTAGCGATACCTTCAATAAATCTCTTCTGGAAGACGATAAATATCACAATCATTGGCCACACTGCCAAAAGCGAGCCGGCCATCAGTTGCGGGTAGTTGGTCATGTATTGCCCTTGTAAATTGGCTAAACCGGCTGACAACGTCATATTGTCAACGGAAGTCGTCGCAATTAACGGCCACATTAAATCCTTAAAGGCAAACAAGGCGGTAAAGATTCCTAAGGCAATTAAACCAGAACGAGCCAGCGGCAACATGATTTTAAAGAAAATTTGCCAAACCGTTGCGCCGTCTAAAATAGCGGCCTCTTCTAAATCATCCGGCAAGCTCATAAAAAACTGCCGCAGTAAAAAGGTGCCGAAAGCACTGACAAAGCCTGGTAAAATCAATCCGGGAACACTATCCAAAATGCCTAATTGTTGTGCCAGCATGTATTGGGGAGTGATAAAAATTTGTCCGGGAATCATCATTTGAATTAAGACGAGACTAAAAAATAAGTTGCGTCCTGGAAAGCGTAATCTCGCTGAGGCATAGGCCGCCATTGCGCTGAATAATAGCGAGAAGAAGACCCGCCCGATAATCATCAACAGAGTGTTGATATAAAATTTATCAAAGGGCAATAAATTCCAGACGGCTTCAAAATTACTAAACTGAAAACTCTCAGGAAAAATTGTCGGTGGAACTTGGACGGATTCAGTTAAGGTTTTTCCTGAAGTGAGAATCATCCAGACAAAAGGCACAACCATGACTAATGAACCGAGAATTAAAGCAATATGAATCAAAAGATGCCATTTACGTTTTTGCATTGTCGTCCCTCCTAATAATTCACCCAGAATTTTTGTAGCTTCATTTGCAAAGCTGTCACAATCAAAATAACAATCAGCAATAAGACAACGATGGCGGAGCCGTAGCCTTTATCATTTAAGATATAGGAATGCTTGTAGAACAGATACGCCAGCGATTGCGTGTTGTACATCGCTTCGGTTCTTGGTTGAATCATCATGAAGATTGAATCAAATACTTGGAAAGCTTGGATTACCGTTGTCACGACAACGAAAAATAAAGTCGGGGTCACTAAAGGCAAAGTAATTGAAAAGAATTTTCTAAAAGGTCCAGCGCCGTCAATATCCGCCGACTCATAATAATCGACCGGAATTTCCTGCAGGCCAGATAACAAAATAATCATATTATAGCCAACTGCACTCCAGACACCCACAATAATGACACTAAAAATAGCAATATCAGGATTAGACAACCAAGAAACCGGTGAAATGCCGAAGACTGCTAGTGCCTGATTGACTAAACCAAATTGAGAATTCAACAACCAACGCCAAATCATCGCTACTGCTGTTGGCGCTGCGACAACTGGTAAGAAGAACAAGGTCCGATAAATACCGACCCCTTTAACTTTTTGATTCACTAAAACGGCTGCTATCAACGAGAACACGACAATTAACGGAATCGAAACAATCGAGTATTTAAACGTATTAATGAAAGATTGCCACACTTCCGCATCTGCAATTAAACGCTTAAAATTGACTAAACCAGCAAACGTACTGTTCCCAAAACCAGTTGACTTGCTGAAACTTAAAATTACCGTATCAATCGCTGGTTTGATATTCAGCAATATCAAACCGATAGCAGTTGGGGCTATGAAAATATAGCCCCAAATGATATGATCCTTTTTATATTTCTTTAAAAACTTCATCCAACCTACCCCCTATTTTTTATTGGTAGGCTGCCATAATGTCGTTGACTCCATTGACAATATTTTCGCTAGCCTCTTCAACTGTGACAGTTCCTGCCAAAGCTTTGTCAACTTCTTCATCCATTAAGCTTTCACATTTTAATGTTTCTTGGTTAAACGGACGAATTACACCATACTCTAACATGTCATCAAAAGCACCAATTCCAGGGAAGACATCGACAAATTTGTTAACCCAGCCTTCGCCAAGACCTTTATATGCCGGAATCGAAACACCCTCATCAGATTGAATTTGGTTGGCTTCTTCTGATGCTAAGAAGGCCATGAATTTTTTCGCTTCTTCAGGATGCTCAGTATCAGCAGCGATTGACCACGCTAAACCATTGGTAACTGTCGCTTGGACTTCTCCCTGTGGCAAGACAGCGACATCACAGTTTTCAGCAATGTATTCATTTTCAGCAAAGCCAGACGCCATCCAGCTACCATGAGTAATCATCGCAACTTTGCCAGAGCCCAATAAATTGACTTGGTCAGTTTCTCTTAGCACTTCCATTGCTGGTGAAACTTTATCCGTCAAGGTAAAATCAACATAATGTTGGAAAGCATCAATTGTGTTTTGCTCAGAAAAACCAGACGCTAAACCATCATCGGTAAAGATTGACCCTTCATTTTGGTAAATCCAATCATAATAACCGGTTTCTGGTGCATTTGTCGCCGCATATCCAAAGACGCCGGTTTCTTCATTAGTTAACGCTTCAGCTGCTGCAGAGAAATCTTCCCAAGTCCAATCTGCTGTTGGCAGTGGAACACCAGCTTCTTCAAATAAAGTTTTGTTATACCAAACCCCAATCGTCGTTACATCTTTTGGTACTGCATAATTTTTATCTTCATAACTATATAAATCGGCAATCCCGTCAGTGAAATTATCAAAATTAATATCGCCAGCATCAACCATCTCTTGTAAATCCATCAACATGCCATTAGACATATACTTATAGGATTCGTTTGAATGCATTGTAATAATATCTGGCATGTTACCCCCAGTAGTGGCAGCCTCTAACTTCGTCCAATACTGTTCCCAAGGTGTTGTTTCCATCTTAACGGTAATATTGGGATTATCTGCTTCAAACTTATCAATGACTTTTTGCAAACCCACCGCTTGATCTGTGTCCCAACTGGCATAAGAAATAGTCACGTTATCACCACTGCCGCCGCTATCGCTAGTGTTACTTCCACTATCTCCTCCACTTGAACCGCAGGCTGCAGCTCCTAAACAAAACAAAGACAGCATACTCCCCAAAATCACTTTTTTCTTCATGTTTTCTCCTCCAAAAAAATAATGTATTTGTTAGCGCTTCCAATGTTACTAAAGTTAGTATACTTTTCAGTAAAATAATTGTCAATATCTTTTTGTGAAAAAATAGTGCTAAAAAATAAAAAACAAAGATGAGAGCTGAAAAAACACTGCAAATAAGGCTTTTTATAAAAATAGTTTATTTAGAAAAATTATAGTAAAGTCATTGGTAAAACAGCAAAAATATTTTACTATAACCAAGGATCGCTAACAGTTAAAAAAATCTCAAATAAATTTTGAAAAACAATTTCTAGAGAAACTATCTTCACCATGATCTTCTAATAGTAAGAAAGCCCACCTCTTTTTTTTAAATATCACAGTAGCAGTATACGCATTCTCTGTCACATTACTTATTCGATTGCAACACGAAAATTAGCGCAATAAAAAATCCGCTAGCAATAGCCAGCGGATTCGTTTCAAGTATAAAGTTTTTTACAAGCCAGCCATCAATTGGGCTTGGCGTAATTCTAATTGGCGAACACCACGGGGTAAGAAACGGCGAATTTCATCTTCATTAAAACCAACTTGTAATCTCTTTTCGTCTACCATAATTGGTCTTCTCAACAAGCCAGGATTCGTTTGCACCAGTTCTAATAGTTCCTGTAGAGACAATTCGTCTAAATCAGTGTTCAGCTTTTGGAATACTTTTGAGCGAGTCGAAATAATTTCTTCCGTGCCATCCTCAGTCATTTCTAAAATGTGCTTTAACTCTGAAATATTTAATGGTTCAGAGAAAATATTCCGTTCTACAAATGGAATCTCGTGTTCTTGTAACCAAGCTCGAGCTTTCCGACAAGAGGTACAACTAGGAGATGTGTATAAAGTCAACATTGATTCTCACTCCTTTTTGATGATATTCATCACATTTTTATAACAGAAGCTATTCTGTTTCTTTCTTATGCAATTATTATATCGAATTTCTTCAAAAAAAGCTAGACTTGCTAGAAATTAAATGTTTATGCATTCGTAATTTTTCACATGGAAAGCCTATAAAATTCAGCTTTCTTTCATAATTTGCACAAATTAAAACATTTTTGAATGATTGACTTATTTTTCTATTAAACTATATAACAGTAAATAAAAACTGTTATAATTCCGAAAAAATTACAAACTTTTTTTAGAAATATTTTCCCCAGTATTGTTTTTTTATAAAGCCTAAATATTTCTTACCAGCCTTTTCAAAAAAACCTAAAGTCTATTCATTTCGACTACAAACAATGCTAAATTAACTTATTGCAGTCAATAAATAATGTTATGGATGTTATTTTATTTTAAATTCCAATTTGGCACCTTTTAGAACAAGTCTAAAAAAGGTTATTATCCCGGTTATTTTTCTGTTTCATTTGGTCATGATTTATTTTTTTTCAAAGATAAATAGCATAAATTTTCTCGAAAATACAAACAAAAAAGGAAGAATGAAACACATTTTCATTCTTCTTGGAAGTTTCAGAAAACAGATAAAAATTATTAAGAAATTCTAAAGGTTATTTTTTCTAAACTGCGCATCGTATAATTTTCGATAATTGCCATTTTTATTCATTAATTCTGCGTGGCTACCTTCTTCGACAATGCCCTCTTCACTAACGACAATGATTCTAGTTGCATGTTTAATCGTCGCTAAGCGGTGGGCGATAATCAATGTCGTGCGGCCGCTAGCTAAGGAATTTAGCGATTCTTGAATAACCTGTTCCGTTTCCGTATCCAGGGCTGAGGTGGCCTCATCTAAAATTAAAATCGGCGGATTTTTTAAAAACATCCGAGCAATCGCTACCCGCTGCTTTTGCCCACCGGAGAGCTTGACTCCCCGTTCGCCAATATTGGTTTGTAAGCCATCTGACATTTGATCAATCACTTTATCTAAATGGGCCAAAGAAACCGCCTGCTGAATTTCAGCATCTGTCGCGTCTAATTTACCATAGGCGATATTTTCGCGAATTGTTCCTGGAAATAAAAAGACATCCTGTTGAACAATACCGATTTGTTGACGCAGTGACGCTAAGGTAATGTCACGAATATCAATGCCATCAATTGCCACACGTCCCTCGCTGACTTCATAAAAGCGGGGTAGCAAATTGGAAATCGTCGTTTTACCAGAACCGCTTTGACCGACAAAAGCCACCGTTTCCCCGGGTTTAATTTCTAAATTTAAATGATGCAGGACACTTTTTCCATCCGCATATTTAAAAGAAACATCATCATAAGTAATATCGCCTTTGAGATTATCAACATTACGGGCATTAGGCCGGTCGACAATCGTTGAGGGGCGGTCCAGCTCTTCGGTGAGCCGCTTAAAGCCAGCTATTCCCTTTGGATAGCTTTCAATCATCGTATTGACTTTTTCAATTGGCCGCACAAAAACATTCGCCAGCAGGATAAACGCCACAAACTGACCATTGGTAATATCGCCATTAATGACATAATAAGCTCCAAAAATCAGCGTGAACAAATTAATCAAGCGCATCAAAAAATAATTATAAGATGAGCTGACCGCCATCACTTTATAAAAAACAATTTTAGATTTGCGATAGGCCTGATTCAATTTTTCAAAGCGCTGTTGCTCAAATTTTTCATTGGCAAAGGATTGAGTGACCCGCACACCACTGACAGCCGCTTCAATTCCTGAATTGAACTCGCCTAAATTTTCATAAATTTGCGTGTTAACCTTAGTCATTTTTTTATTGAAAAATAGTAGCGTAATTGTAATAAAAGGCAGCAGGACAAAAGTTGCCAGAGCTAATTGCACATGAATCTGCATCATTAAAATAAAGGAACCCACCAAAGTCATGACGGTGATAAAAACATCCTCCGGTCCGTGGTGAGCGACTTCAGAAATTTCAAATAAATCAGTGGTCAGACGACTGATTAGCCGGCCGGTTTTTTGATTGTCATAATATTCAAAGGGCTGCGTTTGTAAATGCTGATATAATTCTCGCCGCATATCGGTTTCAATATTAACGCCTAATTTATGACCGAAAAAGACGACAATATACTGAAAGGCGGTATTCACTAGATAAAAGAACAGCAAACCAATCGCCGCCAGTGCAATCATCCGAAAATTTTGCTGCGGCATAATTTGGTCGATCACCTGATTGACCACCACCGGAAAAGCCAATTCCAATCCACCAGCTAAAACGGCACAGGTAAAATCTAAAATAAATAATTTCTTGTAAGGCTTGTAATAACTAAAAAAACGTTTAAACATGATTTCTCCTTTTAATTCTCTTTGAAAAATGATCAACCGATTGTGCTGTTTTTTCAAAGCATCCCATAACTATTTTCGCTAGCTTTTAACAAGCTAGATTTTCTTTGATTAATTGGCCGCTCCCTTTAGCCACCAATGCTACTATTATAAGGAATATCTGCTCTTGGTGCAAAGTTAAGTGCAGTCCCAATAAAATTTGCGCATTCTTGACATAAACTTTACGGGAAATTCATCTTATTTTAGTATGCTGAAGTTACCAAAAGCACACACTCTATTTTTGATACGCTGTCACATCTCAAAAAATTGACAGCCTCGTAAAAAACTAGCTGGACCAGTAGCTCAGGCGCCGTCAATTTTTTGACAATTGCCTTTGCTTCTGGCCCAGCTAGTCTTTTAGTTAAGCCTCGCCAACACTTAAAATCATGCGAATGTCTTCTTCTGTTAAGCGGGCCAATTGTTCTTGGTCCCCTTCGATGACTTGCTGGAATAATTCCTTTTTGCCTTTTTGTAGCAGGTCCATGCGTTCTTCGATGGTCCCTTCAGCAATCATGCGCCAAACTTCCACAACATTTTTTTGACCGATGCGGTGGGCTCTGCCGGCTGCCTGTTCTTCAACCGCTGGATTCCACCATAAGTCATACAAAATGACTGTATCAGCGCCGGTTAAATTCAATCCGGTGCCACCAGCTTTTAAGGAAATCAAAAAGATATCCTTTTCGCCTTCGTTAAAGGCATTCACCATATCTAAACGATCCTTCGCTTTGGTGCTGCCCCGCAAATAAAAAGTTTCTAAACCTAAATCGTGGAACTCTGTTTCGATAATCGACAGCATGGAAGTAAACTGGGAGAAGAGTAATATCCGCCGATTGTTTTCTTTGGCGTTTAAGACTAATTCCTTCACCTGTTCTAGCTTACCAGAGCCGCCGTTATAATCTTCAATAAAGAGCCGCGGATCACAGCAGATTTGCCGCAATCGGGTCAAACCGGCTAAAATACCAATTCGATTTTTATTAAAAGTGCCTGGATCCATCGCGTTGACGCTATCTTGCATTTGCTTCAAATTCGCTAGGTAAACAGTTTTTTGTTCTTCTGTTAGAGCACTGTACAGATTGGTCTCGATTTTTTCTGGTAAATCCTGCAGCACGGTCTTTTTATCCCGTCGTAAAACAAAAGGTTTAATCATCTGGGCGATTAATTTTTTATCCAAGCTGCGGAATTTGGTTTTCCCGGGGAAAAAACCCGGCATAATAATTTGAAATAGTGACCACAGCTCCTCCAAATTATTTTCAATCGGCGTGCCGCTCAGAGCAAAGACATGGGGCACGGGTAATTCCCGTAGTGCTTGCGCCGTTTTAGTCACGCTATTTTTTACCATCTGCGCTTCATCTAAAAATAGATATTGAATCTGTTGATTTTGATAGAGCTCACCATCTTGCCTCATTCCGGCATAGGACGTGATATAAATATCACTGTCTTGGGCCAACTGCGCCTCCCGCTCCTCTTTGGGGCCTGCTACAACACAGGAGGTTAAGCTCGGGGCAAATTTACGAATTTCTGCCTGCCAGTTGTAAATCAAACTGGCTGGTGCAACAATCACGGCCCGAATCTCACCATTTTCTTGCTTCTCAGACAGCAGATAGGTGATTGCCTGAATCGTTTTCCCTAAGCCCATCTCGTCGGCTAAGATACCGCCAAAATGATAGTGACTCAACATTTTAAACCAGCGGAAACCGATTTTTTGATAATTGCGCAATTCTGCCTGTAAATTCGCAGGCAATTTAGCTGAAAAATCTTCCGGATGTAGCAAGTCTTTGGTTAAAGTTTCAAAGGAGGCTGTTAGCTCCACTTCGACACCGGCTTTTTCCTTTACCAATAGACTTTTACTTTTTGGCAAATGTAAAATGCCATCTTCCGTCTGCAAGCTACCGCGAATTTCTGCTAGAAATTGGCTGGCTTGGTAAAATTCTTCCGAGTCTAGGGCCAACACTTGGCCGTTTTCCAAAGTATAAAAGGGTTGGTTTTGCATTAAGCTCTGCAAAACTTGATCCACTTCATGGTCAGAAATACCGGAAATATCAAAGTGGACATCCAACCAAGAATCAGATTCTGTCACGGTGACTTTAGGCTGAAAATGCTGGGCGTCTAAATACAAACTCCGCAATTTTTTGCCCATTTTAACCGTGCCTAGTTTACGAAATGCCGGCAGCTCTTCAGCAAAAAATTGATACAAAGCCGCCCCCTGTGGTAATTTTCTTTCAAAGCCTTCTGCAGTCACTTGAAAGCCAAAATCTTCAAAGCGCTTTTTAATCAGCGCTTCATGGCGATAATCCCGCAGCACAATTTTTTCTTCTGCCAGCTGTTGATCTTTCGGATTGGTGGAGTATACATTGTCGCCATAATTGAAATTGACTTGGCTGACAATTTGCTTAGATTTGCTTTTTAATTTAAAAATGATGTCGGCTGCTAAGGGATATTCTGCAATCTCAGCGGTAACCTCTGGGCTGACGTAGACTTCACCGATCTCCCGTAAAAAGGGCAATACTCCTTTAAATAAGTCCGGCAGCTCCTGCATTTGATAGGCCACCTGTTGATTTTTATAGCGTTTAAGGAGCTGCTCCAAGGTCAATAAAATTTCCTGCTGACGATGAGATAAAGGATAAAAATAGCCTTCATAAAAGCCCCACTGATAATAACTAAAATAGCGTGTAAACAGCTGACTGACTGCCAATTGATAGTGGTCAGCTTCCTTTAAAATAGAAAATTTTAAAGGTGGCAATTCATCGCTAAAAGCAATCTGCTGCCAATTTTTTTCGTCTACTTTAAAGTGCAGCTGCCGCAACTGATTAATTTTCAGCAGCAGGTTTTGACCGTATTCTACCGGCAATAAAATCCGCCGCTTGTCCACCTTGCCATTAATTTGCAAGCCGCGGGTACCAAGTAGTAGCTGAGACTGATTGATACCGTATAAAATTTGCAAAATTTCATTGGTGGCTTCGTCAAAGGCGCCACGACTGAGGGTCAAATTTTGCTTGTTAACCTCAAAGCTTTTTTCCTCCTGCCAAGCCGACAAAAAGTCATTGATATTTTTTACCACGTAAAAGCGATTTAAAGCCAGATAGCCCACGCGCAATTGCAGCCCTAAAGCAGCCAGCTCAGGATGATAAGGATTGGTTTCCATAATTTCCAGATAAAATTCAATCGCCAAGGGGGAAACCTTATCCGCTTGTTTTAAGGAAATCCGCGAAAATCCTTTGGTAAACATTTCTGATTGGGAAACACTGACAGCAGCCGGCGCATCGCTGGCTTTAATTATGCGGTTCAGTCCTTCCTTCCGTAAATATAATTCCACTGCAACCGTGTGCTTGCAATAATGATGGTCCTGCCAATAAGGACATTGGCAGATGTCTTCTTCCTTGGTGGTCCCGTCCAAAGTCACATGGTACGTCTCTGATCCGAGAACTTCACCGTGCCATACACGATTGACATAATCTGGTTCAACGGACAACACTCGGCCCGCTTCCAGATATTCTCGGCCACGTTTGATTACTTTTTCAGGTATACTCCATTTCACGGGATTTTCTCCTCCTTAACTTGGCAAGCGGCACTTGCTGAAACCTTTAACGATAGGCAATTTTGCTTTGCCCATTGCCAGAACTATCAACTAACACTTGCTGGGGAATTCTTTCTTTTAATTCTTTGACGTGACTGATAATACCAATCATTCTGCCGCGGCTTTCGATTGTTTCTAAAGCCTCCATCGCCATCTCCAGCGACTCTTCATCTAAGGAACCAAAGCCTTCATCGATAAAGAGGGCCTCAATTGAAATGCCGCCAGCTTGATTTTGGATGACCTCAGCTAGAGATAAGGCCAATGCTAAAGCGGCAATAAAACTTTCGCCACCAGATAACGTATGGGCGCTGCGACTTTGACCGACAGTGTCATCGTAGACATTAATTTCTAAACCGGTTTGGCTGCGGAAGGAACCGACAGCCGTCGATAATTCAAACTGATAGCGGTCATGGGTTAAGCTTTGCAGCCGCTGATTGGCCACCAGCAGAACTTCTTTTAGATAAGTCTGTAAAATAAATCGTTCCAAACTCGTTTTACGGGCATTATTGCCATTAATCGTATCTGCTAATTGCTGCAATTCCTGCAGTTTAACTAATTGCTGACGATTTTTCTGGTAGAGCTTTTTAAAATCGGCCAGAATTTTTTGATTGCTGGCTAGCTGATACTGCAGCTGACTGACCTCTTCATGAAAGAGCTCTTGTTCGCTGCGGGCTAGCTGATAAGCAGTTTCTAAATCGGTTAAATCCGGCTGCTCTTTTGTGGACAAAGCTTGGTTCAGGCGCTTCAAATTTTCTTGATTTAAAGCAATCTGCGTGTGATAATCACCGATTGTTTTCCGCAATTGCGGCAGCTGCAATGTGTGGGTTAACAACTCCCGCAGCTCATCCACCGTCGCTACTGGGGCTTTTTTAAGTAGCGCCGCTAGCTCAGCGTTTTGCTCAGTTAAGCTTTTGCTCGTTTCAGCAAAGCTGTCGTGGTTTTGTCGAATTTGTTCCGTCAAGCGAATCTCCGCCTGTTGATTAGCCTGAACCAGTTCCGTTATCTCAGATACCTGCTGCTGATAACTTTTTAGCTGATCGGTTATTTCAGTAATTTCCGCTTCAATAGTTTGCGGGTCCTCTGATAAGCCCTGTTGTTCAAGAGCTGTCACTTGACCCTTTAATAAATTTTGCTCTTCAGAAAGCTGACGCTTCAACTCTTGAAGTGCTTGCAGCTGTGGAGCCAGTTTTTCTTGTTCTGCCTGCAAGTCTTTGGCTTTCAAACCAGCCGCGTGGCTAGCATTGATTTCAGCGTTTAATCGCTTATTTTCAGCCTCGAAAAAATGAATGACTGCCGATAAGTCGAACAGGCTTGTTTGATAATCTGCTGCCATTTTTTCAACAAAAGTAGCAGCCTTAGCAGCTGTTGCTGATTCGGCTTTTTCAAGGGCGCTGGCCGCCTGCTGATTTTCCTCGACAGAAATCTGCCAGCGGGTTTCCAGTTCCGCTAATTTTTGCAGTTGTTCGTTTAAAGCAGCTTCTGCGGTAACTAGCGCTGTTTCTGCTGCTTGAATTTCCTGTTGACTCACCGGCTGTTCCTGTACGAGGCCGGGATGTTCCAACGAGCCGCAGACCGGACAAGGCTCTCCCGGTAATAAATCCAAACTCAAACGAGCAATTTGCAGAGCAGCTGACTGGCTTTTCTTCAATTGAAAATCAGTTTGTAATTCTGCTACGTTATCTTGCGTTTTGATTAATGCCGTCTCAGTTTTTTCAGCTGCCAGTTGATTGGCCTGTAGAATTTCCCGTTGCTGCTGATTTTCTGTCAGCAGCTCTTGAATTTCACGGCTTTGATAATTATTTTCGGTTAGCTCAGCTAATTGCTGCTGCAAGTCCGCAATTGCCAATTGCTGTTTTTGCAACGTTTTTAGCTGCTCGCTATTTTCAGCTTGGCGACTGCTAAGCTGAGCTTCATCTGCCTCTGTCTGTGTCAGTTTTTTTACTATCTGTTGAAGTTTTTCTTGCAACTGATTAAATGCTTGGAGCTGCGGTAATTTATCCTGCAGCTGCTGCAACCGTTTCTTTTTTTCTTCATAAGCTGGCGCTTTTTTTCCCAGCTCAGCCTGCTGCTGTTGGCTGCTGCTGAGAATCAGCTCTAAGCTTGCGCTTTTTTCTAAAAGCGCCTCTTTTTGATCCGCCAAAGTTTCGGCTTTTTCAGTAAGCTCATCAATCTTAACTAATTTATTCCGTTGTGTTTCTGCCCATTCCAAATGCTTTAATTCTTTTTCTAAAGCGGCTATTTCCTCGGCTTGGGCTGATAATTCTACCTGCCGTTTCTCAGCTGTTGCTAATTCCGTAAATAATTTGCTCAGTTCTTGCGCTGTGAACAGTTCTTTTTGCGCCGTCTGCTCTTTTGAAACCAGCTTAGTCAACTGTTTTTGCTCAGCCTTTAAATGCTGAGCTTCCTCCAGCAAATAGCTTTCGCCGTTAGTCAAAAATTCCTGATCTGATAAAGCTGTCTGCTCCCACTGAAACTGCTTTTGAATCAAGGCCAGTTCCGCCGTATCTGATTCCTGTAGTTTTTTTGCTCGTTTCAGGCGTTCCTGCAGCTCGCTGGCAAATTTTTGATAGATACCAGTGCCGAATAAATTCCGTAACACCGCTTCTTTGTCTTCACTTTTAGCCACTAGAAAATTCCGGAATTCTCCTTGAGGCAAGAGCACAATTTGATTGAATTGTTTAGCATTTAGATGGAGCAGCTCTTCAATTTCTTTGCGAACCTCGCCATCTTTACTATACTGACGAATTTCAGTGCCATTCGGCTGACAGATGGTCAACTCGACTTTAGCATTTTGTTCCTTCGTACCGCTGCCTTTTTTCTTTTGTAGGGTTTGCTTCGGGCGGCGCTCAATTTGATACAATAATCCTTGATGTTCAAAAACAAAGGTGACAATTGTTTCTTCTGTCGGCGCTGCAAAGGAGGAGCGCATTTCACTGGCGCCCCTTAAGCCGCCAGAAGTTTCACCAAACAAAGCAAAGGTCATGCCATCAAAAATAGTGGTCTTGCCGGAACCAGTCTTGCCGCTAATTAAAAACAGCGGCGCTTCTGCCAAGCGGTCAAAGTCAAGGGTCTCTTCAATAAAGGGACCAAAATTTTTCAAAGTTAACCTAACAGGCTTCATGCGTCAGTCACCTCCTGTGTGCTCAAGACATCAGCAACCAGTTCGGTTTGAGCGGCCGTCATGGTTTCACCGGTCACCTCTTGGAAAAAATTATCTACTAATTTTTCCGGTGCTAGCCTGCGGACTGCTTTAAAATCTGTCTGCAATTCCGCCGATTCACGACCATTGACTCGGCTGACCCCTAAAATCCGGGGGTAAACCTGCCGCAGCTGGTTCATCATATTGGGGATAATTCCCCGGTCTGTCAATAAAATGTCTAAATAATCTTCTCTCTCAACGCTTTGATAAAAAATCGGTGACAGCAGCTCCTCAAAGCTCGCTTCAATTTGCTGGAGATTGTGCAACGGACTTAATTCCTTAAACTCCAAGTGTAAATCTGGCAGCTCCACTAGCCAGCCGCCTTTTTTTTGCTCTAATTCTGATAGAGAAAATTTTAATGGCGAACCGCTGTAGCGCATTTTTTTATGCTGAAGCGCATTTTTATTATGCAAATGTCCCAACGCCACATAGTCAAAGCTTTCCAGTAGATAACTTGGCACACTGTCGAGACCGCCGACTTCAATCTTGGTTTCCGAATCACTTTTTTCACTTCCCGCCACAAAAAAATGGGCGACTAGAACCTGCTGCAACTCCGGTTTAAATTGGTTTTCCATTTCAGGAACGACCCGCTCCATCGCTTGAGTAATCGTGCGAATCTCATCATCTTGAAAATACAAACGGGCGCTGATTGGCTCAAAATAGGGCAGCAGAAAAAATTGCGTTCCTTGAAATTCAATTGGCGTGAAGGCTTGTTCTAAACGGGTATGCAGATAAAAATCAGTCTGCTGATACCACGGCGCCCCAGCCTCCAGACGAACTCCGCTGTCATGGTTTCCCGATATTGCAAAGACGGGAAACTGATTTTCAATATTCAGCTCTTGAATAAACTGATTAAAAATCTCGATGGCCTCAACCGGCGGCACCGAACGATCATACAAATCCCCCGCCAACACCACAGCATCCACCTCTTCAGTTTTTGCCAGCTGAATAATATCAGCTAAATTTTTCTTTTGATCCAGCAATAAGTCATAGCCATGAAGCTTTTTGCCGATATGTAAATCCCCCACATGTAAAAAACGCATGTCTGTTCCTCCAAAAATGGTCTTCCCACTATTATAACACTTTTCCAGTCCCCAAGCAGTTGCCAGCCTCAAAAGATATGGGAGAAAAAATAATTTTAAACTGGCTGACTGTTTTTCAAATTATGCTAAGCAGACTGCGATTAAAAAAAATTCCAGCAAAACTTTTTTAATTTCAAAAAAAATTTCTCCAAACACTTTCTTCAGCCTTTTTCCTGTTATAATAAATAAAAACCATTTGAATTATTTTGGAGGGAAAAAGATGGGGAATCGGGCTTATCTACTGGCAGGAACTGACTGCCAACTTTTTGAAGCAAACAATAGCCTGCCGCTTTTTTGGCTATTAGGGGCACTGCCGCAATTGCCCGCAAAACAGCAGCAGATTGCCAGTTTAACAGCTCCGCAATTAGAAAACTTTGCGGGGGAGGAAGCTTATGAAGAAGCTTATGAGGAGGCTTTTAGTACGTGGTTTACAGAAAATCTGGTCGGCGAAATCCAGCTTGCTAGCGACAGTTATTTAAATAACCTTGAGGAAAATCGTTCCTATATCGATTCCCTCTATCCTTTACTGAGTCCAGTTTATGAGGATTTTATCCATGTCATCCAGCAGCAAAGAGCAACGGATGCGACTGTTCAAATCATTATTGATTACACGGAAACCATCAATTTCTACTCCGATTATCTAGAATTTTACGATGAATTAATCGCTTTGTGCAGCCACGTCGCCAATCAGCAGCAAACAAATTGGCTGTATCCAGAAGATCCCTTGGGTTCAGCCATTGGGACTGATCAATATGCCAATCATGCTGGCCAGCCCATGTTTTCAAACGATAGCTATCAGCAACTTAACAGTCAGCTAATCACCGCCTTTAACGCTGCTGAAAAAACAGCTGACAGCTTGCAGCAACCAACTTTATTCCAAAAATTTCGCCAATGGTGGTCAAAGAGTTAATGGAATTGATAAAGTAATCAAAAAAACAGCTACCCATTCAGTCGATATCCCCTTAAGAGTTAGACCAAAAAGCTAACATTTTAAGGGGCGATACAATGGGCAGCTGCTTTTTTAAGATTTTTTCTCGGAAGCGACATACTTGTAATTTGGATTGACCTCTTTATCCAATTGATCGAAAGCCGTTTGAATGCGGCGTTCCACCTCATCCATACCAGCTTTATCCATTTTTTTTATATCGCTGATATCAATCGGTTCTCCGAAACGGACATCAATCCGCTTGCGTTTGAGTAGACCGCTAAAACTGGTCGGGCCTTGATAAACGGATGGCACGATGCGCACCTTAGCTAGCTTGGCAATCAATGCCATGCCACCTTTTAATTCGGTAGAATGGCGGGTGCCACTAGGAAACATAATCAAACTCAAATCCGTTGACTTCAATAATTTTACCGGCGTCTTCACTGTGCTTGGTCCAGGATTGGTGCGTTTAACGGGAAAAGCATTGGCATGAACCAGAATATAACGCAAAATTGGATTTTTAAATAGTTCTTCTTTGGCCATAAAACTAAAGGATTTTGGACGGGCACCAATCGCCAAATAAATCGGGTCCCACCAGGTACGATGGGGAGCGACTAAGATATAATTTTCATTTTGCGGCAGGGCTTCACGATTTTGATAATGGGCGTTGCCATTTAACACAAAAACCACAAAGCGAGCTACCATTCGAATAAAACGGAAAAACATGTTCCTCTTCCTTTCTGACTGGGAGAAAGCTCTGACTTCTCTGAATCATAGTATGCCGAAATTTATTTTACTTATCAAGTATTTTTTTGCTGTAAGTAAATGTCTAAGGTATAATACCAGTATTCTATTCATTGAACCTAAAAAAAAGCTGCAAGGCTTAAGAAATTATAAAGAAAGAAGCTGTGCGTAGGTGACTGTCCCTTTAAAAACCGGTGAGCGAATTGACCAGCTTTTCGCTGAAGGTATTCAAATTATTCAAAGCAAAGAGGTCTTCTCTTTTTCTCTAGATGCCGTCTTATTAGCAAATTTTCCAAGAATTCCCCAAAAGGGTCAGATTGTCGATCTCTGTGCCGGCAATGGTGCCGTAGGTCTTTTTGTTAGCGGTAAAACCGCCGCGCCGATTACCCAAATTGAAATCCAGCCACGCCTTGCCGACATGGGGCAGCGGAGTATTTTACTAAATCACTTGGAGGAACAAGTGACTATGGTAGCCGGTGACATTGAAGACTGCTTCAATTATTTACAGCCTGACTCGATTGATTTGGTCTTATGCAATCCGCCTTATTTCAAGGAGCTGCCGACCAGTCGCAAAAATCCCAATCCCCATTTAGCGATTGCCCGTCATGAAATCGAAACGAATCTTGACGAGGTCATTCGGATTGCCAGCGGCCTGTTGAAAACCAATGGCCATTTTGCGATGGTCCATCGACCGGATCGTTTTTTGGATATCATCGACACTTTAAGAAAATATGATATCGCTCCAAAGCGATTGCAGTTTGTTTATCCAAAGGCCGGTAAGGAGGCCAATATTTTATTGATTGAAGGGATTCGTAACGGCAAAGAAGCCGGCCTTAAAATATTGCCCCCTCTTCTTACTGCCGATGAAAATGGCGATTATACACCAGAAATACGAGGCATGCTCTATGAAAAGTGACGAACATTTTTTCTACGTACTGCTGTGCCGTGATCAAACTTTTTACGGTGGCTATACGACCGATTTAAGTCGCCGCCTAGCTGAGCACAACAGCGGTACCGGTGCCAAATATACTCATCCCAACAGCCGCCGCCCTGTTCAAATGATTCATGCGGAAAGTTTTGCCAGCCGCAGTGAAGCTACCAAAGCCGAGTCAGCCTTTAAAAAGCTGACTCGTAGACAAAAAGAAACCTATTTACAGACAGCTAAAACCAATAGCGTTTTAGTCGGCTAAAAAGGCCTACTACACAAGCGATAATTTAAAGGAGTCCAGACCATGATTGAAATTAAACCTCTGACAAAAGAAAATGCCAAGGAACTGGAGGCTATTAGCCGAGAGACATATTTTGATACCTTCGCTAATGACAACACCAAAGAAAATATGGATGCCTACTTAGACGAAGCCTACAATCTTGAAAAGCTTGAGAGAGAGCTTGCTAATCCCCTCTCAGAATTTTATTTTATCTTTAGCGACGATGTTTTAGCCGGCTATTTAAAATTGAATTATGGTCCCGCTCAAACGGAACCTGTTGATGCTGAAGGCCTTGAGATTGAACGGATTTATGTCCGTAAACAATTTAAACGCCAAGGGCTAGGTAATCGCTTGTTTCAAAAAGCGTTGCAACGGGCAGATGAGTTGAAAAAGCAATCGATTTGGCTAGGAGTTTGGGAATACAACCAACCGGCTTTAGCCTTTTATAAAAAAATTGGCTTTCAGCGGGTCGGCCAACATGATTTTGTAATGGGGGACGACGTGCAAACCGATTATTTGATGCAAAAACAATTGACACCAGAGGCCTGATCTATGAGTACAGAAGCAGAGGTTATCGATTACATTTTTCAGCGTTATCAGATTCAACCGGACCGGCCCTTTGCTAAAAACAATAGCAGCGTCTTTCGTCATCGCCGCAATCAAAAGTGGTTTGCATTGCTGATGAGCGTTACTGAAGACAAGCTGGATTTGCCCACTAGTGATGAGTTGACCATCTTAAATTTAAAAATCGAACCAGAATTAGGCAGTATTTTACAGGAGCAGGCTGGTTTTTTCCCAGCCTATCATATGAATAAAAGCCACTGGATTACCGTTGATTTACGGCAATTTGCCGATTTTTCTGAGCTGGCTGGCTTGATTGATGCCAGCTATTCTTTGACATTGACTTAATTTTTGAAGGGTGTGAGATGATGATAATCAGACTAAAACGAGGTAACTGCTTGATATAGCTCATGATAGCGACTATCTCAAGCTTGTTTTCTGCTATCACGGGCGGTATCAATTTCTCGCTGACTAAATTTTAAGGAGAATGTTTATGCCCACAACAATCAATCCGGCCTGGCTAAAGGCTCAGGCTAAACAAAAAAATTTCAGCGGCTGGGATTTTTCAGCCATTGAAGCAGAGTACACGCAAGAAGCGAACCCTTGGAATTACCAAAAAATCGTTCAAAAATTTTTACAGCCAGAACTTCAGCTTTTGGACATGGGAACAGGCGGCGGCGAACTTCTAAAAAGCTTTAATCACCCGCCGAAGAATACGGCGGTGACGGAGGGCTGGCCGAAGAATTATCAATTGCTTTTAGAAAAATTAGACCCTCAGGGTGTCGCTGTTAAATTTGTAAAAGAGGATGACAAATTAAACTTTCCTGATCAGCATTTTGATTTGGTGATCAATTCCCATGAGTCTTTTGATTTGAAAGAAGTCAAGCGGGTCTTAAAACCCGGTGGAAATTTTATTTCACAGCAGGTCGGCGATTTAAATGGCTTGACCCTTACTTCCCGGTTGATTCCTAATTTTCAAAAAAAGCAATTTGACTGGCATTTGGCAACCGTCAAAGAACAGCTTAAAGGCGAAAATTTTCAACTACTTTTTGCTGATGAAGCCTATCCTTGGCAAAAATTTTATACGATGGAGGCCCTCATCTATTACGCATTGACTATTTCTTGGGAGTTTCCGAATTTTTCAGTGGAAAATAATTTGCAGGAGCTGCTTTATTTGGAAGAAGAGTTAAACCAAAAAGGCTTTATCGCTAACCTAGAACATCGTTTTATCTTTGTTGCCGTCAAACCAAATGAATAAGAGCAAAAAAAACTGCAGATGCAGCCACTCCAATTACTTGGAACTGGCTGCTCTGCAGTTTTTTTATTCAGCTAAAATTGCTTGCGCCACTAAACGGGTGTATTCAACTGCCCCCGCTGCGTTGGGGTGCACGTTGTCATTAAAGAACCAATCCGGATGGTCGGTACTGTAGGTATGCCAATCAATCAAGGTCAAGTTGTCATACTTTGCATCCATCGCGGCTAGCATATCGTTGACTTGCGTTTCCCAGCGACGGGTCGGCAAATGCAAATTAATCCAGTAGACTTGCCGTTCCCCTATAACGGTCATAATTTCAGCGAATTGTTCTTCACTGAAGGGCCCGTTTGTCCCTAAGCTCATAATCACTGTATCCGCCAGTTCACCTTTTTCAGCCATCGCACTTAAGGCTTCAGCGCTATTGTATAATTGCCGGCCAACTTCGCCATCAATCACAATTTGCGGGAAGACACTTTGAAAATCCGTCACCATATCCAAAACAATTGAATCGCCAAAGGCTGAAATCGGCAAAGCCTGGGCGGCTGCAATTTGCGTTTCTGATAGACCATAGGGATTGGCCTCCGTCGGAACTTCTGACTGAGTAGTCGAATCTGTTGAACTGTCAGTCGAACTAGTTGTGCCATCTTTTGTCGCTTCCGCCAGGCGGCTGTTTTCCGTTAAATGAGCTTCGAACTCGTCTTGTTCAGCATTAGCGGCGTCAGTCGGTGCAATCAACAACCCGAATACCGTAATAGCTAGCAACAAAATACTACTACTGTAAAATAAAGTTTGTTTAACACTTTTGCGGCTTTTTAAAAATTTTGTAATTTGTTGCTTCAAGTGTCCATAATCTAGCTTTCTAAAAGGTGTTTCGATAAAGCGATAGGACAATTCGCTGACAAGTAAAATCAGCACAATTTCGATGATAATATGCAGCCATAATAGATTATTTATATTGGTGATTTTCGCTTCATAAAAAATCATCACTGGATATTGATAGAGATAAATCCCGTAACTTCTTTTTCCCAACCAATTAAAAATTGGATTGGTCAACCAACGATTCCATGAGGAACCAGGGTGAGCCGTCACGGCAACTAAGATGGCACAGAAAATACTGTAGAGATACATCCCACCCCAATAGACAAAATTGGACTGGTCGTCTAATTTTACTAAGCCAATCAATAGAACAATCAGCGAGATTAGCCCGATAACATTTAAATTCCAAGTTGCTTTGCGGGAAATGTTTTTCTTCAAGCGGCGGCTAGGCCAGACAAAGGACAAGGCACTCCCAATCAAAACCGAAAACAGACGAGTATCGGTTCCATAATAAACACGAGTCGGATCACCGCCGGGAGTATATAAAATAACCATTAACAGAGCTGAGACGATACTTGCTCCCATTAAAATATAAAACATTCGTCCCCGACTTTTGATAAATTTCAGCATCAGCAACACGACAATCGGCCAAATTAAATAATTTTGGCCTTCAACGGCTAAAGACCAGATATGCGTAAAAGGGGACTCATTAGCAAAGCGATCAAAATAAGAAAAGCCCCGGGATATCTGCCACCAGTTGTTGACATATAGCAAACTGCTGACTACAATCTGGCGAATATTTTCTAAAAGATTTTGCTGAAATAAAGTAATATATGTAATGGCCGTCAAAAACATACCCACCATCGCTGGATACAGACGTTTCATCCGCCTTTTATAAAAGGCCCAGATGTCAATTTTTTTATTGTCGTCAAATTCCTGTAGCAATAAATCGGTAATCAGATAGCCTGAGACCACAAAAAAAATGGGGACCCCTAGATAGCCCCCCGCCAAGCTTGTCGGCAGCAGGTGATACAGGATGACTCCAATAACGGCAATTGAACGGATGCCGTCAAATCCGGTAATATAGCGTTTCTCTCTCTTCATTCGACCCCAACCAAATCCTTTTGTAATATAACTTTAAGAGTACGACCTTTTAATATGAAAAGCAAGAAAAAGTTATTAAGTATTAGGAAGACTTTAATAACTTAAAGTAACATCTTTTTACTCAATAATTAGCAGGGGCTGTAGCCAATACTTTTGCTTCAAGATAAAAGATATTAGCTTTTCTAATTTCAGCACTACGAAACTAATTTTTGAAGTCCCTTACAAGTTGTTAGCTGCTTAAAAACAAAAAAAATAATCAACTGATGTCCCCATGTCCTGAGACTACACCTAGATTTTCAGTTTCTCATTTTCCTTTTGCATATCTGTTAAAGCTTGCTTTTCCCCTAACCAAAAAAAGTATCTAATCCTTTGAGTTTCGGATCAGATACTTCCATTTAAATTACTGACTTACACCGCCGGATACAAAGCGTCAATCTGAGCAAGTTGATCATCTGTGAAGGTGATTCCTTCTGATTCAAACATTTCGATGATTTCATCTTTGGTGTAATAATCTTGAGCCCCTTCAATGCTAGTTAAAAGCTCGTTGAACTCATCTTCACTTAATTGATAAGTGGCACCTTCTGTTAACATGGTGTCCAGCTGATCTTCCGTCACTACTTGATTACCAGATGGCACAGTCACCGTTTCATCACTTGAAGTCGGCGCAAGGTTACCGGTAAAGCCCACCGTCATCGTGCCGTCAGCATCGTCATTGGTCATTGTGCAAGAAAATTCAGCACTATTATTGCTGGTGTCCAAAGTCACCGTCAATTCAAAATCAGTAATGTCGGCAGCGTCAAATTCTCCCAGCTCTTCGATATCTTCATCTGTGCCGTTTTCCTGCACAAAATCATAATAGCCTTCGATTTCTTCAAGGGTATAGGTATGAGAAATTTTATCGCCGTCTTGTTCAAAAGTACTTTCGTCTAAGGTGCGTGTGTATTCAGCCAGGTAGGTCGTTTGCGCTGAATCATCCACCTCTAGTAAATCAGTCAAATCACTCGTACTAAAGGTATCGCCGAAATCATCTGGATTTGCTTCGACATATTTCCCACTTATTTGATCGGTGATGCCAGAAAAATCAACACCTGTATCATAAAGAGAACTCATCAGCGTCAAGATTTGAACATAGGCGTCACCAGAAATATAAGTCTCGTCGCCGGCCATAATCATTTCAAAGGGAAACTCATTGTCCATGAAATTTAAGTTGAAATTATATTCAACTGCTTCGTTTTCTTGGTCAATTAAAACATTGCCGCCAATGCCCATTCCTTGAAAACTTGACATCAACGAATCAAAAATGCCGCTAAAATCATACTCGTCACTGCTGCTGGTTGTGCCGCCATCCATGGTCAGCTCATCGACGGTCAGTGAAAAATCAATCGCATTGTACTGACTAAAGTCATTGACTTCATCCCAAGCATCAGCAAAATCATCCCGTGCCGAACTGCCACAACCTCCTAAAATAAACATCCCTGTAACTAGTAAACCACCCAAAACTTTTTTCATTTTCCCACTTCCTTTTTTTCATTTCCCCATAAGTGTAACATTCCAGCTTACGTTACGCTTGTCTTTTTTGCAAAATGCTCCAAAAAAATAAGAGAATCAGCTCAGCGCCAATTCCCTTTTATTATTATTCAACTTATTGTAAACTTTCTTCATAAAAATGACCGAGAATTTTTACATTATCTGAAATACTGACAAAGGCTTGCGGGTCGGCTTTTTTCATCGCCGTTTCCAAAAGAGGCAGCTCAAAGCGCGTCACAATCGTTAATAGAACCGTTTGTTTATCGTGTTTAAAGGCACCTTCTGCTTCGTGGATAATGGTAATCCCTCTGCGCATATTCCCTTGAATATTTTCAATCACTTCATCCGGACATTTGGTGACAATCATCACCTGCATTTTCTTTTGCTTAGTGAAGACGGCATCCGTCACTTTGCCGCTGACAAAAATCGACAAGGCACTGTAAAACATATATTGCCAGCCAAATAGCACACCCGCCAATAGGACAATCACAGCATTAAAATAAATGGAGATTGAACCGATTGTGCGGCCGGTTTTTTTGCGTATCGTGATGCTGATAATGTCCAGACCACCAGAGGATAACCCATTTTTCAAGGCAAAGCCAACGCCAAAGCCCATAATACCGCCGCCAAAAATTGCACAGATAATCGGATCGGTAGTTAATTCCGTCTGGGGAATAATTTGAATAAACAAAGATGCTAAGGTCACAGTGATAATCGTAAAGATGGTAAACTTCTTGCCAATTTTACGCCAGGCAACCAAAAACAAAGGAATATTCAGCAGATATAAAGTCACCGAAACCGGCAAGCCAATCCCAATACTATCTTTAGACAGAGTGGTAATTACTTGGGCCAGTCCGGTAATCCCGCTGGAATAAATATGACCTGGTTGATAGAAAAAATTAATGGCAATAGACGACAACAGTGCATAGACAATTGCTACCGATAGTTTGGCGGTAAAATCATGATAGGGCCAACTATCAACTATTTTTTTCATTGAAAAAGCCTCGCTTTGTTTTAATCAGTTACAGTATACCCTTTTTATAACAAAGAAAAAAGAACAACCGGTTAAAGTTGTTCTAATTTTTCCTAACGATTCCCTTAAGAAAGTCTTTTTATTTCTGCAAGTTTCTGAAAAAAGGGCTTAAGGCCGCGACTTACTATTCTTCAATCGCTGTCACGTCAATATTTAATTCAAATAATTGTAAAGGTGAAACTAAGCTTGGGGCTTCGGTCATCACGTCGGCGGCTTTTCCGTTTTTAGGGAAGGCAATCACCTCACGAATATTATCTTCACCAGCTAAAAGCATCACTAAGCGGTCTAAACCTAAGGCAATACCGCCATGTGGTGGGAAGCCGTATTCTAAAGCATCCAATAAGAAACCAAATTGTTCCACTGCACTTTCTTTAGTGAAGCCTAATGTTTCAAACATTTTTTCTTGTAATTCTCTTGTATGAATCCGCAATGAACCTCCGCCTAATTCATAACCATTTAAGACAATATCATAGGCTTCTGCGTAGACCTTCGCCGGATCGGTTGCTAAGAGCGGAATATCAGTTTCTTTTGGCAGGGTGAAGGGATGGTGCGCCGAAACATAGCGTTTCGCTTCTTCATCATATTCAAACAACGGCCAGTCAACAATCCACAAGAAATTAAATTTGCTTTCATCAATCAAGCCTAATTCTTTCCCCATACGGGTGCGGATAGCGCCGAGGGCTGCGGCTACTACTGAAAATTTATCGGCACCAAACATCAATAAGTCACCGACTTCAGCGTTAGCGGCTGCGATAATTTTTTCGGCAGCGTCTCCCATAAATTTAGCGATTGGTCCTTTTAGTCCGTCGTCTTCAACCTTCAGCCAAGCTAATCCTTTTGCACCAAATTGACCAACATAAGTCCCTAAATTGTCCATGTCTTTACGGGAATATTTATCGGCAGCACCTTTAGCATTTAAAACCTTGACGACGCCACCATTTTCTAAAGCGCTTTGGAACACTTTAAACTCCACATCTTTGACAACTTCGCTTAAATCAACCAGCTCCATTGCAAAACGAGTATCTGGTTTGTCACTGCCGTAACGGTTCATCGCTTCGTCCCAGCTCATCCGAGGGAACGGTAGAGTGACCTCAAGACCTTTTGTTTCCTTCATGACTTGGGCAATCATGCCTTCGGTTAAAGTTTGAATTTCCTCCGGCGTTAAGAAAGTCGTCTCTAAGTCAATTTGAGTAAATTCCGGCTGACGGTCTCCCCGTAAATCTTCATCTCGGAAACAGCGCACGATTTGATAGTAACGGTCAAAGCCAGCCCCCATCAACAACTGTTTTAAAATTTGTGGTGATTGCGGTAGCGCATAGAAATGCCCTGCATGGACCCTTGAAGGTACCAAATAATCCCGAGCACCTTCTGGTGTTGATTTTGCTAAATAAGGCGTTTCAATATCTAGAAAATCATGGTTATCTAAAAAGTGGCGGGCCGCTTTGGTCACTTGGTGGCGCAATTTGAAATTATTGGTCATTTTCGGCCGCCGCAAGTCTAAGTAACGATATTTCAAACGAGTTTCGTCGTTAACATTTTGATCGTCTTCAATCACAAATGGCGGTGTCTTCGCCGTATTTAAAATTGTAATTTGGTCAATCATGACTTCAAATTGACCGGTTTTCATTTTAGGATTGATGGCTTCTGGCGCCCGGTTAATCACTTCACCGGTCACTTCAATCACATATTCGCTGCGGCAAGAGTCAGCAATCTGCCAAGCTTCTTTGGATAATTCTGGATTGAACACCACTTGGACGATTCCTTCTCTATCCCGTAAGTCAATAAAAATCACACCGCCTAAATCCCGGCGTTTTTGTACCCAGCCTTTTAAGGTAATTCTTTTGCCTAGTTGATCTTCGGAAACTAGACCGCAATACACTGTTCGTTCTGCCATTTTATTTTTTGCTCCTTTTTTAATAGATAAATTTTAAGTTGATTTTCATTCCTACAGGCTCAATTAGCTGAGAATTGGCCAAGTTGGAACATTTAGTTGGAAATTGAGTCCAGCTGGAATATTTTCTAATTACATCAGACCTAAGCTAGCCTGCCAAAATTTTTCATAAATTTTAGTCAAACATTTTGGTCGTCATCTCATCATAAATTTCTGGGAAATCTTCGTAAACTTCCTCTAAACGAAATTCTTGTTCTTTACTGGTGGCCATCGACTTAACCTTCACTAGACCCTTAAGCAATTCTTCTTCGCCGATGGTTAGAACTAATTTAGCGCCGAGTTTGTCAGCGGATTTGAACTGGGCTTTTGGTTTGCGGTGCATAAAATCACGATCAGCCGAAAAGCCAAAATTGCGGACAGCCTGTACTAATTTCAGCGCTTCAAGATTAGTGCCATCATCAATCGCTACAACATAAGCATCTAATTCATTAATCGCCGGAATTACAATTTCCTCCATCGCTAAAGTCATCAAGACCCGCTCAATCCCCATCGCAAAACCAAATCCCGGGGTTTCTGGTCCGCCTAGTTCTTCCACCAAGCCATCATAACGGCCGCCGGCACAAATTGTCGATTGGGCCCCCATGCCTTTGGCGTCACTCATGATTTCAAAAATCGTATCCGTGTAATAATCCAGACCCCGCACCATATTGCTGTCAATCTCATATGGAATTTCTAATGCCTCCAGCATCTTTAAGACATCGTCAAAATGTTTTTGTGAAGCTGGTGTTAAAAATTCTAAAATTGAAGGAGCTTCAGCAACAAACTGTTTGTCCTTCGGGTCTTTACTATCCAAGACCCGTAGCGGATTTTCATGCAGGCGCCGTTTGGAATCTGCGCTTAACTCTTCTATATGTGGTTCCAAATAATCAATCAACGCTTGGCGATAATTTTTGCGGGTTTCTTTGTCCCCAAGGGAATTGATGACCAGTCGAATTTGCTGAATGCCCAATTGTTTGAAGAAATCCAAGGCCATCGCCATCGTTTCAACATCTGTCGCCGGATTGCTAGAGCCAAACGCTTCAACGCCGATTTGATGAAATTGTCGCAGGCGGCCTTTTTGTGGCCGCTCATAGCGAAACATCGGCCCCGTATAAAAAACTTTATAAGGCTTTGCGTATTCCGGTCCAAATAATTTATTTTCAACGAAGGCCCGCACAATCGGCGCCGTATTTTCCGGACGCAGGGTGACATGGCGGTCGCCTTTGTCATAGAAGTCATACATTTCCTTCGAGACGATATCCGTAGTGTCCCCAACGCTGCGGGAAATTGTTTCAAAATGCTCAAAAAGCGGCGTGCGGATTTCTTGAAATTGATAGTCTCTAAAAATTAAACGGGCGGTCTCTTCGACAAACTGCCACTTTTCTGATTCTCCCGGCAAAATGTCGGCGGTGCCTTTAGGGCGTTGGTAATTCATATGATTCGCTCCTTGTTAAATGTGATTTAAAATTCCTGAGGGGCAGTCTGCGGCAATAAAAAAAGTCCCTGTTCATTAACTGAACAAGGACGAATGATTGTCATACGCGGTACCACCTAAATTTGAAAGATTGCTCTTTCCTCAACCGATTAACGCTCGCACACGGAACAGCTTTTCCTCTGTTCTTCTAAGAAATGTCTTTCTTTTGTCTCAAGTAAACTGCTTGCAGCCACGGCAGTTCTCTCTGGAAAATTGAAAACAAAATACTCGTTCCCTCATGGAATTTTAAGATATTACACATAAAATACTAGAGAAACTGGCGAAAGTCAAGCTGAAACCATGATAATTTTCAAATTTTTTCATGAGCTATTTTCTTTTCGACCCAACAGCAGTTCTTTTTATTACCCCTTTTGACAAACTTAGGCTACACTGAAAGCAACTATTAAGGAGGGATTTCCCTATGGAAGAAAAACGCTTTGGCCATTCGCAAGTCTATGCTTATGAACTAGGATTAGGCACTAACGCTGTCGGTGGTCACAATTTATTTCCCAATTTAGATGACGAAACCGGTAAAAAAATCCTTCGGGCTGCTCTAGACAGCGGCATCAATTTATTAGATACGGCTTATGCCTACGGACTAGGCCGTTCAGAGGAATTAATCGGTGAGGTCTTAAAGGATTACGACCGGGCAAGAGTGGTGGTTGCCACCAAAGCCGCCCATGATAAAGACGGCTCCTTTAACAACACCCCGGAATTTTTAACTAATGCTGTTGAAGAATCTTTAAAGCGGCTGCAAACTGATTATCTAGATATTTTCTATATTCATTTTCCCGATGAAACGACCCCAAAAGCCGAAGCAGTCGGTGCTTTGCATGATTTAAAATTGGCCGGAAAAATTCGCGCTGTCGGAGTCTCCAATTTTTCCCTCGACCAATTAAAAGAGGCCAATCAACATGGTCACATTGATGTTGTCGAAGAAAATTATTCCCTCTTACATCGGGAGGCGGAAAAAGATTTATTCCCATATTTGAAGCAACAAGGCATCAGCTTTGTCCCTTATTTCCCATTAGCTTCTGGTTTATTAACCGGCAAATACGCCTTAGATACTAAATTTGCCGCCGATGACCGTCGTTTGAAAAATCCGAATTTCCAAGGGGAACGCTACAAAGAAATTGTTCGCACAGTGGATAGTTTGAAACCTCTGGCAAAAGCCAACGATGCGACGATTGCCCAATTGCTTTTGGCTTGGTATATGAAAAATCCAAATGTGACCGTCGTCATTCCAGGTGCTAAACAGCCTGAGCAAGTTTTAGATAACGCCAAAGCTATGGATGTCCGTTTATCCAATGATGATTATGCTTTGATTGACCAAGCCTTTAAGTTTTAAAAGGCTTTAACCAAAAAATGAGCCAAACTAACTAGAGGCTGTCCTCTCATACCATATGAGAGGAATCTTCTTAAAATTGTTAGTTTGGCTTTTTTGTTTTCGGAATTTTTGGATGATTTTTGATTTTTTTAGCTATCATAGCAGGGCTAGATTTTTAACTGCATAACGGCGGTGGAACGTAAATTTCCCAGCTGGTCAGTCCAGTTGTCGGAAATTTTTTCGCTGACTTCAAAGCCAAGCGTTTCGTACAAACCAATCGCTTTGAGATTGTCAGCTGCTACTTGAATTTCCAGAAAAGTTATTGCTGGATTAGTTTGAATCATGGCCAGCCCTTTTAAAAGAGCGGCTTTGCCATAACCTTTGCCCTGACTTCCATACTCGCCGATTACTATCCCAAAGGTTGCACAATTTTCGCTGACTTGACGATAATGAAATTCGCCAATCAGTCGCTGAGCTTCATCCAAAATAATTAAAAATTCAGAAAAATCAGCGGCTTGGTGTTTAGCAATTGAAGCCAGCACTTCTGCCTCGCTAGCCTGCAAACCCTTGGGAAAGCCAACTGCTGTCATCACACGGCTATCTGCCCACCATTTTCTGATTAATTTAATGTCAGAGGCTTTGACAGCCCGCAAACTGACTGCTTTTATTTGTGTCATTGTACTTCACCTACCTACATTAAGCATACCAAAAAATATGACTGAGAAGTGGTAAACCGAGCTAATTTTCCAGTCCGCTCAATAATGACATATGTTATAATTTAAAAAAAGAGAAGTACGAGGTGAACTGATGATTGCATCCACGAAAGAGCGAATTGCTATTACTACCAATTTTTTAAGCTCTCTTTTAATCCTACTCATTACGATTATCACCAATCAGATTGCAATTGGCTTGGCTCTGGCCCTTTTTGGCCGACCCATTTTGAAAAAAATTTCTGCTGCGCTTCATCAGTACAGAATCAACAGCCTGCAAAATAGAAATCAGTAACATTTGCTTTTAAATCAAGCTCAATACCCCGCCAGTTTTAAAAAGCTGACGGGGTATTTGTTTGAAGAATAATTGGTACAAGCTAAATTTTTTAAAAATAGCACCGACCTTTGCCCGAGCCTACTTCAAAAAAATTGCAAACCTATGGAAAGTCTCACTTCAAGACACTAGGCCACAAAACAAAAAGCTAGCCAAACTCCAACACAATTTTATAAGCCGACTTTGTTTAGTCCTCATTTTCAGCAAAGAAATCCTTTGCGACAGTTAGGGCATTCATCACCTTGGGAAAACCAACATAAGGTAAGCATTGGACAAAGGTTTCAATGATTTCGGCCTTTGATAAGCCGACATTCAAGGCCCCTTGGAGATGAATTTTCAACTGGGGTGCTGTGTCTCCTTGAGTCAACAGCGTAGTCAGCACAATCAGTTCCCGTTGTTTCAAATCTAAGGTCTCATCTGCCTTCATTTGGCCAAAAGTCAGCTTGATATAATCATCCATAACTGGGGAAATATCCTTAAGGGTTTGCGTCACCATCTCACTCGCCGCTTGGCCGATAATTTCTTCCCGGGCTTTTAAACCACTTGCGTATTTATCCATCTGTAAATCTCCTCCATTCGCTATTGGTAACGATACTCCCATGCTAATTTGATAGCAAACCAAACGTCTCCGGCAATTTGAAAAAACTTTTTTTGTAAAAGGCTGCCTTCAAAATAATTGAATAACTCGAACTATCGCAGTTAAGACGACCTTTATTAAAAACTCTCCAAAAAAAAACTGCTCTATGCCTTTATGAAGAATTTTTCATCTTAAAATGATTGCTTCTTTGAGCAACTGTCGGTAATCTTAGGATAAGAAAAACCTGTTGAGGAGGAAGCCGATGGAAAAGCCTGTCATTTTATTAGTCGAAGATGAAGAAAGTTTAGCCAGCTTTATTCAAGAGGAACTGCAATTTGAAGATTATCAAGTAATTTATGCCAAGGATGGAGCAGAGGCCTTAGATTTATTTGCCGCCCATGAGCAGGAAATTGACTTAATTTTACTGGATTGGATGCTGCCAAAGGTTGATGGATTGACCGTTGGCCGGCGGATTCGCCGCCATAGTTTTGTGCCGATTATCATGATGACCGCCCGTAATCAGATTTCTGATAAAGTCTCCGGCTTAGACGCCGGAGCGGACGATTATATCACCAAGCCCTTTGAAATTGAAGAATTATTGGCCCGCATTCGCGTGATTTTACGAAGAGAAGAGCGCATCACCCAATTGAAGGAAACCGGCCTGACCTATCAGTATGCCGATTTAGTTTTAGATGTCGCCAAACGGCAGGTACTCAGAGAGCAGACGGAAATTTTTCTAACTAAAAAAGAGTTCGACTTGCTTTATGAATTAATCAAACGGCCAGAAGAGGTCATCAGCCGCGACGATTTATTGAACACCGTCTGGGGCTACGATTATTTTGGGCAAACCAACACGGTGGATGTTTACGTGCGGGCTTTGCGGAACAAGCTGGATGAAGATGGCCGGCCCCGCTTGATTCAAACGGTCCGGGGCGTCGGTTACGTCTTGAGGCAGGAAAATGAATAGCCTGAAGCAGTGGTATCAGAAAAATCAAAATACCCTGCAATTTAAATTAGTCACCCGTTTTACCGCCATCACCCTCTCTGTTATTTTTTTATTGGGGACGAGTTTTCTTTTAGCCACTGGTTACCGGTTATATGAATCAACGGAGCAAGAAACTGCCGCTATTGAAGATGCTCTGTCGCAAGTTGATACTCAGACCAATGACGAGTGGCGGGAAACCCTGCGGCTATATATTGCAGCTGATGATCCTCGCTATTTTATCCGGGTGGCCCTCAGTGACGGCAATTCCGTTTATTCTAGTGATGCCTACTCGTTATTTTCTCAATTTAACGAATTGGGCCAGCTATTCTTTTTACAGGATATCCTGTGGGAGGACAGCACGCCGTATTATTTCAATCAGTTCACTGTAGACGGGACGAGCGTCGCCATCTTAACTGATATGGAGGATAATTTTGAGATTCTGGTGACCTTAGCCCAGTGGATTTTTATTCTCTCTGGTTTAATTTTGATTTTTGGGATTTTCTTTATCCTGCGGTTTTCCAAAAAAATCAGCGCCCCTTTATTAAAAATGAATCAGGAGATTAAAGAAATTGCTCCGGAAATCACGGAGCAGACACCTTTAAGCGAGCCTACCAGTCCTCAAGAGGCGCAGAATTTGGCGAAATCCTTTAATCACTTACTCACTCGTCAGCAGGAGGCCATGTTGCGGGAGCAGCAATTTATTACCGATGCATCCCATGAATTAAAAACACCTTTAGCAGCTATTCGCGGTCATGTCGGTTTGATTCGCCGCCGCGGCACTGAGCATCCGGAAATTATTCCTAAATCCTTGAATTTTATCGACAAGGAATCAAAACGGATGGAAGTTCTCACTCAACAATTACTGTTGTTGGGTCGAGAGAAAAATGTCAATCATTATACAGCCGTTGATTTAACCGATTTAGTCGAACAAATTTTAGAGGAGTTAGCCACCGAAATCTCTCAGAAGGTGACTTTTTCATTGGCTCCCCATGTGGTTTTAGACGGGGACAAGCAGCAGTTTTATCAAATTTTCCGCAATTTAATTGAGAATGCTGTTAAGTACACCCCTACCAATCAAAAAATCATGATTCAATTGGAACCGATTGGCCCGACTGTTCAATTTAGCGTCAGTAATACTGGCGTGACGATTTCTGAAAGCAATAAGAAGAAAATTTTCGAACGCTTTTATCGAGTGGATGAATCCCGCTCCAGTGAAATCGCCGGCAGCGGCATCGGCCTCTCCATCGTCAAACAATTAGTTGAGCTTTATCAAGGGGAAATTGTCGTTTTAGATTATCAAGACAATGGCGTCACCTTCCAAGTGACCCTGCCCAAAAATTAAAAATAGGCAACTCATAATAAGCTGTCAAATCCCATTAAAGATTTGACAGCTTATTTGCTGGATTTGCTTAAATCAAAATGAAGAATTCTTCATTTTGTCTTCATAGTCTTTTGGTTTGGAAAAAACACTTTTTCGCTATAATAGGTTTATAGAAAAGAGCAGGAGAAATTAAGGGGGAGTTTTAAAATGAAAAAAATAATGTTTACGGGGATTAGCGGGTTAGCACTTTTATTTTTAGGGGCTTGTTCCCCAAATCAGGCGCAATTAAATCAGCCGGCACCGGCCAATAATGCCAATAACACTCAGCAGACAGCACCAGCTAGTCCAGCAGCACCTGAGGATAGCAGTTCCGTCGCAGCCGCTGAGCAAACAACACCTAGTGTCGATACAACGACTAGTCCATCGGTTCGCAGCGGCAGCTCTGCCGATGTCAGCACCGCTACAATCACGCTTTCAGTCAGTGATGCAATCGGCATTTTTCAAGAACAATATGCCAGTACAGATATCACTGAGTTGAAGCTCAAGACCCATCACGGTATTTATTATTATGAAGTCGAAGGCATGGATGACGATGTGGAATACGACGTTTGGATTTCAGCAACAGACGGCAGCTTATCGAATCAAAAGCAAAAGAATCTAGATGCCGATGAACGAGGCGGCATTGAACGCCGCCAAAGCGCTTTAAATCTGGACAATTTAAAAAATCTTGAAGAGATCAGCAGTATCGCTGAAGGCGAAATCAACAGCGGCTCCGCTTATGAGTGGCAGCTGGAGCGGGAATTAAACACCACCTATTGGGAGGTTCACGTAAAAACCTCCGGCCGCCACGCTGAAGTCTTAGTGGACGCCCAGTCTGGTCAAGTATTAGAAGTGGATTATGATTAAACACTTTGGAGAGCAGCTAGTGTGAACTGGCTGCTTTTTTTAATGCATTCCACTCGTTTTCTGGCAAAAAATCATCTAAAATAGAAGTATCATGAAGAATTTTTCATTTTTGTTTCACGTCACTTAAGTTTTCTTTCCGCTAACAGCGGCTATACTATATATATCAACTAGAAAAATCTTGGAGGAATTACACATGAAAAAAATTACTTTATTTTTAACAGCGGCAGGTCTTTTAACTTTGGCTGGCTGCTCGGCCAATCAAACAAATTTAGATAGCACAGGAACAAATAGCAACACTAGCACCTCTTCGCAGGCAGCTACCACTAGCAATACCAGCAGCGCCAGCGGAACAACTAACAGCGGCACTACTAATCTTGACGGTGTAACGATTAGCCTAGATGAAGCAATTCAAGCTTATCAAGAGCTGCATCCTGACACTGATATTACCAATATCGAATTGGACACAACTTTAGGCAGTTATTACTACACTGTTGAAGGTGTTGATGACACCAACGAATACGATGTTAAGATTTCAGCCAGCGATGGTAGCGTTGCAGAAGATAGAACCGAAACCCTTGATCGTGATGAACAAAACGGCGTTGCCCGTGAAGAAGCCCTGAACTTGGACAACTTATTGCCGATTTCTACCATTAGTGACACCGCCTTGGCGGAAGCCGGCAGCGGCACCATCACCGAATGGAATTTAGAAAAAGAATTAAGCACCACTTATTGGGAAGTAACCGTGGAAATCAATAATCGGGAAACCTCCGTTTCAATTGACGCCCAAAACGGCGATGTTTTAGAAGTCGACGTCGACGATTAATTATAAAAAGCCCTAGCTGTTCTACAGTCAAAGAATCTTTTTTAGATTCAATGACTGAAAACTTCCAGCTAGGGCTTTTTTTGAGAAAATCCTGAACCATCTTGCATTTGCACTTTCAGTCCGCTATTTCCTCGTTGCAAATTTACAAATAGTCAGCGTTCTCGTTTCATGTTAATTATAAAATTCAATTCTATTTTACTAACGCCACAGCCTTGCTAAACAGTAGCTGGGCTTTTTTAATGATTTTTTTCCTGTAAATAAGGAATATCCTTCGGCAAGACTAGGCGGCTCTTTTCAATTAACTGTCGCAGGTCATTGAGATTTTTGAAGGAAGGAATATCTTCAATCACAAATAATTTTTCCGCCGGCACATCTGGCATTGTATAATTTGCCACATAAATTTCATAATTGGCAAGCTTCGTCTCCGCCAAGCCATAATGGGAAACATCCTGCAGATTTAAATTAATTTTATCTCCGTATGAGCGGGCCAGCATAGCCCCCACCGCATTGACATGATCGACCCCTAAGTCGCTAAAGACGCCAACTTGAACCTGGTGCCGCAGCTGATCCATTTTATTAGCTAAGTCCTGCCAATAAACCATCATACCGCACAGCATATCATCGTAATACACCGAATACCAAGGAACTTTTGTTTTAGCCTCCAGCTCCCGTAAAGCTTTTGCGACAATTTTACTGAAGACCACCAAGTGCTGCTGAACAATGTAACTGCTGAACCAACGGCGGTTATAAATAATGTAACGCTTGTAGGGATAAATTTTATATTTGCCATAGGTCCGCAAAAATAGCCGCAGAATTTTTTGATGGCTCTCTTGATCGAGACTGACCCCCAAAGCATCCACCACAATTTTAATAAAGGCTTCCCCTTGCTCTGTAATCCGGACTTCTTCTTGGGGATTGTCCCAAGCAAATTCCCACCAGTAAATAGTCGATGAAAAATCATCGTACCAATTATCCGGTAAATGGACCTTCAACGGCTCAACAATTCGTTCAATATCCAAGCGGTATTGCTGCAGTTTAGTCTGCACTTCTTCACGGTTGTTCATGACCCGGGCATCTTGATTGACAAGATTGCCTTGGCGCTCACGAATGATTGTGACCGCAATTCCAAAGGCAAAGTCCACCAGCTGCAAATCATTAAAGCCCAAGTTGAAATCTTGATTTAAGCGATTGACTAAATCAAACACTAGCTGCCGGTCTAAAGGAAACGGCCAGCCGTGAATCCCATAGGCCTCTAAGAAATAGCCGCGGAAAAAAGTGCGGATTTTCCGTTCGTCGTTTCCTTCAATCCGAAACGGTGTCCGATTAAGCTGCATCTCCCGCTTATTCAACGAGCCCTCCAGCTTAATGGCGAGACGATAGAGACTGGAATTACTGAGATAAAATTTATTTTCCCAATATTCTCCATTTTCGTAAGGATTGAAGAAAATCGCTTCCAATAATGCAAAAGCGTTGGACTCCCGCAAGATTTCGGTATAGATATCGTGAATGGAATGGTTTTGGGTTTCCAAAAGGCGAATACTGTTATTATTTTGATATTCAAATGAGATAATCTCAGGCCAGCGATCTTCAATATACTGGACATCCGTCAAAATGGTTTTTTTAGAGGCATCCAATTTCTCTGCCAATTCCTCCAAGGAAATCCAATTGGTTGTTAAATGCAATGAATTTAATAAGTTGATTCGGCGATGCATTGCTGTCGGCAAGACATTTTCCATGTTACGCCCTCCTTAATTTTTCTTTCCTTATTAGTATAACAGATGAGACCGATTTTTTTCGTCAAGAAGGCCTATACTGATTTGAAATTTCTGGCGAAAAATAAAGTGATTTTTTTCTTTACAATTAATCAATCAAACAACTTTCATAGATAATTAATAACAGACTTTAAAAAGGCTCTTTCTTCAAAGAGAAAACCATTATTTTCATGAAGGAAAGTAACTAGGGAAATAAAGAAAATAAAAATAACAGCTCCCACAAGCAAATAAAAATAGAATTTCTTTTATTCAATAGGACTTCTGCAAAATTTTCAAAAATAAATAAATTTATGCCGACCATTTTTTCAACCATAGTTTCAAAACTATTTTAGAAATACAAGAAAAAATTATTTTTCCCTCGTGTCAATAATGATTGTAACAGGACCATCATTGGTCAGGCTGACCTGCATATCGGCGCCAAATTCACCGGTTGCCACTGGAATGCCCAGCTCCCGCAGTCCCTGATTGAACGCTTCGTATAGCGGAATCGCCAGCTCTGGCCGGGCCGCTTTGACAAAGCTAGGTCGGTTGCCTTTTTTCGTATCTCCATACAACGTAAATTGCGAAATACTCAAGACAGCTCCGCCAATATCTTGAATGCTGAGATTTAACTTGCCCTGATCATCAGAAAAAATTCGCAACTGGCTAATTTTTCTTAACAGATAGCCCACGTCATCCTTCGTATCTTCTTCATGAATTCCCAACAAAACCAGCAAACCCTGCTGAATTTCGCCGACCATCTGCTGCTGGATTTCCACCTTGGCCTGACTGACTCTTTGAATTACTGCCTTCATCTTTTCACCTGCTTTTTTATTTTTTCCTAATAAAAAAACTGCGACATAAGTTAAAACAGGAGGAAATCTGCAAACCCTCAGCTTTAAAGGCTGATTACTATCAGGCATTTGTGGTTGCGTCCCCGCTGAAAGACAGGGGCTCAACCACATTAATCATTAAGACTCAAGTAGTCCTAAATAGCTATAATAAGGTTTGCAAATTTCGACTGTTAAATTCTTATGCCTCAGCTCTGTTGTGCTGACCTACTGACTTTAGCCGTTCGTCCGGCGCACGCTGTACACATCTGGTACGGTTTTAATTTTATCGACAATGGATTTCAGATGACTCAGATTTTGAATGGCAATCGTCAAATGGATAATCGCCATCTTATCTTTAGTCGGCTTCGCTTCGACGCTGACTAATTTTTTCGTCATTGAGCTGACGGTTTGTAAGACATCGTTTAACAGACCATCCCGGTTGTAGCCGTAAATTTCCAAATCAGCATCGTAATCTTTAGTAAGATTACTAGTATCTTCCCACTCGACTTCAATTAGTCGTTCAACAAAATCGTCCTTGCTTTTCACATTGGAACAATCCGCTCGGTGAATCGAAATGCCGCGACCTTTGGTGATATAGCCGACAATTTCATCGCCGGGAACGGGATTACAGCAGCGGCTGATGCGAATCAAGAGATTTTCCACCCCTTGAATGACAATCCCGCCTTCGTGACGAACCTTCATTTTTTCCGGTTCTTTTTTGGTTGGCTGATTGATTAACTCTTCAACCTCTTGCCGTTGTTTTTCTTTTTCCTTTTCCCGCCGCTCTTTTTCCGTCAAGCGATTGGTCAAGGTCATGGCACTGACTTCACCATAGCCGACAGCGGCATATAAATCATCTTCACTTTGGAAATTAAAGCGTTCCAAGGCTTCTGACATTTTGGCCTTCGAGAGAAAATCTTTTGGCTGAAAGCCTAAATCATTCAGGCAACGATAGACTGCATCGTGGCCTTTGGTAATATTTTCTTCCCTGTCTTGGGTTTTAAAGAAACGTTTAATCTTATTTTTGGCCTTGCTAGTGGCCACCATTTTCATCCAGTCACGGCTAGGACCAAAGGAATTCGGTGAAGTTAAAATTTCAATGATGTCGCCATTTTTTAATTTATAATCCAGCTGCACCATTTTGCCATTAACCTTGGCACCGGTTGTTTTATTACCGACATCCGTATGAATGCTGTAGGCAAAATCCAGCGGCCCCGAGCCTTTCGGCAGCTCGGTAACATCGCCTTTTGGTGTAAAGACATAGACCTTATCGCTGAAGATGTCTCCTTTAACCCCCTCCATAAAGTCAGAGGCGTCATAGCTTTCATCCTGCAGCTCAATTAATTCATGGAACCAGCTCAATTGCTTAGACATATTATCCGGCTCAACTTGGTCAGTCTTACCTTCTTTGTAAGCCCAGTGAGCAGCAACCCCGAATTCGGCAATTTCGTGCATTTCCTGCGTCCGAATTTGAATTTCAATCGGATTGCCTTTAGGACCGATAACTGTCGTGTGTAGGGATTGATACATATTGGCTTTCGGCATCGCAATATAATCTTTAAAGCGGCCGGGCATCGGCGTCCATTGAGTATGAATCGCTCCTAAGACGGCGTAACAGCTCTTAATCGAATCGACAATCACCCGAATAGCTAATAGATCATAAATTTCATCAAATTGTTTCTTCTGGTCCTTCATCTTGCGGTAAATCGAATAAATATGTTTGGGACGGCCGTAAATCTGGCCGTAAATTTCCAATTCCTCTGTCGCTTTGCGGATTTCTTCCACGGTATCAGCAACATAGGCTTCCCGCTCTTCCCGTTTCGATTGCATCAAATTAACAATTCGATAATACTGCTTAGGATTTAAATAGCGTAAGGCGGTATCCTCTAATTCCCATTTGATGGTGCTAATCCCCAAACGATGAGCTAAAGGCGCGTAAATTTCTAAAGTTTCTTGGGCAATGCGCCGCTGTTTATCTTCCCGCAAATGTTTCAAAGTCCGCATATTATGCAGACGGTCAGCTAGTTTTACCATGATAACCCGCAAATCTTGGGCCATTGCCATCAGCATTTTCCGGTGATTTTCCGCCAGCTGCTCTTCGTGGGATTTGTATTTTATTTTACCGAGTTTAGTCACGCCATCGACTAGCATAGCCACATCGGCGCCGAATTCTTCGGTCAAATCCTCTAAAGTAACCTCGGTGTCCTCCACCACGTCATGTAAAAATCCCGTGGCTACGGTATGAGGATCCATATGTAATTCCGCCAATAAGCCGGCGACTTGAATCGGATGAATAATATAGGGCTCACCTGATTTGCGAATCTGACCTTCATGGGCCTTGGTCGCATAATCACACGCCTTTTGAATAAAGGCCACATGCTCATCAGACATATAGCTGGCTACTAATTTAACAACGCCAGGCCCCGTCATAATTTCTTCTTTTGGCATCGTGATTCCCCCTTGATAAAATTAAAAGTGGGGCTGTGACATAAGCATCTACTGAACCAATATTTCCGAACAATTTTCTCTTAAACTACAAGAGAAAAAAACTTTTATCGCAACAGCTCTTAAAACCACCGCAGTAAAATAATTAAAGTTCGGAATTTTGGTAAATGACCTATGTCACAGCCTCACTTCACTAGCAAACATTATACAAACTTTCTGTCTTTTTTTCAAGAATCCCCGGCTAAAGCAGAGGATTCATGATAACTTCTTAATCTAACTCTTCTTCAAAGGTAATCGCTTCTTGTAAATCAATTTTGTCAAAGTGATTGACACCGATATGATTGACACCATTATGGAGCATCATTTTAATTTGCCCGGTAGTCGGATTTTCCAAATTAACCTGCAGATGCAGGGCTGCATTGGCGCTTAAATTCCAAATATTGGCATCCAGATTCGCCTCTTCAGTCTCCAAGCCTTTCCCCAATGAAAAATGATATTGATGGTGTTCTCTGATAAATTCCATCAGTGTAATTTTTTCCTCGACCTGATATTGCTGACTGTCAATTTGAAATAAAATATCCCCCCAGCCAGCCGCCAAGTCTGTCAGTTCCTTCAGATACTCAGAAACCCGATTAAATGGGTTTAATAGGCCAGTTGGATTTAAGCTGACTTCGACAAAGTCAGCCCCTTTTTGAAAGCTATCGGCAATTTCAAAGGAAACTTTGGCATCGGTCCCTTGCGCTAACGGATAATCAACGACCGCACCAACAGCAATCCCCGAGCCAGTTAAAAGCTGCGCCGCTCGATTAACCTGCCAAGGCAACACCAAAATTTTTTTCAAAGGGGTTCGCTCCAAATACAGCAGTCTTTCCACCAGCTGCTGATCAGTTTGGACAGCATCCAATAAACGCACCGTGATAAAATCAGCTAAATCCATCTTTACTCCCCTTTCAATTCAAAATAAAAGCTGGCAGCGCTCAGTAGATAAAGCGGCGCTGTTTCCGTCCGTAATATCCGCGGGCCTAAGCCGCAAAGAATTCCGCCGGCCGCGGTAAATTTTTCAATTTCCGCGGGTGCCAAGCCGCCTTCTGGTCCAAAGATGGCCAGCACCTTTTGGCCAGCCACAGCTTGTTGAAAAGCCTGAACTAAATGACTTTGCTCCCCCATTTTGGCGCTTTCTTCATAGGCGACTAGAATCAAATCATAGTCAGCTAAACGCTTAAAAATGTCCTCCGCTTTTGAAAACAGATGAATTTCAGGGACGATTTGCCGCTGTGCTTGTTCTGCTGCTTCTTGGGCGATTTTAGTCAGCCGCTGCTGCTTTTTAACGATTTTTTTTTCGTCCCATTTGACCACTGAAGCTTTCGCTGGAAAGCCGATAAACTGCGCTGCCCCCAACTCCGTGCCCTTTTGGACAATCCATTCCAGCTTATCGCCTTTTGGGTAGCCGCTGGCAATCGTAATGTCAATTGGCAGTTCTTTAGCCTGTTCTTCTTTATATAATTCTTTTGCCAGCACTTGATTTTCAGTTATCTCGACAATTTCGGCTACCACACTGATACCGTCACTGAAGACCACAAAAATTTTCTCTGGTGACTTCATCCGCATCACGTGGACAATATGATGATAGGCCTCACCGGTTAAATTTACGGTTGGCTGATAGGTTGCTTCTACAAAATAACGCTGCATACTCTAATCCTCAGTCTTTTTAATAATCATAGCGTACCAATCTTTTTGCTGGAAGACTTGATCGACGACAAAGCCCACCTCTGCTAAAGCAGCAAAAATCAACGCTTTTTTATCTTCAATGATGCCAGAAATAATCAAGGTACCGCTAGGCTTCAATAAACGAAAAGCATCCGGCAGCATCAAGACGATAATGTCCGCCAAAATATTGGCTACAATCACATCTGCTGAAATTTCAACATCCTTTAATAAATCATTGGCAGATACTTTGACATCGACAGCGATTGGATTCATGTCCATATTTTCTTGAGCCGCTCGAACTGCCACCTCATCCAAATCATAGGCGTAAACTTTTTCTGCCCCTAGATATTTACTAGCAATACTTAAAACCCCTGAGCCAGTGCCAACATCTAACACCGTTTCGCCGCCTCTTAAAACCGTTTCTAACGCTTCTAGAGTCAGACGAGTTGTCGGATGCGTCCCTGTGCCAAAGGCCATGCCGGGATCCAAGGTAATAATTTTTTCCTCTGGATGACTGGCTTGATATTGCTCCCAGCTGGGAACAATCGTCAAATAGCGGCTAATGCGGACTGGATGATAATACTTTTTCCAAGCAGTCGCCCAATCGCTTTCGGCCACCTCATTGACGGAAAGTACATTTTTTCCGATTGTCAAACCAAATTCCGGTAATTTTTCGATGCTATCTTTAATAAACGGCAGAATTTCCGGTAAAAAGGTTGTCTCAGGAAAATAGGCCATTACTAGCGCCCCCTCCGTCAAATCCGTGAAATTTTCCCGTTCAACAATTTCGCCGTAGGGATCTCCTTGATAAAAATCGGCATCGAGAGCATCTTCAATCGCTACTCCGCTGGCACCGGCCTCCATCATAATATTAGAAATTGCCTCCACCGCTTCACTAGCGGTTTCAACTTTGACTTCATTCCACTTCATAATTTTGCTCCTCGCAGTTTTTAATAACTTGGATACGGCAGGAAGGTCGCCAATTCTTTGGCATATTTTTCAACTTCCTCAGAAAAAGCCTGTTCATTCCAGTGCAGCTCAAAGACCTCTGCTTCACCAGCTAAAAAGTCGAGCAGTTCGCCTTGCCCCTCATCTAAAATAATTTGCAGATAATCCACTAAGCCGTTTAAAAAGGCAATACTCAAGCCTTTTTTACCTTCGTAGGGAAAAGCTTTCAGATAATCCTCTGCTTGATAGCGGCTTTTCTCAGGGTTAAATAATAAAATGCCATCTTCAAATTCAATGACCTCTTCTTCTGAAACGACTCCGTCGGCATCATCAATTGCCTGGCCCTCAGTATTTTCAGCATACAAGCGGAAAAAAATCTCAATCGTGTGATTTTTAGTATCCCAATCTAAAGCGACTTCGTAATCGCTAATAGTTTCCAACCGTTCATCTAAATAATGTAAAAAATCTTTTTTCATGTTTCTTTCCTCCAGCCAAAATCTTCAGCGACTTCGCTTTTCTTTTGTTTCGTAATATAAGGATTGCCTTTGACCACATAACGCAAGGGCAGCTCGGTCCAAATCCCTTTATTGGGTATCCCAATCCGGGGTAAAGAAATAATCTCTTTAGGAATTTTTTGCTTTTCAGCATCTAAGTACAGGGAACTAGTAAATAAATTTTTACCGTATAATTCCTTTTGAATGCCTAGCGCCTGCACTAATTTTCCCGGACCATTAGTTAAATCCGGACCATTGACACCGTGGCGCTTTTCAATCATCAGCGGTAGTCCGACCACTGGCTGCAGCCCCCGAATCATCACCCCTTGGGGAATTCCCTCCGCTTGAGTAATGATATTTAAAATTAAATGGGTGTGCATCGTATATAAATAGATGCTTCCGGCGGCTTGATACATCGCCTGGACTCTTGGCGTTTGCCGCATACCAAAGCTGTGGGCCGCTTGGTCGTCTGGCCCTAAATAGGCCTCCACGTCGACTAAATAGCCCGCTAAAATTCCTTCGGGCGTTTCGTGTACCAGATATTGACCCAATAATTTTTGGGCAACTTCCTCTGTGCTTCCTTGAAAAAAATCTGCTGTTATCCTCATCTGTCTCACCCTTTCTATCATACACAAAAGCAGCCAGGGTTGCCATTTATTCCGCTGATTCTTTTTGCGTTAATTTCAATGGAGCATTCATGAACAAAAAGCTTGGGCGTGCTATACTGGTTTTAGCAACACGTCAGGAGGAATACTTATGCAACAGCCCCTTGCCTATCGCATGCGGCCCCGCAATTTAGATGAAGTGGTTGGTCAGCAGCACTTAGTTGGACCCGGGAAAATTATTCGCCGCATGGTGGAGGCCGAAATGCTTTCTTCGATGATTTTATACGGTCCCCCCGGCACTGGAAAAACTAGTATCGCCAGTGCGATTGCCGGCTCGACACAATATGCCTTTCGCATTTTAAATGCTGCAACAGATACCAAAAAAGATTTGCAGATTGTCGCTGAAGAAGCCCGCATGAGCGGCACCGTCATTTTATTATTGGATGAAGTTCATCGCTTAGATAAAACCAAACAAGATTTTTTGTTGCCCCATCTAGAGAGTGGCCGCATTATTTTAATCGGCGCCACTACAGAAAATCCTTATATTACAATTAATCCCGCGATTCGCAGCCGGACGCAGATTTTTGAAGTCAAACCGCTTCAAGAAGACGATATTCAAAAAGCAATCGGCCTTGCCTTGGCAGATAAAGAACGTGGTCTGGGGGAGTATCCAGTTGAGCTGGATGAAAATGCCCTGCTCCATCTCTCAAGAGGCACCAATGGCGATTTGCGCAGTTCATTAAATGCTCTGGAACTGGCGACCCGTTCGACACCGAAATCTAAGGATGGCATGATTCATTTGACCTTAGAAATTATTGAAGAATGCCTGCAAAGAAAAGCTTTAACCCACGATAAAGATGGCGATGCCCAATATGATGTGATTTCCGCCTTTCAAAAATCCATTCGCGGTAGCGATGTCGATGCCGCTTTGCATTATCTAGGCCGGCTGGTAGAAGCCGGCGATCTGCCGATTATCTGTCGTCGCTTGATGGTAATTGGCTACGAAGACATCGGTCTCGCCAATCCTGCCGCTGCGGCCCGCACCGTCAACGCCGTCTTAGCGGCCGAACGACTGGGCCTGCCGGAAGCCCGCATTCCACTTGCGGATACCGTAGTTGATTTATGCTTGTCACCAAAATCAAACTCAGCCTATGTGGCTTTAGACGCTGCCATCGGTGACATTCGAGAAAATGGTGCCGGCGATGTCCCCGATCATTTAAGGGACAGTCATTACAAAGGCGCTAAAAATTTAGGGCGGGGCATTGATTACCAATATCCCCACAATTTTGAAAATGCGTGGGTCGATCAAGAATATTTACCAGAACAATTCAGACAGGCACAGTACTACCAACCAAAGAGCACCGGAAAATATGAACAAGCGCTAGGTCAACAATACCAGCGTATTCAAAATTGGAAAAAGACTGGCAAAAAATAATGATAAAGCGCTTCAAAAAATCTAAACAGTTTGATTGCACTTTTAATTTTCCTATGCTAATATATATCCATAGATAGGAAATCTGTGATGTTCGAATTATCCTTTTTGTGTGTTGACCGAACATTTTTATTGATATTTCGGGATCCTTCTTGTGTCGAAGTTGGTAACATGCCTTCTCTTTTGGTAGTTCGAGACCTAGACCGTGGAACCCACCTGCTTAGATTGCGGGATCAATACTACAGGATGAACAACGGCATCGACGGATCTAACCTAAGAATAAAGCAATTTGCTTCGGCAAGTTGCTTTTTCTATTTCTCAAAAAAATTTAGCGAGGCTCTTTCATGATTCTGATTTTATTAAGCATAGTTGCCGCATTTCTATTATTGATGGCATTCTTTTTAATCAAAAAAAACCGCAGCTTTTTAGCGCTGATTGGCGATTCCAGTGCCAGTTTGGCTTTTCTCAAACAAAGCGGTCTGATTTTTATTATTTTAGCGGCCGGCAGTCTAGCTATTGGGTTTTTAAACAGTAAATTTTGGGCAATCCTTTACTTAGCTGTGATAATTTTTTATTCTGGCATTTTTAGTTTAAGTCTCTCAAAAAAAATCAAAGACAAGCCGTAAATTTTAATGCCCTTTCAATTGTCGGAAAAGCCAATTTGGTCTAAAATAGAAGTGTCAGGAGAGTTATTTTTAGAGCTTGCCCAGCTGTCTAGCTTTTCTAATTTTCTAGTCAATAGTAATCCGGCAAACTTTTTCAAGAACTCAACCGCAGAAAATAAAAATGAAGAGGAGTGATTCCATGTTACAGCAATATAGTAAAATTATGGTGGCCATCGACGGATCGTCAGAAGCCGAACTAGCCTTCAAGAAGGCTGTTAACGTAGCGAAACGAAATCAGGCCAAATTATTATTGGCCCATGTCATTGATACCCGTTCCTTCCAAACTGTTTCATCTTTTGACGGATTATTGGCGGAGCAAGCCACTGAAATGGCTAAACAAACCCTACAGGATTACAAAAATGAAGCCAATAAAAATGGTATCACTGAGGTTGAAACGGTAATCGAATACGGTTCGCCAAAACCGATTATTGCCAAGCAAATTCCAGAAGACCATGCTGTCGATTTGATTATGCTAGGGGCTACCGGCTTAAACGCCGTGGAACGGCTATTCATCGGCTCTGTCTCTGAATATGTTATCCGCACGGCATCCTGCGATGTTTTAATTGTCCGCACTGATTTGGCCAATAAACTACCTGAAGACACAGAAAAATAATTTTTAAAAATAAAGAACTAGCTAAAATCGACGTTGGATAGGTTTTAGCTAGTTCTTTTATTCTGGAGTTTTAATCTAAAAAATTTAATTGCTGCAATTAAAAATTATATCTGATAGCCCTGGGTAATTTTTTCAGCCAATTCTTTTTTCACAGCTTCAGCGGCAAAGCTGTGGGTCAAGGCCTGCAGGTTCAATTGCTGCATCTCAGCCTGCGTTAAAGCGAAATGCTCGACTAAAAATTGATATTCCTGCGTCAAATTGGTCTGGGAGACACCACGATTGTCGGTGTTGATGGAGCAAAGCAGACCACTGTCAAAAAATTGCCGAAAAGGATAGTCGGCAATACTGGCAACCGCTTTGGTCTGCAAATTACTGGTGGGACATAGCTCGATTAAAACCTGTTGTTCCCGGCAAAAATCCTGAGCTGCTACATCATCTTTAATTGCCACCCCATGACCAATTCTTTTAGCACCTAATTGAATACTCTCCACCACGTTGCGGGGACAACCGCATTCACCGGCATGCAAGGTAATCTGCAAATTATGCTGTTTAGCAAAGGTTAAAAATTCACCAAATTCCACCGGCGGATAATTGGCCTCATCACCAGCGAAATCAACCCCGACGACTTTTTCTTTAGCACTGTCTGCCGCCGCTTGAAACACCGCTTGATTGACCGCTGTTTCATGATGACGCATGCCACAAATTAATAAATTGACGTGGATATCAAACAGCGCCTCCCCCTGTTTTACTCCAGCAGCGACTGCTGTAATAACCTCGGCTAGCGATAATCCTTTTTCCCGATGCAATTCCGGTGCAAAACGAATTTCTAGATAGCAAATATTTTCACTAGCGGCTTGCTCAATGACATCGATTGTTGCTAAGGTTAGATTTTCGGCCGTCTGCAAAAGAGGCAAAACAACATCAAAGCAACGAAGATAGTCGGCTAAGCTCTCGCAGTTTTCCGGTACCACAGCTTCTTTTACGAGGGCTTGCGGCAGGCCCGCTTGCTCAGCAAATTTTTGCAGCAGCTTTTGACTTAAGGACCCATCTAAATGACAATGCAGCTCAACTTTTGGTAATTGTTGCAAAATTTCTTTTTCCACAGCCAGCCTCCTGATAAATGTTTTCTAAATTTTTATCATAATTTCTAAGTAGAGGCAACAATTTTGACTGATTTTTAATTAATGACAAACAAAAAGCTGAAGCCGCTCATTACGAGCCAGCTTCAGCTTTAAAATTTCTGATGATTATTTTCTTAAACGTTCAACATCACGGGCAATCATTAATTCTTCGTCTGTTGGAATCAAGAGCACTTTCACTTTTGATTCAGGCGTTGAAATAACTAATTCTTCGCCGCGTTTAGCATTTTGTTCAGGGTCGATTTCAGCACCAAACCAGCTCATGCCATTGATTACTTTTGCACGAACGTGGGCATCATTTTCACCGATACCGGCAGTGAAGACAATCGCATCAACACCGTTCATGGTTGTCACATAGCCACCGATATATTTACGGATACGGTCAGTGAAAACATCATAAGCCACTTGCACTTCTTCTTTATCAATGTTTGCTTCTAGATCACGCATGTCACTAGACAAGCCTGTCAAACCAAGTAAACCTGATTTTTTATTTAAGACATCGACCATTTCATTGATGTCGATATTTAATTTGCCCATCAAGTAAGGTAAAATCGCTGGATCTAAATCACCAGAACGAGTTCCCATCGTTACACCAGCTAATGGTGTGAAGCCCATTGATGTGTCAACAGATTTCCCGCCATCGACAGCCGTAATAGAAGCACCATTACCAAGGTGAGCTGTGATAATCTTTAATTCTTCGATTGGTTTACCTAACATGTCTGCTGCCCGCTCTGAAACATAGCGATGACTAGTTCCGTGGAAACCATATTTACGGACTTTAAAGTCGTTATAATATTCCATTGGTAAGCTGTAAAGGTAATTGTGTTTTGGCATAGTTGCATGGAAAGCCGTATCAAACACTGCCACTGAAATAATTTCTGGCAAAATTTTCTTGAAGGCTTGAATTCCCATTAAGTTAGCAGGATTGTGCAACGGTGCAAATTCAGATAATTCTTGAATGTTTTTAATGACTTCATCATCAATCACAACAGAATCGCTGTACATTTCGCCCCCGTGAACCACGCGATGGCCAACTCCGGTAATTTCATCGTAGGCCCCTAAAATGTTTAATTCGATTAATTTGTCCAATAACATTTTGACTGCGACTTCATGATCGTTGATATCAGTGATTTCTTCGTACTTTTCACCTTCACCGTATTTGATAGTAAAGATTGAATCGTTTAAACCAATTCTTTCAACAATTCCTTTTGCGACGACTTCTTCAGTTGGCATTTGGTATAATTGCCATTTCAAACTTGAACTTCCAGCGTTAATTGCGATTGTTTTAGACATTGTACTCTCCTTATGTTGTTTATAAATTTAAAGACTCCCAGTCTTTGAATTTCTCAATAAATTCGGTCATGCTTTCAGCATTTTTTAGTGAACCAAGATTCGCCAGTAAAACTTCTGCTTGTTTAGCATCTGCTCCCCGTTTTTGCAAAATAACAATACTCTTACGGGAACTAGCACTGGTAAATAAGTCTGCCGGCAACTGAATCATGCCCTGCAGATAGACCTCGTGTGCCAACCAATTTTTCAGCTGTGGTCCTTGTTCTGTTTCTAAAAAGTTGGTCGGTAATAAAAACAGGCCAAAGCCAGCTTCTCTGACATATTTCATGCTTTGCTCCAACAAGAGGTGATGGGCAAAGGTATGACCTTCTTTAACGCCGACAGTAAATTCCTGCGCCTTTTGATCGTTAGGATAATAGCCGATTGGCAAATCGCCAAAAACAGCATCGACGGGATCAACTAGTAAATCCTGCAGTGCATCTTGATGGAAATAAGCGACAGATTTTTTTAAAAAATCTGTATTGGCAGCGGCTACACTTAAGAGCGTTTCATCAATATCGACACCAAAAGCCGTAATCTTTTTGCCTGCTGTTTCAAGATTTGACACCACGGTTAATAAAAGATTGCCTAAACCAGAGGCGATATCCAACAGTCGCAGATTTTCTTGGGGCAAGAGCTGCTGTACTAAAAAGACAAATAAAAAGCCAATGCTGTCCGGCGTCAGTTGATGATTCGCCTGAAGCGGTTCTTTTTGCAAGCCTTTTAATAAAACCAGTTGGAAAACTTGCCGCCATTCCTCAACACTTAAATCCAGTTTCTTAAGATTTGCATAAGCTGTCTCTAAAATAGCCACGACTTCCGGTGAAGGCTGGTTATCAATCACCCGAACTTGAAAATTATCGTTAAAATTTTCAACCGTTTCGCTATAGGCTTCGAGAAAACTGAGCTCCAGATTTTCCGCCAAAGCGCTAACTGCCGCCTCCATTTGATTAAAAGCCGTTTCAATTTTTTCAAGTTCCAAAATGACGACCTCATTTCTTGATTATAACACCTTGTTTACCTGTACAATTTTAGACAAAATTTGTGAAATAATCAATCCTTTTGTTAAAAAGGTTTTTTGTGAATTTCCGCACAAAAAAAGAAGCGAATAGTTCCTGCAACTCACTTCGCTTCTGTATTAATTTTTGATAAAATCTGTATCTCTTAAAGCCTCTTTAAAATCATAGCGATATTTTTTTACTCGAACCGTTAATTCCAATTGTTGCCCCTCTTTAAACTGGACTGTCCCACAATTATAGACCACGGGATTTTCAGAAAAATCCACTCCTGCATAATATTCATACAAAAAAAGTTCTTTCATGGTTCTCGCTGTATAAAAACTACGGATATTTTGAAAATCTGCTACTGTGGTCTGATAATCGGCAGTTAACCACAGCAAGTAACTGCAAAAAAGAAATGCCAGCAACATCGTGCTTAAAAAGACACCGCCGTGATTAACTGACTTGCTGATATTTTTTAAGTACATAACTGCCTTGGCTCTCTTTGCCATCTTGAAACAACACCTTAAATTCGATTTCCCCTTCTAATACCGTCATTGTCAACTGCTTGACGCTTGTCAGCAGTGGTTGTGTGCCTTGGTTTTTCTTTGTTTTGTCAATCCGCTCATTTCGGTAAGAAATAGTGAAGCTGGGGTCTTTGTCATATTTCCCCGGTAAAGGATCTGAAAAAGATAGCTGATGATTGCTTACAGTCAGAGTCTGCAAAGGAGCGGCCTCTTGCTCCAGCTGAAATAAAAAAGTATAAAACTCCTGTTGATGATTGGTGGGAAACTGTTGAGATACCCCTTGACTCACACCAACTAGCAGTGAAAATAGCCAGCAAATACCGCTGATAATCAGTAAAGCAATCAGACACTCCAACAAGGTAAAGCCTTTAGAATTAAAATTTTCGAAAAATTTCAATTTTTTGGCCATAGCCCTCCACCTCAGCTCTAATTTGGTTTCCTTGTTTAGCAATCTGATAGACAACTTGCTCTTTTTCTAAGGCTGTTGGCACCTGTTCTAAGCGGCAATTCCGAGCAGTTTCGCTATCTAAAACTTGATAGAGCTCGACCAATTGGTTAATTGTCTGCGTTTTTTCAAATAGAAAAACGACTTGCGGCAAAAGAGTAAAGATAATCACCCCCACCACCAGTAAACTAATGAGGGCCTCAAACAGGATATAGCCTTGATTAGCTGATTTTTTTAACATATTTGCCGCTCCCTAGTTGGAATTGATAGGTTATCACTGTCGACCGTCCGGAAAGCTGAAAGGAGAATTTCAACATATCGGTATTATTGCCGGTCGCCTCCTTAAACAGCATGCCTTTTGTTGAGACACCGGCCTTTGGTATAACACTGTCTGGAATCGTCAGCACCTTTTGGACCTCTAAAGAGCCCTTGTCCATATTTTTATGCCAAAAATAAAATTCTGTCTGGGCCACGTCTTCTGTAATCTTGGTTGGACTATTTTGGGTAATTGCCGCCTGCTGAGTGGCGGTTATCAACCGTTCAAAACGCTGGAAAAAAATCTTCTCTTCGACATTTCGCTGCCATTTAGCCAAACTCAAACTGGGCAAGAGAACAAAAGCCGTGACAACGATTAGTGCAAGCAGACTTTCAATCAAGGTAAACCCTTTATTTATCGCCACCTTTTGTGATCACCTCTTGATATTTATCCCATTGCTTTTGTGTTAGATAATCCGGCACCATCTCTTGCTCATCGGGAGTCACCCCGTCATTATTCAGCTTGTACAATTCAATTTGCGTCTTGACCACTTCAACAATTGCTTCATCGCCACGACTTGTTATGTCTTTACTATGATTACTTAAATTCGGTGCAAAAAGCAGAATCAACACGCCAATGACAAACATCACAATGAGCATTTCTATTAGCGTAAACCCCTGATTCAACTGACTAATTTTTCTCACTTGGTTCACAACATTCCACCTCCCAAATTGCCATAAATTGGCAGTAATAATGCAGCGTAGAAAATAATGATTAGGACAGCAACAAATAAATATATGAAGGGTTGAAGCCAGACAAAGAGTTTTTCAACGTCTTGGAAAAACTTTTGCCACAGCCACTCGCTATAGACGATTAATTCAGCCCCTAGATTGCCCTTGAGGCTGCCCCGTTGCAAAATGCTGCTGAGTTCAGCTGTAAAAAAGGGCAGAGTTTGAAGCGGCCGCAAATAGCCTTGACCTTTTTTCATCTGCTTTTCCAAGAAGGCAGCTAAATCCTGCATCAGATTTTTTTCTTCCGCACTTTTCATGCAATCGATAATCTGGCGCATTTCTAGTCCATCACGAAAAAGCTTGCCCCATTCCAATGCAAAAAAACTGGTAATATACAGGCGATAATACTTATTAATAAAGGGCAATCTAGCCATAAATTTTGCTCTTGTTATGGCTGACTTATTTTGAAAATAACGACGGACTCCCAAAAAGATAATCAAACTCACTAGCAGCAGACCCAACAATCCAAGGGGGAAATAATTCAAAAAAAGAATGGCAAAATCTTCACTAGCAACCAGACCGCTATCCTTCAATTGAGGCAAAATCACTTGTCGAAAGGCAAGCAGAATAAGCAGTAAAAAACTTAATAAAATACTAGGATAGGTTAATGTTTTTCGCAGCTTTTGCTGTTGTTGTTCTAGCATAGTCAGCTGGTTGGCGATATTTTTAAAGGTGCTGGCCAAGGTGCCCGATTTATTGGCGAGGCGAATTTGCAGGACGATTTCCTCTGAAAAACCATTTTGCCGGAAGATTTCATGAATCGCAGTTCCCCGCCGCAGTCGCTTTTGAAACGCTTGAATAAAACTCTTTTCAAAAAAGGCCCCCTTTTTCATAAAAGCGAGGGCTTCATTGATGGAAAAGCCCTGAGCTAACAAATCCGCCAGCAGCGCCACAAATTTTTGTCTTTGCCGCTTATGGGACTTTGCTTTCATTTTCCCCACTCCTTATGATAATCAGCAAGTGCTTTTTCAAAGGGATAATCTAGCGTTATTTGCTGCTGTTTGTAAAATTGATAGCCGCATACGACTGTCGGCTCTCCTTTTTGAAGGTACATTTCTTGGTAGCTGATTCCCTGCAGACACTCCTTTAGGTCAAAGGGATTTCCACTCAGCTCATTCATTCTGGTTGAAATATTGGTCAGGCTACGGGCATGAAGCGTGGCAAAGACAAAGTGGCCCGTAAGCGCAGCCCGAATAGCTGCTTGAGCTGTTATTTGATTGCGGATTTCCCCGATAATCAGTAAGTCAGGATGATGGCGCAGAGATAATTCAATTAAAGCATCATAATCTTGATTGATTTTTTGATTGATTTGCAGTTGTAAAAAGCGAGGCTCCTCAATTTCTACTGGGTCTTCAATGGTAATCACCTGACCGCTAAAGTGACTAGCGATTTCATACATCAAGGTCGTTTTGCCGCTGCCAACCGGACCGCAAAAAAGATATAAACCTCTCTCACAGACAGCCTGCTTCAATATCTGGGGCAGTTCTTTTTGGGCATACCGGCTAACTTGATGCCCTCTGCGGAAAAGCAATCGGATTGCCAAACTTTCTCGTTGCCGATAATCTCCCATTGACGTTAAACGCAGGCGTTGGCGGAAACCCTCCAGCTGATAAGTGAAACTACCTAATTGGCCCCGCCGCTCTTCGCCGACATCCATTTCCCCCAAATATTTAAAACGACTAATCAGTTTACTACCGTCAGAAAAGGCAACCTTTTTAAACAACGAGCTTTGATTGGCTTTCCGGTATATTATTTTGTAGCGATTTTCCTCGGGATAAAAACTAATATCCTGCCACCCCTGCGCTTGGGCTAAGCGAATCAGTTCGCCGGAAAATTTGGCGACATCCATCTTCTTCACCTCAATAAAACATACGCTGGAAAGATTTTTTGCCACGAAAAAAACCTGCTGTTAAGAAAATTTCTCAACAGCAGGTCCTTATTATTTTTCAGGAAAATGAGCTTCCACGCGATATATCCGCTGACCGCGACTTGAAAATTTTTCTTCATACTCGGTCATAATGTTGTCAGCAAAATCACTTTGATGCAAATCCAACCAGACTTGATCGATAATCATGCCAAATTGAGAAAAACTGGCGAGGGAATATTCAAAGAGCCCTTGATTATCGGTTTTAAAATGAATTGACCCGCCGGATTTTAAAATTTCTTGATCCACGGCTAGAAAGGTCTTAAAGGTCAGGCGGCGTTTTTCATGGCGTTTTTTGGGCCAAGGATCTGAGAAGTTTAAATAAATCTGATCCACTTCTCCGTCAGCAAAATACTCCGTCAAAGCGGAGCCATCAACATGCAGCAGCTGCAAATTCGGCAAGGGTTCTGCTAAAAGTTTATCCAAAGCAATCGAAACAACACTAACCTGCATTTCAATGCCAATATAATTGATTTCTGGATGCGCCTGGGCCATTCCATAAATAAATTGGCCTTTACCGGTACCAATCTCAATCTGGATTGGCTGATCATTGCCAAAGCGTTCATGCCAGCGGCCCTTCCATTCTGTTGGATTAGCTGGCACAAATTCCGGGGCGTTGGCCACCATTTCAGTAGCGCCCGTCCGATGTCTTACTCTCATTTGTTTCCTCCATAAAAATCTCTTTTAAATAGTTTTCAAATTCTCAAAATTTGCTGTCAAGCAAGCTTTTTTTAGTATGAGTTGCAAGTAAAATTTGTTTACGAGCAAATTTTTGCAACAAAAAAGCTGTGACGCTGAAAGTACCTGCCAACTCTAAACATCCGATTGACCTCAAGACAATCGTAGGCTCAGGTAGTTGGCCGCTTCAGCCATTTAATCACAGCTAACTCTAGCAGGCTTATTTCAAAATGTTTAGCGGTTAAGCTCGCAATCACCGCTAAAAAATCGTTTCAATTGTAAAATGACTTCTCGAGATCGCTGTTCTTGTCCCTGTAATACAAGGCGCTTTATTTCATTCATTGCGCTGAGGGAAGCGTACCAGTGAATTTTCTCTAAATTTTCATCATTAGCTTGTAAGCCATAGGTTAACAGCCACTGGGTCCATTTAGTAAAGGGCACATATTGTCCTAAAATGGTGCCGATATCTAGTGCAGCATCGGAAAACATTACAGAATCCCAATCCACCAAATATAAATAATTACGGCAGACAAGCCAGTTGCGGTGATTAACATCACCGTGAACAACCGTAATATCCTTGCGGCGAAACGCCGGAATATTTTGCTCTAAGTAGCTTTTAACCTGCTTTAAAAAAGGATTGGCATAAAAAACCGCTGGTAATTCTTCTTCAAATTCCCAGAGCAATTCTTGGGAACTTTTGACTTGACCACCGATTTTTTTTAGCATCGACTTTAATGATTTTGATTGGTGCAAATGATACAGTACATCAATCACATCATTGCGGGAGCCAATTTCTTCAGCTGAAAGCATGTGGCCATCCAGCCATTCCTGCGCAGTCAAAACATCCCCCGAGCCGGTCCGCTTAGTCCAAACTAATTTCGGAGTGATGCCTTCTTTGGACAAGGCAGCTAACATCGGCGTGGTGTTACGCTTAATGAATATTCGATTTTCTTGATTGATACCCACATACGTTTCACCGGTTGCCCCTTTAATCGGCAACATCGACCAACCAGGCTCTAGCTGAAATTCCATGCCTCTACCCCTACTTCGTTCAACATTTTTAAACCAAAAAATTCCCGACAAACAGTTTTTGTCGCGTACCCATTATTTTAATTCCATCAGATAGCGCCGTCAAGCACATGTATGTTCGTTTTTATAATTTTCACAGAAAAGCAAAGAGAACCCAGTGACTTCCTCAAACGAGCGACCATCACTAAGTTCCCTATTTTTACAAAAATTGACGCTGAATTGTCTTAATCCTGCATCTTCTTAATTCGACTTGGAATATAAAATTTCACAAACAAGAGGACCTCTGCTAACAACAAGACAAAAGCTAGCAAACTGTCTAAAGAAATTCCTAGTACAATAAAATTAATCCCCCCAAAGACGATGGCGGCAAACAATAATAAGCCAAAAATTAATTTTTCTAAGGCGCTTTGCTGCTGTTTTTTCGACACAGGATACAGGTGAGTCAAAATCATATACTTAAACTGATTGTAAAGAGGAATCATCTGAAACCCAATCAGATAAATAAATAGCATAGCCACTCCGGTAGAAAAATAGAAATCATCTAAAAAGGCTAATAAAATGCTACCAATCACCACTAGACGCAGATACAATCCGCTAAATTCAGACCCCCGCATCATCCGTCTGGCATACAGATAAATATAAGTATTGCCATGGGTTTTGCTGATTTTATTTAAAATTGGATCGAGATATTTGCGGCGTTTAACCGTCCCGGTAATCTCCGGCACATCAGTAAAGAGATTGATAAACTGATAGATTCGGTGGACACGATTTTTTTCGGTGAGCACCATTTTTTCCCAGTCCAATGGTTCTAGATTACGGCTAAAATACAAATGCCAAAAAGCCATAACACCTAACCCGGCGCAGATGACTGCTAACCAAGGGGCGACAAAAATCCCCAGAAAAATACTGATTAAACTTAAGGTCAGCCAAATCAGATTGACATTAAAATTCGTCCGTTGATCATGTTGAAACAAGCGGTAATACTGCAAAATTAACTGACAAATTTTTAAGAGCCACAGTGCAATCAGATACCAAATGAAATTACTCAAGCCCCGCTGAGTACTGATGACCAATAGCGGCATCGTAAAGCCGGAAATAAAGATCAGCACAACAAAAGGCAAAATACAGGAATAACGCAGACTGCGGACAAAATAACTTTTTAACGCCCGTTCTTTGGGTAAGAGAAAGACCATATCGGCTTCTTGAGCTAGCGTTGCCAAGCTGCCAAAGTGCAAACTTGCCAGCCACAGAATTCCCACAAAAACAGAAACTAGCCACGAGCCCTGCGGCACACTGCCTAAAATCTGTGAGTAGTACAAGGATAAGCCGCCTAATAAAAAGAGCAGCACAATCGTAAAATGATCATTAAACACATAGCGTAAATAGCGAAGCATCCGCTTTTGATGCCGCCCTAAACGGACTGAAAAAAATTCTCCCATCATAAATTTAAGCCCCCATTAAACGCCAGCGCTAGGCTGCGCTACTTCTTTGGTTAAAGCGACATAAATTTCATCGAGGGAGGAATCCGGCAGATTAAATTCCTGCCGCAGTTCCGCCATTGTCCCCAAGGCGCGAATTTCGCCATTGTGGAGGACGACAAACCGGTCACAATATTTTTCAGCCGTTGCCAAAATATGCGTTGACATCAAAATCGCCGCTCCGTCATTGCGCATCTGATCCATTAATTCTAAGAGGGCATTAATCGCTAACGGGTCAAGGCCTAAAAAAGGCTCATCAATAATATATAAGCTGGGCTCAATTAAAAAAGCACAGAGTACCATCACTTTTTGCTTCATCCCTTTAGAAAAATTAGCCGGAAACCAGTCCAATTTATTTTCTAAACGAAAGGTTGCCAATAATTTTTCTGCTCTGGTAAAGGCCACCTCTTGAGGAATATCATAGGCCATTGCCGTTACTTCAATATGTTCCCGCAAGGTCAATTCTTCATAGAGAGACGGAGTTTCAGGAATATAGCCGATTTTTTTTCGATAATCCTCCGGCTGTTCTCTTAAGGTCAAGCCGTCGATTTCAATTTTACCTTTGGTCGGCGTTAACAAGCCGATAATATTTTTAATTGTGGTGCTCTTACCGGCTCCGTTAAGGCCGATTAAGCCAATCATTTCACCATTATTTACTTCAAAACTAATATCTTTTAATACAGGAATCGGGCCGTAGCCGCCTGTTAAGTCTGTAATTTTTAACGTCATTTCTTTGGCCTCCAATTTTCTTATTCCCATTATACATGATGAAGTTCTTTTCGGGAAAAAGGAATTTTTCAATTGCCGCGATTTATGATAAAGTTATGGCAATTAGTTTTTTAAAAGCTGCCGGCCAATCTTTGCGGCCAGCAATTTGAAGGAGGAGTTTTACGATGGAAAATTGTATTTTTTGTAAAATCGTCAATCAGGAAATTCCCAGCTATAAAGTCTATGAAGATGATCAGGTCTATGCATTTTTAGATATTACCCAAGTAACCAAAGGCCATACTTTGGTCGTGCCTAAACAACATGTGAACGACTTATTTGAATATGACGAGGCTTTGGCAGCCGCTGTGTTTTCCCGTCTACCTAAAATTGCCCGGGCAATCGAGCAGGCCTTCCCTGAAATGCAGGGCCTTAATTTAATCAATAATAATAAAGAGCTGGCTTATCAATCGGTTTTTCATTCCCATGTTCATTTGATTCCCCGCTATAGCAAGCAGGATGATTTTTCGATTCACTTTGGCAACAATCAAGATAACTATACTTCTGAAGAAATGGCAAAAATTGCCCAAACTATTCAAGAGCAGGTGAACTAAATGTTAAAAAATTTTGCAAAAGGCTTATTGTTCGGCGCAGCAGCCGGCGCAGTCGGCGGTTTACTATTAGCTCCCAACAGCGGCAATGAAACCCGTCGAAAAGTCCGCGACAGCCTAGATGAGATGACTGATTTAACGATGGAGGTCAATGATAGCCTAAATAATTTTAAAGACGCCTTGGCTACCACTATCGCCACTGCTGAAGAAATTATTCCAGCTGTCCAAAGCGGCATCGAAAAAGATGTGCGGCAATTTCAATTTCAAGCTGAACCACGGGTGGCGCAAATTATGGAGCAGCTGGAAAAGATTCAAAAAAGAATGCCCCAAGAGCCTACCGCTTCTGTCAAAACAGTCAAGAAAGCAGAAGTTATTAATGATTAACGATTAAAATAAGAAGATTTACTAACTTGTGAGCAATATAAGCGGAAAGGCTAGTTCAAGCCTTTTCCGCCTTTTTTTGTTGACATAACAGCGCCTTCTAAAAAAATTCATATATTATTTTTTTGTGAATGATATTTTCCTTTTTAGTAATTGTGGTATAGTAGTAATTGTGCAAACGCAAAAAAACTATTATAGGAGTGCAATTATTTAATGAAAAAGAAAATTTTGTTTACTACATTAGCCGCTGTCGGTTTGCTAGCTTTAGGGGCTTGTTCTAGCAGCAGCGAAAGCATGAGCGACGAAATCGCTACGTATAAAGGCGGTTCGATTACAGTCGAAGATTACTACGATGAAATCAAATTGAGCAGCACAAATACTAGCACATTACAAAACTTAATCATTTTTACCGTTTTTGAAGAAGTATACGGCGACGATGTCTCTGACGATGATGTGCAAGACCGTTATGACGAAATTGCTGCCAGCTATAGCGATTTTGATTCACAATTAGAAACTTACGGCTACACTGAAGAAACTTATAAGGCTGCCTTAAAACAAAACTTAGCTTTTGAAGCTGGTTTGAAGGCCAATGCTGAAGTAACTGACGAAGATTTAGAAACTGCTTGGGAAAGCTTCCACCCAGAAGTTGAAGCCCAAATTATTTCTGTCACTGACGAAGAAACTGCTAACAGCATTGTGGACCAATTAAACAACGGTGGCGATTTTGAAGAATTAGCTGCTGCCAATTCAACTAACAGCACTATTGATTTTACATTTGATTCTACTTCAACTGATGTACCTGATGAAGTGAAAACAGCGGCCTTTGAATTAGCAAATGACCAAGTATCTAGTGTAATTTCGGTAACTGATTCTTCTACTTACACAACTTACTACTATATCGTGAAAATGATTGCGACTTCTGATAAGGGCGATGATATGAGCGAATACGAAGATACTTTGAAGGAAGTTGCCTTAGATACAATTACTGCTGACCAAACTTTCCGGACTGAAACCATTGCGAAAGTTTTACAAGATGCGAATGTAACAATTAAAGACGACGACTTCTCAAGTCTATTATCAAGCTACTTAACAACAACTAGCTCATCAACAAGTGGTTCTGCTGCAACAAGTTCAAGTTCTGAAGCAACTTCAGATTCTTCAACCGCAGAATCTTCAACTGCTGAGTCTTCTACAACTGAATCATCAACTACAGAATCTTCTACAACTGAATCTAGTAGTGCAGCTGAATAATTAAAATTTGACCAGCCTTAGCTCTCTAGCTAAAGCTGGTTTTTTAGTTTGAAAAAATTCATCTGCCATAACTAATAAAAGCGACCCCCAGAAATTAGCTTAAAAAACTAATTTTTAGAGGTCGCTTGATTTTTCTGTTATTCAGTTTTTGGTACATAAAAACTACGGTTATCCATGCCGAAAATTCTTTCGGTGTATTGTCCCGGTTCCGTTTGCCGGATTGCTGAAAGCATCATTTGCATGGAAGCATCTAAATTATCAATTTGATGCAAAATTTCCGCCTCCATAATCCGCGGCCGAACAGGTGAACCATATTCTAATAAGCCGTGATGCGCCAAGACCATATGTCGCAGCACAATTACATCCTCTGCCTTTTCGTCAATCTTTAATTGACCGCAGGCCTTGACGATTTCTTCGTCCACCATGACCAAATGGCCGACTAAATTTCCTTCAATTGTATATTCCGTGGCAACCGGTCCTGTCAATTCCATAACCTTACCTAGGTCATGGAGCAAAATCCCCGCATATAACAAAGAAGCATTTAGTTCTGGATATTCTTTAGCAATGCTCTTACCTAGATGTAGCATCGTCAATGTATGATAGGCTAAGCCACCGGCAAAGGCGTGGTGATTGCGTTTGGCTGCTGGAAACTCAAAAAATTCCTTTTGAAATTTATTCAATAGGAAACGGACAATCCGATTCCAATGGGCGTTAGTGATTTCAAAAATCGTCTGATTGATTTCCTCTTCCATCGCTTCCCGCTTAAGGGGTGCTCTTTCCATATACAAACTTGGATCAGCGGGCTCCTCTGGTTTCGCTAAGCGCAGATGCAAAATTTTAACCTGGGGATTTCCCTGATAAACTTCCCGCTTACCAGTTAGCAAAACAACTTTCCCAGCTGTATAGCGATTAATTTCTTCTTCAGAGGCATCCCAATATTTTCCATCGATGGTCCCAGAAGTATCTTGGAAGGTAAAAGCGATAAATTTCTTTTTATTTTTAGCCAAACGGACATCGGCACCTTTAATCAAGACAAAAGATTCAAATTCTTCATCCAAGGTGAGCTGTTTAATTTTTTTCAAGGGAATTTCCTCCTAAATAATTTACCGATTGTTGAAACTCTTGATAATAGCTTAACATTTCCCGGTCAGAAGAGAAACAGATGATTTGCTGTTCCTTGCCAAATTCAGCCAAAAGTTTGGCTAATTGCTGCTTGCGACGATAATCATAGTGAAGCCAACCGTCATCAATCATAATCGGAGCCAACTGCCGATTTTTTTCTAAAGCTAAAAAGCCAAAACGAATCGCCATCATTACCTGATCTCGGGTGCCGGTGGACAATTCAAATAAAGAAAACGTCTGCCGTTGTGCACGTAAGACCAAATCCTCTTGGTACTCAATGCTCTGATAGCGCCCTTCTGTCAAAATTTCGATAAAATGGCTGGCCTTACTCAACAAAGCTGGCAATTGGACATTGGAGAGCTCCGTCGATAAATCCCCCAAAAGATTTTCGGCAATCTTGTACTGGCTCCACTCAAGTGCTAACTGCTGAACCTCTGTTTCCAGCCCCGCTAGCTGAGCATATAGCTCATCTAAACGGCCATCTGCTTCCATCTGCTGAATTTCTGCCGACAATCGCTGTTCTTCCTGCAAAACTCTTTGAGAGTGTTGATTGGTGGCGTCAATTTCCTTACGTAAAGCCATCTGCCCATATTGAAACTCGTTTTTTGTCAGTTCCATCGGGAAAAACTCGGCAATCACTGGCTCTAATTCCATTAACCGTTTTTCTGCAGCCCGCAGCTGATTTTCGGCTTCAATAAAGGTCACCAAATCAGAAGGCTGTTTTAATTTGAAGCGCTCCATAAAAGGCTGTAGCTGAGTCAAACTCTCCCGCTGCAATTTTGTCTGCTGCAAAAAATCCTGTTGAATAAATAAAATCTGCTGTTGACTTTGGCTAGCTTTGACCATCTGCATCTGGCGGGCAAAATCTTTAATCTGCTGGAAAATTTCTGGAATGCTGCTGTCTTTTAATGGCAGCCAAGGACTTAAAAACTGAATCTCGTTGAAAAATTGCTGCGCCTCTTGTTCGGCAGTTTCAAACACTGCCTGACCTTCAGAAAAATCCGCCAGCACCTTCAGATAATAAGTTAAATCCTGAAGGCCTTCAGAAAAGTTTTCCAAAGTCAGATTGCCTAAGTGGTGACTGCGAATCACCTCTGAAAAGTTTTGCTGCAATTGCTTAAGGCTCATTTCATTAGTCTTTAGCTGCTCCTCATAGTCAAAAATCGCCCCTTGAACTTGATCCAATTGAACTAATTTTTCCTGCCAGAGCTTTCTTTGACCAGTCTGTGGGCCAGTTGCTTTTTGTTGGCTTTGCTTATTGAAAAAAGCGAGATATCCACCGCCAATTAATAGTAAGCCGGCTAAAAGGAAACCCAAGCCTCTAGCAACACCATTTAAAACTAAAATACTAAAAATCCCTGCAACAAGACCACTGCCAATCAAAACTAACGGCAGTGTTTTAGTAGATGTTGCAGCTGGCCGTTGCAGATTTTCATCTGCTTCTAAAAATTCTACCTCTTGATCTAGTTGCGCCCGTTGTTCATCAGCTAATTGTAGGCGCAGCTGCAGTTGCTGTTCTTCTGATAACAGCTGTTGATAGTCATTTCGAAAGCGCTCCTGTTCCGCCGTTGATAAGGTCTGCGGCGGAAACTGCGGACTCCAGCCCCAAACCGCTTGATAATTTTCTAAAAAATCTTGATCTTTTTGATTGCCCTGTTGATTTAAGCGCTCCAAAACCACCCGCAGCTGAGGTTCCTTTTGCAGAACCTGCTGAATTTGTTCTTCATTTTCTAAATAAAAATAAAAATCATTGCCTAAATTACTGGTGTCCTGCGCTTTTTCTCGCTGTTCTGCCAACTCTTCAATCCGTTTGGCCAGCTGCTGATATTTTTGATATTCCTCATTTAAAAATGCTAATTCCTGATCAGAAATTTGCGGGTGTGCCTGCTGCAGCCGTTGCCACTCCTCATATTGAGGCCAATGGGCTTCCTGTTGAGCAAAGGTCAGATTATCTTCTTGCAATTTGGCATTTTTTTGGGTCAGCTGGTTTAACTCCTGCTGCAATTTTTCCCGTTGCTGAATCAAACGGCCAAAACTTTCCTCTTGGTCCTGTTTGTCTCGAACTTTTTTTTGCAACTGTTGCAATTGCCGCAGCTTCTCGTTTAGCGGCTGCCGCAGTCCCCGCCGTTTATAAATACTCTGGGCCTGATTATCAAAGCGCTGACGCGTTTGAAAAATATCAGCACTGCCGACAGCGCCAAGGGAGGTCAACAGCTCATGCAATTCATTTTCCTGCAGCTGATTTAAATCCGTCAACTGCTCTTGATTTAAAGTAAAGACCTTGCGAAAACTATCTTCTGTCAAAGGGCTTAAAACCTTCGTTAAATAGTCCTCATCAAAGCGATTTCCCTCCTTAAAAACCGTCGCTTTGCCTCGATTTTTGCCGCGGAAACGTTCAATCAGCAAGCTGCCATAAACAGGATGTGAAATCCACAGTCGCCCGCCAAAGCTGGCGCCGTCTGCCGGCTCGTAACTGCGCCGACGCTTGCCTTTATTAGGAAAGCCAAAGAGCATCACAATAATAAATTGATACAAAGTTGACTTGCCCTCTTCGTTCAAGCCAAAAAACAGCTGATTTCCTTTAACAAAATCAAAATTTGTTTGCTGCCATTTGCCAAAGCCGGCAATTTCTGCTTTGATTAATTCCATCTTGTCCTCGTTTCTATCACTAACCATAAATACTCTGTTAGTCTATGTTTACTCCTGCAGCTTAATTAATTTTTGCGTCGCCCTTAGCACCTGCTCTTGAAAATCGTCAGCCAAAATCCCCCGCAAATCTGGATTAGCCGTTAAATCCTTGAGGGCATTATTAAAAATTTCCTGATCCTGATATGACGCCAGCCCTTGATTCAATAATTCTTCAGAAATTGGCAGTCCGCTTTCACTTGCAACAGACTCTAAATTAATCTCAGTCACAACAATCGGCTCATGAACCTGTTGCAGCTGTTGGTTTAATAAGCTTAAGGCTTCTCCTGACTGAACACGTTTGATAAATTCATTTCCCAATTGGTCATAATCTTGTAAACTCAGTCGTAAAAAAGTCTGCCGCTGAGTCGCTAGCGCCGCCTTGATTTTGCCTACTAAAGTTGCTCCCAATTGACCGATTTCTTTTAAATCTTTTAGGGAAATCTGCTGCGTCTGCCAGTCGACTTCAGCTACGGAAACAGCTTCAACTGAAAGATCACTGCCCTTAATATCAACTAATAAAACGCCAGTCCCACTATTTTCTTTTTGATTATGTCCTTGAGGCGTGCCGGCGTAATAGCCCCGCTCAAAAACCTGTTGACCTTTATGAATGTGCCCCAAAGCCCAATAATCATAGCCTTTTTCCGCCAACTGGCCGACTTGAAACGGTGCATAGCGATTTTGATTGCCAATTTCCCCATGATAAACGCCAATATGATAGTCGACCCGCTCCCGCAGTGGAAATTCCAAGGCCTTTTCCTCCACAATCCACGGCTTAGTAAAACTAAAACCGGAAAAAGCCACGGTTTCACCATTGGCTAAAGGAATAATTTTTGTACTGACCTTTTCTTCTGTAAAAACGATTGCCTCTTCGGGAAAATGAAACCAAAATTTATTTTCTTGATAGTAATCATGATTGCCAAAAATCACCACAATTTGAATGTTTGCCTGTGCCAATTGCTGCAAGCCATCAAAAAAAAGCCGCTGCATTTTTAAAGACGACTGGACCTGATGAAACGTATCACCAGCTAAAATTACTGCGTCTACTTGTCGCTTTAAGGCAATATCCAGTGTGTTCTGCCAAACTTGTTGATTGATTCCCTCTAAACTTGTAAAATCAATCCCTTGATTTTGCGGCAGACCTTCAAAGGCCCGATCAAAATGAAAATCCGCTATATGTAAAAGTCGCATAAGGCCCTCCTTTTTTACTTTTGTTAATTTTATCATTCTTTGCTGGCAAATTCAGCAAAAAGGCGAAAATTTGTTCCCATAAAAAAACTGCCTCTTCAATTGATTAGCAAACAAAGTTTTGAAAGAAGACTGTTTTAGACAACCACTTAATAAGCGGTATTGTCTTAAAAAGAAATTCGATAGCTTTTTTCAAATTTTTTTATTTTACTAAATTGAAGTTGCAGTTAGTTTGGTTAGTTGAGCTCTAGGTTTTTTTCTGCCAAAAAATTTTTGGCCGCCAGTAAATCGACAAATTGAAAATCCGCAGTTGTCGGACTTTCTCGAAATTGACTCAAATCTTTTATTAAAGGCGTGCCGTTTTTGCGCACTGGCAAATCCGTAATATCATCTTCAACCAGGATCACAGAAATCCCCGCATTATTGGCAGCTTGAATCCCCGCCCGGGAGTCTTCAAAAATAACCGCTTGCTCTTTTTCTACCCCCGCCTTTTGAACCGCCGCTAAAAATATTTCCGGATCTGGTTTCCCCTTGCTGACATCGTCACCAGTGATGATAAAATCAACATATTTTTCAACATCCTCTAATGCTAAATAGGTCCGAATTTTTTCCTCCGTATTAGAAGAGGCGACCGCTAGCAAAATTTGCTGTTCTTTGGCAAATTCCATCAATTCCACTAATCCTTTTTTCTTGAATACCCGCTGTTCGGCAGCAAAAATCTGGTCCTTATAATGCCCCATTGCCTCCCGCCAGCTATCTGTTGGCTGCTCTTCACCATAAAGATCCTTCATACCTGCAAAAATAGCCGCCTCTGTTTTCCCTGTTAAATAATAGTACACATTATGCGTCATCTCATAATCAAATTCCTCCGCAGATTTCAAATACGCTCGGTATGCTAAGCGCCCAGTCTCAAACATCAGACCATCCATATCAAAAATAAACAATTTTAATTTAGCCAAGTTGTTGCCCCCTTAATAAAAAAATCCCATAGGCCCATGCAGAATCTCCGCCTGACTATGTGCTGTCTTCTATAAAAAGAAAACAGCTAAAATCAAAACTTAATTCCTTCGTGAACTTATGGGATATCTCATAAATTTTTTATTGCTTAATGCCCTTTATTAACTCTGCCAGTACTTTGTTTGCACTGACACCATTGTCTTTTTTAATGGCTTCCTCTGAAATAATAAAGGAGCCGCCCACAGCAATGATGCCTTCAGTTGCTAAATATTCCAAGTAATTGGTATCATTGATACCGCCTGTCGGTAAAAATTCCACATCGTAAAAAGGTCCCCGCAATGCTTTGATGGCCTTTAAGCCACCGTAAATATCGGCTGGGAAGAATTTCACGACTTTAATGCCATATTCAGTTGCCCGCTGAATATCACCGGGAGTAGCAGTCCCCGGAAAAATGGGAATGCCTTGTTGGATGCTGTACTCAATCACTGCTGGCACAACTGCCGGCGAAACGATAAATTGAGCACCATTTTCAACTGCCTGTTGAGCCTGCTCCAGTGTCCGCACCGTGCCGGCTCCGACAATTAATTTTCCGGAAGCCGCCAATTTTTCAATTGCGGCGGCAGCCAAGCTACTGCGGAAGGTCACTTCGATAAATTTGATATCATTGGCAACTAAAATTTCTTCTAATTTATCTAAATACGATAAATCTGTTGCTGTGTACAACGGCAATAATTTAGTTTCAGCAATTTGCTGATACAGTTGGTGATTCATATCTGCTAACATCAGAAAAGCCTCTTTTCCCGCAAATTTATTTTGAACTTTTGCTAACTGCTTCGTGTAATCCTTGCATGTAGGTGATGCCCATCGCCCGGTCGTAAAGTCCATACCCTGGCATTGCCACCTCGCCCCAGACTGTGCGGCCGTGGTCTGGCCGAATCACGCCATCAAAGCCGACATCCACTAAAGCCTTCATCAGCGCATACATATCCAAAGAACCCTCTGTTGAAAGATGAGCTGATTCTTCAAATTTACGCTCCCCTAAGAATTTTACATTCCGGAAGTGGACAAAATTAATCCGCTGACCGACTTCGTGAATCATTTCAACTAAATCATTATCAGGATCAGCTCCCAATGAACCGGTACACATAGTAATTCCATTATAAGGTGAATCGACGATGCTTAAGATTTTTTTCAAGTCGGTGAGGTTTTTGGTAATCCGTGGAAAATCAAAAATTTCCCATGGTGGATCATCCGGATGAATCGCCATTTTGACGTCCATCTCCTCGCAAACCGGAATGATTTTCTTTAAGAAATAAGCAAGGTTGTCAAATAAAATTTCTTCAGTGACGCCTTCGTAAATCTCCACCAAGCTGTTGAACTTATTCAAGCGTTCTTCTTCCCAGCCCGGCAGTTTGAAGCCTCGAGATTGGCTGTGAATCAATTGATACATTTCACTTGGCTGCATATTGTCTACAACTGATTGATCGTACATCAAAGAAAAACTGCCATCTTCATTTTCGTAGAACAAATTAGTTTTGGCCCAACCAAAAATGGGCTTGAAGCTGTAACAAATCATATGAACATCACATTTAGACAAATTTTTAATCGTTTGAATATAATTGTCGATGTATTTGTCCCGTTCATCTGTGCCTGCCTTGATAGCATCGTGAATTGCGACACTTTCAATACCTAATAATTCTAAATTCCCAGCCTCAATCGAATCTTTTAAAGCCTGAATTTCACTTACTTCCCAGACATCCCCTGGCATTTTATTGAGTAACGTACCGACAATGCCATTAATTCCCGGAATTTGTCTTACATTGGCTAAAGGAATGGAATCTCCTTCACCGTACCATCTAAATCCCCATTTCATCTGCTGTCCTCCTTTTTAAAAATCATCGTCCTCGTCGTCATCATCAGCCACTTGTGATATATGCCACAAGTTTAAACCTGCTGTCCCTTGATCTAGAACCGCTTGTCCAACTTCTGCAATATCCGTTCCCAGCAATTGATGATTAATCGTTTCAATCAACATCGGTAAATTCACTCCGCCGATAATATACACAGCATCCTGTAATTCCTTATCCAAACCACTCGCAATTAAAACGGATTGGTTGTATGGACTAGCACTTACTAAGTCGGTCAAAATAATGACCCCATCTCCTTGATTCACTGACAGAACCGCCGCTTTAATTTTTTCTCCTAAAGCTTGCACATCATCGCCTTGGTTTAGATTGACAGTCGCGATGTTATTAGTCGCGCCAATAATGACTTCTGCTGAATCCTTCAACCCATCGCTTAACGTGCCGTGGGTGGCAATTACAATTCCTAACATTGAACATCCTCCTCATATACTAGGTCTTACTTATCTGCTAACAATTTCCTAACTTTTTCTAGATTTTCTACATTTAAGGTTTTCTGATTCAATTTTTCTGGAGACAGCTGATATTCCGCTGGCTCTCCGTCAGCAGCAAAGATGTAATTCACCTGACTGCTCTTTATTTCATAATCAATTTGGGCGGCTTCCAATGTTTTTTGCGATATATTTTGACCGATAAAATGCAATGGCGCCGAAGCTCCAATACAATCTAAGTAGAAAAGCTGTGCCCGCGGATTGCTACTTTGCCGCAAGACCTCTAGTCCGACTTCCCCATAACTACCTTCGTCAATAAAAGCGAAAGCTGTCTTCTTATCAGTCATCTCCTTGGCCATGGACAACAAAAACAAGACCGACGAAGTATTCCGAATCAAGTTATTTCGTCGTGAAAGCCCTTGGGTCACTTTGCCAAGACCATAAAAATAAATTCCAAAAATCACAATAGCCAATAATGTTATCGGTGAAGAAATATCAAAGGGGCTGGTGACCATATTCATATAAAGTAGCGTACCGCCAATGCCGACTGCCACCATCAATAAAGTCGAGGCAAGGATAAACTGCAACGTCTTTTTTCCTTGCTGTTGTGAATTAAAGAAACGATAGCCACCAAAGCTTTGCGGCGGTGTATCATAATAGCTGCAAATTATTTTATCGGCCTTTTCAATATCTCCAACATAAATATTGCGGGAAGCATTTTTCTTTGTTGCATTGTACTCCACCACTTGAATATCTTGGCGAAATTTGGCGATATCTGCCACCAAGGCAGAAATAAATCGTTTTTTACTGCGATCTGTCCGCCTAACCCGCATCACATATTGGTAGCGAAATAACCAATCCTTAAATTCTTCACCTGTAAACATGTTATCACCCATCATTTCCACTCTTTAAAGAGAAGGCTGTGACATCCCCTGCCGATTTGCACTATCAGCAAATCAGCTTAGTCAATGGCACAGCCAAGTTTATTTTCCTATAAATTAAATTGTTTCAAAACATCTTGCAGACTGGATTTTGGTGCTGAAGGTGTTGCTTGGAAATAGATATCTTTAACGCCGTAATTTTCATTCAAATCCTTCAAGCGTTCTGCATCCTCTTTATTCAGATAAACTGATTTGGTCACTAATAAATCTTTGTCCGGGTCCTTTTGGGCAATCCCACCAATATTTAATTCCTCCATTGGAATACCATGTTTCACCAAATCATAAATTGTGCTGACCGTTTTCACAATCAAGATACAATTATAATCTTTGAATTCATATTCATCCCAATAGAATTTGGCTTTTTCGGGGGTGATGACAATTGTTTTTTGTCCAGTTCGACTACCGGCATTTTTATACAAGTCCCGCATAAATTTATCTTTCGCAACTACTTCATCCACAACGAAGATTGAATTGACACCGCTTTTTTGTGAAAGAGTCACCATCACTTGACCATGAATTAAACGTTCATCGACCCGTGCTAAATTAATTTTTCCCATCTTAGAACCACTTCCTTAATTTTTATAGTATTCCGATACCAGCCAAGACAATTAAAATTGCTGTCAGCCATAACAGGGCTTTCGTTACATTGAGACCTTTTTTCGTGTAATACCAGTATACACCCATTACGACTGCCAGTGGTAAAATCCCAGGGACAATCTGATCGAGAATATCCTGAACAATAAACTCTCGGCCTGAAATCGCAAACTGTAATGTCGATGAAACTTTGACATAGTTACCAGCTAAGACTCCCATCATAAACAAACCAAGTACAGAAAGGGTTTCAATCGCTGTTTGAACACCGGTACTTTGCATCAATCCTGAAGCATTGCGGCCCATACTGAAGGCCTGCCGTGCAAAGAAAACACCTAACACTGCTTGATAAATCGCAAAACAGACAAACGGGAAGAGTGCACCTAGAGCACTTCCTTGTTGAGCCCAAGGGACAGCAATAGCGATAAAGATATATTGGACTGTTCCTGAGTCAATCGCATCCCCAATACCAGCTAAAGCGCCCATCAGACCAGCTTTGGTATTGTACATTAAATCATCTTGCATCATGACTTCTTTTTCTTCATATTCCTCTTCAGCCCGTTGTTGTTCCATTGATGACATCAGACCGGTGATAACGCCCCCACCCCAACTCAGCTGAGTATTGAAGAACAATAGCTGCCGTTTATAAGCGGCCTTTAGTGAATCATCATTTTTATAGAGTTTTCTTAAAATCGGCATCATCGCATAAAGTAGAGATGGTGCTAGATAGCGTTCGAATGAATGAGGAATTTCATTGGCGAAATGCCATCTTAAGTAGGCTTTCGTCACATCTTTTTTAGTTATATCCTCTGGTGCTAAATTAGTTTTAGTCGTTACTTCTTCTGCCATGTTTTTCGCTCCTCCTCTGGTTTAGAACCCGTCATCGTAATCATCGTCGTCATCAAAATCACTACTTGATCCGCCATTATCGCTGCTAGCACTAGCTACGGCTTTATTTTTACCGCCCTTTTGCGATTGGACAAAGATTAAGGCAATTAAAACGCCGAAGATTGCATAAGTTACCATCGTGATTTCTAATGAAGCCAAGACAACACTCATAAAGTATGCCAAGAAGAAGAACACCATAAAGTCTTTACGACCGATAACATAAACAGTTGTCGCAATCCCGATAGCAGCTAAACCGCCACCGACTACTTCTAAAATGTGAATCACAACGGTTCCTTCTAAAGCATTGATAACATCGGCAATAACTGGTGCGCCAAAGTACAAAGCAATAAAGACTAAAGGTACAAACAGAATAAAGGAAGCAATCGTCGGATACCAGATGATAGAACGAGCAATTGCTTTTGGATTTAAGTCTTCCACTGCTTTATCCGTATACTTACCTAAGAAAGTATTGATGAAGAAACGGAATTGATACAAATAGCTTCCTAACAAACCAACTGGAACGGCAACAGCAATCGCTGCCTCCGGTTGTAAATCCCCTAAAAGAGCTACCGGTACGGCAATCGCTGCGGCAATTGACGGCTCTGCCGGCATCGAACCCCCTGGTGAGAAAACTCCCATATAAATCATCTGTAAAGCGGCAGTAACAATCATCGCCTGTGCGACATCTCCCATAATAATCCCTACGACCAAACCGGTCATTAAAGGTGAGAAACGCAGGGTTAAAGTCGCCCCACCACCTAGCCATCTTGACATGACAGCGGCAACCCATAGGGCAATCAGTAAACTTTGAACTACAGTTAATGTATTCATTTTATCCTCCTCTAAACCTTATTTAAAATAATCTTCTAATTGATAAATTGCATCCCGTAATAAGTCCTTGGTAATTGGAATCGGAATCAAGTGGACTTTTTCTTTTGAATCAATAAAATCAACAATTTCAGTAATCACTTGAGGATCCTCTGGAAAGATTTCCATTTGATGTAGAGAAATCGGCAAGTTTAACTCTTGATAAAATGGCATTAAATCATCAATTTCTGACCACTTGTTTTCCAGTGCCATCTGATAAAAAATTCCGTAAGCCACTTTTTCCCCATGGAGAAAGTGATGACTTTTTGGCAGATATTTACTGATAGCATCATGCATTGCATGGGCAGCGGCATTGCGGGCGTATTTATCGCCTAAGCCTCCCACCAAACCAGCGACAGCAAAAACAATTTCTGAAAGATGAACAAATTCTTCTGAGACGATACCTGACTGCATATCTGCTATGGCTTTAGCGCCATCTTCCATGATTGCTTCTTTACACAGTTGCGCCACATAACCAGCAACTTGTAAGAAAGGTTCCTTTTGCAATTCTGGTTGAGCCAAGATACTGACAGATTCATACCACTTTGCAATCGTATCAGCTAACCCGGCGATAAAATATTCAACCGGTGCATCAATCACTAATTCTGGATCAGTAATCAAGAAATTCGCTTGTCTAAGATAATGCTCCGACTTGCCTTCTGACTCACCGCTTTCTTTATACATGACGGACAGTGGTGTCCATGGTGCACAATTACTAGCTAAAGTTGGAATCACTCCAAAATTCACATTTAATTGATGGGCAGAAAAACCAACTAAATCGGCCAGTTTCCCACCGCCAACACCAATGATAAAATCAATTTCCTGCGCTGCCACCAATTCAGCAATCAAGTCTGCTCCATAATAGCTACACTCGCCAGTATAACGATGATAGAAAAATTGATAATTTGCATTTTGTAAAAAATCCAATCGTGGTCGAGCTTTTTCCCAAGAAACATTCCCGTGTACCACAAGGATTCGCTGAGCTTGGAACTCATCTAAGACCGTTGGCACAAAATCTAGCGCTCCTTGATGATAGCGATAAAATTGTGGTCCAACCTTGACCTTTAAATCTGTTAGCACCCTACAACACCCCTTTTAAAAAAGATACTTACTCACAGCTTGTACCGCCCGTTCCGGCAATCTCTGTTTTGACACATCAATAACATCCCGCACGCACTTATTACCCATTTCCTCTAAACATTCCATTGTATAGGCCGAGGTATGGGGCGTGATGACCACATTTTCAAATGCTAGATAAGGATAATCCTTTCTGCCAGGCTCTTCTTCTAACACATCAGTTGCAAAGCCAGCAATCTTACCAGAAGTTAAGCCAGCAACAATGGCCGCTTCGCTGACTAAAGCACCGCGAGCACTGTTAGAAATATACACATGCTCCTTCATCTGAGCAATTTCAGCAGTATCAATCATATGATAATTTTCTTCGGTTAGATTAGCACATAGGCAAATAATATCTGATTTCGCTAAAAGCTCAGCAAACTCAACTTTTTTCCCACCGTAGCTTTGAATATGCAGATGGGATTTATAAGGATCATAGGCTAAGACCTCGCAACGGAATCCATTACGCAATATTTCAACAACGCAGCTACCAGTATTGCCGACGCCAATTACACCGACTGTCTTATTGAAAAGAGCACGACCGACAAAATCGGCCCGCTTCTCCCACTGATCTTTGCGAACAGCATTTTGAGCTTCAATACTGCAACGGAGCAAAGCTAATAAATTGGTGACATTATTTTCTGCGACAGCATCCCGCTCTACTAATGCTGGGATAATGGTGACGATGGTATTATGTTTTTTCGCTGCCTCTAGGTCTACATTGTTATACCCGATGCCATGCCGAGTAATTAAAATAAGTTCATCTTTATAATCAAAAAATTCCTGAGTAAAAAATGGCGTGACACTCGCAATAATAATATTGTAGCCCTGTAAAATCTCAGCAAGCTCCTTGCCACCAATCTCACCGTCGACATTAAAAAATTCTACCGGTCCAATCTTCTCTAATTCAGCAATATGCTGGGGAAAGACTTTTCCAAAACTGCTGGAATTAACAATAGCAATTGAATAGTTTGACACCCTACGCCCTCCTAATCCTTTTTCACGACTGCATGACCACCAAATCCATTACGTAAAGCTGAAACAACTTTTGCTGAAAAACTATCTTCTTCCTGCGACAAGTTCCGCATAAACAAACTTAAAGCAATTGTCGGTACCGGCACCTCCATTTCAAGGGCCGTTTCTACCGTCCATTTGGCTTCACCTGACGCCGCAACTACTCCACGGTAATCTGCCAGTTTAGGGCTCTCTCTAAATTGCGCTTCAGCGATTTCCATCAACCAGCTACGAACAACTGAACCATGATTCCACACTTGGGCAACATCGGCTAAATCAAAATTGTAATCACTTTGCTCTACCAGTTGAAAGCCTTCGCCAATCGCTTGCATCATGCCGTATTCAATCCCGTTATGGACCATTTTCAGAAAATGACCACTGCCTGAAGCGCCAGCATATAAATAGCCCTTCTCCACTGCCAGGTCTTGAAAAATTTGTTCAATAGTCGAAAAAACTTCTTGGTCTCCGCCAATCATCAGACAAGCATCTTGACGGGCACCAGAAATCCCGCCTGAAGTCCCGCAGTCAAAATAGCTGATCTGTTTCTCAGCAAATTTGGCAGCTCGTCGAATTGAATCTTTGTAATTCGAATTGCCGCCTTCGATTACGATATCGTTTTCATTTAACAATGGAAAGAAAACATCTAAAACATTTTCGGTAATCTCCCCTGCTGGCAACATCAACCAGATAATCCGTCGTTCATTAAAGGATGCAACCAAATCCGCCGCTTCAGAAAAAATAGTAATTCCTTTCTCTTTTGCTGCTTTCACCGCTTCAACCGAAACATCCATCCCTTTGACATCATAACCATGATCTTTTAAGTTGTAGGCAAGATTTAAGCCCATCTTTCCCAAACCGACAACCCCAACTTCCATGTTAGCGCCTCCAATCTTTATAATTTCATTATACAAAAAAATATTTTTTTGTAAAGGTAAAAATAAAAAATATTTTTTGTTGATTTTTTTTTGCAAACGCTGTATCTTTACTTTAGAAACAACTGAACCCGAAAAACGTAAAGGAGGGTACCAGATGACTGTCTCCATTCGTTTACAAATTAAGACAATGTACGATAGTTTTAGTCCCAAAGAACAAAGGATAGCCGATTTTATTTTAGAAAATCCCCTGCAGGTCAGCCACAGTTCTATTAGTGATATTGCCAATCAGCTGGCGATTGCTGACTCGACTTTTTTCCAGTTTACAAAAAAGCTCGGTTATAATGGCTTCAAAGATTTCAAAATGGCTCTTTTAACTCAAGAAAAAGATTTTCCGGCAATCTCTATTCACGAAAATATTCAAAAAGACGATAGCAATCTGACAAAGGCTCAAAAAGTCTTTGACTCCAATATCTCAACGCTAACAGACACGAGAAAGCTCCTAACTGAGGAGGATTTGGATAAAGCTGTCAGCTATATCAACAATGCCCAACGTTTATACTTTTTTGGTGTGGGGGGCTCAGAAATTGTCGCCACTGATGCCTATCATAAGTTTCTACGTTCGCCGGCAACAGTCTTCCACAGCACGGATTATCATATTCAATTAATGGAAGCTTCTTTGATGACAAAAGATGATTGTGCCATTTTGATTTCACATACTGGAAAATCAAAGGAAACCATTCGCATTGCAAAACTAATTAAAGAAACTGGCGCCAAAATCATCGTGTTAACCAGCTATGCCCGCTCACCCTTAGCGGCCTTTGGTGATGTCGTCTTTATCGCAATCTCTGAGGAAACTGAATTCCGCTCTGAGGCATTGGCTTCGCGGATTTCTCAGCTGAGTATCATGGACTCGCTTTATGTCATCTTGATGTTTTCCAAGACAGAAGCAGCCCAAGAATCTATTTCTAAGGTTCGCAAAGCTATTTCTTCCATTAAAGATATGTAAAATTGCCGGCTTTTACTACCCCATTGCCCACCCCAAAAAGGACAGCAACCCATCTCTTCTAGAGAAAGTTGCTGTCCTTTTTATGTCCTTTTGGCGGCAAAAAAGATAAATCCAAAAACAAAAAGTTTTTCTTATGGTAAAATTAAACAAAAGGAGCCGAAAATATGAATGAAACCCGTTACCATGAATTAAAGAAAATTCTAAATATTATTTTAGATGTTGTTTTAGGAATCTTAGCCATTATCGTTTTAATCTTTATGGCCCGCTATCTGTTAGATTTGTGGCGTTTTATCTTTGAACCTGTCAATTCAGACAACTTTACAATTATCATGTCGGAGATTACTTCCTTCTTTATGTTGTTTGAATTTGTGATGATGATTGTCCGCTATATTCAAGAAGGTCATCACATTCCGATTCGCTATTTGATCTTAATCAGCTTGACTGCGATTTTAAGACAGCTGCTGGTAATCCATGGAGAAGCCGAGCAAACTCTGCTCTTATCGATTTCAATTCTCCTACTAGTGATTGTCCTTTACATTTTAAACAAAGTCAGCACTTCATTTCATAACCATCATCATGACCAAGAAAATCCTTAACCAAAAATTGCCTGCGAAATAAATTTCGTGACAGTTATTTAATTCTTCAAATTTTTCTAAATTTAGAAAAATTTGAAGAATTTTTTTGTGCTATTTTTTTATTTTCAAGAAAAAATGTAAATGTTTTTATGAGTTCCAAAAACCCTTGTCAAGTCAGACGACTCAAGGAATCATTCACTTTTTACCCCTCCGAAAAATTCTGAGAACGTTATTTTATCTGTCTTTTTTTATATATGCAGAAAAATTCTTGAAATTGAACGGGAAACCCTTGAGAGCCATAAGGTTTTTCACTTTTGTTATTTCAAAACCGATTCCGGAACTACAGCTTTTACTGAATCGGCTCTATACTATGGGTGTAGATTTGATTTATCGATAAATGGAATCCGCCAATAAAAATTTGGAGGACCCAAAAATGAAAGATACGAATAAAAAGTTGATGGTTGTAGGAATTTTAGTTGCTGGTGCGGTATTTGTCTCAGGTGGTGCCTTGGCATACCAATCACTAACTCCTGCAGACGTTGCAGATGCAGAAACTTTAAGCAGTGTTGACTTAGCTAATCAACTGGCTGCTGACAGTACAGAAGATTCAATTCAATTAATCGAAAATGTTCCCGAAGCTGGTGATTCTCTCACAGATAATGTTGCACCGGTAATTACGACTGAAGATGTAACAATTGATGAAGGAACCGATTTAAATATTTTAGATGGTGTAACCGCCAAAGATAATGTTGATAAAGATGTAACAGATCAAATTCAAACAGAAGGTACAGTTGATACCCAAACACCCGGCACTTATGAAGTTAAATTGAGTGTCACTGATAAAGCTGGCAATACTGGAACAGCTACTAAAACAGTCACAGTCAATGAAGTTGTTCAACCTGAAGCAGTTGCACAAACAGTCAGCCAAGATACAACGGCTGCAAGTTCATCTACTACAACTGCTGATAATTCATCAGCAGCCAGCGATTCTAGTAGTGCTGCTCAAGGCAGTAGTACATCGACCAATGTTTCAGCAACTTCATCATATTCAGCAATGACCATGTACCTTGCTGGCACTGCCATCCCTTACCAAAATGGCGGCCAAGGCAGCGGTCAAAGCATTATTGACAGCAATCCCAACGGAACGATTTCAACTTGGGGAGGTGCAGCTGTTCAATCTGGTACAGATGGCTTAAACACACATTTTATTGGCCATAACCCTGGTATTTTCTCAGCAATTTTCAGTTTAGGTTCTGGCAGTCAGATTGTTGTCACTGACAGCAACGGCACACCAACCACTTATACAGTCTCTTCAATTTTCCAAGTCGATGATTCTGCTGTCGGTATTAGCGACGGTGTTAATTACTGGAGCACCATTACCGGAAGCGGTGGCGGTGAAAGAATTACTCTGCAGGCTTGTGTCAATGATACTGTTAATTTAATTGTCGTGGCCTACGCTTAACCGTAGCCTTCCTATCAATTGCAAATAAATAAAACCGAAGCTCTCACTAGTCGGCCTTTAGCAAATTGTTCATTTTTAGCAATCTGCACTTGGTTTTCTAAGAGAGCTTCGGTTTTTTCATTTTCCAAAATACAAAAAAGAGCCTCTATCGCGACTGAAAACTCTAAAGGTCAATTACTTACCTCTATAATTTTATCGGCGGAGAAGCTCTTTAGTTTTAACTTAATTATCCTTGATACATTTCCCGTACTGGCGTCATGATGATGCGGTTTAAGTCATTCATAATTGTGCTGAAGGCTTGTTCCTTTTCCATCATAGTATTAATTAATGGTGCAGCTTGAACTTTCGCTGCCATTTCCTGTGCGTTAGTAGCATCTTCATCGGTGATTTCTTGACCTTGCATGCTTTTTTCTTGTAATTGCATTTGCAATGCTTGGAAATCTTGGAAAACTTGATACGCTTCACTGTCAGCTTTAACTGCTTCAAAAGCTTCCTGTAGGGCTTTAAATTCAGGTAAAGTTCTGATTTCTTGTTCGATTTGATTGGCACTATCGTAAATATTAGACATTTGGATAAGCTCCTTTTCTTGATATCTTTTATTGTAACATGAAATCCACCTTTTGATAGGCAAAATTAATCTCCGGTAATTGAATTCCACCAGTCGCTGGCACCGCCGACAAGGTTGTCAAAGCCATCTTTTATCTGACCACCAATTTCCTTCAAGCTGTCGCCAACACCACTCAATGAATCTGACCAGCTACTACTGCTATCAGAGCTGGAGTCACTGCTGTCACTTGTATCATTGTAATCCTCTGTAGAGACAACTTGACCATCTGTCAAATAGGCGTCAACAACATCAAAGCTGGCCGATTCCACATAAGGTAAAATAGCTTCCGTCTGCGCCTTGAAGACCGGCGCGACTCCAGTACTGCTGGAGCCTTCAAGATAATGGCTTTCATCCGTCGTCGGAAAACCAATCCAAGTTGCGACAACGATATTAGGCGTATAACCGACAATCCATTGGTCACTATTTGCTGTATCTGAGAAACTGGCTTCTTGAGTACCAGTTTTCCCTGCCAGCGTATACCCGCTAGGATTGGCTCTTGAACCTGTCCCATTTGAAAAGACTCCTAATAGCATACTCGTCATAGCATCCGTGACATCACTGCTGGTCACTTTCGAGCCACTTTGATCTGTGTTGTCGACAATCACGGCGCCGCTAGAATCCACAATTCTAGTAACTAGATGAGTGTCATACAAGGTGCCGCCATTGGCAAAGACCGCATAAGCTTCAGCCATCTGTTGCGGAGACACACCCTTTTCCAAGCCACCTAGGGCGAGACCATAATAAGCATCTGATTCTGCCAGTGGAATGCCAAATTTTTGCGTTTCGGCATAGCCGACATCGACACCAATTTCATTTAGCAGCCAGACAGCCGGACTATTTAAACTTTGGGCAACTGCCTGATACATGGGGACTTCACCGGAATAGGTGCCATCATAGTTCTTAACATCATAATAATCCAGTGCCGTATCCTGTAAAATACTGCTTGGCGTGTAACCCGCCTCTAAGGCAGCCGTATAAACACTAATTGGTTTTAAAGTGGAGCCCGGTGCGCGTTGTGTCTGAGTGGCATAGTTAAAGCCCCTCAGGGTATAATCGCCTCTGCCCCCCACCAAGGCTGTTACACCACCGGTATTAGGGTCAACGGCAACTGAGCCGGATTGAACGATTTGCCCATCTGCTGCCGCATCCGGGAAGAGATAATCATTTTCAAAAACTGTCTGCATGGCAGTTTGCTGATTTTGATCTAAGGCTGTATAAATCTGATAACCATCCTGTAACAAATCTTCCTCATCAATACCATATTCATTGGTGATTTCATTGATAACTGCATCAAAATAATAGGGATAGCTGTAGTCATCTTTGGCTTCATAATTATCATAAAGCAATGTTGTAATATCGACGCTGTTTTCAGCATCATATTGCTCTTGTGTAATAACGGCATCCTCCAGCATCAAAGAAAGCACCGTGCTTTTCCGATTGTTGGCATTTTCTGGATTATCGATTGGATTGTAAATGCTCGGTCCCTTCAGCATGCCAGCCAGCATGGCCGCTTCGCTGATGGTGACTTCACTAGCGCTAACACCAAAATATTTCTGAGCTGCATCTTCAACGCCCCAAACGCCATTTCCAAAATAACCATTATTCAGATACATTTCTAAAATTTGATCTTTAGAGTATTTTTTCTCAATTTCAATCGCCATAAATAATTCTTTGGCTTTCCGGGTCAAGGTTTGATCTTGGGTTAAAAAGGCATTTTTAGCTAATTGCTGGGTGATGGTACTCCCACCACCGGCAATCGAACCTGATCGCAGCGAGTTAAAGGCCGCCCGTAAAATCCCCTTAATACTGAAGCCATTATGACTATAAAAGGTTTTATCCTCTGTGGCAATCACCGCCTGTTGAATATAAGTTGAAATATTCGCCAAATCCGTGTAGGTACCTTTCTGACCGAAAGTTCCTGTCAAAGAGCCCGCTTCTTCCCCATCTTTGTCATAAACTACGGTGGAGGCCCGCAAATTTGATTCCAAATCGGCTACATCGACTGATTTAGCAACTGTATAAAGATAAATGCTAGTAACTAAAACTGCTACTAAGGATAATAAAATAATAATTTTATTGATGTGATATTTTTTCCAAATCCGCTTACGGGCTTGATGAAATCTTGATAGATATGGCTTAAGCCAGTGCCAAAACTTTTTAAACCCTTCGCCGATTTTTTTTAAAATTCCTTGAAAATCCATTTAAGGCTACTCCGTTTCCAATAAAAATTGTAAAATATGCTATATAGTTTACCATAAGTCTAACTGTTCTAAAATTTTAGGATAGCCCTCTGATTATAGAGGATAAATGTAAGGAATATCCTACAAAACTATTAAATATCTGATAAATTTTAAGGAGCTCCCATGGAATATACAATCACCTTGCCAAAAAATCATCCGGAAATCACGCTACGCCAGCTTTTGGAAGAAGAATGGCTGGTCCCACGAAAAGTCCGCCATTTTTTACGAATTCGTAAAAATATTGCGGTCAACAAGCAGACTGCTATGTTTCACCAAATTGTTCACGGCGGCGATCAGATTACGCTAGTCTTGGAGGCTGAGGATTATCAGCATCAAGCAATTGCACTGGGCAATCCCGCATTGGTTAACGTTCTCTTTGAAGACGAGCATGTTATCGTTGTCAATAAACCGGCTGGTATTAAAACTCATCCCAATCAGCCGACGGAAAATGATACTCTATTAAACCACTTGGCCGCCTATCTAAAACCAACAGGAACTCAGCCGTTTGTCGTGCATCGTTTGGACAAAGAAACTAGCGGCTGTATCGTCTTTGCCAAAAATCCGTTGGTGCTGCCGATTTTAGGTCGTCTCTTGGAAAGTAAACAAATTCAGCGGTTTTATCAAGCAATCGTTAAAGGTCAGCTGAAAGAGGATCTGACGATTGCCAAAAAAATCGGCCGTGACCGTCATGACCGCCGCAAGCGAATTATCGATCCTAAGAATGGCCAAGCAGCCATCACCCATGTGCATGTCGTCAAAAGCGGCGCAACCTCTAAGATAATTTGCCAGCTGGAGACTGGCCGCACTCATCAGATTCGCGTGCATTTATTAAGTATCGGCCATCCACTGGTCGGCGATCCTTTGTATAATCCCGGTAGTCGTAAGCACCGGCTATCTCTTCACGCCTATCAGCTTAAAATGCCCCACCCGTTTTCTAAAGAAGAAATTTTGGTCACAGCCGAGCCGGGATTATGGTAGAAACCTCCAAGAAAGCTTGACAAGCTGAAAGCACAAATGCTAAACTGCTGATAATTTCATACACAAGTGTTGAGAAGAACGAGTACTTTAAGTGGTATTTTACAGAAAGCAGCCGGCTGATGAGAGGCGCAAAGAAAACTTTTAGGAATACATCTTTGAGCTGTCACCTGAATTTTTAGTAGGGGAATCGGGCTTGCGTCCGTTAAAAACGCACAAGTATCAGAGGTACTTGTTGAGGGAAATTGTCTGAGCAATTTCTGAATTTAGGTGGTAACACGTCTGTTGGACGTCCTTTAGCTGAATAAGCTGAAGGGCGTTTTTTTTTATTAAAAAAGGAGTGGGTAAAATGCAAGCAGAAGAACAATTGGTCATGATTAAAAAAGGTGCGCAGGAAATTATTTCAGAGGCGGATTTATTAGAAAAACTACAAAGCTCTATTGTTACCAAAACACCATTGATTATCAAATTAGGGCTAGACCCTTCTGCCCCTGATATTCATTTGGGGCATGCCGTGGTGCTACGGAAGATGAAACAGCTGCAAGACTTGGGCCATCACGTTGTCTTAATCATTGGTGATTTCACCGGCCAAATCGGCGACCCGACTGGAAAAACTCAAGGTCGCCAGCAATTATCAGCCCAGCAAGTTCAAGCAAATGCCAAAACCTACGTTGCGCAGCTGACCAAGATTTTAGATTCACAAAAAACCTCCGTCCGTTTTAACAGTGAGTGGCTGGCTAAAATGAATTTCGCTGAGGTGCTGCGTTTGGCTAGCAGCACAACCATTTCCCGCATGTTAGAACGGGATGATTTTCAAACACGCTACCGTAACCAAGTGTCGATTGGGTTGCATGAATTTTTCTACCCCTTGATGCAGGCTCAAGATTCTGTGGCCATTTCAGCTGATATTGAATTAGGCGGCACCGATCAAACTTTTAATATTTTGATGGGACGGCAATTACAGCAACAGCAAAATTTAGCGAAACAGGTCGCCATTTTTATGCCGCTACTAGAAGGCTTAGATGGTGTTAATAAGATGAGCAAGAGTTTAAATAATTACATCGGCGTCAACGAAGCCCCGCGGATTATGTTCAAAAAAGTCATGGAGGTGCCAGACAATTTAATTATCAAATACTTTGAATTAGCGACAGATCTGCATCCTCAGCAGATAAGTGAACTATCTCAACGGCTGTCGGCTGGCGAAAATCCTCGGGATATTAAGCTGGAATTAGCTCTCGAAATTACCACCTTATACCACGGCCGCCCTCTGGCAGATGCGGCGGCGCGAGAATTCAAAAAAGTTTTTCAGCAGGGAGCTATGCCAGAAGATATGCCGCTGATTGAGCTTCAGCAGGCGACAACTTTGGAAAATTTACTACCACTATTAATTGAAAAGAAAATTATTGTCAGTAAAAGTGCCTTTCGTCGCCTATTGCAGCAAAACGGCGTCCATTTGAATCAACACTTGTTAGATCTTGAAGATTTATCTTTGACTATCACGACTGGCGATATTTTAAAAATCGGCAAAAAAAATTTTTACCGGTTTGATTAAAATAATTGTAGCGGCTCAGCCAGTATTTTTACTGTCACTAAGTAGCGAGGAACCAGTTTGATAAATAATACATTCTGTTTCAAATCAAAAAAACTGCTGCAAATCAGTTTTCACCGACTTGCAGCAGTCTTGTAAGGTAATTATTTTGTTTCGTCGTTTTTCTCGTCTTTTAACATGGCTTTGCGGGAAGCATTAACCCGGCCTTGTCTGTCGATTTCCGTTACTTTCACCAGCACTTCATCGCCAAGTTTCACAACGTCTTCCACTTTGTTAACCCGTTCGTTAGCTAATTGCGAGATATGCACTAATGCATCTTTGCCCTTGATTAAATTCACGAAGGCGCCAAATTTTTCAATGCGGACCACTTTACCTAAGTAAACTTCGCCAACTTGAATTTCTTTGGTTAAGTCTTGAATGATCTTGATGGCTTTTTGAATCATTTCCGCATCCGCAGAAGCGATGCTGACGTTACCTTCTTGATCGATATCAATTTTAACGCCGGTTTCATCGATGATACCATTAATGGTTTCGCCGCCTTTACCGATGACGTCTTTGATTTTGGCTGGTTCAATTTGAATCATTTCAATCTTAGGTGCATACTTGCTTAATTCTTTCCGTGGTTCTGCTAAGGTTGAAGTTAATTCAGCTAAAATTTCCATCCGCGCTTTTTTGGCTTGTGTCAAAGCTTCAGATAGAATTTGTTCAGTGATTCCTTGGATTTTAATATCCATTTGTAAAGCGGTGATACCGTCTTTAGTCCCAGCCACTTTAAAGTCCATGTCGCCTAAATGGTCTTCTAAGCCTTGAATATCTGTTAAGATGGTGTAATTTTCCCCATCAGATACCAGACCCATCGCAATTCCGGCAACCGGTGCTTTAATCGGCACACCAGCATCCATCAAAGCTAAGGTTCCGGCACAGATACTTGCTTGAGAAGAAGAACCATTTGATTCTAAGACTTCGGCTACTAAACGAATTGTGTAAGGGAAGTCTTGTTCACTTGGAATCACTTGTGCTAAGGCCCGTTCACCTAGCGCACCGTGACCAATTTCCCGACGACCTGGTGAACCGGCCCGGCCAGTTGAACCAACTGAAAATTGTGGGAAATTATAATGATGGATAAAGCGTTTTGAATCCTCCACGCCTAAGCCGTCAATAATTTGATGTTCCCCAAGGGGCGCTAAAGTCGCCGCTGACAATGCTTGCGTTTGTCCCCGTGTGAATAAACCTGAACCATGGACCCGTGGTAAGATACCGACTTCTGAAGACAATGAACGAATTTCGTCTAATTTACGGCCATCAGGACGGATTTTATCAATGGTAATTAATTCCCGAACGACATCTTTTTCTAAGTCTTCGGCAATTTGTTTGATTTCTTTGGTGATTTGTACTTGGTCAATGTCTTCTAATTCAACATTGGCATATTTTTCACCGTAAACTTCTTTAACTTTTTCTTTGACGGCTTCTATATTGTCTTCCCGAGCCAATTTTTCTTCGGTTAAGACCGCTTCCTTCATGACAGGATAATATTCAGCAAAGATTTCTTTTTTCAAGTCTGGATTGACTTCTAATAAAGTCACAGTCATTTTTTCTTTGCCGACTGCTGCAACGATTTCTTCTTGGAAAGCAACCAATTCTTGGATTGCTGCAAAACCAAAGAGTAAAGCGCCTAACATATCTTCTTCAGAAACTTCTTTGGCACCAGATTCCACCATGTTGATGGCTTTTTTAGTACCAGCAACCGTTAAGGAAATATCGGTTTGTTCGGCTTGTTCAACAGTTGGGTTTAAGACATATTCGCCATTGACCCGACCGACATCCACACCAGCAATTGGACCGTCAAAAGGAATATCTGAGATAGCTAAAGCCAATGATGAACCAAACATTGCCGCCATTGAAGGGGAGCAATCTTGTTCAACACTCATGACGATGTTGGTTACTTGGACTTCATTTCTGAAGCCATCAGCAAACATTGGTCGAATCGGACGGTCGATTAAACGAGCCGTCAAGGTCGCATCGGTGCTTGGACGGCCTTCCCGTTTGATGAAACCGCCGGGGATTTTACCGACAGCATACATTTTTTCTTCGTAATTAATGGTTAATGGGAAGAAATCAGTATCCTTGGCTTCTTTTGAGGCTACAGCAGCACTTAGTACAACTGTGTCGCCATAACGAACCAAAACAGCTCCATTAGCTTGTTTAGCCATTTGTCCGATTTCAACTTCTAGCGGGCGTCCGCCCCAGTTTGTTTTAAAAACTTGTTTTTCTGACATATTCTGCTCCTTTTTTCCAACTTGCCCTGACACGCTACTAAACAAATGAAAATCTAAAAAAATTTTCAGACTTTCATTTGGTTAGTAGAAGGTCTCTTGGCGGTTGGAGGGGTTTATTTTTGCGCCTTAAAACAGGCGGTAGATCCTACAGAAAAAAAGTGAGATCCCCTTGGAACCCCACTTTCCTTTGATTAACGACGTAAGCCTAAGCGTTGGATTAATTCGCGGTAACGTTGAACGTCAGTTTTACGTAAGTAAGCTAACAAGTTACGACGGTGACCAACTTTTTTCATTAGTCCACGGTAAGAATGGTGATCTTTTTTGTGAACTCGTGCATGCTCATTCAGGTGATTGATTTCTTCCGTTAATACAGCGATTTGTACTTCTGGTGAACCAGTATCTCCTTCATGGCGAGCGTAATCAGCGATGATTTCGTTTTTGCGTTCTTTTGAAATTGCCATGTTTTCCACCTCTTTCTAAAATATTCTCCCCATGACTGAGTAAGACGTTGGTGATTCGTCAAACCAAGTGATAGGCGGTGCCTTAGCACAGAGTATACTTTACTTGAATTTGTTAAAAAAAGCAATAGTCCGACCTGGGAAAGCCGGCTTTTTTTAGGGAATTTTTAGGGAATCTCAGAAATTGCTTTCAGTTGCTGTCCTCAGACAAAACAGCAAGCTGCCAATGATAATTTTCTTAAGAAAAGTTTTCGCTGAAAAAGCTATCGGTCAACAACTCTATACCATTGCTAAAAATTTGTGTTAAACTTAGTTCACGAGAATCAGTTAAAGAACAGCTGACCAGCTTTTTCAGGTCCATCTTTAATTGAAGGAAGGGGATTTAGAATTTTGATTACCATGGAAAATATTATCCGCGAAGGCCATCCAACCCTGCGGGAAGTCGCTAAAGAAGTCAGCTTGCCACTCTCTGATGAGGATGTGCAGTTGGGTAAAGATATGCTGGAATTTTTAATCAACAGCCAAGACCCCGTCAAGGCTGAGGAATTGCAACTAAGAGGAGGCGTTGGTCTGGCTGCTCCGCAATTAGATATTTCTAAAAGAATTATCGCCGTCCATGTACCCAGTGACGATCCGGAAAAACCAGAGCCCCAGTTAAGTGCGGTCATGTACAATCCAAAAATTGCCAGCCATTCTGTTCAAGATGCCTGCCTTGGTGAAGGCGAAGGCTGTTTATCAGTTGACCGGGAAGTGCCCGGGTATGTTGTTCGCCACGCACGGGTGACGGTCACTTATACTGACGCAACAGGGCAGCAGCAAAAAATTCGCTTGAAAAATTATCAAGCGATTGTCGTTCAGCATGAAATTGATCATTTAAACGGTGTGATGTTCTATGACCACATCGATGCTGAAAATCCATACGCCTTAAAAGATGGCGTCTTAGTTTTAGAATAAACCATAATACCAGTTCCTGACTTAATCGATGGCCACCAAAACCGAAATTTTTGGCGCTTTCCCTTAGAGTTTAAGTCGGGGAACTGGTATTTTATTTTTCCTGATATAGAATCTGCTGCTCCTGTAAGGCTTGTTTGATTTTGACTAAATCAGCCTCTGTCTGAAAGCGAATCGTGTGCAGATGAATCCCTTCTGTCAATTCTGACAGCAAGGTGGCTTCAGCTTTTTGATAGTCTGCAATAAAGCGACGAACATCTGCAAAGGTTTTAATTTGCAAATTTCCCTGCAGTTCCCCATATAAGGGATGCTCGACAATCACGTCTAAAATTTCACCGCCATTTGCCACGATTATATTCAGCTCCTCTTCCGTTTGATCCGGACCATGCTGGACGGCAATTTTTGCGGTGATGCCGCTCTCGTCACCGGCTAATAAATAACCTCTGGCGGTGGCCATAATCTGTTGGCCGCTAGCTCGCAATAAAGCCACGTCACCAACGATAATTTGGCGGCTCACCCCTAGTTCCTTGGCAAATTTTTGGGCACTGATTGGTTTTTCAGCCTCTTTTAAAGCGGCGATAATCATTTCTTTTCTTCTTTGTCCATCATTCATTGTCAACCCTGCTTTAATTGTTGATTTTGGTAATTGCGGGAGTGCTTCATCACGTCTTTAAAAGTCTCTTGAATTGCCATTTGATAGTCTTTTTGCTGAACCAGCTCCGCCACCTGCTCTAAAACCACCGCTTCTCTGGCGGAATCATAGACAACCTGACTGTCGCCTTTAATGGCGGCGATTTGGCTGACCACTGCCATTCTCTTTTCCAATAAAGCGACAATTTCTTGATCGATAGCATCAATTTTTTGCCGCTGTTCCCGTAGTTCTTCTGCCTTCATTTAGTGATTCCTCTCTTTTTCAGACTTGTTTAAATAATTCCTCAGCTGCTCCTTGATAAAAATAATCAATCAAAGGGTGCCCTAAAGGCGTTTGATTAATCGCCAAAACCTTTTGCTGCGTCTTGCCGTTGATTAAATCACAAAATGGATGCACTTGAAAAGTCGTGCCCACAATCACAATTAAATCTGCTGTCGCCACAGCCTGCAAGGCATTTTCAATGACAGTCTCTTGAAAGCCTTCTTCATATAAGACAACTTCTGGTCGGATTTGCCCGCCACAATTTTCATGAACATCGCTAATAAGATACTCTTGCCATGATACAGGTAAGCGACATTCGCGGCAATGGCAGTGATACAAACTGCCATGAAACTCAACTAATTGTTGGCTGCCTGCTTTACTGTGGAGACCATCAATATTTTGAGTGACAATCCACGTCGGTTTGCGCTTTTCAAAGGCCGCCATTTTTTGGTGAATCACATTAGGCTTGGCATCTGGATGATACAATAATTGAACAAATTCATAAAATTTTGCCGGCTCTTGGATTAAAGCCGTGTGACTTAATAAATACTCTGGTGCGGCCATTCCTTGATAGACCCCCTGCAGCGAACGATAATCTGGAATTCCCGAAGGTGTGGAAATTCCGGCGCCGGTGAGAAAAGTTATGTTTTCCGCCTGTCGCATCAACTCAATGCTTTCCTTGATTGTCATCGTTTTCATCTCATCACCTCATCTTTCCTTAGTATAGCTTAATTTTTCGGAAAAGTGATATTCTGCTGAGAATTCTTACAAAGTTTTCTCTTTGTTTATTTTTTCACCATGACAATCTCAAGGGAACGTGATAAACTATTTACGGAATATAAAGTGAGGTGAATCAAATGGTAGCATTGGCATACATTATTTATTGGGGTCTAATCCTTGTAAACATGGCTTGGATCGCATTAAGTTTATTCTTCGGTATTTTTTATTTATCCCGCAAAGAAAATGGAAATCTTTGGGTTTTCGCCTTTTTAAATGTTGTTTCCGTTATTGCATTGGGCGTGACGATGTTTGTTTTCCGTACTTGGCGGTCATACTTCGCTATTGTTCAATATTCAAGCTTAATCTGGGTGCTAATCGGTATCCTCTTAGTCATTGCTTTGGCTTACGCAATCTTAGGCCGGGAACCAAAAGAAGCAACAGCTTAATGAAAAACAAAGACAAGAATTCTTTCATCGGAATTCTTGTTTTTTTGTCTTGAAAATCGTTGCCTGTAGCAGACTTCTCAGAGAAATTTAAAAAACCATTGACATTTTTCTGAATTCACCATACACTTGCCCATAACAATTAAATATGACACACCTTATTAAGGTAGAGGTCGCGGACTTGATTAATCCTGTCGAGAAATGAGTTTTTCTATGAAGCAGAGCTAGGCAAGGCCGCCGAAATATCATCTTGACTCATCAAGCTGATGTTGGGGCGCAAATGAATAATTTGCGAACTGTCTTAGCAAATTGCTAAGTTGTGCTATGGATGTCGGTTCATGAAGATGTATACAGCCTAGTCAATTTAGCTAGGCTGTTTTTTTGTCGTGAGGAATTAAGGGAAGGAATCTACTTATGAAAAAATTTTATTTACTGCTGACGGCGCTGCTGTGTTTGATAATTTGGCCGCAAGCTGCCAATGCCACCACCTCCACAAGTGAGACTGCAACAACAAACGGTGAGTTTCGCGTGGGCATGGAGGCAGGCTATGCCCCGTTTAACTGGACCCAGCAAACTGATGCCAACGGTGCTGTGCCGATTTCCGGTGATAGCTCTTATGCTGGCGGCTATGATGTCGAAATCGCCAAGAAAATTGCCGCTGGTTTAGGCAAAGAGCTGGTGATTGTCAAAACTGAGTGGGACGGTTTATTGCCATCGTTACAATCTGGTGTGATTGATGCGATTATTGCCGGTATGTCACCGACTGAAGAACGGCGCCAAGAAATTGATTTCACTGACGCCTATTACGAATCAAATCTAGTTATTGTCACCCGCAACGATACCCGCTATGCCACAGCTACCTCTTTAGCGGATTTTGCCGGCGCTAGAATTACCGCTCAGCTGAGCACCTTTCATTATGATGTGATTGATCAAATTCCAGATGTTGAAAAACTGACGGCCTATGATAATTTTGCCGCAATGCGGGTCGCCTTAGAGTCTGGCACCATTGACGGCTATGTCAGCGAACGACCAGAAGGCGTTACCGCACAGGAGGTTAATCCTGATTTAAAAATGGTCGAGTTTGCGGATGGTGAAGGCTTCAATGTGAATCCAGAAGATGTCCAAGTCTCGGTGGGATTACAAAAAAATTCTCCTTACCTAGCGGAGATTAATCAAATCTTAGCGGGCATCTCAGAAGATGAACGGATTGACATTATGGACAATGCGATTGAAACGCAACCGGCCACCGCTGAAGATAATAGCACAGACGGAACCAGTGAAAATGCTTTTGTGCGGATTATTCGCCAAAACGGCACCCTCTTTTTACAAGGGGCCGGCATGACACTTTTTCTGGCAATTATTGGAACCTTTGTCGGCACCTTTATCGGCCTTTTAGTCGGCGTGTATCGGACAACGCCTTTAGCAGCTAATAAAATTAAACGCGGACTGCAAAAATTCTTCGGCTGGGTATTGTCGGCCTATATTGAAATTTTCCGGGGAACTCCGATGATTGTACAAGCGGCTGTTTTCTATTATGGAATGGCTTTAGCCTTTAATTTAGATATGAATCGAACTGTTGCTGCTTTAATCATTGTGTCCGTAAACACGGGAGCTTATATGTCGGAAATCGTTCGTGGCGGTATTTTCTCGGTGGACAAAGGCCAATTTGAAGCCGCTCAGGCAATCGGCATGACCCATCGTCAAACGATGCTAAAGGTCGTCTTACCTCAAGTGATGCGTAATATTTTACCAGCTACCGGCAATGAATTTGTTATCAATATTAAAGATACCTCTGTCTTGAGTATTATTTCTGTGACGGAATTATTTTTCCAAGGAAAATCTGCTGCCGGAACAAATTACATGTTCTTCCAAACTTATGCCATTATCTGCGTGATTTATTTTGTCTTGACCTTTACCATTACCCGGATTTTACGAGTAGTGGAAAAACGCATGGATGGTCCCGACAGCTATGAAGCTGCTGAAAACACTGATGTCTTAATTGAAGCAGATAAATAAGGGCTTTGATAACTGCTGATAGATTTTTTTCCTAAGAAGGAGTAAGCTATGGAAAATATTATTGAAATTAATCATTTAAAAAAAGACTTCGGTAAAAACGAAGTCTTAAAGGATATTCACTTAGATATTCAAAAAGGAGAAGTCGTGACAATTATCGGCTCCTCCGGTTCAGGTAAGTCAACGCTTTTACGCTGTATTAATTTGTTAGAAATTCCTACCAGCGGCGAAATTTTATTTCACGGGCAAAATGTTTTAACTCCCGGTTACGACTTGCCGAAATATCGGACCCATTTAGGAATGGTTTTCCAGCAATTTAACTTATTCAACAATATGAATGTGCTGGACAACTGTACTTCTGGTCAAATTTCTGTCTTGAAGCGTCCTAAAGCTGAGGCAGAAAAAATTGCTTTAGAAAATTTAGATAAAGTTGGCATGGCTCGCTTTGTTAAAGCGAAGCCTAGTCAGCTCTCCGGTGGTCAAAAGCAACGGGTAGCCATTGCCCGCGCACTTTCCATGAATCCTGATGTGCTATTGTTTGACGAACCGACTTCAGCCCTTGACCCAGAGATGGTGGGAGAAGTTTTAAAAACTATGAAGGCTTTGGCCCACACCGGCTTGACAATGGTAATTGTCACCCACGAAATGGCTTTTGCAAAAGATGTTTCCGACCGGGTAATCTTTATGGACCAAGGAATTATCGCAGAAGAAGGCACTCCTGAGGATATTTTTGTCACCCCCCGTCATGAGCGGACGAAGGCTTTCCTACAGCGGATTCTTGAGGATTAAATATTGATAAAAAGATATGTTAAGCCATATCTTTTTATTTTTTTGCTAAAAAATGATATACTTCCAAAGCAATCAAGGTTAAAAGTAACAGTTAATTTCTAATTATATTTTTATTGAATATTTTTGATTGTTTTGTTATTTTTGTCTTTAGTATTTTAAAAATTAAGGAGAATATACGTGGAACACAAGTTATCCTTTAGGGAAAAGCTTTTTATCGGCTCGATGCTCTTTGGTCTTTTTTTCGGTGCTGGTAATCTAATTTTTCCGATTCATTTAGGACAAGAGGCTGGCGCCAATGTTTTTAGTGCCAACCTGGGATTTCTCGTGACAGGAATCGGTCTGCCGTTTCTGGGAATCATCGCTTTGGCAATTAGTGGCAGTGGCAATGTCTATGACTTAGCCAGTAAAGTTAATCAACGTTATGCAAAAATTTTCACCGTTCTGCTTTATCTAGTTATCGGTCCCTTCTTTGCATTACCCCGTTTAGCAACAACTTCATTTGAAATTGGAATCGCCCCATTTATCAATGCCCAGCAACAACCTTTAGTATTAGCTTTATTTAGCGTCATTTTTTTCTTGATTGCCTGGGGGTTTGCCCGCAAGCCCACCAAAATTTTAGTGTACGTTGGCAAATTTTTAAATCCGATTTTTTTGATTCTGTTAGGTTTTTTACTGTTATTAGCCTTTATAAATCCTTTGGGCAGCATCACTGATGCCGCTGTTCAAGGTAGCTATCAAAGCGAAGCCTTCTCAACCGGCTTCACGCAAGGCTACAATACTTTAGATGCTTTAGCAGCCTTAGCCTTTGGGATTGTGATTATCTCAACCGTCAAAAATTTAGGCGTTAAAAAGGAAGCAACAATTGCGAAGTACACGATTCAATCAGGGGCCATCAGCATTATTTTGATGGGCGTTATCTACACCCTATTAGCCTATTTAGGAACGATGAGCTTAGGCAGCTTTGCCGTCAGTGAAAATGGCGGAATTGCACTGGCTCAAGTGGCTAATTATTATTTAGGGGGCTTAGGCAGTTTTATTTTAGCGCTGATTGTCATTACAGCCTGTCTTAAAACCGCTATCGGTCTGATCACCTCGTTTTCTGAAACATTTGCCGATTTATTTCCTAAGAAGTCTTACAACTTTTACATTTTAGTTGTCAGCTTCCTACCCTGTCTTTTCGCAAATGTCGGCCTGACGAAAATTATTGAATTTTCGACACCAGTTTTGATGTTTCTTTATCCTTTGGCAATTGTTTTAATCTTGCTGCCATTGCTGGAACCCTTAATTGGTTACCGCCGCTTGGTCTACCAAGTGACCACTTATTTTACGTTGTTCGCTGCTATTATCGACGGCTTAAACGCCGCACCTGCTTGGATTTCAAATTGGTCATTTATAAAAGAAATTATAAATTTTGGTAGCAATTATTTGCCTTTCTTTAATATTGGTATGGGTTGGATAATTCCAGCTGTCATTGGATTTACAATTAGTTTTATATTAGACTTAAACTTTAACAAAAGAATAAAAAAAACATAGAAAATACCTGATAACTGACTTTTTTATCAGATTCTATTAAAATGAAAGTGAATTAAAGGAGGAACTGACATGCTATATGAAGAAATAATGTTTGACTCATCTACCTTAATCCGTTACCGAATTTTCCGTTACCTAATGCAAATCAGTCGTGAAAGCTATGCCATTTCCCAATTGGCTGAGGATATGAACTTAAACTATCAACAGGCCGTGATTGACCTAACTGAAATTGACGAAGAATTATTGGAATTGAACCCGCAGCACAAAAGTATTTTACTAGGAGCTGGTAAGGTCAATTGCTTCAATCTTTCTTCAACTGTCGACGAGTATCGCTACTATCTATTGAAAAAAAGTGTGCCCTTCCAGTTCATCATTTACTTTTTAAATGAAGAACATCCAAATGTTGTCGATTTTTGTGATACCTACTCTGTCAGCCGCTCGACTGTTTCCCGTAAAATGGAAAAATTAAAAGCCTATTTGAAACAGTATAATCTGCGTTTAACTTATACTGAAGCGAATTTAGTCGGCGACGAACGCCTTGTACGGGTGATGCTGTTTAACTTAATCTGGTTAGGCACACGGGGAATTGAAATTCCCTTTAACACTGACTTAGACCGGGTGGAAGAATTGGTGGATGGCGTTTCAGAATTTTTCCCATTGAGCCTTAGCTACTTTGGCCAAATGGAAATTCGCTATTTTGCCGCCTTGTATTTAGCACGTATCCAAAAAGGTAATTTTGTAAAATACGATAAGCGCTATGACTTCTTGATGAAGAAAAACTCTTATTATGATTTTGATCAGATTGACGCCTTATCAGAAGACCTAAATATTAAAATGACGCCAAAACAAAGAAAAGCCGAAACAAGCTTTGTCTTCTTCTTAGCCCATTATGTTCCTTTCTATACAATGGAAAATGAAGCTACTCTGCAACAAACGATTTATGATTTTTCAACTCGGCCAAATCCGATTTACAGCTTGAATCAAGAGTTTTTAAACTTTATCAAGGAAGATTTATTTAAAAATCAGCCAAATGTTTTGGATAGCCCGCTAGTTATTGGGAACTTATTAAATATTGGCTTTACCTTCTATGTGACCGAGCAGCCGATTCCAAATATCCAAACTTTGGTCGTACCTGCTAAAGAGCAAGAACATGCTGAATATTTATTGGAACAAAAAATTGATGAATTTTTCACCCATGCAGAAGATAAGGATCAATACGCATTTGTTAAAAAAGTAAAACCTTATATGGTGAAATCTTATAAAAATATTCTTTTGCCATATTACAACTCCTTGGAATTCTCCCACAAAATTAAGATTGGTTTAGCAATGGAGCACAACTTTGTCTTGGTCAAATGGGTTTACCAATTCTTGGATGATTTGCGCTTTGTCGAAACAGAAACTTACCAGTCTGGCAACCGCTATGACTATGATTTGATTTTGAGTTCTTCTTTACTCTTAAAACAAAAACATCCACAATTACCAGTTTACTTCTGGGATCATTCCGGCGGTGAAGACCAGTTGATGCAGCTTTATCAATATCTGCGTCGCATTTACAACGAGAAGAATTTGCAGATTCATTTTGAAAATGCCGAAGCTTCGAAAGACTAAGCGTTACAAAAGAAAACCCACTAACCATCACGGTTAGTGGGTGCTTTTTTAAATACTATGGCTAACAGATTCATCAGTAATTTTACCCAACTCGACTTGAATTGTAATATGATTTAGAGGGAATTTTTTTGTTAATTGATGATCGAGCTCTGCCAAAAATTGATTGTTCTCTGCCAAGGTCGAACGGCAGACATGGACCGTCAAGGCATTTTCGGTTGTCGAAATTGCCCAGATATGCAAATCATGCAAATCAACGACTGTCGGCTGCTGTAAAATAAATTTCTCCACTGCCGCTAAATCAATTTCTTTTGGAACAGCATCAAGGGACAAGTTTAAAGATTCCTTTAGCAAGCCCCAAGTGCCGCTAAAAATTACCAACGCAATGATTAAACTCATCACTGGGTCCAACCAAAACCAATTAGTCAATTTTATTATTAGCGCAGCAATCACTACGCCGACAGAGACTAAAGTATCGGCGGCCATGTGTAAAAAGGCTCCTTTGACATTTAAATCCCGCTGTTGGCTCTTCATAAAGAGCAACGCTGTCCCGCCATTGATTAAAATTCCGATAAAAGCCACTAGCATGACATCATTTTCTGCCACAGGTTGTGGATTGCCGAAACGCTGCAGGGCCTCCAAGATAATGCCGCCAACTGCCACTAATAAGATGACAGCATTAAACAATGCCGCCAAAATCGAACTGCGTTTATAACCGTAAGTGCGAAATTTATCCCGTTGCCGCTGACTCAGCAGTAAAGCAATCCAAGAAACCAATAGTCCTAAGACATCGCTGAGATTATGACCAGCATCGGCAATCAGCGATAAAGAATTCGCTGTAAAGCCAAAAGCTGCCTCCACTGCTACAAAAATTAAATTAATCACGATTCCAATTTTAAACGCGCGCTTGATTTGCTGTGGTTGTTGTCCATCTGTCATCTAAGTTGCCTCTTTTATATGAATTTATTTTCATGTTTAATTGATGATAGCACTTCCCAGTTTTAACTGCAAGTAATTACTGATTTTGTCCGTGATAGTTTTTAAAAAAACCTCCAACTACTTTTCCATAAAAATAGTTGAAGGTCTTTTAGTTTATTGAACTTTTTTAGCGGCAAGCCAATGATTGATTGGGCCGTATTTATGCCCAACAAAAATTTCTTGGCTGATAGCGGCGTTAACGAAATCTTTGGCAATGCGGATAGCTGGTTCAATTTCAGTCCCTTTAGCCAATTCAGCGGCAATACAGGCGGACAAAGAATCCCCTGTGCCGTTAATCCGATTGGTAGCATGGTATTCCGCCGACAGCCAAAAATCACGGCCAGACTCTAATAAAACGTAGTCTAAAACTTCTTCTTGCTGCGGATCATCGTGGCGACCTTTAATGATGACATTTTTAGCACCTAATTTTTGAATTTCTTTGGCGGCTAAAACAAAATCTTCAGCAGCTGCTAAGCTGCGGCCTGTTAGTTTTTCGGCTTCATAAAAATTAGGCGTGATAACTGTTGCAAGCGGAATTAATTTTTCTTTTAAAGCGATTAGCGCAGATTCTTCTAATAAAAGATTGCCATGTTTAGTGACAATCACAGGATCGACAACTAAGGGCCCAAAGTCATACTGTTGATAATTTTTTACAACGGTTTCAATCAGTTCACTATTTGCAAGCATGCCAGTCTTGCTGGCCCGAATTTGATAATCATCTGCTAGCAATTCAAATTCTTTGTCGATAAAATCTGATGGCAGATTGATACTGGCGGCAATCCCATATGAATTGCCCGCAACACAGGCGGTTAAGACTGATGCGCCATAGACCTCCCGTGCGAAAAAGGTATGTAAGTCTGCCTGCATGCCTGCACTGCCATCACTATCTGACCCCGCAATGGTTAATGCTTGGGGATATTGGATTTCCATAAGTTGCCTCCTAAAGTTTTTCTAAATTCCATTATACCGGAATTTGACTAAAAAGCCGTTGAAACGCTCAGCGGGCAATCGTTTTTGTTAGAAAGAGCAGTTATTTATTAATCTTCATTAAGAATCCAGTCAATTTATTTTACATTCTGCAAAATTCCCCCTATAATTTGCTTGTTTTCAAAAAGTATTTTTAAAAGGGAAAAATTGAAAAAGCGAAAAATAGAAAGAAGCGAAGACGTATGAAAATTACCATGTTAGGTTCTTTAGGAACTATTAATAGTTTAGTCATTCCCCAATTAATTGCCGAAAAGCATGATGTTACCGTCATTACCTCCAACGAAGACCGCCTACCAGCAATTGCTGCGCTGGGAGCTCACGGTTTAGTCGGTGATTTATTAGATGAAAAATTTTTAGGCGGAGCGTTTGTCGGAGCAGACATAGTCTATTTGATGATTGCCGGGGGTCCTCATGGCGACAACTTCCTTGAGCAGGCAAAGCTGCAAGGAAAAATTTTCCGTGATGCACTTGCCGATAGCGGTGTTAAAAAAGTTGTCAACCTTAGCAGTGTTGGCGCTGATGCCGGTAGTGAAGCTGGGGCTCTTTATGCCTACAGCTTAATTGAATCTGAATTACGGCAGTTAACCGATGTTTCGATTGCTTTTGTGCGACCTGTTGGATTTTATCAAAATCTTTACCGCCATTTGCCAAGTATCATTGAACGTCAGGCATTGTTTTCTAACATTCCAGCAGATGTAAAACAAAACTGGGTGGCTCCTCAAGATATTGCAGCTGAAATTTCTCACCTGCTTTTAGAGCTGCCTGCAGGAAAAACTGTGCATTATGTTGTCAGTGACAACTTCTCTGGTGCAGAATTTGCCGAAGCTTTGAAAACAGAATTACATCTGCCCCGCCTGCATTACTTGGTTATTTCCGATCAGCAGGTCAAAGAAGGTCTATTGAAAAATGGCTTATCAGAAGAGTTTAGTGAAGCCTTGATTCAAATGAATGACTATCAACGCCAACCAGAAAAAATTTATGCTGACTTAAAAGCCCATCCAGATGAAATCACCGAAGGCCAAGTTAAACTGGCTGATTTTGTTAAAGAGTTTGCTGAGGAGTATCGCTCTGCCACTCGACCAGCGGCTTACAGCCACAACTAAAATCGGATTTAGTAAAACCCGGAAGAATTTTCCCTGTCAAAATTAGTTTTTTTCTGAATTTTGGCCGAGAAAAATACCTCATCCGGGTTTTTCTTCGTGATTTTCAAAGTTTTTTTTAATAAATCGTCAGTCATTTAAAGGGCTTTGTTATACAATAGAAGTATCAAATTAATTGGAGGCGCTGTTATGAGTGAAGAAAAAATTAACCCGTTAGAATTAATTCCTTTAATGAAAGAAGCCGATGCTAAGCGTGACGCTGGCTTAGTAGAGCCAGATTCCTTAGTCAAAGTTAAAGATTTATCCTATGGCCCTTATGGTGTTGAGAATAACTTTGATATTTATTATCCAAAAGGAACGACAAATCTGCTACCGACAATTGTCTCCATTCATGGTGGCGGCTTTGTTTATGGCGACAAAGAATTGTATCGTTTTTATGCGATGTATTTAGCGACACAGGGCTTTACTGTGGTTAATTTTAATTATCGGTTGGCTCCGGCTAGTCAATATCCCGCTCCGATTGAAGATATTAACAACTTAATGAATTGGCTGTTGGTAAATGGTTTAGATTACCATTTGGACATGCAGCAATTATTTATCTTAGGGGACAGTGCTGGTGCACAATTAGTTGAACAATATACGACCTTTGTCACCAATCCAGAGTACGCCAAGCTATTTAATTTTGCAGCAGCAGAAGTTAAGCCTAAAGCTGTTGCCTTAAACTGCGGCGTTTATTTCTTAGGGGGACAAGAACCTTTAACAGCTCAGTTCCCATTTTATTATGGAGATGAACCGACAGCGGCAATTTTACAGCAATTTCCGATAGAACCCTTTATCACTAAACATTTCCCACCGGCTTATATTATGTCAGCCTCCCATGATTTCCTAAAAGATTTGGTCCAACCATTAGCGGCTGTTCTTAACGCTCAAGGAGTGACGACGGAAACTAAAATTTATGAAAATCCAGATGGCTCGGAATTAGGTCACGTCTTTCATATTGATCAAAAAAGCGCCATTGCTAAGCTGTGCAATGACGATGAGCTGACCTTCTTTAAAGAATATCTATAGCTAGTGTCAGACAGCGGAGAGCAGCAACTTCCGCTGTCTTTAGCGTGTCCAACCGCTTAGCTCGACTCAAGCGAACCGTTATCCTTTTCCGCCAGATTATTTGGGATTATCCTTAATTGAATAGTATTTTGTCAGTTTTGGCTGATTGCGTGGCTTCTAAACCATTTGCTAGTTTAAGTCACTGACCAGCTCCATCTACTCAGCTATTGGGACATTTCACAACAACTTTACACAATTTATTTCTCAGAAAGAAGGCCACTTTTTTGTTAAAATCAGTCAAAAGAAAAATCTTTCGTAAACGCCCGCCTTGGTTAAAAAACTTAATTGTTTTATGGTTCGGGACTTTTATGGCGGGAATTGCCTTCAGCTTAGTCATGCCCTTTATGGCTTTATATATCGATACTTTAGGGGATTATTCTGCAGCTCAGTTGAATTTTTGGAGCGGAATTACCTTCTCTGCAACCTTCTTAGTGACAGCGATTGTTTCGCCATTTTGGGGGCGTTTAGCTGACCAAAAAGGCCGTAAGCTAATGCTTTTGCGGACCTCTTTAGGCATGGCTATCGTCATTGGCTTGATGGGCTTAGTGACCAATGTCTATCAGTTGATTGCGCTGCGTTTATTGCAGGGGATTTTTTCCGGCTATATCAGCAATGCGACAGCTTTGATTGCCACCGGAACTCCGCGGGAAAAAAGTGGTCAAGTTTTAGGTACTTTAACTACAGGTCAAGTTTCTGGAACTTTATTGGGTCCTTTAATTGGAGGCGTCATCGCTTCGATTGTCGGCTACCGCTATACCTTTTTCATCACGGGCACAATTTTATTTTTAGTCTTTATTTTAAGTTTGATCTTTGTTCATGAAAAATTTACTCCTGTCAAAAAAGACAATATGCTGCCGGCAAAACAAATTTTTAAAGAATTAAAATATCCCCATCTGATTATCGGAATGTTTATTACCACGATGATTATCCAGGCCTCCAATAATTCCATCAGTCCGATTATCAGCTTATATATTCGACAGCTGTTGGGTGGTGGCGGCAATGTGACTTTGGTCAGCGGGATCATCGCTTCGATTCCCGGGATTGCCACCTTGATTGCCGCCCCCCGCTTTGGCCGCTTAGGGGATCGCATCGGCAGTGAGAAAATTTTAGGGATTGGTTTAATCTTTGCCATGCTGGTTTACCTGCCGATGGCCATCGTGCAAAATGTTTGGCAATTAGGCTTCCTACGATTTCTCGTAGGTATTTCCGACGCCTGTCTATTGCCAGCAGTTCAGTCTTTGATTACCAAATATTCACCCCATGAAGCTGCTGGCCGGATTTTCAGTTACAATCAATCTTTTCAGGCTAGCGGCAATGTGATTGGTCCGATGCTAGGCTCCAGTGTCTCCTCTGTTTTCGGCTATCGAGGTGTCTTTATTTCAACTTCTCTTTTAGTTTTTGTCAATTATCTATTAGTGCGGCACAACACTAAAGAAATTGGCAAGGATGATTCTTTTCATCATGGTTAGATGCAAATGGATAACTTCGGCTATTTATTTCTAAATAATTTAAATGACCTCGCTTCAACTAAAGTAACTAGTTGAGGTGAGGTCAATTTTTTAACATATTTTGGTTCCCGTGAGAGTTCTATAAATTCTCACCATTCGAGGCAATCACTTCTTTGTACCAATCAAAAGATTTTTTCTTGCTTCTTTTTCTAGTGCCGTTGCCTTCATCATCTTGATCGACATAGATATAGCCATAGCGTTTTGACATCTGAGAAGTTGAGGCGCTGACAATATCAATACAGCCCCACGAAGTATAGCCGAATAAATCGACGCCATCATGAAGCGCCTCTTGCATCTGCTCAATGTGCTGTCTGAGATAATCAATGCGGTAATCATCTTGAATACTGCCATCCGCTTGGATTTCATCAATCGCCCCTAAGCCATTTTCAGCAATGAATAAAGGCTTTTGATAGCGATCATATAATTGATTCAAGGCAATCCGCAATCCCTTAGGATCAACCTGCCAGCCCCATTCACTGCTAGGCAGATAGGGATTTTTAATTCCGCCGGTAATCAAGTTCCCTTCTGCGTGTTCTAATTTTTCCGGATGGGCGGACACGGCCGAAGACATGTAATAGCTAAAGGAAATAAAATCAACTGGATACTGGCGTAAAATTTCTTCATCGCCAACTTCGACAGCCAGTTCGACCCCTTTTTCTTCAAACATTCGTTTAGTATAAGCCGGATAATAACCTCTAGCCTGTACATCGGAGAAAAAGAGGGAGGTGCGCTGACTTTCAACCGTTTTTTGCACATCATCTGGGTCGCAGGAATAAGGCACCAACAATTGATAACTAATCATACAGCCGACTTTTGAATCAGGAATAATCTCATGGCAGGCTTTAGTTGCTAAGGCACTCGCCACGAATTGATGATGAGCTCCCTGATATTTGGCCTGTTCTAAATTCGGGTGATTTTCTTCAATCACCCCAACGCTGACATAGGGATGATGCTTCACGCAATTGATTTCGTTGAAGGTCAGCCAGTATTTCACTTTATTTTTATAGCGTTCAAAAACGGCTGTCGCAAAATTTAGATAAAAATCAATTACTTTGCGATTAGGCCAACCGCCATACTCAGTAACTAAATATAGAGGCATTTCATAATGGGACAATGAGACTACCGGTTCAATACCGTGTTTTAATAATTCATCAAACATCTCATCATAAAATTTTAAGCCCGCCTCATTAGGTGCTGTTTCATCCCCATGGGGAAAAATCCGAGTCCAAGCAATTGACGTGCGGTAACATTTGAAGCCCATCTCCGCAAAGAGGGCAATGTCTTCTTTAAAATGATGATAAAAATCATTGCCGTGGCGTTTCGGATAATATTTTTTACTGTGGGGATCTTGTGCTTCTGCAACTTGTTGATGCGTCATCAGATGCCATTGATCTGTCCAGTGCTCTTTAGGTAGTGTGCTGTCAAAGGTGTACACATCAGAAACAGATAAACCTTTACCACCTTCGTCAAAGCCACCCTCAACTTGATGGGCGGCTGTGGCGCCGCCCCATAAAAAATCTTTTGGAAATTTTGTCATGTCTTTTGCTCCTTATACTAAAAGTTCGCCAAAATCAGCACCGATTACAACACTTTGATTTTCATCGACAAATTCGATGGTTTCAAAGTCCCCGCTATTGGTAACCATCACCATAATTGTTGGGTCATAGCCGTTTTCTTTGATTTTTTCCAAATCAAAGGTGACCAATAATTCTCCAGCCCGCACCTGCATATTTTCTGTGACCGCTGTCTCAAAATATTTACCAGCTAAATTCACCGTATCAATCCCGATATGCAGTAAAATTTCAGCCCCTTGGGGAGTCGTGATGCCGATGGCGTGCTTACTTGGAAAAATTGAGGTAATCCTTCCAGCAGCTGGGCTATAGACTTCGCCTCTCGATGGGATAACAGCAAAGCCTTCCCCCATTGCGCCGCTTGAAAAGGTTGGATCGTTCACTTCTGATAGAGCAATTGTTTGACCTTGAGCTGGTTTTTCTAAAACTAGTGCTTGTTCACTAGCTAAAATCATTTTTTCTTCTTCAACAGCTGCTTCGTCTTTATAACCAAAGAGGAAGGTTAAGACGCAGGCTGCTAGCATTGCTAAGAAATAACTGGCAACTAGCCAGACAAAGCCTTGACCAATATAAATTGGGAAGGACAAAATACTGCGGGTAGCAACTGCTAAAGCGCCAGCACCGGCTGCTCCTGCCACACCACCGAAGATTGCACCGACAATACAAGCGATGTAAAAAGGTTTTTTGTATTTCAAAGTAATTCCGTAAACAGCCGGTTCGGTAATTCCAAAGAGAGCACTGATAAAAGAAGACAGGGCTAAACTTTTTACTTTTTTATCTTTGGCTTTTAAGAAAACGCCTAGGACAGCTCCGGCTTGTGCTGCGACGGCTGTCATACAGCCAGGTCCCAATGTGTCTCGACCGTAAAAAGCAATATTGTTAGTCATAACTGGCACCATCCCCCAGTGTAAACCAAAAATGACTAAGACTTGCCAAAAGCCACCGATAACAGCTCCAGATAAAATCGGACTAAAATTATAAACGGCTAAGTAACCGTTTGCGATTAACTCGCTGGCGTAATTGGCGATTGGACCCACGACCATTAAAGTCAGTGGCACCATGATAATCAAACAAATAAATGGCGTTAATAAATTCCGCACGCTTTCGTGTAATCTCTTACGGGTGAAGCGTTCTAAATGCGACAAGACATACACGGCTAAAATAGCCGGAATTACGGTGCTGGAATATCTAGCCAGAGAAACCGGTAGACCTAAAAAGCTGATAGCCGCACCATCTGTATAGGCGGCGGTAATTGTTGGATAAACCAAAGCGGCCGCTAAAACCATCGCAATAAAAATATCGGTTTTGAATTTTTTGGCTGCTGTATAGGCTAAGAAAATTGGCAAGAAGTAGAAGAAGGCGTCTGCTGCTGCATTCAATACAACGTAGGTACCGCTATCTGTTGCTAGCCAACCAACACTTGTCAGTAAAGCCAAAACCCCTTTGATTAATCCACTTCCGGCAAGCACGCCTAAGGTTGGCGCAAAGACAGCGGCAATCATATCAATAAATGAGTTCAACAAATTTTTCTTTTCTTTAGGCGCCTCTTCTTCGGTACTGGCTACTCCCAAATTTGATATCTTAGTAATTGCTTCATAAACATCATTAACCGTATTGCCAATAACAACTTGAAACATCCCGCCGGCTTCAACAACTGTAATCACACCGTCAAGATTTTCAATCGCTTGTTTTTTGGCTTGCTTTTGATCCTTTAAGGTAAAGCGCAATCTCGTTGCACAGTGGTAAAGATTGCTAACATTTTCCTCTCCGCCGACATTTTTCAAGATATCATTTGCTAATGCTTCATATCCCATTTTTGTTTCCTCCTCGATAACTTGTATCCGTTTTCTATATTTCTAGTATAAGGAGGAACCGCACTTTCCGCCATTCAAGATAAATCGCCACTAAAAAGGAAATTGCTTGAACGCTAGAGGTCGCTTAGCAATTCACTGATAGCGGAAAATTCCGGCAGTATCAAGGAATTTTTGACATAGGAAACATGGATAATCGTCTGAATCTTCCGCTGCTGATAGACGATTGCCTCCTGTAGTTGGTATTGGCGAATCTGAGTCGTACCGCTATCTTTGATTTCACAGGCAAACAAAACTTTTGTCGTAATTGGCAGGGTGATTAAATCCTTTGTCGCCGGCACTAGCTGCTGTAAATCTGCGACTTTTTTCTTAACGACAATCTGGCTTTCCTGATGATAATATTTTGCTAGAAAATCCTGTTTAAAGGATTCTTCTTTTTCAGTTATTTGCTGATACAACTCATTGCTCAGCTCGTTCAATTCATTTTCCGTCAGAACACTGGGAATAAAATTGAAGCCGGGATAATTAAAGACGATTTCTTGTTCTGTAGTCAGGGCTATACTAAATTGCTGTTGCTCTTTTAAGCGGGCTTCAAAGAGATATACCGGTTCAATCTGAACTTGGCGAACTTTCCGCTGCAAAGCGTCCTCTAAATTCCGTTTTAACGCATTTAAAATACTAAAGGATTGATTGCTGACCACCAGCAGCGTTTCCCCGCTGCGATAACTTTCCAAACTTTCTGCTAAATACAAAACTAAATAGGAAAGCTCAGCTAAATTCGGTCGCAAATCAAAATATATCGGGAAAAACCGTCGGACTAAATAGGCTTCTAAAGGATAATTCGCCAATGTCTTTTGGGCGAAATGATTTAAAACATTATGGCCGGCTGTCATTCGTAATTCCATCTGTTGGATATGCATCACCAAGGCATCGCTGCGGACAAATAATTTTTCCGTGGGCAATGCTAAAAAATCAATGATTGCCCCCTCAAATTTCAATAGTTTTTGGGCAATCACTAAATTTTCTTGATTATCTAAAAAGAGGTAATTGAGTTCTAATAGCCGATTGCCTAAAGCACGGTGTTCATCCCCAGTTACTTGATAGCCGCATTCAGTGGCAATCGCTGTCACGATTTTTTCGACAACCGGAACCAACAATGTATTGACTGGGAACACTTCCAAAGAATATTGGCGTCGGCCTCTGGCAATGGTCAACGCAAGATAGCGGGCATACCGCAAAAAATCTTCACCGGAAATAATGTAATTGGCTTCAATCAAAATTTCCTGTAAAAAATTTTGAATGGGAGGAATCAGCGCCAAGACTTCTTCAATAAAATCTGCGGGCAGTCGGCTTTCTAATAACACCGATTGCGTTCCCACCATCGAAGCAAAAATGCGCCGCATATCTTCTGTGACATGAATCTTCAAGCCTTTTTGGTTGGAGACCTCCAGTTCCAGATTAGGATTGCGGTTGACCCAGCGCTGAATCGTTTTGACTTCATTAGAAACAGCTGTCTTAGAAAGGAAAAAAGTATCTGCCAGCTGCTGCATACTGACATACTCCTCTTGAAAAATTAAATAAATAATCATCGTTGAAGCCCGGAAATTCATACTGGAATACATCTTGTGCTTTTTGACTTCCATAACAATTTGCGTCTGCAATTCTGGTGCTAAATACACCAGATGATAGCCTTTGCGTTTATTACTTTCAATTTGGATTTCTTCAGAATGGCTATCCAACATATCTTTAATCTCTGCTTGAACTGTCTTTTTAGTTGTGTGAATCTGTTCAGCTAGTTTTTCACTAGTCAGCCATAGATTGGTGTTGGCTAAATACACTAACAGCTCCAATTGGCGACGGGTTAAATCCATCGAGACCACTCCTCTCGTTGTCATTTTAGTCAAATTCCGCTGGGAAATAAATAGGCTGCCGCAAAAAGACCTGAATTATCACAGAAAAATTTTCTTTATTGAGCTGATTGATATGAAGTAATCAGCTCCTCAGCAGGAAAATTTAAGGATAGTTCAGGTCCTATATATCATCTTTTTGACAGTTCTCTAAAAATTAATGGTTAAATCCAGTCCGTTGGTATCAATGATTTGTTTGTAATAATCAAAGCTGGCCTTTTTCAAGCGGTCAAAGCTACCAGAGCCATCATTGTGACGGTCGACATAGATAAAGCCATAGCGTTTTTTCATTTCACCAGTGCCTGCCGAAACGATATCAATCGGGCCCCACCACAAATAACCAATCACATCACAGCCGTCTTGAATCGCCTCTGCCATTTCTTCAATATGCATTTTTAGATAGCGGGCTCTTTCCGTGTCTAAAATTTGACCATTTTCATCCGGGCCTTCATCAATGCCCAAGCCATTTTCAACAATAAATAATGGCAGCTCATAGCGGTCAGTTAACTCGTTCATCACATAACGCAAACCTAAAGGATCAATTGGCCAATTCCATGGTTCAGGCGCTTTTTCCGTTAAAAAGGGATTGTCAAAGCCCTTGGCGCCGCCAGTATCCACCCGCATTTCTGCGTCAACACTGAAAACCGTACTCCGGTAATAACTAAAAGCAATATAATCCGAGGTATAATCCGCTAACAACGCTAAATCGCCATCAGCAATTTCTGGTGCGCAATCTTCCTCACGCCAAATCCGTTTAACGTAACCAGGATAATGGCCGCGACACATAACATCTGAGAATAAATAGGAATTGCGTTTAAATTCTAAGGCACCGAAGACATTGGCAGGATTGCAGTCAATCGGATAGGTTGCCAGTGAAGAAAAACTGCACATCACGCCCATCAACGCATCTGGGTCAGTTGCTTGCATACGCTTCGTTGCTAAAGCATTGGCAACAAACAGATGGTGGACAGCTTGATAGATTTCTTTTTTAGTTAAGGTTGTAATTGGCTCATTAGGATCAGTTGCCGGAAACTTAATTACACCAGCAGCTGCGTAAGGCATTCTAAAGGCATTATTAATTTCGTTAAAGGTCATCCAATATTTCACTTTTCCTTTGTAACGATCAAAAATAATGCTGGCATAGCGATCAAAGAACTCGATTAATTGGCGGTTTTGCCAACCGCCGTATTCAGCCAGTAAAGCAAAAGGTGTTTCATAGTGACTAAGGGTAATCACAGGCTCCATCTGATATTTTAATAAGGTGTCAATCAAACGGTCATAAAAAGCCAAGCCCGCTTCGTTTGGAGTTTCTTCGTCGCCCCGAGGGAAAATGCGTCCCCAAGAAATACTCGTGCGAAAAGCCTTTAAGCCCATCTCGCTCATTAATTTGATATCAGTTTCAAAGCGGTGATAAAAATCAACAGCCTCGTGGGATAAAAAGGCCCGGTCATTTTCTAAATTTAATTCCCAAATTCCTTGTTCTTCATTCCAAGCAATGCTGGGCTTGGTATTCATAATACCAATCAAGGTATCCGTGACGTTTGGCAGCTTACCATCTTCAAGCCAAGCCCCCTCCACTTGGTTAGCTGCTACGGCTCCCCCCCATAAAAAATTCTCCGGAAATACATTTGTCGTTGTCATCTTGTTCCTCCTCGATTTAGAAATCGTTTTCTTACTCTTATCTTATTAGGAATATTGCCTTCTTTCCATACTCTTTTTTTCTTTTGTATAAAAGAAATTTTGTGAACAAGTCGCTGGACTTCCGAAAATATGATAAGTAACTGGCTTTCTATAAACTCAGCCATTTCTGCTTAGGCCGTTTTATCTTAGCGGCTTAGCTAATTAAAAAACTTGTGGGCAATGGCGCTTCACCATTGCAGCTACTAAAAAAGGCCTGACCAAATAATTTCAGCAAAACTATTGACATCGGTTTCAAAAGGGTTTATATTATTTTTATTGTTTTAAAAATAATTCTGGATTGTTACTGATTCGATCAGGCATAACCTAAATGGACTATCAAAGCGCATAGTTTATTTAGGCATTTTTTTTGGGGAGAACTTTATGAGATATCTAAAAAAGATCAATAATAATGTCGCCCTCGTGGAAGATGACAATCATAAAGAGTATATTATCTTGGGCAATGGCATCGGCTTTAATAAAAAAGCCGGCGATGCGGTGGATGAAAGTTTGATTGAGAAAAAATTTATCGCCGATCAAGAACCTGGAGCCAGCTATACAGCAATCGCTCAGGCTGTAAACGAAATTGACCCTAAAATTTTAGCGGTCACGACTAAAATTACCGGTTTAGCGGATCAGGAAATGGGGACAACCTTCCCCACCACCAATTTTTTCGCTTTAGCAGATCATCTGCAATATGCTATTGTTCGAGGGGCTACGGTGGCCGACGCTGAGGATTTCACCCGGATTGAAATCAAGAAATTTTATCCTAAGGAATACCAGTTGGCCAAAGAAACGATTGCCTTAGTCAAGACCGAGACCGGCGTTCAATTACCGCCGGCCGAAGAAGTCTATCTGACGTATCATTTTTTAAACGCCAGCAGCAACTTTTCCAAAGCCGATGAAGCCGCCAATATGACGGCGATTATTCAGCGGATTTTAGATATTATCAGCTATCATTTGCATCTAGAATTAAAGGAAGATTCGTTGAGCTACTCCCGCTTTATCACCCACCTGCGTTATTTCATTTTGCGAAAGATTAATCACGAGGAAAATGATGTCCTGCAGGCCAGCGGAATTTTAGATGTAGTCAAGGAAAAATATAAAAAATCTTATCAAGCAGCCCTAAAGGTCAGCCAGTATCTGGCGGCTGAAAAGAGCTGGCAACTTTCTGAAGATGAGATGCTGTATTTGACTCTGCACATTCAAAGAGTCATTCAGGAAAACTAAATATATCTTATTTTATTAAGGATTGTTACTGATTCGATCAGGCATTACCCAAATAAAATTGTTGCTGCACAAGCTTAGGCTGTCAGTCGCAATTTATTTGGGTATTTTTTTATTCAAAAACGAGTAATAAGGGCGCGCGCCTTTTACTATATAAAGTCATGTTTAAAGGAGAAAAGATAATGGCAGTAAATTATCAAGATTTAGCAAAAGATGTAATTAAAAATGTCGGCGGCAAAGAAAATGTTGCCACTGCTTGGAACTGCGTTACCCGTTTGCGTTTTAACTTAAACGACAAAGATGCAGTCAAAATTGATGAAATCAAAAAAATCGACGGTGTCATGGGGGCGCAATTTTCCGGCGACCAATTTCAAGTTGTCATCGGCAATCGAGTTGGCGATGCCTTTGAAGAAGTCGATAAAATTGTCGGCGGCGGTTCTGGCGACGGAGCCAAATCCGGTCAAAAACAGGGTATTTTATCTTTAGTGATGGATACCATGTCGGGTATTTTCACACCGATTATTCCAGCCTTAGCGGGTGCTGGTTTATTAAAAGGTTTCACTTCACTGTTTGTCGTTTTAGGTTGGTTGTCTGATACTAGTGAAACCTATTCAGTTTTGTATGCGATTGGCGATGGCGTCTTTTTCTTCCTGCCATTTTTCTTAGCGGTGACAGCTGCCCGTAAACTGAAAACCAGTGAATTTTTGGCTCTTGCGATTGCCGGTGCCATGATGTATCCGACTTTCTTAGATGCTGCACGAGGAATTACTGAAGCGGCTAGCTTTGATTTCTTCGGCCTTGCTTTACCGGTCGTTAATTATTCCTCTAGTGTTATCCCAATTATTTTAGCAGTTATTCTATTGAAATATGTCCATCAGGGCGTTAAGAAAATTATGCCTGATACCTTAACTTTTATGTTTACACCGATGATTACGCTATTAATCACCGTGCCTATCACTCTTTGGGTTGTGGGACCATTAGGCACTAACGTTGGTCAAGTCATCGCCAACTTCTTCGTTTGGTTGTTTAACGTGGCTGGTCCATTAGCTGGTGCTTTACTAGCTGGATTTATGCCGTTAATTATTATGACTGGCATGCATTACGCCTTTACACCAGTTGTCGTTCAAAGTATTTCTTCTTTTGGTTTCGATTCAATGGTCCAACCAGCAATGTTAATCAGTAATGCTGCACAAGGCGGCGCTGCTTTTGCCGTTGGGATTCGCACGAAAAATAAAGCCTTCCGTCAATTAGCTTTTTCTGCTGGTCTTTCCGCCATTTTTGGGATTACTGAACCGGCGATGTACGGGATTAATATGAAGGTCAAAAAACCATTTTATTTTGCGATGATTTCTGCCGCCATTTTAGGCGGTGTTGGCGGCTACTTCACTTTAAGTGCTTTTGGACTTTCTGGAATTATCGGTCTCTTCGCTCTTCCGGTCTTCTCTGATAGCTCAAGCTTAACCAATTTGATTGTTGCCATCAGCTGCTTTGCTTTGGCAATTGTTCTGCCATTTGTTTTAACTCTTGTCTTTGGCTTCGAAGATGTCGAAGATGAAGATGGCGTTACAACTGAACCAGCTGCTAAAACAGCGACTGAATTAGCCGATGATTTATTTATCGTTGCGCCTTTAAAAGGCAATATCGTGCCACTAGAAACAGTACCTGATCAAACTTTTTCATCTGGGATTATGGGTAAGGGAATTGCGATTGAACCTAGCGAAGGCAAAGTTGTTGCACCAGTTGCCGGTGAAATTACCGTGTTACCTGATTCTAAACATGCCATTGGAATTGTTGCTGATGATGGCGCTGAAATTTTAATTCACGTTGGGATTGATACTGTAACCCTTGGCGGCAAATACTTTGAGGCAGCCGTTAAAGTCGGCGACCATGTTGAAGCTGGCGATTTATTAGTGACTTTTGATCAAGATAAAATTTCCGAAAGTGGCTTAAATACTGTTACAATGGTGATAGTCACAAACTCGGCGGATTATTTAGATGTTGTCCAATCTAAAACCACCGGCGATATCGATTTTGGGGACCAATTACTGTTTACAGTAAAATAAATATAAAGAATTGGAGTGTCAATCAATGTCAAAATTTCCAGAGAATTTCCTATGGGGCGGCGCAACGGCTGCCAATCAATTAGAAGGCGCGTTTGACCGCGACGGCAAAGGCTTATCTGTTGCTGACGCAATGCCTGGAGGCAAAGAGCGTTTAGCCATCTTAGCCAGCGACGACTTTGACTGGAGTATCGACGAAAGCAAATATACTTATCCCAACCACCGGGGTATTGACCACTATGATCGTTTTAAAGAAGATATCGCTTTGTTTGCAGAAATGGGCTTCAAATGCTACCGTTTCTCTATCGCTTGGTCACGAATTTTCCCTCAAGGGGATGAAATGGAGCCTAACGAAGCAGGTTTGAAATTTTACGATGAATTAATCGATGAATGCTTGAAATACAATATCGAACCGGTTATCACAATTTCCCATTATGAAATGCCTTTAAACTTAGCGACGACTTACGGCGGCTGGAAAAATCGCCAATTGATTGATTTTTACGAAAGATATGCTAACACTGTTTTAACTCGTTTCCACAGCAAAGTAAAATACTGGATGACCTTCAATGAAATCAATTCTTCCTTCCACGCTCCTGTTTTAAGCCAAGGCTTGATTAATAAAACCGGCGCCAAAGATTTCAAGAGCATCATCCAAGGCTGGCACAATCAATTTGTTGCCAGTGCCAAAGCGGTCAAAATTGGCCATGAATTAAATCCTGATTTGCAAATCGGCTGTATGATTATCTACGCAACTACTTACAGCATGGATTCAAATCCAATTAACCAAATGGCAACGATTAAACAAAATCAAGAATTTAACTTCTACTGTGCGGATGTGCAAGTCCGAGGTAAATATTCAGCCTTCACCAATCGTTTCTTTAAAGAACACGGCATCACATGGGCGGATTTAGAAGTCGAAGATCAAGACTTTGCTTTGATTAAAGAACATACTGTTGATTATGTTGGCTTTAGCTATTACATGTCAGCTGTTGTCGATATCGTTTCTGAAGACAACGCTCAAGTAGCCGGCAATCTTTTAGGCGGCGTCAAAAATCCTTTCTTGGAAGCCAGCGACTGGGGTTGGCAAATTGACCCTGAAGGCATGCGCATTGCCTTAAATGAAATCTACAATCGCTATCAAGTTCCTTGTTTTATCGTTGAAAATGGCTTAGGCGCTTATGATAAAATTGAAGCAGACGGCTCAATCGTTGACGATTACCGGATTGATTACCTGCAACGTCATATCGCAGCCATGGCTGAAGCGATTGAAGACGGCGTTGATTTAATCGGCTACACTCCTTGGGGCTGTATCGACTTAGTCAGTGCTTCCACAGGGGAAATGAGCAAACGCTATGGCTTTGTCTATGTTGATTTAGATGATGAAGGCCAAGGCACACTGGACCGCTCTAAGAAAAAATCCTTTGACTGGTACCAAAAAGTCATCGCTACAAATGGTGAGGATTTAAGTAATAACTAATCAAAAAAATTCCCGCCAAGTCAGGTTGCTAAAGCCTTGCTTGGCGGTTTTTTAGTAGTTTTTTAGAAAGTAAAAAGCAAGTTACCCAAGAAGAATTTATCCATTCTAGGCAAAAAAAGTGTTGCTGAAAGTCTCTTTTAAAGAGCTTCTAGCAACACTTTTTTTTAACCAATTTACCTATTTCATTTTGACGCTTTATGCCGCTCACCATTTGGGGAGAGCATGCTGATTTTTTTGATATGGGGAATCGGAATCATCCGAATCTGCTGCTGATCGCCAGCAACTTTTAACATCACATGTTCTTTTCCGACAGTTTTGCTGGCCACCCACCCAGAGACCGTTTCAAAAATGTCAGAGTTATCCTCTTGCAAGCGCAGCACCACGGTACTTTTTTGTGAGGCCGCCAATTGTAATTGGCGCACAATGTTCTCCTGGGCTACTTCTTGTTCAGCTTGACTGACTGACTCATCTAAAAAAGCGCTCAGCTTACTTTTAGACAAGAGCATGGCTAATTTCTTTTTCGGTTTTTCTTTATTGGCCATCAAAACAACCTCCTTAAACAAAGGCAACACTCTTATATTTTACCAAAAAAAATGCATATTTTCAATATTCACTATTTATTTTTGGGTTAAAGCCCCATTAAAACGCTTTTTATAATTGTTTTTGGATTTTTTCCAACCACTTTTCACTAGCTTCTTCAATTAATTGGTAAGTCAGTTGGAAATTCCCAGTATAATAAGGATCGGCAATCGCTTGTCCTTCCTTTCCGGGAACAACACTCAGCATCGCAAAGATTTTATCTTGAAACTCTGGCTGACTCAACTCAGCCAAATCCGCCAAATTCATGTCATCCATACCGATGATAAAATCGGCCTCAGCAAAGTCAGCGGCTGTGATTTTACGAGAGACAATCCCTGAATAATCAATCCCGTGTTTTTGCAATTCCTTTTGCGTGCCAGAATGAGGCCTGTTACCGGCCTCCCAGCTGCTGGTAGCTGCTGAATCAATTTCAATTTTATCTTCTAAGCCCGCTTCTACCACCTTTTGGCGAAAAACGGCCTCAGCCATTGGTGAACGGCAGATATTGCCGAGACAGACAAAAATTACCTTCATATAGACCCCCACTTTTCATCAGATTGTTCTTTGGCATACAGCCGATAGGAGAAAAATTCAGTATCCTTAGCCAAACGAAACAGCTGCACAGAAATTTCTAACGGCGTTTCCTGAAAGCCTTCTAAAATCCAGCTGGTCAAAATACCGGAACAGCCATAGGAGAAAAACCGGGCATAAAACTGCTTGTCTTCAACAGACAGCTCATGTTCGACATCCATATTTTCAAACAGTTTAATAAAGAGCTGATGAATCACGGTGATAAATTCCTGCACCAAAATCTCAGCATTATCTTTAACCGTATGCTGATAAAAATTTTGATTGCTGTTCATCGCTGTCAGCATCTTTAAGGCTTGTTCTTCCCAATTATCAATATTCACCTCAGCAGCATCTAAAAAATGCAGCGAGTCCTCTTGATAGACCCAGCGCAGCAGCTGATTCTTATCTGAAAAATGGTAATAAAAGGTTTGCCGGTTAATCCCGGCAGCCTCAGTCAATTTTTGGACACTGATTTTTTTAAAGGGTTCTGCTTGGGCTAATTTTAATAATGCCTTGGCCAAGTCTTGTTTCGTCGCAGTCACCATAAAGCCTCCTATGTTTTAAGAATTGGCCTGCAAGCCAAAATGCAGATAAGCAAAATCCGTTACGACTCGACCTCGAGGCGTGCGGCGTAAAAAACCTTTTTGAATCAAGAAGGGCTCGTACATATCTTCAACGGTTTCCATTTCCTCGCCGATATTCACCGCCAACGTGCTTAGCCCCACCGGACCACCGCCATATAATTCTATCATGGTTTTCAATAATTTTTGGTCAACATAATCCAAGCCCGCTTGATCCACTTGTAGAAGGGTCAGTGCTTGATCAGCAATATTCCGATGAATAACACCGTCACCTTGCACCTGAGCAAAGTCCCGCACTCGTTTTAATAAACGGTTGGCAATCCGCGGGGTGCCCCGGGAGCGGCGGGCAATTTCATAGGCGCCCTCTTCGACAATTTCTGTTTGAAAAATATCAGCCGAACGCAGGACAATTTCTTTTAAATCCGCATCTTCATAATATTCCATATGACAAATAATTCCGAAGCGATCCCGCAAAGGTGCTGACAACATGCCAGCCCGTGTGGTCGCACCGATTAAAGTAAACGGTGGCAGCGGAAAATGCACTGGGTGAGCCGTCGTACCTTGCCCAACCATAATATCCACATAAAAATCCTCCATCGCAGAATAAAGCATTTCTTCTGCAACCCGAGGCAGACGATGAATTTCATCGATAAATAAAACATCCCCCGGCTGTAATTCATTTAAAATTGCAATTAAATCTCCCGGGCGTTCAATTGCCGGCCCGCTAGTGGTGCGAATATTAACAGCCATTTCATTGGCAATCACCATCGCCATCGTAGTTTTCCCTAATCCCGGCGGACCATACAGCAACACATGATCTAATGCCTCTTCGCGATTTTTCGCCGCTTCAATGTAAATCGTCAATTCCTGCTTTACTTTATCTTGGCCGATATACTGGGCTAAAAATTGTGGCCGCAGAGATTTTTCAATGATTTCTTCTTTGTCATTTGTATTTGGCGATACAATTCGTTCATCCATCTATGCCGCTCCCTTCCTTTTATTTTTTCATAAGTAATTTCAAAGCTTCCCGTAGATACTGGTCAGTGGTTTGTCCAGCAGTCTCCGGCAATAATTTTGCTACTCGCTTAACCTCTTTTTCGCTATAGCCCAATGCGGCCAAAGCTTCCAACGCCTCCGTTAAAGCAGAATCGGCTGCATGAACGGCTGTCGGAATTTTTTCAACCGGAAAATCAGCAACTAACTCTCCAAGCTTCCCCTTCAAATCTAAAATCATTTGCTGAGCGGTTTTCTTACCAACCCCAGGAAACTTCGTCAGATAAGTCACGTCGTCAGCTTCAATCGCTTGAATCAAGCCACTGTGATTATCATTGGCTAAAATAGCCAGCGCACTTTTCGGACCAATCCCAGAGACGCTAATCAATTTTAAAAACAGCTGCTTTTCTTCCAGATTTTCAAAACCATATAATAACTGAGCATCCTCTCTAATAACCTGGTGCAGATAAATTTTCACCTGATTATCCAGCTGACTACTATAACGATAAGGATTACCCATCGCAATCTGATAACCGATTCCTTGATTTTCCACAACTAAATACAGTGGGCTGATATACGTCACCACACCATTTAAATATTCGTACATATTTTGTCCTTCCTACTGCTAACTAAATTTCCATTTGCTAGTACATACGTTCGCTTTTTATTGTAGCATAAAACGCAGTTAGTTTGGAGTGGGTTATCAAGGCAGGAAAATTACCTATTTTTGCAAAAAAACTGTCAGAGAATGTATCTCTGACAGTTTAACACCTTATCCAACTAAATCTAAATACTCGCCGTAGCCTTCTGCCGCCATTTTGTCAGCAGGAATAAATTTTAAAGCTGCGGAATTGATGCAATAGCGCAAACCGCCTTGATCGACTGGACCATCATTAAAGACGTGACCCAAATGGGAGTCGCCTTCTTGGCTACGGACTTCTACACGATGCATACCATGGGTGAAGTCAGCCTTTTCTTTGACGCCTTTTTTGACAATCGGCTTGCTGAAGGCCGGCCAGCCGCAACCGGCATCGTATTTATCGGTTGAACTAAATAGAGGTTCACCGCTGACGATATCGACGTAGATGCCTTTTTCATAAAAGTCATCATATTGACCAGTGAATGGTCGTTCCGTTGCGTTTTCTTGGGTGACTGCATAAGAAATATCTGATAGTTCTTCTTTAAGTTTCGCTTGGTCTAATTCTTCTTTTTTCATTTTAATCATCTCTTTCTGGAAGCCTTAGATGGGCTTATCATAATGCCAATCAGAAAAAATTGCGAACCATATGCTCAGCCCTTGCGGCGTCTGGCAAATTCGACAAAACGAAACTTATCTAAACGGTGAATCGACTCGGTATATTCAAAACAGCGAGTGTCCTCTAAGAAAACTAAACTGCGGACAATCACCACATGGGTATCCTCACCTAAATCCATCAGCTCCTGCATTTCTTCATTAGCAGGCTCAACGGTGATTTCTTTTTGGGCATAAGCAATGTCCAAATTCAATTCATTTTCAAAATATTCATAAATTGAATCCTGCGCCCGTTCCTTCGGCAACTGTGGGATTGCTTCTTTTAAAAGAAAATCCCGGTCTAAAATAACTGCTTCTCCGCCGATTTTTCTTTGGCGAATTAATTTCCACGCCTCAGCTCCCTTGGGCCAGCCAGTCACATCTGCCAATTTTTGGCGAACTAATACCTCGCCTAATTCCACGACAATCGTTTCATTGGGGATGTGTTGGCTTTCCTGCAGCTCTTTAAAGCTGGTCAGACCGGAAATTGGAAAATCAAAGCGATTCATATCTAAAACAATCGAACCCTTGCCCTGCTTTTTTTGAATATAACCGGCGTTGGTTAGCAGGGTCAGCGCCTTACGTATCGTTTCACGGGAGACGCCATAGATTTTAATCAGCTGATTTTCACTAGGGAGCAGGCTTTGTGGGGGATAATCGCCGGCTAAAATCTTTTTTTCCAAGTCTAAAAATATTTCATTGAACTTATTCATCCCCGCAGCTCCTTTCCCTATTTTTTCAGCAAGTCTGGAATTGATAATTCATCTAAACGGTGCACAGTAATATCTGCACCTGCCAAAGGTTCGCTAGCCAACACACCGACAGCAAACATGCCGGCTTTTTTAATCCCTTCAATACCAGCCGGAGCATCTTCAAAGCCAATCGCTTCTTCAGGCTGAATATTTAAAATTTCAGCCGCCCGGATAAAGATTTCTGGATCTGGTTTGCCTTTTTTCAAAGTGTTTGGGTCAACGATGCCCACAAAATCAGCGGCAACGCCTAATTTTTCTAAAATAAATGGCGCATTTTTAGAAGCCGAAGCAATCGCACTCGGCACCTGTAATTTTTGAGCCTCAGCTAAAAATTCAGCCACTCCAGGCAATAAATCTTTTTCGGTTAAGCCCTGTAATAATGCAACGTACTCGGTATTTTTTTCTGCTGCTAGTTCAGCTTTTTCCGCTTCAGTAAACTCATTTTCTTTGCCACCATGAGCCAAAATCCGATTTAAAGAATCCATGCGGCTGATACCCTTTAATTGTTCATTGAACTCTAAGTCAATTGAAATGCCGATTTTATCCGCCAAATTTTTCCAAGCGATGTAATGGTACTTGGCTGTATCAGTAATCACGCCGTCTAAATCAAATACAAAACCTTTTTTCACGAGTATTCCTCCAATATTAATTAGTCATTGCTAGACAATCAAGGGTTGTCGCTTGATTGCCGGTTAAGAAAATTTGTTTCCCGTTGAACTCAATTTCAACGTCCTGGTCGGCTAAGATTGCCGTGGTCTCTTTGCAGATGGCGATACTGAAATGAATCCCCCGCCGTTTAACTTTGAATTGTAGTTCTTGCCAACCCTTTGGTAATTTTGGTTGCAGGATTAATTTATCTTGGCGAATATCCAGCCCCGCAAAGGTGGTTAACGTGATATACAAAGTCGCCGCCATCACACCGGCGTGAATTCCTTCAGCGGTGGTGCCCCCTTGAATATCCCGATAATCTGAATACAAAGCCTCCTGGTATAGCTGCCAAGCTAAATCTTGATTATCAATGATTTCCGCCAGTTGCGCATGGACTACCCGCGACAAGGTCGAGCCGTGGGAGGTGCGGGCTAAATAATAATCCAGATTTTTTTCTAAGTAATCCTCTGGTAAATTATACCCTAAATCTGCTAATATTTGATCAATTCGTTCCTTACTAAAATTATAAAAAGTCATCAAGGTATCCGCCTGTTTGGCTACTTGATAATCATCAGCTGATTCCCCTTCAGCTCGCAAAATTCGGTCCATTCGATAAATATTGCCGTATTTCTCCCGGTAATAATCCCAATCGACTTCCTTTAGTTCAAAATAATTCGCGAATTGAGCGATAATCCCCGCTTCGTTAATTTCTAAATTCAATCCGTGACAAATTTCTTCCATTTGTTTACTGTCTGCAGCTGAAAAATTAGTTTTCTGGCGAATCTCCGCCACTGCTGCAGCCGGCATTTCCGCAAAAAGTTTTGCGATTTCTTCAAAGAGCCAGACCACCGTCATATTGGTGTAGGCATTATTGTTTAGACCACCAGTTTCTTGATCTGGATAAGCCTCATGGAATTCATCTGGACCCATCACGCCATTAATATTATAACGGCCATCATGATCTTTTTCGGCAATCTTTAGCCAGAATTTCGCAATTTCCAGCAGCATCTCAAGCCCCATTTCTGTCATAAATTCTCGGTCCAGCGTATTTTGATAATACAGCCAAAAATTATAGGCCACGGCTAGAGAAACATGCCGCTGCAAGCGACTGTGGTCTTCATCCCAATCACCGCTGACTGGATTTAAATGAATTTCCTGTGATTGCTCATCACCGGTTAAACCAGACTGCCACGGGAACATCGCTCCTTGATAGCCGGCCTGTTCCGCCAATTTTTTAGCTTCCGGTAAACGGTCATAGCGGTATTGCAGCAATTGTTTTGCAGCAATTGGAAAATGCATAATATAAAACGGCAAAATAAATAATTCATCCCAAAAAATATGGCCACGATAAGCTTCACCGTGTAGGCCGCGAGCAGTCACCGAGGCGTCAATTTCCTTGGCAGAGAGTGGCGAAGCAGAAGCCAGTAGATGGAAGGTGTGCAGCCGCAATAGTTTTTGCGACATATAGTCCCCCGCCACTTTGATATCGGCTTGCTCCCATAATTTTTCCCAAGCTTTTTTTGAAGCTTGGAAGACCTCAGAAAAGTTAGGAAATTCTGTTGGCTGCTGAATTTTTTTAGCGGTCGAAATTTCGACAAAAACGGTTTTCTCAACAGTCACGGTTTCCCCTTGAGCTGCTGTGAATTTGGCAGTCTGCTGGATTTTTTTTTCTAAAATAGCTGTCTCCCATGTTGTCTCAGGATAACTTTGCAATTTACTTTCTTGGCTAATTGTAATATTAGAATCACTAGTGTGGGCAATAATTTTTGCGTTAGTCCCTGTCCCGCTGATCTCGTCAATTTCTAAGTGCTGTTGATTCAAGCTGCGGTAACGGGCCACATTATAATTAAAAATGGCGCCATTGCCTTCAGCAAAAATCGTAATTTCGCCAGAAAAATTAAGCGGTGTGACTTGATAGCGTAGGCTATAAAGATTACGCTGTGCCATGCTGACAATTTTTTCAGTGGTGACTAAAACTTGCTGACCCTTTTGATTTTGATAAATCATGCGGCTGATGAATAGACCGCTGTTTAATGCCAACGTGCGCTCCATTTCCAAAATTTTGCCTTGAGTAAAATTAAAAACTTCGCCATCAATTGCAAAGGACAAGCCCTGCATGCTTTGGACATTCACCAAATCTTCATTGGTAATTTCTTGACCCTCGACAACTGATTTAGTTTCATTATAAACGCCAGCTAAATAAGTCGCTGGATAAAAATCATCACTGATGGTCATCTCCGGCGTCGTCCCCCGCAGCCCGATAAAGCCATTGCCGACAGTCAGCATTGATTCGATTGAATATTCTTCTTTCCCTTGTTTCAAATCATAATAGTTAAACTGCCAGACATCTTCTGTTTCCTCTTGCTGACTGACAAAAACTAACGGAACATTTAAGGTCTCTGATAATTCCTTAGCTAATGATTTAGCTTTAGTTTGGAGTGTCCCCAACTTATTTGTTAACTCAAGATAAATCACTTCTATTGCTGAAGTCATCTGTGAATCTTTTATAGAAGCAAGAATATCGCTTGCTGGACTATCAGTTGAAAAAACATATTTGTCTGTCGCCAGTGTCAAAATAAATTGCTCGTCGATTTCTGTGATGGTTAAGTTTTTCATTTTATCACCTTTCATGTATATACAAGTTAATTCGATTATAAATTGAAATGTAAACTTTTTCAAGGGGAGCAGTTAAATTTTATCAAAAACACTTGTTAGGCTATTTTTTCTAAAATTTCGTGATTAAAACTTTTTTTGAAAACGCTTAACAATTTATTAGATTAACAATTGAATAGCTTTTTTAATATAAGCAACGTTATTTAGAAGTATCAGCCGCAATTTTTAACCGCAAAAACAATTTCGCGGAAAACGCTTGCTTATTCTCTTTACGGATGCTATTATAAATCCATCAAGACAACTTGCTTATACAAGCTATTTTTGAAAGGAGCCAAGAACATGGGAAAGTATCAAGTAGATGCTGAGAAGTTGCTAAAGGAAGTCGGAGGGAAAGAAAACATTGCCGCTGTCACCCATTGCGCAACCCGGATGCGTTTTGTTTTAAACGATCCTGCCAAGGCAGACAAAGACGCCATTGAAGAAATTGACTCAGTTAAAGGGATGTTCACCAACGCTGGACAATTCCAAGTAATCATCGGAAATGATGTTTCCGTTTTCTACAATGATTTTAAAGAAATTTCCGGTATCGAAGGGGTTTCTAAAGAACAAGGAAAAGTTGCTGCTAAACAAAATTTAAATCCGGTCCAGCGGGCAATTAGTGTGTTGGCAGAAATTTTCACACCAATTATTCCGGCAATTATCGTCGGGGGGCTAATTTTAGGTTTCCGAAATGTTTTAGAAGGAATTTCTTTTGACTCATTAGGCGGTACGATTGTCGAACACTCCCAATTTTGGGCGGGCGTTAATAGTTTCTTATGGTTACCAGGGGAAGCCATTTTCCACTTCTTGCCTGTTGGTATCACTTGGAGTATCGCTAAGAAGATGGGCACCACGCAAATCTTAGGAATTGTTTTAGGGATTACTTTAGTTTCACCGCAATTATTAAATGCTTATTCTGTTGCCAGCACAGCTGCGGCTGATATTCCTGTTTGGGATTTCGGTTTTGCCCAAATTCAAATGATTGGCTATCAAGCACAAGTTATTCCGGCAATGCTCGCTGGGTTCCTCTTGGCTTATCTGGAAATATTCTTTAGAAAACATATTCCACAGGCGATTTCGATGATTTTTGTACCGTTGCTTTCATTGCTCCCAACTATTTTGGCGGCCCACGTTATTTTAGGGCCAATCGGTTGGACAATTGGCTCATGGATTTCAAGTATCGTCAACGCTGGCCTGACTTCTTCATTGAATTGGCTTTTCGGAGCAGTCTTTGGTTTCTTATATGCACCGTTAGTTATCACTGGTTTGCATCACATGACCAACGCCATCGATATGCAATTAGTAGCTGATTTTGGTACGACCAATCTCTGGCCAATGATTGCTTTATCAAATATTGCGCAAGGTTCTGCGGTCTTGGCGATTATTTTCGCTCACCGGGGCAATAAAAAAGAAGAACAAATTTCAATTCCAGCAACAATTTCTTGTTATCTAGGAGTAACTGAACCAGCAATGTTTGGGATTAACTTGAAATACGTTTATCCATTTGTCGCTGCCATGACAGGTTCTGCTTTAGCGGGAATGTTTGCGACTTTAATGGGCGTCCGGGCCAACTCCATCGGTGTCGGCGGGCTGCCAGGAATTTTGGCGATTAATACAACGGAAGGCGGCGGAATGATTGCCTTTGCCATCGCAATGCTGATTGCCGTTGTTGTTCCAATTGCTCTAACACTCTTCTTCCGTCGTCAAGGAATCTTCAATAAACTTGATCCTGTCGATGAAAAAACTGGTGAGCTGTATGTCGATGAATTAGCAACGGCTGGCGCTGGTGCAAACGGCAGCAATCCAAATGCTACCAACTTTACCGCTAGCATGCCAACCAGCTCTGAAACAGCAGCGGAAATTCTTTATGCGCCAGCTTCTGGTAAAATTATTCCGATGGCCGAAGTTGCTGACCCTGTCTTTGGACAAAAAATGATGGGGGATGGTTATGCCATTCAACCAACTGATGACGATGTATACGCTCCAGTCAAGGGGAAAATTACTTCTATCTTTGGCACAAAACATGCCATTGGTATTTTAACTGAAACAGGCGCCGAAGTTTTACTGCACATGGGCTTAGACACCGTTGAATTAAACGGCGAACCCTTTGAAATTTTAGTATCTGAGGGCGACACTGTCACCCCAGCAACAAAAGTCGCAGTTATGAATCGGGAAGCTGTTGAAGCGGCCGGTAAGAAAACTGAAATTGTCGTTGCCTTAACCAATGCTGAAAAAATTGAACGTTTAGTCTTAACCGAAGTCGGTACTGTCACAGCCGGCGAAGAATTAGGCGAAGCAGAAATCAATAGCTAAAGATAAAAAATGGCTCGTTGCGCTAACCACGCAACGAGCCATTTTTTTAGTTAAATTGATTAAGCATTTTCTGGACAACACCAATCGGAAAACCGACAATGCTGTAATAATCACCATCAATTTTTTTAACAAAAGTTCCTGCTAAGCTTTGAATACCATAGGCACCTGCCTTATCTGCATAATCACCAGTGTCCAAATAGCGATTGATTTCTTGATCTGTTAATTCATAAAAAGTAACTTTGGCCGTCGCTAATTCATGAAAAATTTTATCGCCTTGGCGCATAGTCACCGCTGTATACACATCGTGAGTCCGACCGCTTAATTGTCTCAGCATAGCAAAGCCAGCCGCCCGGTCAACGGGTTTGCCTAAAATCTGATTGTCGATTACCACAATCGTGTCACTGGCAATCACTAAGGCATCAGAATGTTCTGACGCAATTACCGCAGCTTTATCCGCCGCCATTTTTTTTACGTAATCAACCGGTGCATATTGATCTTTGACTTCTTCATCAATGTCAGCCGGCATCACTGAAAAGGCCGGCACTAGCCAAGCTAATAATTCTCTGCGCCGGGGGGATTGGGATGCTAATATAATATCCATAGTAAAACTCCTTATTAATGAGGATCTTGAATGCGTTTAAACATCCGTTCCATATCTGAATTGGTAAAATGAATTAAAACTGGTCGGCCGTGGGGACAATTATAGGGATTTTGGCATTCTGCTAAATCCCGTAATAAGACCCGTGCTTGGGCTTCGTTTAAATAGTGGTTGGCTTTGATTGATCTTTTACAGCTCATCATAATAGCTGTCGCCTCCCGAAACTTTTTGACACTGACGGCCCCCGTTAATAAAAGCATATCAATCATTTCTCTGATAATACTTTCTTCTTCACCGGCGGGATACCAAGTCGGATGAGCCCGCACGATAAAACTATTTTGGCCAAACTCTTCCAACTCAATGCCTACATCGGCTAAGACAGTCAGCTTTTCTTTTAGCTTGAGGGCATCACTATTGGGATAATCTAAAACAAAAGGAATCAACAATTCCTGCTGGTCATTAGACACCTCACCAATTTTTTCCCGATAATATTCATATTTAATCCGTTCTTGGGCGGCGTGCTGATCAATAATGTAAAGGCCGGCCTTGCTTTGGGCAAATAGATAGGTACCGTGCATCTGACCAAAATATTCCAGCATCGGAAAGCCGCTTGCCAAGGTTGCTTCTTTTTCCAACCGTTGAATCGTTTGGTCCAACAAACGACTACTGTCCTGCTGAGCAAAATCAAATTCAGGATGCAGCTTCAAATCCTCTTGATACACTTCTTCGTCAACTTCAGCAGCAGATTCATCTGCTGTCAATTTATCATCAGCATTAATGCTAGCTTGTTCTTCTTGCGGCAGCGGTTGTTCAGCAGAATTTTCAAAGTGGCCCTCATCTGAGGTTGGCACTTTCCCACCAGTCTCCTGCGTCACGCCGTTATCGAAAATTTGATAATCTGAAGGCGGATAATTTTCAGCAATTTCTGGTGACTGCCGATAGGCTTCAGAGCTTTCACTAGAAGCTTCATTAGGATTTTCGCTAGAGCTTTCCGCGAATTCAGCAGGCGCAGGTTGTTTAACATAAAAACTGCCCGTCGCCGGGTCATAGGCCAAAGAACTTGGTTTGCTATTGGGACGGCTGTCGGGGGTTGCCGATAGCTCCATCTCAATTTGTTCTGATTTTGGTTGATCCGTTACTTTTTTCTTGAAACGCAGATTGTCAGCTGCGCTGGGAATTAAATTAACCTCCTGCAGCGCTTCTCTAATGGCTCCAGAAATTAAATCGGTCAATTCCTTTTCTTTAGACAGCCGTACCTCTTGTTTGGTGGGGTGGACATTGACATCGACTAACAAAGGGTCCATCGTCACTTCGATTACTGCAATCGGAAAACGCCCCACCATTAATTTCGAACCATAACCATTAACAATTGCTTTATTTAAAGCGTAATTGCGAATGTAGCGGCCGTTAATAATCGTCGACAAATAATTTCGGCCGGCTCTGGTGACTTCCGGCAGCGAAACAAAGCCCTTCACTTGAAAATCTAAATCTTCCGCTTCGATGGCTAACATTTTACGGGCTGTCGTCATGCCATAAATACCGGCTATCGCTTGTTTTAAATCACCGTTGCCAGTGGTTGCTAGCATTTTATTGCCGTCATGAACTAGGCGAAAGGCAATCTGCGGATGGCTTAAGGCTAGGCGATTGACAATGTCGCCGATGTTAGCTAATTCCGTCTGCAGAGATTTAACATATTTTAATCGGGCGGGTGTATTAAAAAATAAATTACTGACTGAAATTTTGGTCCCCTGCCGCAGAGGCGCTGGCCGGTGTTCTTCAATCCGGCCGCCTTTTAATTTTACAAAACTGCCTTCTGGGCTATCGGCCACCGCCGTTTCAATCGTCAACTCAGAAACAGAGGCGATACTCGGCAATGCCTCGCCGCGAAACCCTAGCGTACGGATGCGAAATAAATCATCACGGCTATGAATTTTACTGGTGGCGTGACGCTTAAAAGCATTCTCCACATCTTCATCGGCAATCCCTTCGCCGTTATCGGTGATTTGAATTAATTTCAAGCCAGCTTCCTCCACTAAAATATCAATTTGGCTGCTACCGGCGTCAATTGCATTTTCCACCAATTCCTTGACGACTGAGGCCGGCCGTTCCACCACTTCGCCAGCCGCAATTTGATTTGCTAAGCTTTCCGAAAGTTCTTGAATCTTAGCCATCGCAATTCCTCTTTTCTTAGTAAGAGAGCCTGTGACAGTAGTCTTTTTAACAGATGAAATCCCGAACTATATTATATTTGCTCCTGCGGTCCAGTAGGTCCGAATCGCAAATTAACAATATTTAGTGATTTTCACTAGATACCGTTCGAAAAATCCGGCTCTGTTTTAACTAATGTCACAGCCTCCTCTGTAAATTTAAATTCTTTTTTGCAGCTCAAATAATTTATTGAGGGCTTCCATCGGGGTCATTTCCAGCAGATTGATTTTTTTCAGACTATCTAAAACACCTAATTCTTCTGTAGAGACTTCACTGAATAAATCCATCTGAATCGGACCGTCCTCTGCCGCCTTAACTGGCGCTATCGTCGGCTTTTCCTCTGACTCTAAAGCCGTCAAAATGGTCGCCGCTCGACTCAACAATTCTTGAGGCATCCCGGCAATTTTAGCCACATGGATTCCGTAGCTTTTATCAGCAGGACCATCCATCATCTTATGCAAGAAGACGACATCGCCATCTTTTTCCACCGCCCCGACATGGACATTTTTCAGTTGCGGCAATTTTTCATCCAGGGCGGTCAACTCATGATAATGGGTTGAAAATAAAGTTTTCGCCCGCACATTTTTATGAATATATTCGATGATGGCTTGGGCCAACGCCATCCCGTCATAAGTCGCCGTTCCCCGTCCCAACTCGTCAAATAAAATTAAACTATTCGGCGTAGCATGGCGCAACGCTTGATTGGCCTCCATCATTTCCACCATAAAGGTACTCTGGCCGGCGATTAAATCATCGCTGGCACCAATCCGGGTGAAAATCCGGTCGAAAATCGGCAGCTCAGCTGATTCCGCCGGTACAAAGCAGCCCATCTGCGCCATGATTACGGTTAAGGCTAATTGACGCATATAGGTACTTTTACCGGACATATTAGGTCCGGTAATTAATAAAATCATTTCCTCGGGATTCATCAAGACGCTGTTTGGAATATATTCTTGATGCCCTAAAACTTTTTCGACCACTGGATGGCGGCCATCGACAATGGCAACTTTTTGCGAAGCACTCTTTAAAGTAGGGCGTACATATTGATAGCGCTCTGAGATGGTCGCAAAGCTTTGCAGCACATCTACTGAACTAACAGCTTTGGCTAGCTTTTGTAGGCGCTGAATTTCTTTTTTGACTTCTTCTCTGACAGCGGTAAAAATTTGATATTCTAAATCCGTTGATTTTTCTTCGGCTTCTAAAATAATTGTTTCTAACCGTTTCAATTCCGGCGTGATAAAGCGTTCAGCATTGGCTAAGGTCTGTTTGCGGTCGTATTTGCCCTCTTCTAAATTGGCTAAATTCGACTTGGTAATTTCAATATAATACCCAAAGACCCGATTGAAGCCGATTTTCAAATTTTTAATGCCAGTTTCTTGTCGTTCTTTTGCCTCTAATTCTGCCAGCCAGGTTTTGCCATTGGTCATCGCTTCCCGATATTGATCCAATTGCTCGTTGAAGCCATCTTTAATAATATTTCCTTCGGTAATCTGCAGCGGTGCATCTTCATTGATAGCTTGATCAATCAAGTCCACTAAATCATCCATCGGGGTCAATGACACTAACAAATCATTCCACTCCCCTTGGTTGATGCCTTCTAGCAGCAGGCGAACTTTAGGAATTTGTTCCAATGAGGTTTTTAGTTGCAATAAATCACGGCCATTCACGCTGCCAAAGGCGACTCTGCCAGCTAAGCGTTCTAAATCATAAACCTTCGTCAGGGCTTGTTGCAAATCAGCCCGTTCGAAAAAGGCGCTGATTAACGACTGAACCATTTCTTGGCGGCTGAAAATTTGTTTCTCTTGAATCAAGGGCCGATCCAGCCATTGTTTTAAGAGCCGGCCCCCCATTGCCGTTTTCGTTTCATCCAGCAGCCAGAGTAAGGTCCCTTGTTTTTTGCCGCTGCGAATAGCTTGGCTTAATTCCAAATTAAACTTGGAGTAAAAATCCATTTTTAAATAATGATCCGGCTGATACTCTACTGCTTTTTGTAAATGCCCTAAACTGCGCTTTTGCGTTAAAGACAGATAGGTCAGCAATTTACCCGTCACCTCTTTTTCTAAGGCTTGCGTTAAATCTGCTGTTAAAAAAGATAATTCAGCATTGTCGACAGTCTCTAATTGCTTCGAAAAAATCAAATTTAATCGATTGGTTAAATCCTGCTCTAATTTTTCCGGAATTTCTGAGCCTAGAACAATTTCTTTGGTTTGCAAAGCACTGGCTTCATTGATAACACTTTCCTCATCTTTTAGAAAAGCGGTTTTTAATTCTCCGGTAGTTAAATCTGCATAGGCAAAGCCATAGCCGCTGGCCGCTTCATAAATGACGGCCGTCAGAAAATTATTTTCTTTGGCATTTAATTCCTTGCTGTCCATGACTGTTCCCGGTGTAATCAGCTGCACGACTTCCCGTTTGACCATGCCTTTAGCTTCTTTAGGGTCCTCCATCTGTTCACAGATGGCAACTTTATACCCTTGAGCCACTAAAGTATCAATATAGCCTTGGGCCGAGTGATAAGGCACACCGCACATGGGGATTGGATCATCGGCATTGCGATTGCGGCTAGTCAGGGTTAATTCCAAAATCTGGGCACCTTTAACGGCATCTTCGTAAAACATTTCGTAAAAATCTCCTAAACGGTAGAACAAAAAAGCATCCTGGTATTGAGCCTTGATGCTTAGGTATTGTTCCATCATCGGAGTATTTTTCGTTTTTTGAGGCATTCAAAAAACTCCTTCATTTCTATTTTTATTCCGCTGACTCCTCGAGAGCATCATTGACGGATTTTTGAATTTTATGGGTTAAGTGCTGCAATAAATCATTAGCCTCCACCAATTGCTCCCGGTAGGCAATCACCAGGGGATGATTGTCAAACTCCGCTGTTAGCTGATCGGCTAAAGCGAGCGCCTGTCTTTTAGCTTCTGGCTTATCATAGTGTTCGTATTGAACGGCAGCTTTTTGTGCTTCTTTAATCTCTTCCACCAGCTTGGCTAGCTGCTGGTTATCATTGACCCGTTTTTCAATTTGACGAAAGCGGATGATAATTTCGTTTTCCTCAATCAGGGTCGTCAACTTATCTAACTCTGCTTGCAGGGCTTTGTCTTCTAACATTTAAACTTCTTTCTCTCCATTATTCTGTAAAAGGATGGTCCTCAGAAATTTGGATTGGGGTAATTTTTTTCGCTTTACCGGTGTTGTCGTCTAAATCAATCACACAACAGCCCATTATGCTGCGGCCCTCTTCGACTACTTCAAAACGTTGTGGTAGGGCCGTCAGAAATTTTTCAATAATTGGTTCTTTTTTCATGCCTAAAATGGCATCATAAGGACCGGTCATGCCGACATCACTCAAGAAGGCTGTGCCCTTTGGTAAAATGCGGGCATCATTAGTTTGCACATGGGTGTGGGTTCCAACTAACGCAGAAATTTTGCCATCTAAAAACCAGCCCATCGCTTGTTTTTCACTGGTCGTTTCTCCGTGGAAATCAAGAAAAATCAAGGAGGTCCGTTTGCGGGCTTCTGCGACTAATTCCTGAGCCTTTTTAAAAGGGTCATCTAAATCCACCATAAAAGAACGGGCCTGCAAATTCATAACAGCTAATTCCACGCCGTTGACATTGACAAACACCATACCCATGCCGGGCACCGCTTCAGGAAAATTGGCTGGTCGCACCATCTTTTTAGCACTATCAATGAATTCAAAAATATTTTTATTGTCCCAAGTGTGATTACCCAAAGTCACCACATCGACGCCGTCTTGTAAAAATTTTTTATAAATTTTTTCCGTAATGCCCCGACCTGACGCCGCATTTTCTCCGTTGGCAATCGTTACCTGTGGATGATATTTTTGTTTTAATTTGGGTAGATAGGTGGTTAACGTCTGGCGGCCAAGTGCGCCGACGACATCACCAATAAATAAGATTCGCAAAATGCTTCCCCTTCTCCTTCAAACGAAATGCTTCATAAAAAATAGCGAAACCATCCTCATTTGATAATTGAAAAAAGAACCGCTGTCCCTTTTTCACCTTTCCCTATTATAGTAGTTTTTGTGGATAAAAGAAAGATTTTGGTAAAAACTACAGCCACGTTGAAAACGCGCAAACGTCGCAAGAGTCACTTGTTGTATTCCAACAAATCCCCCGGCTGACACTCTAAAACTTCACATAACTTTTCTAAAGTACTGAAACGAATCGCCTTAGCTTTACCATTTTTCAAAATAGAAAGATTGGCCATCGTTATTCCCACCGCTTCTGATAATTCTGTGACACTCATTTTTCTTTTCGCCAACATTACATCGAGGTTTACTTGAATTGCCATGTCAGTCACCTCATATCGTAAAGTCTTGCTCTGTCTTCAAGCTCAAAGCCTTTAAAAACAATTCTTCAGCAATGGCAGAAAACAGATAAATGACAAAGGGAATCGCTGCTATGCCAACGCCAATCAGTACAAGACCCGGGGCATCTTCACTTTGCGCTGCTTGGTAGAAAAAAGGCAGGCTGCCTAAAAACAGGCAGCTGACAGTCAAAATCCCCCGCCGAATTTTTTGAACCAATGGAATAATTTTTTCTGTAAAAGCTGCATCAGCTTGAATCAGCTGCAGGACTTGATGCAGCTTGATTAGAACATAGACGCCAGCAAAAAAACTAAGATACAGGCTAACCAGCAGTAAGCCGGTTGAAACAGGCGCTTGAATTGCGCCGCCAGTAAATACTTGCACAGACAACAGCCCACAAAAAAGTGCCGCCACTGTTCCTACTAAGACCAAGGCTAAATTTAAAACTAGATATTTGAATTTCATTTACTCACCTCAATTAAATTGTAAAGCCAGTTTATCATGATTTTCAATATTTATTTATCGTTTTTCGATATGTTTGAACTTTCTTAAACAAAAAAAGGCTACCTGAGTCAAAATTTCTCAAGTAGCATTTTCATTTTATTGGAAGTTTCTAGCAGTGATGTTTTATAGTAACGCTAAAGTTTTCAACGCTTTAGCAATGCCGTCGTCATCATTTGTTGCCGTCACCAAATCAGCTACCGCCTGTACCTCTTCATCGGCATTTCCCATCGCCACGCCAACGCCAGCGGCCTTTAACATTTCTTTGTCGTTATTGCCGTCGCCAAAGGCAATCACATCAGCCGGAGCAATCCCTAAACGCTCCGCCATGTAAGCAATCGTTTGCGCCTTCGAGCCAGTCTTCGGCACGATGTCGACACTATATGGATGCCAACGGACAAAGCGAAATTCTGGAAATAATGCGTCAAATTCGCCGTCCCGAGCTGTTTCATAAAAAGCTAAGGCTTGATAGATTTCGCCATTTTTTAAATAATCCGGCGCAAGTTCCGGTATCGTCGATCCAAAGGAATTCATCGCAGCTTCCATTTCAGCCGGATTGAAGATTTGGTAGCTGCGGCTTTCGTCCAAGCCGACAAAGGAAGTGCCGATTTCTTTTTCCGACATAAATTGGACTAAACGCTCCAACGCCTCTTGATCCAGCAGATGTTTGTAAATCTGTTGATGATCTAAAAAGGCTCCAGCGCCATTGCAGATAATATAATTCGTGAAGCCTAAATCACGAATCACATTTTGAGCCAAATAGCGGCTGCGGCCAGTGGCAACCAAAACCAGGTGGCCTTGGCGGCGCAGTTCAGCTAAGGCTTCTCTGGTGCTGTCGAGGGGTTGTTTTTGGCTGTTAAGCAAGGTGCCGTCAATATCAAATGCAAAAAGTTTTCGTGTCACGGAAATATGTTCTCCTTTTATGTCTCAAATTTTATTTTAAGTATTTGCTGCCTTCTCGGACAGCCAAGGGACTCAATTGCTGCTCGGTCAAAAAATTGCGGACCCACTGAGGATTGGTCTTACTGAGATCCCGCAAAGACCAGCCGATCGCTTTTTGGATAAAAAATTCATCTGTTGCTTGATCCGCCAGTATCGCCTGCGTTAATAATGTTAAGTTTGTTTGCCCCTTATACAGCAGCTGTAGGTTAATCCCCACTCGACGATACCAGAAATTTTCATGTTTGTAAAACCAGCTAAAAATCAGCTCTAGCTCAGCAAGATTGGCTTTGCCCAAATCTCCATAGACTTTCCGCCAAGCATCGATGCTGTCCCACCAAGTTTTTTCAGCTAATAAGGGCAGCAGCGTTTTTAAATCAGCAACTGTTAGTCGCTTCAAATTAGCTAAAGCTAAATCAATGGCATAATACTGATATTCCCGTTCCTCTTGTCGGTATGTTTCAGCAATCAGTATCAGCAATTCTTGATTAGTCAATTTTTTACTGGCCTTTAAAAAAGGCCCTTCCAGCTTTTTTCGTTTCGGCGCAGCGACACCGGCAAAGGGAAATAAATTTTTCATATACTTAGCCATCGGTAAGGCTTGTGTCTCGTCTGTTTCAAAAACAAGTTTTTCCAATAAAATTGCCTCCTTAAGATGTCAAAAAGTCAACAGAGTGAACGAAAAAAAGACTTGGGGCAAGCTCCAAGTCTTAACTAAATTAATCTAAATAATTGGTTTTTGATTTATTCAACCAGGCAAAGCCTAAGCCCATCACCAATCCGCCACCGATATAATTACCGATTAAAGCGAAAATCAGGTTGTGGAGCACATTAACCACTGAAAGGTTTTCTAAAACGCCACCAGAAGTGAAGATAGCCAAGCTAAAGGCCGGGAAGTTGGCGATAACGTGTTCATAGCCCAAATAAGCAAAGATAAAGATAATAAAGATGATGGCGCCTAATTTACCGGCGTCGTCTTTCATCCGCATACTGATTAACACGGCTGTGTTTACGACGATATTCGCAAAAATTCCTTCTACAATAATTTGAATCGTTTCTTTGCCTAATTTAGATGAAATTGAATGGAAGAAATAGCTGTCGCTGGCTAAGTGTTGGAAGGGTCCTGTTTGCGCCACTAAAAAGCCGACGATTACACCGCCAATCAGATTAAAGAAAATACAAGTAAAGAGAATTTTTAATGCTAAAGAAGCTGAAATCTTTTTACGAAAGACCCCAACAGTCATATACAACATGTTGGAGGTGCCCAGCTCAGCATTCATATATAAAATCATCACCAACGACCAGCTGAACATAAAGGCATACAGCATTTTGCCAAGTCCTGGGGCGATGGCTTCACCGTTCATTGCAATGTAAAATGCCACAGCAGTTCCTAAACCTAAAAAGAGACAGGCAAAGACTGCACGCAAGCAATAACGGGCAAAATCATTTTGAAATAAATCAACTTTTTTTTCGATGGAAGAATCAATCTTCTCAAAGAGAGGTGATACGGGGTTCATATTTTTTCTCCTTATACAGTTGGCCTTCAGACACTGCTGAAATCCACTGCTTTTTATGGGTTATCCAAGAGTGACGCTGCAAAAATTCAATTTGAGCTTTCAAAACATCCTTTCACATTTTAATCGGTGACCGCTCGTTTGTAAAGGGTTAATGAAAGGTTTTGAAAATTTCATTCAGTTCCTCTAATAAAATTATCAGATTTGACCTCGTCAGCTTTTTCACCCGCTGACCTCATCTTGAATAAAGCCCCCCGCCTTTAAAAACATACAGGTTAAAATCGGTCCGACAAATTGAAAGCCCCGCCGCTTCATATCTTTGGCAATTTTCGTTGCCAAAGGATGTGTATTGGGAATTTTATCAATTGCCCGATAGCTTTCAATCACTGGCTCACCACCGGTAAAATGCCAGAGATAGTCTTGAAAGCTAGCAAATTCAGGCCGCAGCGCCAAAATAGCCCGTGCGTTAGCAATCACGGCGCGAATTTTGCGGGGATTATGAATCATTTCTGGATCACCCATGATTTTTTCAATATCCTCCGGAAAAAAGCTGGCGACTTTTTGAATATCCATCTGGGCAAAATTCCGCAAAAAAGCCTCCCGCTTACCCGCCGCTGCCTGCCAAGAAAGGCCCGCTTGAAAGACGCCGACTGTCAGCAATAAAAAAAGTTCCTCATCATCTTTAGCCGGTTGACCGAAGCGCTTTGAATACCATGCGTATTTTTCCATCATGTTTCTCCTTAAAAAAACTGTATCCTTATTCTAATTCATTTTATAATGAAAGAAAATCTTTTCCACGAAAGGAAAGCCAAAGTATGGCCAAAAAGAAAAAAGTCGTTCCCTTCAATCAAAAAAAGGTTACCCCTTTAGATAAGGTGCTGAATCTGACTAAAGAAGATCTAAAAGACGGGGCTGATGCCTATCTCTTGGCACCTTATACTATGACTAATTATATAAATAGCTGAGGGGTTTACCGGCATCTTCTTTAATCAGGAAGAATATTTAATAAACAGCCGTCATTTGCTGAATTTTTGATTGACTTTAGCGTTGAAATTAAGCTATACTAGACTTTGTGTAAAATAAGCAGCAGAGAATTACTACCTCGTCCCCAGTTTGTTGCCCCGACGAAAGTCCATGGGTTCAATTGTGTAACCGCGGCTGCAAAAGGCGAAGATTGAAGAACAAACTGCACGAATGCGAAGTCCTCAGATTATTTTACTCCAACACTAAATTTTTGGAGGAATTTATTAATGTCTCGTTATACTGGACCATCTTGGAAATTATCTCGCCGTTTAGGCATCTCTTTATCAGGTTCTGGTAAAGAATTAGCACGTCGCCCGTATGCACCAGGTCAACACGGACCAAACAGCCGTGGCAAAAAATCTGAATACGGCATGCAATTAACTGAAAAACAAAAATTACGTCATATGTATGGCATGAACGAACGCCAATTCCGTACGTTGTTTATCAAAGCTAGCAAAATCAAAGAAGGTAAACATGGGGTTAACTTCATGATCTTACTTGAACAACGTTTAGACAATGTTGTTTTCCGTCTTGGTTTAGCAACTACTCGTCGTCAAGCACGTCAATTAGTCAACCATGGCCACGTTTTAGTTGATGGCAAACGCGTTGATATCCCTTCATACCACGTTGAAGTGGGTCAAGTGATTTCAATCCGTGAAAAATCTCAAAAATTAACAGTTATCGCTGAAGCTGTTGAAGCGACTTTAGGCCGCCCAGCTTTCGTAACTTTCGATGCAGATACTTTAACTGGTTCATTCATGCGTTTACCAGAACGTGACGAATTAACTCCTGAAGTTGACGAATCACTAGTCGTTGAATACTACAACCAAAAATTATAATTTCTGGTTCTATTCAATTCAAGCACAATCATTTCGATGGTTGTGCTTTTTTATTTAACTCGGCTCTCAGATAAGACTCCGACAAAATACTATTGTATCTAATCTGATTAAAGCTAGTTTCGTGAAGACAATCTAGCACACTTCACAGCTAGCTTCAGCAGCTTTAAACTTGAATCTGCGAGAGCTAACTCCCATAATTCGATAAAAAAACTAAAGGAGCTTCCCATGAAATTAATCGCATATAATCCAGCTTTAGTGCCGACAGAAAAAATTGCCGACTACCACCTGCCCCCTGAACAATTAATTTTCTCAGGTCTACCTTTAGATGCTATTGAAAAAGCAGCTGCTGATGACAGCCGTCTGCCGGTTTTTTTAGAAGATCAAGGAAGTTTTCCGACGTTTATGATTTTGCATGGCTGGCCTGGCCCGCAAATTTACACCGATAATCCCAAAGCTATTTTATTGCGAAGCTATTCCACTGACAGCCATTTTCAAGGCCAAGGCTATGCAGATGCCAGCTTAAAACTTTTACCAGCCTTCACCAAAGAACATTTTCCTACAGCTGAAGAACTAATCTTGGGCGTTAATTCTAAAAACAGCAAGGCTATTAAGCTTTATCAAAAACATGACTTCACTGAAACCCTCCCGCCGTTAACCACTGAATACGGTCAGCTTTTATTAATGACATTGCCTTTATAATTTTCATACTAAAGCAAGTTGCTGTCAAAGCCAGCTCACCCTTTGGTACACTAAAAACAGCAACCATAAGGAGGAAAGAGAATGCAAAATTTGACACTTAATCAGCGAACTTTACCGGCAATCGGCATGGGGACGTGGCATATGGGAGACGATTTCAAACAGCGTCAAACTGAATTGGCCGCTTTACGTAGCGGGATAGAAAGTGGCGCCACAGTGATTGACACGGCTGAAATGTACGGAGAAGGAAATTCGGAACGCTTAGTCGGTGAAGCCCTGCAAAATTTCCCTCGAGAAGAAGTCTACCTAATCTCAAAAGTTTATCCTTGGAACGCCTCACTGACGGAGCTGCCGAAAAGTTTGGACCAGAGCTTAGATCGCCTAGAGACAGATTATCTAGATTTATACCTGCTCCATTGGCGGGGCATGATTCCTTTAGCCGAAACAGTGGCCGCCATGGAAGCTGCTAAGCAAGCTGGAAAAATTAAGGCTTGGGGCGTTTCCAATTTCGACACGGCGGATATGGAGGAATTATGGCAGGTCCCCGGCGGTCAAAATTGTGCGGCGAATCAAGTTTTGTACAACTTAGGTGAACGAGGCATTGAGTTTGATTTACTGCCGTGGATGCGAAAGCAAAACGTGCCCTTGATTGCCTATTCTCCAATTGCCCAAGGAGATTCTTTAGGCAACCAGTTTACTCAGCAGCCGCAATTGCAAAAAATTGCGGAGCAGCACCAAGCCTCAATCTTTCAAATTCTATTAGCATGGGTGATTCGCGATGGCACTACCTTAGCGATTCCCCAATCCAGCAATGAAATGCATATCAAAGCCAATCTAGCGGCAGGCGCCGTCAAGTTAGCGGCGGCAGAACTCGCTATCTTGGATGAACTCTTTCCGAAACCGGCCCAAAAACAACCTTTAGCTATGCTCTAAAGAAATTTTTTTCAAATTTTCATAACTTTTTTTCATTTACTTTGACCATTTATTTTCTCCGTGTTATAATTTCCCAGAGAAATGAGGAATAACTATGAAACATTATTACTTTAAATTCGTCAGAAAAACAGCTCTTAACAACTGAAAGATGAAGCATTGTTAAGAGCGAAAAGTCCTTCTTCATCGAAGCCTGGCTAGAGGTTTATTTGTTTTGCCAGCCTTTCGATGACGAAATATATACTTTAAAAGCTGTAGACAATGACTGTCTGCAGCTTTTTTGCGAGAAAAAAATGAAAGCAGGAAATAAAAATGTTAAAACTAGTGGATATTACCCAACAATTTGGGGATAAAGTCTTATATGAAAAAATAAACGGGCAGATTAATCGCGGGGAACATGTCGGTCTAGTGGGCCGCAACGGTGTAGGTAAGAGTACTCTGATTAAAATTATCACCGGCGAACAATTGCCGGATGACGGGCAGGTTGTCCTCCAAAAGAAAGCCCGCCTTGGCTATTTGGACCAATATGTTGAAGTTGATGAGCAGCTGACAATCAAAGAATTTTTACAGCTGGCTTATGCCGAGGATTTTAAAAAAGAAGCTAAGATTGCTGAGCTTTACGCTACTTATACGGAAAGCCTTGAGGATGATTTGCTCAATCAAGCCGGCAAGCTGCAAAACGAATTGGATCAAGGGGAATTTTATCAGATGGATCTCTTGATCGATGAGTTGGCCAATGGCTTGGGCTTACAGGTATTGGGCATGGATACCCAATTAAAAAATCTTAGTGGCGGTCAGCGTTCTAAATTGATTTTGGCGAAAATGCTTTTGGAAAAACCGGAGATTTTGATTTTAGATGAGCCCACTAACCACTTGGACGATGACCATGTGGCTTGGCTGACAGAATTTTTGAAAAATTTTGACGGTACTTTTCTCGTGGTTTCCCACGATCGGCATTTTCTCAATGAAATCACCACGCATATTTTTGATATTGAGTTTGGCAAGCTCTCCAAATATACCGGCAATCTTGAACAAGCGCTAAAACAAAAAGAATTGCAGCAACAAACGTATTTACGGCAATATGAAGCCCAACAGGATCATATCAAAAAAACGGAGGCTTATATCCGTAAGTATAAAGCCGGCTCCCGCTCCACGATGGCCAAGAGCCGCGAAAAACAATTGGCCAAAATCGAGCGCTTAACACCGCCGAGTGATTCGCCGAAACCTCATATCGAGTTTCCTTATCAGCCGATTGTCACAACTTTGGCTTTGGAAACCGACGAGCTGGAAATCGGCTATCAAAAGCCGCTATTGCCACCGATTAATTTAACGATTCGCTATGGGGAAAAAATTGCTTTAAGGGGCTTTAACGGTATTGGTAAATCAACGCTGATTAAAACTTTACTGGGTCAAATCAAACCCTTAAAAGGGGAGTTTCAATTTCCTCAACATACGGAAATTGATTATTTCGCTCAAGATTTAGCGTGGGAAAATCCATTGGAAACCCCGCTGCAATATCTCAGCAACCTCTATCCAAAAGCCACCACCAAAGACTTGCGGCGGCAGTTATCCCGGGCCGGCCTAGCCAACGAGTTAGCGATGCAGGGCTTAAAATTTCTCAGCGGCGGCGAGCAGACAAAAGTTAAAATCGCTGAAATGACGATGATTAAAAGTAATTTCTTAATGCTGGATGAGCCCACCAATCACATCGACCAAGAAACTAAGGTCAATCTGATGGAGGCTTTGGAAAAATATGCCGGCACGCTGATTGTCGTCTCCCACGAAAGTCAATTTTATGAAGACTTCGTTGACCGAATTATTGATTTAGGCTAATCGTTATCTCTTAGATTGTGTCATAAACAGTTCACATTTCTCCGCTAAGATATACTTATCCCAAAAACATGAGCAGCTTGACGCTTCCCAAAATGCAGTATCGTCAAGCTGCTAGTCAGTGAAGCCTAATTGTTCGCTGACTTCCATTCACTCCTTGGCCCATCAGTCCCCGCTGATGGGCTTTTCTCGCAGTAAAAGCTATTTGGATTTATCAGCAAAGTAGTTTTTAAAGACCAGCTCTCCTAGCTGCCGCAAAAACATAATTCCTTGACCCCGTCCCGTTAAATCGCGGGTAAAGGCTGAGATAAACACTGGCTGCCCTTGATAGTCAAAGCAGGCGGCGTCATGTTCGATTCTATCTAAACGACCGGTTTTATTGTAAATGTTGAGGCCGACAATTTCCTGCTCGTCCAATAATCCCGGCAGCCCTTCTCGAAATTGCTGCTTTAAGAAAGGCTGGAGGCCGCCTGCTTGCTGCGCTTGATTATCAGAGAATTGATAAATTCGCCGCAGCATTTGGCCAGCTGCCGTTGCCGTCATGCGATTTTCTTTTCCGGGAAGTGGTCGCATCAAAAAACGTTGCAATTGGATACCAGAAAATGCTTGCAGCCAAGTTTGCATTGACTCTAGTCCGGCGATTTCCAATAAAAGATTTGTTGCCGTATTATCCGAAACAGCAATCATGGCAGTCATTAATTCCTGTAGCTGCCAATTTTTTTTAGTTGGCAGCAGTTGCAGATAGCCGGCACCGCCGACAATTTTTTCTGCCTCAACTAAAATTTCTTTTTCGGGACTCAACTCACCGTCCCGAAAAGCTTCCAGATAACGCAAATAAATAGGTAGCTTAATCATGCTGGCGGCTGAAAAAAATTTCTCTCCTTGAAAATCATAGATTGTACCAGAAGTATCTCCCAACCAAAGACCAATTTCCAGCTCTGCTTGATATGTTGCAATTAAGTTAGCAATTGCTGTCCGCAACGCTTTTTCCATTGTCATCACCTATTTCAATTGATTTAATTTGTTTATCAGCGGGAATCTAGCTGCTGAAAAATCAGCTTTCTGCAGCTCTTCAATCGCTTCTATTAGATTCCAAACAGGTACACCTTGGCGATCCACCATCGTTTCTCCGTGAATTAACGAACGTAGCACGGCTTCCTCCACCACATCAGCAACTGCTGCGAACACGCTATCCAGATAATTTTCATTAAAGGTACTTCTTGTTATCAGCGCAGCTTTTTCAAAATGCTGCAGCCTGTTAGCTGTCGAAAAGCTGCAGACCACCTCACCGCTGCCGTTTCCGATAAACGAGCCGCTGCGGGTAATACCGACTGAGGCTCGCTTACTAATCCTTTTCAGCTGGCGACTGCTTAACGGCAGGTCAGTTGCTAAAATTACAATCACACTGCCCTTTTCTTCCTGCTGTTGTGCTTCAAAAAAATCTGCCAACTCTTGACCAATTGGATAATGTTCCACCACTAAATTTTTCATCTGACCAAAATTAGTTAAAACAAGACAGCCAAGGATGAACTCCTGACCATCAATCACTAACGCTTGGGACGTAGAACCAATGCCCCCCTTCAAGCCATAGCAGGTCATCCCGGTACCGGCTCCTTTAGCACCTAAAGAAAAATCACTGCTCGCCTTTGATAAGGCTTTTGTGACATCCTCTTCTTCAATCGCCAAGCCCCGCAAATTATTGAGGACACTGTCGTTACATTCAAAAACCAACGGATTAAAACTGCCGGTGCTCTCGCCAATCTCTGGATTTTCTGCTAAAGCTCGGTGAATCAAGGCATTTATACTAGTGCCGACGCCAAAAGTATTTGTTAAAATAAGCGGCGATTCCAAGACGCCCATTTCCGCCATCTGCAACAATCCCGCACTTTTGCCAAAGCCATTGATCACATGGACTGCCGCCGGTAATTTTTCTAAAAAAAGATTGTCTGTATGGGGCAAAATTGCTGTGACGCCCGTTTTGAATTGTGAATTCAAAATCGTTTGATGGCCCACTTTTACCCCCGGCACATCAGTAATTAAATTATTTAATGGCTTCATATAATTTCCTTCTTTACAAAAAAATTTTAGGCGCAGACTAGCCTAGAATATGATTTTAAAAAAAATCAGCTCTCACGAATGCAAAGTCGCTGCAAATTTCAAAATTCTTTTCTTCTGACATTTGGTATAATTAGTGTAACCCATTATTTCGGAGGAAATCAATGAAATTACTGACATTAAACACCCACAGCTGGTTGGAGGAAAATCAGCTGGAAAAGCTGACCTATTTAGCGGAGAAAATCGCTACTGAAGCCTATGACCTGATTGCTTTGCAGGAAGTCAATCAGTTGTGGACAAACGATAATGAGACTACAGAGTTGAACGCCGATAATTTTGGCGGGCTTTTAGTTAAAGCCCTCGCTGAAAAAGAGCTTTTCTATGAGTATCACTGGGTGCCAGTGCATTTAGGTTTTAATAAATATGATGAAGGCCTGGCCATTCTTTCCCGCCTGCCGGTGAAGCAAACCAAAGAAATTTTAATTTCCGATGACTATCCCTTTGCTGACCATCGCCGGCGCAAAGCCCTCGGTGTCGAGTTAATAATCAACGGGCGCTCCCATTGGTTTTACTCGTTGCATTTTTCTTGGTGGCAACAAAATCCTGATGAAGGCTTTCTAAAGGAATGGCAGACTTTGACAGCTCATCTGCAGGACTTAAAGCACCAACAAACTGGCAAAGCCCTCATCTTTTTACTGGGGGATTTTAACAATCCCGCCCAAGAAAAGAAACAAGGCTATCAATTAATCCGTGCAGATGGTTGGTATGATACTTTTGTCTTAGCTGAAAAAACTTCTGGTAGCGCCACTGTCGAGGCTGAAATCACCGGCTGGGAAAACAATCAGCAGGGAATTCGCATTGATTATATTTTTGTCTCTGAAAAAATCCCTGTCCGCTCCTCAAAGGTCTGCTTTGATGGGCAGAATGCTCCCGTTGTCTCTGATCATTACGGGGTGGAGATTGTTTTTTAAGGCTGCTATAAAATATTAAATCAAAAAATTAAAAAATCCGTCATGATTCCATTGGACCATGACGGATTTTTTGAGCAGCAAGTTTCTTTTCAGTGCCGACTCTTATTGATATTTTGAATAATCCAACTCACCTTCGTCTTTGGCAATAATCAAAGCGACGGTTGTATCCGCATCAACATTTAGCAGGGTTCTAAACATACCGGAAAACCAGTCAATGCCAGCTAAAATGGCAATGCTCTCTGTCGGCAAGCCTAGCATCGGCATGACCGTAGCCAAGGCAACTAACCCGCCTCCCGGTACGACGACTGTTCCCAAACAAGCGAGGGTTGATAAAATCACCGCTTGAATCAAGTCTGGCAATGCTAATTCAATGCCGTAAAACTGAGCGAAAGTAATGATTGAAATACTTAAAAATAAAGCTAAACCATTGCTGTTTAAGGTCATTCCTAAAGGCATCACCAATTTAGAAATCCGATCACTGATTCCCAACTTTTCTTCGCTGTCTTCAATTTGGATAGGTAAGGTGACCGCCGAAGAAGTGGTGGTGAAAGCTACCACCGACATCCGCCACATTTTTTGACACAACTGCTTAAAAGGTACTTTGCAGTAAACCGCCGTCAGCATTAACCAAATCAACATGAATATAAGGGAGCTAGCACCGAGGGTTAATAAAAATTTGGTTAGCGTCAGTAAGATTTCAATGCCGACGGAGCCAACCATTGGCGCTACTAGACAAAAAATTCCAATAGGTGCCAGCTTCATAACTAAGGTCACCATTTTTAAAATGACATGATTAAAACTTGCGACAAAATCTAAAATCGGCTGGGTCTTTTTGCGATCTGCCAAGCTTAACGCTAAACCAAACAGTAATGCAAAAACAATGACTTGAATCATATTCGCATTCGCCATCGCTTCAACAATATTACTTGGGAAAAATTCTAAAATCATCTCAGACAGCGTTCCGCTACTAGTGGCAATGCTATCTAATTCCACATTAGCAATCGTGACATCTGCACCTGGCTGCACGATTAGTCCAACAACAACACCAATGGCTGCCGCTAAAATTGTCGAGCCGATAAACCAAAGCATTACTTTTAAGCCGATTTTCCCTAAAACTTTAGCCTCCAGACTACCAACAGCTTCAATCACGGCCCCCATAATTAAGATGACCACTGACATCTGGATTAATCGTAAAAAGACATCGCCGATAACTTTGATAAAAGCTATTTTATCATGAAGGATCAGACCACAGACAATGCCTAAGACTGTCGCGAATAAAATTTGATTGGTTAAACTTTTCAACATCTTGGGCATTAGGCATTGGCCTCCTTAATGACTGGCTTTTTTCTTCATGTTTGCAAAGAGGAAGAGCACTGTGCCGACAACTAACAAAATGACAGAAATGTAAAAGCCCATCTCCTTTGAACCAGTCGTATCGGAAATTGTTCCTGTCAAAGTTGGAGCAATCACTGATGACATCATCCCGAAGAAGTTAAAGACGCCTAATGTGGTCCCAACACCAACCTGCGGCGCATTTTCACCGAGCCAAGAGATGATAATCGGTTCCACCGCTAACTTACCTAAAAATCCATACAAAATCAATGAGATTAATAAAAAGGTTGAATTCGTTGCCTGTACGGTTAATAGCAGCATAGCCGCCGCCAGTAATTCTAAGACAATGATAAAGCTAACTTTTTTATGCATAAATCTGTCCGCTAGTTTACTGAAGAACAATGCTCCTGGAATGGAAGCAAAGGCTACTAAAGATGAAGAAAAGCCGATAGCCGCTCCTTCAAAGCCCCGTTCTGTTCCTAAGAAATTCGGCAACCAAGTCACGGTCATATAATAGGCATAACAGGTGGCAAAGTATAGCAGATAAGTAAATAGCATTTTCGGTGCGAAAAGCTTTGAAATCGACACTTTGCTGGCAGGTTCAGCTGGTGTGCTTACAGCTGCTTCCTCTGAAACCGCCGCTGCTTCTTGCTGCTGCAAAGCTGCTACGTCATCTTTATTGCTACGAATAATAGCTTGAAACGCAAAAATCATACAAATAATCATCACAACGGAAATATACATCATCGTTTGCCAAGGTAAACCTTGTTGAGCTACTAAAAAACTAGATAAAATCATTCCCAAACCTGAACCGACAGCTGATCCGCTATTAACGATGGCAGTGGAAAAACTTTTTTTATCTTTGGGGATATTTTGTGATGTCAGCGAGTAGGCTGATCCGTAAAAAGAGCCACAGCCTAAACCGGCCAATAAACTTCCGGCGTAAATCATACCTAAGCTTTGAGCTTGGGAAATTAATAGCGCCGCTACTGCAAAGACCGCAAAGCCGGGAATCAAGACCTTCTTCTTCCCGATTTTATCAACGAGGAAGCCTGCTGGTATCTGCATGGCCACATAGCCTAGAAAATAAAAACTTGAAATTGAACCGAGGGCCGTATCTGAAACATTCCCCCCTAGTGATTCCCTAATCTGTGGATAAACTGGTGAAAGGGCCGAGCGGTAAATCCAGATTGTCACCCAACCGGCACACAGCAGGATAACAATTTTTTTCCAATAGGCAAAACCCACATTACTTTTTGTCTGATTCGCTTCCATTTTAGACCTCCAACTAAAAAATTTTTCTGCTTTGGGATTCCTCCCTGACAACCCAATTGTAACCGTTTCCCAAAACAAAAAAATCAGTGAATTTTCACAAACTCACAAACTTTTTTGTTTACTCTGCACAACTTTATCCATTCATTTGGTCTTGATATTCCTTCAAGGCATAAATACTACCGGCGCCAGCGGGAAACTCATGTCCAAAAGCCCGTAGAACAGTCTCAAAAGCACTTAAAAGTAAGAGCACATTAGCCTTTTGACTGCTATATCCCATATTACCAACCCGCCAAACTTTCCCCTGCAATGAACCAAACGACGAAGCAATCTCAATTCCATATTGACTGGCCAAAGTTTGTCGTAAAGCTTCTCCATCAATCCCTTCTGGAATCATAATCGGTAAAACCGTAGGCATCATAGTCGCCAAATTCCCAAAAAATTCTAGATTCATTTTAGCCAAGCTATTCCGCAAAATTTCAAAATTTTGTTGGTGACGATGAAAAACATTCTCCATGCCTTCTGCTAGCAATAAACGCAGGCCTTCATGTAAGCCGTAAATCATAACGGTTGCTTCTGTGTGATGATTGATCGGTTGCGGGCTCCAATATTTTTCCAACTGAGACAGGTCTAAATAATTACTGCTGATAAAATGATCGCTTCGTTGGTCATCTCCTAAGCCGAGCTCTTTTTGATAGCGCTCTGCCAAAACAGCCTCGACCCGTTTGTTATACGTAATTAAAGACAGACCTGAAGGGACACTTAAACATTTCTGCGTTCCGGCAATGGCAATGTCCACTTGCCAATCGTCAACTTTTAATTCCACGCCTCCATAAGTTGCCACCATGTCAACCACAAAGAAAATATCCTGTTGACGGCAAAATTCACCAATTTTTGCCAACGGCTGCATTTGACCATTCGCCGTCTCACCATGAATCATGGCAACAATTTTTGGCTGTACTTTGGCAATCGCTTCGATAACATCCTTCTCTTCAAAGGGGGCTTCCCAATCCTTTTCCAGCCAAATGATTTCCGCCTGTGCCCGTTGACAGATTTCCCCCAACAAATAAGCGAAACGACCAAACGCCGGAATTAATACCTTATCCCCTGGTTCAATTAAGGCAATCAAAGCCGCCTCAATGCCTGCACGAGAGGTGCCATCGATGGCGAAGGCCTGCTCATTTTTTGTGCCGAAGGGAACCTTAATCATCTCTTTGACCTCCGCCATGATCTGTAAAAAATCAGGATCAAACTGGCCTAAAATGGTTTGGCTCATCTGCCGTAAAACCGACGGCTGCGCCTCGACGGGTCCGGGGGTCATTATAATTCGTTTGCCAACATTAGTTTGTTGATACATCTTCATCAGTCCTTTGCGTTTTTTTCAGCATACGAAAAAAAGCGACAAAATTCATTGACCAAATTACCTAATGAGCCAGTATCTTTGTGCAAAACGGCTAAGAAGATTCTTTGCAAATGTTGTCGCTTTCAACTAAAATAAAAGGAAGAATTGGCACATCTGCCAAAAATTATTTGCTATAAAGGAGGGCGACTGCTTGGCAACTTTAGAAGACCTGCTGCAGATACCCCGTTTTTCTGATTTAATTATTCGTTCGGCCCACAAAAATCATCATCACGAAATCGCCAGTGTCGAAATCACCGAAACTCCCGACATCGCCAATTTTATTCCTGAGCATACCTTTATTTTGACTACAGCGATGGCCTATCAGGATAATCAAGCTGGCTTAAAAAAAATGATTGCCTCCTTGAAGGAGAAAAAAAGTGCCGGCTTAGGAATAAAGGTCGGTCGTTTCCACGAAGAAATTGACCCAGCAATCATCGCTTATGGTACCGAGCTGGACTTGCCGATTGTCGAAATTCCTAGCACACAGCCGTTAGGACAGCTGCTTCATAAAATGCTCAGCTATTTATGGGATTCAAAAACCGAGCAGCTAACCTATGCCTTAGACATTCAAAAGCGATTTACTAACCTGTTGATTCATGATGTCAGCAACGCTCGTTTTATTGCTGATTTAGGGAAGATTATTAATGCTCCGACAATTTTGCTGAATCCCTGGAAGGAGGTCGTCGCCCATTCCAGTCACTTTTCCCAAGGAGATAGTGCCACCAGCTTTTTTACCCAGCAGATTACCACTAGCCATTACCGCCGGATAGATAGTGGAAAAACTTCTTTTCTTGTGAAAAATACCAATGGGCGAATGATTCAAATTGCCGGCTTTCCCATCAAAATCGATACCTATTTTCCTTATTATTTATTGATTTTAAATCCTGAGCAGATTCCCTACCCAATTTCCGAATTTGCCATTGATCAGGCAGTTTTAGTTTTAACCTTTATGCTGTTTAAAAATCAAAAAATTCAGGAGTCGATGGACAGCTTAAAAAGCGATTATCTTAATCAATTAATCACTTCGCAAAATTTAGAAAAAAACGAAGGCCGGGATTGGTTGGATTTGGGACGGTCTTTTGGCATTGTAGACAGTCGCTTTTATCAAGTAAATATCGCTACCTGTTTTGTAAAACCAGCAGATGCTACCAAGCTGCGCTATCAAGTAGAGGCCTCCCAGATTGCAATGGCTTGGCTGCAGGAACAGCTGCCTAGACGGGTCAAAAATACCCTGGTCTTTCCTATCAAAGGCAGCCATGATATTGCGCTGCTTTTTCAAGAACAAAATCCTCAGCTGGAACAAATTTTTCAAGATTTGGCAAAGGAGCTGGCAGAAGTCTTGCCAATTAGTCTGCATTTTACTTTGGGAAATGCCTATGAAGTGATTGAAGAGGTCGCTAGTTCCTACGTTGAAGCCAAGATTTCCATGGAGGAATTAAAGCAACTGGCTGAGCCACCTGTCTTTCAGTATTATCATGCCAAGGGGCTCTTTGCTTTATTTGAGCAAACTAACACGGAGGATATTCGCTATTTCTGTACGAAAACCTTAAAGGATTTAGCTTATCCCACGGATCCGGCTTTGATTGAGCTCAGGAAAACCTTAAAGTATTATCTAGATTTTAATTGTGAAATTTCAAAAACGGCCAGCCTTCTCTTTTTGCACCGCAATACGATTAAATATCGGATTAATCAATGTGAAGAACTATTAGGTGAGACCATTCAAAATCCCCAAACTAGCTTGAACCTGCGAATGGCAATTGAATTGTCTGAGTCGGCCAATCAAGTCACAATTGCCAAAAAATAGAAAACGCGGCTGCGACACAAGCTAATCCAGTCTGTTTTTCCGAATCCTATTTTGTAATAGCTACTAAATAGAGTAAATTTGCGCCAGCCCTGTTGGACCTTTGAACAAATTTGCAATAATTCGGATTTGACAACTGTAAGAACTTGCGTCAAAGCCACGTTTTTTTATCCGTAAATTCTAGTACCGGCTTTCCCTTGTAAAGCCATATCTGCTTCATCCAAGGCACAGATGATAGCTTGGCGCCCCTCTTTGGCAAAGGCGATTGCCGCTTCCATCTTAGGACCCATGCTGCCATCAGCAAAATGGCCGGCAGCCATATACTCTTCAGCCTCTGCGACAGATAATTTTTCTAATTTTTTTTGATTTGGTTGACCATAATTAATATAGACGTTTGGAACATCCGTCAGCATCATAAAAATATCGGCATTCACCTGCTCAGCCATTTTCTTACCAGTCCGATCTTTATCAATCACAGCTTCTAAGCCATGCAGCATCCCTTCGTCATCCCGGAACACTGGTATGCCGCCACCGCCGCCAGCAATTACAATAATATTTTGTGAAAGCAGATGGGAGATTGCATCCATGCCATGAATCAATAGAGGCATCGGTGAAGGGACAACCCGCCGGTAACCGCGACCAGCGTCCTCCATCATCGACCACTTGTTTTCCCTCATCAAGCGCTGAGCTTCGTTTTCCTCATAAAAAATGCCAATTGGCTTATTGGGATGGGTGAAGGCTGTATCGTTGCGGTCCACCTCTGTTTGTGTATGTAAAGTGACAACATTTGCTGTGGAATTATTTTTCTTCAAAGCATTTTTTATGCTTTGTTCCATCATATAACCGATAAAGCCCTGTGATTCAGCATTGCAGACTTGTAGCGGAGCAGGAGGCACGATATCTTTCGCAACTTCATTTTGCCGTAAAATATTTCCCACCTGCGGACCATTACCATGGGTCAATACCACTTCATAATTTAATTTTTCAATGCGGGCAATTTGCTCGGCACTAGTTTCTAGATTTTTTAATTGAATTTCCACGGTCGCTTCTTGTTTCGGTCTTAAAATAGCATTTCCCCCAAGAGCGATTACAACACGATGAGCCATCTGATTTCCCTCCAAATATTTCTTAGCTAAACACGAATTATCCTCGTAAATAAATTTCAAACACAATCAATTTTTTCTTACCAAAAATACTTTAACAAAAACAAAGACTAGTCAGCTGAGTCAACTACTTCCATAATTCAAAACGCTGGACCAGTCCTTGCACTATTTTACTTTTTACTATCCTTCAAAACCTAATTTCTTAGCATAGGCTAAGACTGCTTTTTCAAAGCAGTCAATTGGTGGTGTTACCGTACCTGCACCAATCTGCCCTAGGCCAGCCTTTTTATTGGCAATCCCCGTATTAATCACGGGTAAAATACCAGTTTCAACTACCTTACGAGCATCGATTCCCGTTGTAATCCCTTGGAAATCCCATGTTGGTACTGAGAAATTAGGATTGTGGGCCAAGGTAATCTCTGTCATTTCTTCACTAGTGTTCAAGGCATCTTGAAACCCGCCGGAACCGACAAAACGTGTCACTGCCGGAGCAGCAATCATCGCCATGCCGCCAACGCCGAAGGTTTCTGTAATTGCGCTGTCCCCCATATCAGGAGCCGCATCCGCTTCAGAAAAACCTGAAAAATACAAGCCCTTTGGTGTATTTACGGGGCCAGTAAACCACTGATCTCCCATGCCAGCAATGCGAATACCAAACTCATAGCCATTGCGGCACATAGCGGTGACAACTGTGCCTGCTTGAATTGTGCGGGCACCATCCATCACAGATTTGGCAGAGGCCATCATCACATTTAGGAAAAACTGATCGGTATCTGCTAAAAATTGGATGACCGCTTCTTTATCCTCTTGACTGACATCCTCCAAGGAAACAATTGTCGGTGCAACTTCCTTTAAGAAGGCTAAGGATGCAGCAATATTCCGCTGATGAAATTCATCCCCCATCGCTATCGCTTTGGCAATTAAAACATTGATATTCATCGGACCTTTTTTAGCTAGGGCCTTGCTTAAAGTTGGGCCTAGAACATCCTTCATCCAATGCAGACGAGTGATAACCTCCTCAGAATAGGCCCCAAAGCGCAGAACAGCACCAATACCTTCATTCATTGTGCAGTATGCCCGATTATTTTCATCCCGATTTTCTACAACTAAGACCGCCATATTGCCTGAAGTAATGCCCCCCATCGGTCCCACTGCATCAACATGGTGGCAAGGCATTAAGCTGACTTCGCCACTTTCTAACAACTGGCGGGCAGCGGCCTCATCTTGAGCCCAACCTTCAAAAAGGACTGCTCCAACACAGGCACCTTGAATGGGATCAACCATTTTATCATAGGTAATTGGCGGGCCGGCATGGAGTAACACTTTGCCTTTTTGTAAAGGCGCAATCACTTCTTTAGCAGGAACCACATCTAATAAAAAGGGGGAACCTGCGATAATTTTGGCAACAACTGCTTGATTTGCTTCATCAATTGTGTGATAAACCATCTTTATACCTCAACTTTCAGGGACGCTTTTTTTAAAAACTGCAGCGCTTTTTGTAATTCGAGATTACCGCCGGCTACGGGTTGCCAATCATACTGAACAACTCGGCCGCCATAATCAGTAATTGCTTTGGTGAAGCTGCTAAGGCCAATGTTAATAAATTTCTCCGCCTGCAATAATTTGCTTAATGTCACCGGCACTTTAGGAATGATGGCTGTTGTTTCAGCCTTCTTTTGGACAGCTTTTTTAGTTTCTTTCAAAGGTCGCTTAACAAGCGCTAAAGCTGTTTTAACCGCTTGGGCATTACTTTGACACAAGATTACGCCGGCATCTGTTAAAATTTCTTGTTGAGCAAAGAAATTTTGCGGATCTTCATCGGTTCCCACAATCGTCGCAATCACTGGCAAATTACGGCCAGCCGCAGCCGCCTCCTCTTGAATTTTTATAATTGTTGGAGCAAGCTCACTGGCCATGTTGTCATGGGCGCCATAGCCTAATACAATATCTAAAAGCACAGCTGCCGTGGCAGGATCTTGGCCAGCCGCCTCCAACATTTCCTTGCGCTTTGTCGGATCAATCATAGGATGAGGTTTGCCGTTTGTATAGATGTCATCGCCAAGGTCAATAATTTCATGACCATCCGCCTGTAAAATAAAGCCCTCCACTCCATTGTCAGCTTGCAATGCAAAAGCTTCTTTAATCAACATGGCAGCTTCATAAGCTAAGGTTCCGCCAGAATAAAATCCTTTGATTGTTTTTTGCGTATCAGCTAATTCGATTTCTGGCACTGATGGCATTTTTTCAACAAGAGTTGTAGGGTCTTCACCATTTAAAAGCGCCACTGCAATTTCTGCGGTTTCTTCTAAAGTATGAGCATGGTATAAACCAGCTTCATGATAGGTCGGATTTTCACCTAAAAAAATTGTAACAACTGGTTTTTGGCTGGCCCGTAATAAAGCCAAGACCTCATCACGAATGGCTTTTGCCGGTGGTTTAGAGATTGCCACAATCACAGCGACATCAGGGTCTTGTTCCAATAAAACAATGCTGTCTTTAAAAGTGGTCCCGCCGATGGCTTCCTTTAAATCCCGGCCACCTGTTCCTAAGGCATGCGTCACTCCTGATCCCAGTCGATGAATAATCGTCGTCACTTCTTGAATACCCGTTCCAGATGCACCAATGACGCCAATTTTACCTTTACGTACCGCATTGGTGAAGGCAATCGGAATTCCATTGATAATACCGGTCCCACAGTCTGGTCCCATCAATAACAAGCCCTGCTCATGGGCTTGTAATTTTAAGCGGCGTTCATCTTCAATTGAGACATTGTCACTAAAACAAAATACATGTTTGCCAGCATCCAGGGCTTTCTCAATTTCCAAAGCTGCGTGAGTACCGGGGATGGATAAAATCGCAACGGCTGCATCTTCGCCTAGACTAAAGGCCTTGTCCCAAGTTTTCACACGTTCTTCAGAAGTGTCCCGTTGGTTTTTTCCTGCTTGCTCGGCTAAATAATTCTTGGCTTCGGCTACTAAGGCTTCGATGACCTCACCGTTTTCGACATCTGCCACAATCACCATGTCATTCGGTGTGGCTTCAGCTAGTTCCTCTGTGTAAAGGCCCCCCGTTTTAAAAATATCTTTATTGGCGGGTGTCCCCATCATGACAGAAATACTAGTCACTCCTGTCATCGATTCTAAGTGATTGGTTAAAAGCATCAAGACAATCGAGTCTTGGTAGCTGTTCTTTTCAATAATTGTGTGCAGCATTGCTGGATTCACTCGCTTTCTTTTTTATTCGGCGAAGGCACTTTTTCCGCCATACTGATTAAAATGAACGGTATCGCTAATTAAGTAATCATAAATCGGTGCGGCAATTGGAATCCCGTTTTCCATATAATCATCGTAGCGAGCCTGACTCAGCTCACCAGGATAATAGACTTGGTCGAATCCCGCGGCCGGTTTGATTTTATGCAATTCAGCCACCATCTGATCGATATTTTTTTTGAAGGTTGCCGGATCAGTGAAGCGGGCCGGGTCGATAATTAAATAAAGCTGTCCCAAGTTGCGTTTTTCTGTTAAATCAGAATACATCGAAGACACATGTTTGCCATAAGGCAGTCCCAATAATGTGCCGGCTAAAATATCGACCATCATCATCAAGCCATAGCCTTTAGGTCCTGCAATTGGTAAAAGCCCATTAACACTATGGGGATTCGTTGTTGGATTCCCCTCAGCGTCAACAGCCCAAGTATTCGGAATCTCTTTGTTTTTTGAGCGAGCATCCAAAATTTTGCCCCAGGCCTGAACCGTCGTTGCCATATCAAAAACAATTGGCTGATGATTTTCCCGTGGAGCCGAAAAAGCGATGGGATTAGTGCCAAAATAGTTCTCGCTGCCGCCGTAAGGTACGACCATCGGATCTGATTGGCACATCGCTAAAGCCAGATAGCCTTGTTGAGCGGCTTTTTTGACATAATAGGATAAGGCCCCGCTATGACTAGTTCGGGAAACACCGACTAAAGCCAAGCCTGATTCAGCTGTTAAGTCAATGGCATATTTTAATGCTTCATCACAGACATATTGACCTACACCGTTATCACCGTGGACGATACCGGTTGAAGGGCCAGTTTTTTCAAAAGTAATTTTAGGGTCAATAGTGACGCCGCCCTTAGCAATCCGCTCTGCATAATAATCTACTCGAACGGCTCCGTGGGAATGAATTCCACAGGCATCAGCAAAAACTAAATGCTTGGCAGTTTCCTCCGCCTGCTCGTCTTGAAGTCCGGCAGCCAGCAATTTATTTTTAATCAGCCGATGCAAATCGGCTGCTGCAACCGTCACGATTTCTGTTTCTTTCGTTTCAATCATAATGTTTTCTCCTCATTTGAAGGGTCCTCTGTTTAAAGCTGCGGGTCACGGTTGCAATCTTTTGAATAGACATAGGCTAAAGGCTCACCCCGCCCAACAGCATAAGCTGCTTGCTGTACATAAGCACTCATAAAAATGTAATCCCCTTTTTCAACGGGATACCATTGATTGTCGAGATTATACATCCCTTGTCCGCTGATTAAGTAAGCGCCATGTTCTTGAACATGGGTTTCGATGTATCCATGACTAGCGCCAGGTTCAAAGGATAGAATGTGCATGTTCATATCAAAGCCTAAATCCTTTGGCAGAAAATCCCACAATAAAACATCCTTCATCCCTTCATACTCTGTTGGTTCTTGGTCATGAATACTACCGATAACTTTGTGAGCTTCATGGCCTTCAATTGCTTCGTAACGTTTTTTATATAGGAACACTTCGGTATCCTCATTGTGGCCGTTCTCCATAAACATTTTGACGCCTGCTGGAAAATAAGCATACCCCCCAGCTGCTAAACTGTGTTCTTCCGTGCCATCGGTGACTTTTAATTTACCGGCAATAACATAGACTAAGGTCTGGATGCCTTCGCCACCAAAGCCAGTTTCATGGCCGCCATTTTCATGAAAAGTAATAATGTAATCTACAAAGCCAGCTCCTAATTTTGGTGAGCCAAGAATAGATAAATCACAGTTTTTAAACCCGGGTATCGTATTTTTCACTAAGCCATCATGGGGAATCAAAGCAAAATTCTCTTTTTTGATAACGCCCCTTGATTGCAATAAGTTATCTGAATAGCCCATTCGTTCATTTTTATAACCCATTTTTTCTTCCTCGATTCCTTTGCTTTATCAGTTAATATGCTAGTTCATGCAACGTGTCGGCTAAAAGCTTAACGCCCTCCACTAAATCAGCGAATTCAGTGGCCTCTGCAGGATTATGACTAATTCCTGCGATGCTCGGCACAAAAATCATTGCGGTTGGAAAATGTGGGGCGATTACCTGCGAGTCGTGCCCCGCTCCGCTGTGCATCATCCGATAGCGATAGCCGCCTTTTTTAGCCTGCTCTTCAATTGTTGCAACAATTTTTTCATCCATCGGTACTGGCGCTTCATCCATCCACAAATCAACGTCAGCGGTTAACCCCAATTCCGCTGAAATTTCTGCAATCCTTTTTTCTAAGTTTGTCGTGAACTCAATTAGTTCGTCGGCATCTGTGTGGCGGCAATCAATTGTAAATAAAACTTCCCCAGGGACAACATTCACCGTATTGGGTTTTGGTTCAACTTTTCCGAAAGTTAATACTAATGGGTCACCGACAGCCTTGGCTTTTTCAATTGCTTCGTTGCAGATTTTAGCAAAGCCATAGACCGCATCATGACGGTAGCCCATCGGAGTCGTGCCTGCATGATTCGCCTGTCCTTTTAAAATGACCGTATAGCGTCTTTGTCCAGCAATATTATTAACAACACCGATTTGTAACTCTTCATTTTCTAAAACATTGCCTTGTTCAATGTGAATCTCAACAAAAGCATCGATATCTTCACGACGTGTCTGTGCCTTTTTAAAATCAAAGCCTTGTCGCTGCATTTCAGCTACAAAACTAGCTCCACTTGAGTCTGCAATTGCTTCAACATCTGTTATAATTGCCTCGCCAACAAAATTTTTGCTGCCCCAAAAAACAGTCGGGAAGCGGCTGCCTTCTTCCTCCGCCATAGAAATCACTTCGAAGGCTTTTTTAGGCTGTCCATATTTATCTAACAGATATTCCATTGCAGTCATGGCAGCAATTACCCCGTACTGACCATCTAAAGTTCCACCGTTAACGACGGTATCAATATGAGAACCTGACATCACTGTTCGCTGCGTTTCAGAACCGGCTGTCCGGCCGAATAAATTGCCGACTTCATCAAATTCAGTGGTCATGCCAAAAGATTCCAGTTCATCTACTACCCAGTTTTGTGCATCTTTCCATGAATCAGTGTAAAGCAAGCGGGTCATCCCACCAGTCGGGTCGCTGCCGATTGCTGAAAGCTCTTTAATTCTTCTTTGTAAGGTTGCTGCTAAATCCATCTGATATCCTCCGTTCTTAATCACATTTACATTGTAAGCGTTTGCCGGTATCTTTAGCATTGTTCACGATTAACAAAAATCACGTCTTCATTGTAAGTTTGTGACATAAATTAATGATAAACGATTGGAAATATTGCTAAGAAGCTTGTAATAGCGGGCTTCTTTACATATTAGCAAAATTCCATTTCACAAATTTTTATCTTTGTAATGGTCCTTCTAATTATAAATTCTCTCTTCCTTAGCAATAATCACAGAAGGATAATTAGCAGGCAAGAGCCTAGCTAGATTAAACACTAACTTGAAAATCTCCAAGGCACAAAAAAAGAGTGGATTGCTCCACTCAAAAAATTTGTCTTTTATTGAATCCATTCTTCTGCTCTTTTCAATCGACTGGTTTTTTCAACTCACATTAAACCCGAAGCTCAAGCAGGTTCCAATTCTAAAAATTTCTCAGTAAATACTTTTTGTTTTAATTCGTAGACTTGATCGCAGGCTTTGGCTACTTCAATCTCATGGGTTACGATGATGATGCATTTCCGCTCCTCATGGGCAATTTGTTTGAAGAGCTGGACAATTCCTCGAGAGGTCTCTTCGTCTAGATTACCAGTGGGCTCATCAGCCACGATTAAGTTATGGTCACAGCAGATGGCGCGGATAATAGCCACCCTTTGCTGCTGGCCGCCGGAAAGTAACGGCACTTTTTTCTTGGCTAACTCTTCATCAATGCCAACTCTAGCCAAACTATCCAGCGCATATTGCTTCTTGTTTTCTCTTTTAGAACCAGAGATCTCCATAGCTGTTAAGACATTATCCAAAGCCGACAAGTACGGTAGCAAATTATAAGCCTGAAAGACAATTGAGACATCTTTTTTGCGATAATTTCGCAAACCGATTTTTTGAATCGGTTCTTCATTGTACAAAATCGAACCGGTCTTGGGTGTATCTAATCCTGAGATTAAAGAAAGAAATGTCGTTTTGCCAGAGCCGCTTGTGCCTAAAATGGCGTAGACCTGCCCGTCGTTGAATTCAAGGTCAACCTCTTTAAATAAATAATCTGCTTCATTTTGGTACCAAAAGCCTAAATCCTTGGTTTTTAACATGGTACGCCCTCCTTTTGCTAACTTAACTAATCAGTATTTTTTTCGGATTCAATCGTAAAATGCCGATTGAGGACAGCATAATCGATAAGAAACTAATCGCTAAACCAAGACCAGCCAAAGCTGCAATCGTGGTTGGTTCGACTGTAACATTTAATTCTGAAACAGCTTCTGAACCAGAAATAGCGTTAGAAATATCGCCAAAGGCTCCGCTTGGACCACCGCCACCCATCTCGCCACCAGGGCCATTTTGATTATTGCTGACTTCTTCGCTTGTCGTTTCAGATTGTTGCGACAACAGTTGGTTGCCGACGACATTGCCAACAATATTGCCACTAAAAGTCGCAATCACTAACGCTACCACCATCGCAATAAAAATTTCACTGAAAAATTGTAAAATCACTTTGAAGCGAGATTCTCCCATTGATAAGAGGACGCCGATTTCATAACGGCGTTCACGAATCGTCAGCATGACAATCAACGTCAAAATAATAATTCCAGCCACCGCCACTAAGATGACAATGTTTTTCGCAAAGCTCGCAACATTGTTTAATGGTTCCAGCATTTGTTGATACAATTGATCATTGGTGGTCAAAGCATAAGAATCTGTGTCAATCAACGCTTCAGCTTCACTGACAAATTCATCCATTGCCGCCGGGTCAGCCAAAGTATAAACAGCTTCATCCACTGTCGCTGAATCTGCATCTCCATTTAGAGCATTGGCAAACGTATAATAGCTGTAAATTGTATTAACTGGATTTAACATGCTAATTTGCGCTGAGATCCCTGAAGCCGTCGCTGAGGTTTCATAAATGCCTTTGACTGTGACGGTATAGCTAGTGTCTTCATCACTATTTTGCAAAGTAAAAGTATCGCCAACCGCTAAGCTATTAGCTTCGGCTAGCGTCGTTTCAATCACGACATTATTCGTGTTGGCATCGGCAGCGGTGATTCCTTCACCGTCAATAATTTCAGCTGTCCCATCGCTAAAATCGCTAGCAAGGGCGGTTTCAGAAACCCCCGACACTTGGAAGTCGCCGGACATGCCACCCCCTTGACCACCTACCATCATGCCGCCACCCATACCACCGCCCATATCGCCAGCTGCTGCTGTATCTGTTTCTGTCGAGCTCTCTGTACTGCTGGAATCAGAGCTGGTAATAGCGGAGACATCATCACCGGCCACCGCCGTTGAAGAAGACTCCAATGAATAGGACGCCACATTGTCTAATTCAGCAATCGCTTCAGCATCGCTAACATTAACCGGCGTTGCCGTAAAACCGCCGGGATCAATTTGTCCCGCTGTCTCACTGTCGCTACTGTCTGTGGCATCCTCACTAGGGGCACCGCCGCCAAATTGAGCTTCCCGGCTAGCCGCAAGTGTCACCGTGGCACCGGTATCATTCTGGGCATTGGTAATTGCCTGATTTGCCGCACTTTGAATCGTCAGACCAGCTAAGACGAATACTAAAATTGCCGAAAAAACAGCGCACAGCAAAATCGTGCGCCCTTTTTTTGACCAGCTGCTGGCCAGAGCACGTTTTAAAAAATTCATTTCAAACCTCCTAAATATGATTGTGACTTAAGAGTAGAGAGCACAGCTTAAAGGAAACTTAAAAAAATTCGAAGAACTTATGACTTTTTTAGGCATTTTTTTACCGTTGAACATTGCGGCATTTACACACAAAAAAAAGAGCTACCCCGTAAGAGAGAACTGAGTTGACACCTATCAGTTTTCTCTATTGAGACAGCTCCGCTATAAAATTTGAGCTAAGGCTAGTTAGCTTTCAAAAAATTGAAAGCTATGTTCCAAAATCTAAATGTTTTTTTCTTGATGTTTAATCCTTTAAAATCAGACCATCCAGTTGCATATGTTTTGCTAGTTCTAAATTACCAGCTAAATCAGCTTTTCGTTTTTGGCGACGGGCATCATAGCCACCGCAGATAAATATTTCCTCCTGCGTTTCCGGTTGGATTTGCGGCAGCACAATCTCTTTGTCCAAAACGACAAAGGTCATAAAGCAAGTATTCGCTAGATAGCGCTCACCAGTCAGCAAATTTTCCCCGATGGCCTTGCAAAAAACCTCTAATGAACGTTTGCCAGCACCAGAAACGTAGCTTTCGATGCAGACCATTTCACTATGGGCTAGAGAATGTAAAAAATCTAAATGGTCTAACGAAGCCGTTACCAACGGTCTTCGTGCCAGACGAACTGCTGAAATCCCCCCTGATTCATCGAGCCAAGCCATCAATTGGCCGCCAAATAAGGTTTTGTGCTCATTCAAGTAGGGATATGTAATCAAATGGGCCTGCGTTGCTTTCGTTTGTTGACATGTAAGAATCATAACTAAAACTCCCTTTTTAAGTGTTGGTGACATTATGCCAATTATCCCACAGCTTTTGAATGCCGCCAAATAGAAACTAGAAACTTTAGCTTTTTGTAATGAAACTGAAACCAAGTTCAGCTGAATCCTTGCTAAAAGGAACTTGCTCAAAACAGCAGCACAGTAATAGTAACTGAGGCTCTCACTCTGGAAAATCACCTCGCAAAATTTCACTTTGAAAAATTGCCCCGGGAAATTTCACTCTGAAGAACTATTACGAAAAAAGTCACTGTAAAATGCTGACCGTCAAATTAAATTCTTACATTAAATAGCTCCACATTATACAGTTAAATCTTGCTTTTCAGCAAAGTCTGGAGACAATGCATAGCCTTCCCGCCAATGGCTTCGCAATGATTCGCCATCCAGCTGATGACTAATCATCTTTTTGCGAATCCGAAATAACAGCTGAGACAATTGAGCTAAGCTGGAATTTGAAGCCTCCTTTTGCCAAAGTCGCTCGCTTAAATCGGCCCGTTTGATATACTGACCGTCTGCAGCATAGAGAATATCAAATAATTTTTTCTCATTTACAGAAAGACTGTGGATAAAATTCATGAAGTTGGAATCCAAATAATTCGCACCAGCGTGGGGCTCCTCTTGATATTCCACCGGCATGCTCTCAAACACCTGAGCTAATTTTTCTCGCAAATCATTTAGGCTAGTATCATTTCTTAGATAAAATGGTGTATTTTGGGCCATTCCTTCATCAGCACTGCTTTCTCTAGTGCTGTCCATTCTGAACATTCTAACCGGCTCATTTGCTAATTGCTCAACAACTCTTTCAATCTCAAAATCGCTGACCGTTTCACTGAAGATAACAGTTTTAAACACTTGAAACAGCGACTTACCTTCACCGGACATCAGCATTTCCAATAGATGATTGGAAACAAATACTTCATACCCCAAAAGCTGTAGTTTTTTCTGCAGGTCTTCCTCCGCCATAATTGTTTTTGTTAAAATACAAATTTTTTCCATTTTCAATTCCTCACTTTACTTAACCAACCTGACAATCCTTTCACTTAATAAGTACGTCGTATTTATAAATATTTTTATTATTTTATTAATTTTTCTCATTTAGTTTATCCTAATAATGACTGCAAAAAGTATCAGATTTTGTAAAGCAGATTGCCTTTTTTAGTTTTTTCCCCTAAAATAAAGCCAGACGGGCAATCTATTTTATTTGTTATTTTTAGAATTGCGATAATTAGGAGTTGAGAACAAAAAAATGCTGGAAATAGAAAGTATTTTAGGCTCAAATGAGCAAGATGTCCTGAAGCTATTAAAATTTTTAGAATTAAAAGGTGGCCAGGCAGCCAAGGGAGATATTTGCGAACAATTGGGGATTTCTTTAAAAAGTTTGCGCTCTCAGATACAACTGCTGCAAAATAACTATGCAGATTTTCTCGACTGTCTAAATCTTCCTAGAGAAATTATTGTCACCTATCGCAGCGGCAATTCCTATTTGATATTTAAAAACTATCTCTACCGCCAATCGACTGCCCATGAAATTATTCTCAGCCTTTTAATGGAAAAGGACTTAACCTATACAAAATTACAGAAACAATTATTTTTAAGCACCGCCACCGTCAATCGCAGTATTCGGAAAATCAAAGAGCTTTTCCAAAAAAATGGTTTGGACCTAAAAAAATTGACGATTCAGGGGCCTGAAGAAGATATCCGCTTCTTTTTTCAAGTCTATCTGGAAACTACCTACAGCCTCACTGAAAATCCCTTCCCCTTAAATTCTCAAGTTGAGCGCTATTTTAGCTTACTGGTCAGTGCCATTCAGAAAAATGATTCCCTTGGTATTTCGACCTTTAATCGCCATCGACTACAGCGGGTTTTGTACATTGCCTACTATCGTTCTCTAAAACCCAACGCCACTGAAGCCTACTATAAAAAAGCCGTCCAACTACCTGATAGCAATGATTTTATTCTTTTTAAAGAAATCATGACTGAAAAATCTAGCCTACCGACTTCATTATTAACTCCAAGGGAACTAGATTTACTGTTACATTTTCTATTGGACTTACCACTCATCATGTATGATGGACAATTATATGAATCCTTTTTTTTACTGCAAAAACAGCACCACAATTTAGCCTATAAATTATTTGAGTTTTCTCGGGAGCTGCTAAAACCGGCTTTTCAATTTATTGATACGCCGGAAAGCATAAAAAAACTGGAGTATCTCCTGTTCAGCATTAATGTTAATGGACTTTTTTTCTCCACCCAAAAAAATATTTCCGAAATTATCGGCAACTTAGTCAATGACAGTAACCACAACTTAAGTGAACCGTCAATTAATTACGCAATTGACGTTGTTGAAAAGATTAATATTTTTTTGACAGAACACGGTCTGCAACCAATTGAACGAAATTATCTCGTCGACCATTATGGCTTTTTGATTATCGAAAGCTCCCTACATTCAATCAGACGGATAAAAATCGGGCTCTTTTTGGCCAATGATCCTTTTCAAACGAGAATCTCCTTTGACTATTTAAAAAATAGTCTGCAATTTCATCCCAGTTTTTCTTTTTTCAACCTACTGGATGAAACCCAAGACTGCGACTACCTGATTACCAATGATCTATATTTCGCTGAAACCAATAAACACAAATTCAACGACATTTTAATTGTCGCCCTGCAAAAAATTACATTGGATACCCAAAAAATCAGCTATTGGCTGTTTGATAAGCTTATGGATACTTTGAATCAGCCGTATGAGGTGTGAAGAACTTAATCCTTTGTATTGAATTGAAAAACACAATAGCCATCCCAAATCAAAGCCTTGAATCTCTCAAAAACTACTTTTGGAGAAACCTTTTAACGATACGAATAGTTGAGGTTGGGAAGGAAGTTATCACAGTGACATGTCAGGTAATAGCGAAAAGCCATAACTGCTGAGCTAAATTAGGAAATAATTCATAGGATTTCCAATCCCCATTACTTCTCGGCTACTCTTCAAACTAACTTTCCAGTGAGTCATCCTCACTTGGAAAGTTTTTTTACGTTTAAAAAAATTTCCAATTCCCTACAATTTTTAATAGCTTCACTTAAATCTTTTCATTATGTCTTTCTCGCTAACAGTAAAAAAAGCCTTGCTGGCAGCTTTTCAGCAATACCAGCTAGACCCTAAACTTATTTTTTTCAAACACTCCAGCGGTTAGTCACCGTTAGCCCCTCCCCAAACTCATACCAAATCGCATCGCCAGTTGCCACACTAATCTTTTCAATCGCTTCATCTGAAATACTTTCGATATATTTCATCAAGGCTCGCATCGTATTGCCGTGAGTGACAATCAGGACATTTTTGTCAGCTAAAAGCAGCGGGACAATCTGGTCTTGCCATAGAGGCAGCACGCGAACAAGCATGTCTGCCAGACTTTCCGTCAGCGGAACGATGTCTTGGCCTGCGTTTTGATAACGCCGGTCGCTTAACTTAGTTGTAGCGGCTGGTGGTGCAATTTTGAAACTACGGCGGCGCTTTTCTAGTTCCTCTACGCCATAGATTGCTGCTAGCTCAGCTTTATTTCTTCCCTGCCAAGCTCCGTAATGGCGCTCATTTAAGCGCCAACTTTTTGTAACCGGGATAGCCAGTTGATGCAAATCTTCTAAAACAATAGTTGTCGAAAGAATCCCGCGACTTAAAACAGAGGTAAAAGCCGCATCAAAGTGAATGTTCTTCTGTAGAAGTAGCTGGCCGACGCGGTGCGCCTGTTTAACGCCGACTTGTGTCAGTGGAAAATCAAGCCAGCCAGTAAAAATATTTTGATAATTGGCTTCACTTTGGCCATGTCTCATTAGAATTAAGGTCACGGGAATTCCTCCAGAATCTCTTTATTTTTTAGGAAAATGGGCTAAGCCGACATTCTCACCTAGTTCTTCTTCAATACGTAAAAATTGGTTGTATTTTTCCACTCGTTCGCTGCGGGCCATCGAACCGGTTTTGATTTGACCGGCATTTAAAGCGACCGCAAAATCGGCGATGAAGGTATCGCCAGTTTCGCCGGAACGGTGGGAAATCATCGTATTATAGCCATTGGCCCGGGCAATTTTGATAGCTTCAATTGATTCGGAAACGGTGCCGATTTGATTTAATTTAATCAAAATCGCGTTGGCGACACCCTTGGCGATGCCTTCTTTAAAAATTTTCGGATTGGTGACAAAAATATCATCTCCCACCAATTGGATTTCTTGACCCATCACATCCGTTTGCCGCTTGAAGCCATCCCAATCATGTTCAGAAAAACCATCTTCAATTGAGATTAAAGCTGGATATTTTTTTACTAATTCTTGGTAGTAGGCTAACAATTCAGCTGAGGTTAATTCTTTGCCTTCAAAATGATATTTGTGGGTTTCATCTGAATAAAATTCGCTAGAGGCTGGGTCAATGGCGATAGCAATTTCGGCTCCTGGCGTATAGCCCGCTTCAGTGATCGCTTGATACAGCATTTCTATTGCTGCTTCTGTGTTCGCTAATTTTGGTGCGAAACCGCCTTCGTCTCCTACTGCTGTTTCATAGCCAGCTTTGGCTAAAACAGATTTTAGTGTGTGATAGATGTTGGCCACTTTTTCGACGCCATCGCGAAAGCTAGTCCGTTTGACTGGAGTAAGCAAAAATTCCTGCACATCAATTCCAGAATCTGCGTGGACCCCACCGTTGATGACATTGAAAAAAGGTTGCGGTAATTCTAGGTCAACACCACCTAAATAACGATATAAAGGAATTTTTTTGCTGGCAGCAGCGGCACGGGCAACAGCCATTGAGACCCCTAAGATGGCATTGGCGCCAAGTCGACTTTTATTTGGTGTCCCATCCAAATCAATCATAATTTTATCCAAGCTCGCTTGGTCAAAGGGTGACTTGCCAATCAGGGCGGCTTTAATTTCTGTGTTGACATTTTCAACAGCCTTTAAAACACCTTTCCCCTGCAAGCGAGTGCCTCCGTCTCTCAATTCTACCGCTTCTCGATCGCCAGTGGAAGCCCCAGACGGCACTTCTGCCCGCCCCATTGTTCCATCGGACAAAATGACGTCGGCCTCCACCGTTGGATTTCCTCTTGAATCAAAAATTTCTCTCGCCTTAATGTTTTCGATTGTTACTGTCATGATTGTTTCCTCCTTAAGATAAAAAATGTAAAACAAAAAACGCCTGTCTATAATTACTTTACTCAATGCTTGCGCACTCAAATAAACTAACTATAGACAGGCGTCATCAGCCACTCTCATGGCACTTATAGGGAACACCATCCCTGATTGACTAAAGTGTAATCCTTTAAAAAGATTTTAGCAATTAATTTGAACTGTCCCACCATTTTTTTGATTTTCATTTCTCTAACAAATTTTTCGCAAATTATAAAAGAATCATTTTTAAAACTCGAGATAACTATGCCATTAAATTTAACAAAAGAACAACTAAATAACATGCGTTATTAAAATATTCACCGAAGGGTATAATCGCTTCTAAAAAAATCACCATTTCGTTATCTTTAAAACCAAAATCCATTATTCTAAAGAAACTTTCAAAAATTTAATTTATCTTAATTTAAGTTGTTTTTTATCATAAAAGATGATAAAATCCAGTTGAAATCAATATTTTTATTAAATAAAATTAAAAATTCGATTTATTTTTTAATTTTATTCGTTTTTCACAAAAAGATAGACAATAAAATTAAAAGGGAGGAGGATTCTGTTTGAAAAGGAAATTTGTTTTTTTATGGCTGGTCTTTTTGCTTGTCCTTCAGGGTGTTTTCTTGATTATCAAAAGCTCTCAAACAGTTGCGTTTGAACAGCCTCCTGCAGCCTATCCGCAGGAAGATAACGCCGCCTTACAGCAGCTGGGAAATCAAGCTAGTTCTTTGGCAAAGACAACTTCAGCCTCAGTAGAAATGATGCAACCTGTCGCAAATTCTGAAACTAAAGTTAGTCCAACCGCCACTGAATCAATTAATTCAAGTAATAATCTGACTTTTCCAATGCTAGATGTTGAAAGCGGCTTGGCTGCCACGGGAACTCAAAAAAGTTACCCGACAAGTTACACCAGTAACTACCTGACAGGTCAGGGGGCTGCTTCAAAAACAGTGGCTCCTCTAGGAAATTTGGATAGTCTGGTGCCGGAACTTAGCGGCTTTTATCCCCATGAGCAGTTTGACAAGCAAATTACCACTACAAAAAGTCATATTCTAAACAATGATTTTACCCAAGGCACTCAAGTTTTCACTAATAATCAGCCTGCTGATGATGATGCTAATATCAGCAATTACTTCTATGATTATGGCGACTTTTATCTGCGGAAATGGACTGCTCCTTCGGCAATGACGGATGCCTCCGCCAATAACTACGAGGTCTACATTGATATTATCAATAAACTGCAGGAGGAGTCGCCGTCAAAGCTGGTGGACTTAGTGATTATTAGAAATAATTTCAATCCCTTTCCAACTGGTAATTTTGAACCAACCGGAAAAAATGAAAGTATGCTGGCACATAACAATCTTATATATCAAGCTCAAGCCGAGATATTGAGCACTTACCGGAACGACGAAAATATTCGAATCGGCTATGTCCGTAATGATAATTGGCAGCCGACTGAATGTATCTGGCTGGACCAAAGCGACCAAAAGGCCGATACAACCAATGTCGGTGGCTATTGGAGTCTCGTCAAAGAGTTGCAGGCCGCCGTTAAAGGACTGGAAAATGCTCGCCCCAATGCTCGAAAGGCAATTTTGTACATCGATAATCTCTATGGTCCGTTGACAATCACTGGTAGCTCGAGTACCAACGACCTTAGCTACTCTGGCGGTGCTGCCGTTGATTTTTACCAGCGGCAAAATGATTTCTATTTTAAACAAATGCTGCCGGAAATCCAAAAAATCGGTTTCAAGGATATCCATATCTCAACTGCTGTTTATGGAATTAATGAAGACCAGGCTGTCAACAATCCTTATTTTACAAACTTAGTTTCCCTGATGGATAAAGTCAGTAGCGACAATTCGACCCAATTAATTCCCTTTGGCAGTGACCAAGCCACTATCAATCAATTGATTGAAGAAGTGGTGAGTAAAATTGTCACACCACAGCCAAAGACCTTTGCAATCGAAGAAGAAACTGGCGAGTATCTTTCCACCGTTGGCCATTTAGGCGGCTTAGATACTACGACGAATGCGACTTATAATAATATCGCGGTCTATCCGATTGATACAGCTGCCAATACTGTTGATTGGACCAAGCCGACAGCTCTACCAGTCGAGCACGCCGAGATTACCGGACATTTGTCTGCTACCGGCAATCAGATACTTTCGATTAAAAATTTGAATGTTTCACCAAAGCAATTGCTGCGACTGCACTACACGTTGCAATTAAATCAAGGAACCCGCAATGGCCTTTTCCGCCAGATTAGCGGAAATGATTCTGAAATCAGTTTTAATGAAAAAACATATCAAAATTTACCGAATGCCTCTGTCCGCAATTTCGGTGGTGGTCATACAATTCAAGTTACCAAAACTGATGAATTAGGCAATCCAGTACCAAACGTGCCCTATGCTTTATACGAGAAACAAATTGATCAAAACGGTGTAGAAAAAGAGGTGCTTCTTTACACCGCTCCAACTATTCTTCAAACCATTAATGCGGGAACCGCCGATGAGCGGCAAGTAGCGATAGCAGAGTTTCCCGAAAATATTTTACACATTTCTCATAATTATTCTGGACTTGAAGGTAATCCGCCAGACTTTTGGGAAGCCAATATGATTGGCTGGAGCAATCAATATATCGTGCGGGAGGTGACCGACAGCAGCCTTTATCCTTTTCCGGAAAGTATTTTACCTTATGAGAAGGATATAGTTTTCAGAGGCGGTTCCTATCAAGTTGGCAATGAAGCTCCTAAAGTTCGGCTGATCGAAAAAAACGGTCAGACTTCAGCCGATATTAGCAATCGGCTCACGATGAAACTGACTTCTGAAAATGATTTTTATCTAGTAAATATTGATTTGATTAATGACCTCTCGCCCCTCACGCTTGAGTTAAAGAAATTTGTTGGTTATTCCGACACAAATCTTGTCAATAAAGATACTGCATTGGCTGGCGCTGAGTTCCGCTTATTGAAAGTTGAGGGTACACAAGAAGTTGAGCAGGCATCAGGCACGTCTCAAAGTGACGGCACTGTAGTTTTTTCCAACAACCAGCAACCTTTTGAACTAACGGAGCCTGGTACTTACCGGATTTACGAAATAAAAACGCCGACTGGTTACCGACAGCTTTTTGATTACACGGATACCGGCTCTGCCTATTGGGAATTTTCTTATACCGGGCAACGGACAGGTACCATTCAGCTGGATTATCACTTGGAAAAATCTGCGGATAGTATTAGTTTGACCTCTAGATTCCATAGTGATTCTAGCGATGGCGAGCAAACCCAATTCTTAACCTTTGCTCTTCCAAATATTGCCTTGCAGCCGCCATTGACCATCGCTAAAACTAATGCCGATGGTTCGGTTCCTATTGATGGTGTCTGGTTCTCACTGCAACCAATCGAAGCTGACGGCAAATACGGCAAGCTACAATATATTTCTTACACGGGCTTTAATCAAGTTCCCGGAATTGATGACCTAGGTTCCGGAATAGGACAATTTTATCGTCTGGATACCCGCTATTCCCTTGGTCTGCAAATTGGCAAGGCTGATCCCTTGATTATGCAAGACGGTCTTTATGTCATCAAAGAATTAACTAGTCATGAAAAATCACTGACTAACGTCTATGATATTTTTTCTCCTTACCGACCACGGGGCTATTTAGAAAATGATCAGGAATACAAACTAAAAATCGTCAACGGTCAAGCCTACCAGCTGTCTGACACTTCTGAGACACTGTTGGAAAATAATCAGCTTGCAATTACTAACGAATTACAAAGTTTTTCCTTAGACATGTTGGCTTTTAATACAGTCACTGGCCCGTCCAGTGTCATTGATGGTGCAAGCTTTACAGTCTTTAATGAAGATCGCAGCATTTATCAAGAAAGTGTGACTCACCTTGTGAATTTACCTACAAATAAGACTTATTATTTACAACAAACATCTGCAGAAACTATGAAAGATTACTACACTTTGCCGGGCGAATACAAATTAGAAATTCGACCTTTTACAACAGAAGATGCCAACTCTTCCACTGTTTTTTCCAGCACCTCCAGTTGTGGACAAATGCTGGTGAGCTTAACCTACTATCCGACAAAAGGCAGTAGCAGTGATGCTGTGATTATCGCTGAAACAGCGGAAGCCAATGCGACAGAGTTTTCCGTTGATTGGGATGATCAAGCAGGTCAAAATGCTAAAATCACTGTCGGCTTTCCCAATGAGCCTTGGGGAAGCTTACCTGAAACTGGCGGTCATCATTGGCAGCTGTTAGGCAAAGTTGGCATGCTTTTACTGACAGCTGCAGCCGTTCTTTTCCTTTCTCTTAAATGGCGCACTAGAAAGCGGGTGATGTGATGAAGTTGAAAAAATACCTGCCCTTACTCGTCTTTTTCCTATTTTTTCCGGCAGCTGCTCAGGCCCGCTCTGAAACTGAAATAATTTTACACCCACTGCTCTTTGAAACTGTGGATATGAATGCTCAGTTAACAAATGATGGTCTTGAGTTAGCTGCTGATGACGAGCTGTTAACCAGCTCAAAGCCGTTAATTGGAGCGACCTTTACCGTCTACGATGCTACTGCGAAATATCACGAATTGCTTCCGGGTCAATCGCCGCAGGAGGTAACCGAAATTTTAGCCCAGACAGCCGTCTCAGAATTTGAAAAAATTGTCGAGTTGACTTCTGATGCTAATGGGGAGGCCCGCACAATGGTCAATCCAGGTAGTCCAGCCCAACCCAAAGTCTACGTGATTGTCTTAACCGGATTACCTGATGGCGTCAGTCAGCAGATGGCACCCTTAGTTCTTGGGCTGCCGATTCGTTCGCCAACCAGCGACGAATGGCTGTCAGAGCTCCATCTGTATCCCAAATTTTCCCATTTGGGAACAATCGATTTTACTCTTGCTCTTGATTTATCAGCAGAGGCCACTCGTTCATTTTCAATTGGTGATAGGGTGCCATATCTGTATCAAATAAATTTTCCAGCCGAGTTCAAGCTAACTGACAATCAAGAAATCAAAATTTTACAGATTTTTGATGGAAATTTATTGGCAAGGTACGACACATTGAAGGTGGAACTGACAAATCGAGAAAATGCTACCGAAGACTTAATTGCAGCATGCTATCCGGCAACCCCTGCAGAAATGGCGGCTTTTGCTCCAGACGAAGCCAGTAAACAAGGACTTTGGCTCGTCTTTAACCGCCAAAAATTATTGGCATACTTAGCTGCTGCACCAAACTCAGTCTTAGCTCTGCGGCAGTCAGTGATTTTAGATGCAGCTGCCTTACCAGATACGGCTTTAACCAATGAAGCCTACTTAATTATTGAAGAAACCAGCCCGGCAAAAATAGCAGCGGCCTCAAACCAAGTCCTTTATGCCGCAGCGGAAGACGTCTATACATATGGACATCAATTTAAAAAGCTTGACTTGGCTACTCAGCACCCCTTAGCAGATGCCCAATTTTTATTGGGCAATCAACAGGGAACTAATTTTTTTGCCGGCTATCTGCTGGTAACTGAAAAACTTGCTGACCAGACCTTGACCTATCCTTATCCAGTCTGGCTGTCAGCGTCGGAAAAGAATCAGCTCACTGCTGAGTCGCAAACTGCAGCAGAGACAAATACCCGCTTAGAAGCTTTTGTCAGAAAAAAGGCGCAGACTGCTGGTTTAACTGCTCAAGGCGCTTTTACTTCCGGACTGCGAGTTAGTCAAGGAGACGGACTGTTTCATTTTAACGGCTTCGCTAAGGGAACCTATCAGCTTCAGGAAATTGCACCGCCGCCAAATTATCTTGGTAATCAAACAGGAATCAAAGTTGTTTATGGCAAAAACACTGCCGAGACAATTTTGGATATTTTTAATAAAAAACAATCAGTAACTTCAAATGAAACGCTGCCCAAAGCCGGCGAAAATGCCCAACCTAAGATAATTTTTTCCGGCCTGCTGCTGATTGCTTTTGCACTTCTTTGGGCATACCATACTAGGAGGAAAACACATGAATAAGATTGGGAAAATTGTTTTAAGTTTATTATTAGTCTTCGGGAGTTTCTTCGGCTGCGGACAGCTAGCACAAGCCGCTGAACCTGATGATTCGACATTGGTGAATATCACAGTCCATAAACGGCTCTTTGATAGAACTCAGCTAGGTAGTACTTTTTACGATAATACTGGTATGCTGATGGATAACTTTGGCGGGGCGCCACAAGGGGGAGCCGAATTTACCCTCTTTGATGTCAGTGCAGAATATTATGCAAATTTGGCAGATTCAAAAGTTTCTGATGCGACTGATGTTCAGCTCTACGCTAGCACTAGTGGAGACGGAATTGCAAAAATCACTACTGAAGCTGTTAACGGAACCGGCGTTTTTGAAGACATCCCCAGCCGCTCAAGACAGGATCGCAATAAATATGCTGCCTATCTGATTCGGGAAACCGTTGTTCCTAGCAGCTCGCTGGCTGTTTCACAAGATATTTTACTCGTGTTGCTAGTACCAATTTACTCTGAAGTCGCAGGCCAGCAAGAACCTGATTTTGAAACCGTCAATCGTGATATCCACCTCTATCCAAAAAATACTGCTGTCTATGACCAGGTTATTTCCAAAAAACTTGTGGATGCAACAGGTGCCGAAATCACTGACACGAATAAAGCCAATCAATATTTCGGCGTTGGTGAAACCATCACTTATCAAGTGACCATGGGCTTAGATTATTTAAAATCCGTGAATGCCAATCAAATGAAAGTTTTCGGCTTTACAGATACACCAGATACTGCGATTATCTTAGACACCGTCACTGCCAATCTCACGTATAATAATGGCACAGCTGATTTAGATTTGAGTAGCTATTTTACTCTGCCAGCTGCCAACAATGGCACTTACACAATTACTTCAACTGAGTCGGGTTTAATGAACTCATTAGTTGCAACAGGTGCTGAACAAGTCGTCTTTACCCTAACTGGTCATTTAGCTGCCAGTGCTGATTTATTGGCTGACTTCCGTTATTATAATACGGCCAAGTCCTTTGTAGAATATAACGAAAAGGACTCCGTTAAAGTTGAAGCCCTGCAAAAACCAGCCGTTTATACCGGCGGAAAGGTCTTCAGTAAAGCCGATGCAGACGATTATAAGTTATTTCTAGGCGGTGCGCAATTCTATTTATATCGTTTAGATAAAGATGGTAACAAAGAATACTTTGTAACGCAGCCGGTCAATGGCTCTTATTGGACCGCTGGCACAGAAGGCTCTGCCGTTGCAAATGCTTGGACCGCCAACTCTAGTTCTGACCAAAGTACCCGCGGTGAGTTTGAAGTTATCGGCTTACCGATTAGTTCGAAAAACTATTATTTAGAAGAATTTGCTGCTCCGACTAACTATGTTAAACCTGCTTCTGATTTTAGTTTTACGGTAGCTTTAGACACTTACGCAAAAGAATACACTGAAACCACTGATGGAGAAGGCCAACCTTCCTTGACGACAGTTTACGCCGACCGTGATACCGTTCCGAATATTAAAGAGGACCAAGGAAAACTGATTGGCTTCTTACCTTCCACGGGGGGAACAGGTTTTTACCTGATTTTATTGGCAGGCCTGGCAGTTTTAGCAGTAGCTTTACTTGCTTTGAAAAAATTACGAAACCATAAGCAAGAAATTTAAGATTTACCTTTAAGAAAAGAGGAGCAGCGATGAAAAAAAGTTCCGTTGGTTATATTCTGACCTATCTTTTTCTGCTGTTCCTTATTTTAATTGGCGGACTTTTAGTTAGCTACCCGTTATACCGGGAAGCGCTGGGCCAGTTTTTCGACCAGCAGATACTGCAGGAATATCAAGACCAGGCTTATCAGCAGAACCAGCAAAAGGTAGCCACGCTTCAGGAAAAAGAAAAGGAAAACCGTGAGCTGGCGTTAAATGGCAATTTGCCGGGATTCTCAGGGGACCCCTTCTCCGAAGAACGGAGTGGCCCAAATCCAGTTGAGCGCAGCTATTTGCTGGAGCATTTAATTGGGCGGATCTATCTGCCTAGTATTCAAGCTGAAACGCTTTTGTTTGATACGACAAATGATACCCTCTTAGATCGAGGAGCCACTCTTTTAGAAGGAACTTCCTTTCCGATTGGCGGAAAAAGTACCCATACAGCAATCTCAGCCCATCGTGGTTTAGCAGAAAAGAAATTATTTACCGACCTGCCGGATTTAACGATTGGCGATCAATTTATTATTGAAGTCTATGGTGAAAAGCGGGCGTATCAAGTCGACCAGATAAAAACCGTCTTACCAGATGACATCAAAGACCTGCTCATCTCACCGGGCGAGGATTTGGCAACACTGATTACCTGTACGCCTTATCTAATTAATTCCCATCGCTTACTGGTGCGGGGCCATCGAATTCCTTATTCCGAGGCCTTGGCAAAATCTATTTCAGACAGTAGCCGTGTGGTCGCACAGAAAAGCTGGGTAATTTTAGGTGGCCTTGTCGGATTTCTGTTATTGCTCCTTTATTTAATCTGGCGCAGCCTTCGAATTTTTCTATTGCGGCGGCAACAGTGTCGGATTGAATTTTGTTTATTAACTAGAAATAAACGACCTCGGCCAAAAGTTGTTTTTGAGATCTTGGACACTAAGCGGCGGCCCTTTTATCATAAGGGCCATGTCCTAAAAATTAGAACAGACCAAAAAGGGTTAGCTTCTATAATAATGCCAAAGGATAAATATATTTTGCGGGAAGTTAAAAGCGGTAAACTGTTTCGCGTCAACAGCCGTAAAAAAGCTTCTGCTAAACACTATTTGCAGACAAAGGATTATCAGCTTCAACTGCGGAAAATCCCCTGCTTGCTTTCATTAAAGAAAGGGCAGATTTAAATACCTATCCTCAAAAATTGAATTTACTTATTAAAAATGGACTACATCACGACGGCCTTCACCCCGACTGATGTAGTCCATTTGTCTTCAATTTTTGAAAAAAGGCTACCCATGAAGGTCGATGTTTGGGCCTTAGCTTTTTTCTTGTTATAATCAGATGAATAGATTACAGGTGACTGTCAAAGTCGCCTAATTAATGCTGAAACTAATTAACGAGGAGAATTCCCATGAAAAAGAAACTCATCACTAGTTTATCTGTCATCGGCGGAGTATCGGCCGGTCTTTATGCCTATAGCCATTTGATTGAAAAGCGCTCCCTAGCAAGCTTTTCTTTAGAGAAAAGCCTGGGTCTGCTTAATTTCCCAAGAAAACGCAAAAATCAAGCCAGCTTCATGACTCATCTGCTAGATCACGCAGCTAAAGTCAATCAACTGCCAGTTAAAAATCCGAAAAAGTATCTATCTGGTCCTGTTACAGAATTTTACTTTGAGGGGATGCAGGTTTTTTCTTGGAATGATTTAGCCGACCCTCGGCAAAAAGTCATTTTCTATTTGCACGGCGGAGCTTATGTCGCCCAGCCCTCCGCTTTTCATTTTAAGGCGGTGGACCGCATCGCCAAAGAAACCGGTGCACGCGTTATTTTCCCAATTTATCCCAAGCTGCCGGCTGCTGATTTCCAGGTGGCTTATCCAAAAATTGAAGCCTTGTATCAAGAGGTTTTACTGTCAATTTTTTCAGCACGGCAAATCACACTGATGGGGGATTCGGCTGGCGGTGGTCTAGCTTTAGGCTTAGCGCTTTTACTAAAGCAAAACGAACTGCCGCAACCAAAGAATATTATTTTGCTCTCCCCTTGGCTTGATATTGATACCAATAACCCGGTGACGCAAAAGTTTGCGGCGACTGACCCGCTGCTTTCAGTTGAGCAGCTGAGTATTTTAGGCAAACTTTGGGGAGCTGGACAATTAAAGAATCCGTTAGTCAGCCCTTTATATGGTGACTTCGCAGGCTTAGGACAGATTTCCCTTTTCATCGGCACCCATGAATTATTTTATCCGTCGGCGCTGGTCTTGCGGCAAAAGCTGCAGGAGCTAGAGCTGCCCCATCATTTCGTGATTGGCGAAAAAATGAATCATGTCTATCCGATCTTGCCGATTCCAGAAGCTAAAAAAGCCCAGCAAAAAATTGCTGAGCTGATCTTAGCCAATTAAATCACACTTGATTGTCGTAGGAAGAGTTGCTAAAACAGCAAAGCTTCCTGTGACAACTTTTTTTAGTTTATTTTTGCAATGAAAGAATTTTTTCGATAGTGGTTAGAACGCCGTTTTCATCATTTGATTTTGTGATGAAGGCCGCTGCTTCTTTGGTTTGATCGAAGCCATTGCTCATGGCAAAGCTGTACTCGCCTCTTGCCATCAATTCGATATCATTCAGTCCATCGCCGAAAACCATTGTTTCCGCTGGGGTGACGTTGAGAATTTTTTGTAATTCAGCCACTGTTGTACCTTTGTGCACGCCGTGATTGGAAATATCAATCCAGGCTGCTTCAGAGGCAACAATATAGGCTTGATCTTCAAAATCAGTCAATTCTTTGACAGTTTCAAAGCACCGTAGCTGATTGTCATAAACGGTAATTTTAACGAAATCTTCTGTCAGGTTATCAAAGCTTGGGACAACCTCCACGACTTCGTAAGAGCCCCGTACCATTCTAACATCATTGACAGGCAGCGTATCTAAAACAAAGGCTGCCGTCGGTGTGCAGGCGATAATCACATAATCGTTGTGAATTTCCATTAATTTTTTGATTAACGCCATGCCGACTTTATTGGGCAGCAGCGATTCAAAGACATACTCACCTTGGTGTTTAATTCTGGTGGCACTGTCGCCGAGAATCCATAAGTCATTGGCAAATTCTTCACCAAATAATTTCTCGACCCGTTCGCACTGTTTGCCGGTACAAGCGGAAAAGGCAATCCCCTGTTCCTTCATCATGTTGTTCACCCGACGAAAATAATCCTTGTCAAATAAGCTCTGACTATTCAAAAAAGTTCCGTCTAAATCACTAATCACTAATTTAATCATTTTAGTAGCCAACTTTCTATTTAATTAAACTTCTTAATTAAGTTTATTTATTTTGATAGCGCTTGTCAAGCAGTTTTTGATTTACAAGTTGGCTTTTTTCTCTTATAGTTAATTAAGCTAGTTAATTAAGGAGACCTTATGAGTTCAAATAAAAATCTAATTCGCGATAAAAATCTGCAAACCCTCAAAGTTTATCTGTTTCAAAAGGGCCAGGCCTTGAAGGCAGAGATGGCCAAAGATACCGGCCTGAGCGTGGTGACAATTAATGCGTTGGTTAAAGAATTGCTGGCGCAAAATATTTTTACAGAAGGCGAGCTGGTGCAGCCGCCGTTGGGCCGGCCGGCGATTAATTATTATTTCAATTACGATCAAAGCCATTTTCTTTTGCTGAGCATTCAACAGGAACAGGTTGCTGGGCAGCGGAAGTTAATTTTTGACGGCCGCGTAGTCAACTTAAAGGGCACCCAAAAAATGCAGAAACGGCTAGACTTCACGCCGATTTCTTTAGAAAATTTCACCAGTGTAATTCAGCAATATTTGCAGGCTGCGGAAGAATTTACAATTGAAAAAATTGGCCTTTCGCTACCGGGAAAAATTTATCAGGGAAAAATTCTTTCCAGCTGGGAGACGCTCTTTGATGGCTGGGAACCGGCCGCTGCCTTAGAAAAAATCACGGATATTCCGCTAGTGATGCAAAATGATGCCCACTTGTTAACGGTGGGCTATGCCAAAAAGCATCGGTTGCCGACTGTTGAAAGTATTGTCGGCATCTATTATCCCGAAAACAGTATGCCGGGCATTACTATTTATGATAAGGGCGCACTGATTGAAGGGGGCCATAATCTGGCTGGGGAAGCCAAATACCTGCCCCATTTAATTGATGGGAGCATCCCAACATCGCCGGCGGAATTATTGGCGAATTTAACGCAAATTTTAGCAATTTACAATGCTGTGATTGCCCCGGATACGTTTATTATTTCTGCTGAATCCGTTCAGGCGCAGGCCGTTCAAGAGATGATTGCCGCTTCGGATATTTTAAGTAAACAGATGAATCAGCCGGCTTATTTATTTGATGAAAACTTTCAACAATCCTTAACAGTCGGCCTTTTATGGCTGGTTACTTTAGAGACAATTTATCATTTTTAAAAAGTGAAGCATTTTTCTGAGGGAAAAGTGTTTCACTTTTTTCTTTACAAATCTTCTTTTTGTTAATATACTTAATTAAAGATATTAATTAAGTTGAAAGAAGGCCTCAAAAATGGAAAATAAAAAAATCGAACGGATAATTTTTATTGATGATTCTGGTCTGCCAGCTGCCCTAGTCAAAATTATGGTTAAAAATTTACTGTTGATGGCAGGTAGAGAGTGCAGTTTAAAAGTGGTTAAGTTGGCAAATATTCTGAGTTACCCTTTGCAAAATGGTCAGACAATTTTAGTTGGTCCGCATATTTCTTTGGCGGACCGTAACTTGAAACAGGCCTTGCCGCAGCGTACTCGTTTAGAAAAATTTACGCCGACAAATTTTGCCATTTAATTCTCTTTAAAACTGTGGTACTTTTACTAAAGTAGCGAAATTTTAAAAAATAAATGATTTTATTGGGGAAAAATTATGTATTCCTTGTTACTTGTAGTTATTTATGTGGCGTTTATCAGTTTGGGGTTGCCGGATTCTTTGATTGGCTCGGCTTGGCCGGTGATGCAGCAGGACTTGAATGTGCCGGTGTCTTATGCTGGCTTTATCACCATGACAATTGCTGCGGGTACGATTGTTTCCAGTGTTTTTTCAGACAAGCTGACTAAAAAATTGGGCACGAGTTTGGTGACCCTCTTCAGTGTCTTGACGACGGCGATTGCACTTTTTGGTTTTTCCTTTTCCCATAATTTTTGGGCGCTGATTCTCTGGGCGATTCCTTACGGTTTGGGAGCTGGGGCGGTCGATGCGGCGTTGAATAACTACGTGGCCCTTCATTATAATTCTCGTCATATGAACTGGCTTCATTGCTTTTGGGGTGTCGGAGCGGCGATTAGTCCCTACATCATGAGTTACTATTTAACGGCCGGTGAAGCTTGGAATAACGGCTATCGCACTGTGGGGATTTTGCAGCTGATTTTAACGGTTATTTTGTTTATCAGCCTGCCTCTGTGGAAGCAGCACCGAAGGGTCGTTGAAACTTCTGAAACATCGACAAAAGGGCTCTCTTTAAAGGAAGTATTCGGGTTAAGAGGGATTTGGTTTATCTTGATTGCCTTTTTAGGCTATTCGGCAGTTGAACAGACAACTGGTCTATGGGCTAGTACTTTCTTAGTGGAAACCCGCAATGTTGCGCCAGATGTCGCCGCCCAGTTTGCCTCTTATTTCTTTTTGGGTATCACCTTTGGCCGCTTTTTATCGGGAATTATCGCAAACCATTTTGGCGATCGCCAGTTAATTCGCATGGGCATCGGCATTTTGACAGTCGGCGCTCTGCTGATTTTAATTCCAGCTGAGACAACCATCTTTGCGCTAGCCGGATTAATCATCGTCGGCCTAGGCTGTGCTCCGATTTATCCGTCGATTATTCATTCGACGCCGGCCAATTTTGGTAAGGAAAATTCTCAATCAGTGATTGGGATTCAAATGGCGGCGGCCTATGTTGGCACAACTTTTATGCCGCCTTTATTCGGCTTTTTAGCTTCGGCGATTTCGATTCAGCTCTACCCGTTTTATTTATTACTCTTCGCCTTTTTATTGTTCTTCTGTACCGAAAAATTAAACCGCACGCTAAAAAAGGCGGCCTAACTAAAAACAACATTTCACCACTTGCCTTCACGTGAAGACTAGTGGGAAATGTTGTTTTTTACTTTATTTGCTTAATTCTTGAGCGGCCTCTTGATCAAGAATCACCGTCAAATTAGGATGTGTGGTTAAAATGCTGGCGGGAATTTCTTCGGTAACTGGTCCCTCCAAAACAGCTTTAACAATTTGGGCTTTGGCTGTGCCGTTGACAATTAGTAGCAGTTGCTTGGCTGCCATAATCGTTTTCGGCCCAAAGGTGACCGCCTTAGCGCCCGGCTCCTTGCCAAGAGCAGCTTTTAATTGCTCCCACATATCATCGCCGGGACCCATTTCAATCGGGTAAATGCCTCGATTAAACTTTGTTAAGCCGGGCATATTGGCACAAAAATGCCCATCATTGCCTAGTCCCATCACCACTAAATCAAGACCGCCATCCATCAATAGTTTTTCTTCAAATTCTTGGTAATTTTTCTCATTGAATTCTTGAATATTTTCCGGAGCAATCTGAGCCGGCTGATAAAAGGTTTCATTCAAGGCCGACATCGTCAAACCGTAGCGTTCCCCCACAATCGGCACTTCATCAAAATTATAATAATAAACCTGCTCTGACTGATAATGCATTTTTGCTAAACACTCCAACAAAATTTCGTACATGCGTGTTGGCGAATTGCCGGTAGTCAGCGACAGATTTACCCGCCCCTCCTCGGCAATTTTACTCAGCACCATGCCGGCAGCCAGTTCACTTAAAGTTTCATAATCTTCTGTGATAATTAAATTCATTGGGCAATACTCCTTCATTTATCCGCTTTCATTTTAGTGTAACGAAAAAGATTGGCTTTGTCACCAAGAGAAGTGCTTTAACGCAGAAATTTTGTGAAAAAGTTATTTTGCGGGAGTTTTAAAACAACAGATTAAATTTAAAATTCAAGGATGAGCATTTTTCCAACAGCCAAAAAGCCCCTGCCAGCTCAAAAGAAGCTGAAGCAAGGGCTAAACTGTTTTAATTTTTAATGATAAGTTGGCAGATAATCGCCGTGGGCTTCAATTAATTCATCCACCATCGCGCGAATTTGATCGATACTCAATTCAGAATTAGTGTGAGGATCTAACAAAGCGGCTTGGTAAATTTTATCTTTTTCTAAGGTCATCGCCGCTTCAACGGTCAATTCCTGCACATTGATATTGGTCCGGTTCAAGGCAGCTAGTTGTGTTGGCAAGTCTCCGACAACTGTCGGTTGGACACCATTTTTATCAACTAAACAAGGCACTTCCACGCAGCTGTCTGCTGGCAGATTGGTAATCAACCCTTTGTTCATCACATTACCGGCAATCACGGTTGGATTGCCAGTGGTGATAGCGTCCATGATATAAGAAGCGTATTCACGACTGCGAACATGTTCTAAGCTGCCGTTGTGGACAATTTCATCCCGTTGACTTTCCCAATCTTCAATCTGCTGGATGCAGCGTCTTATATATTCATCAATCGGAATTTGGAATTGGTCGATCAGCTCTGGATAGCGTTCTTTGATAAAATACGGATGGTATTCTGCATTATGCTCACTAGATTCTGTTACGTAATAGCCAAAGTTCCGCATTAATTCAAAGCGGACGGAATCTTTGTGCGGGTTAGGAATCTGACTAGCCAGCCGTTTGATTTCTGGATAGAAATCTTCGCCATTTTTTTCAATCTCCAATAGCCACGCCATGTGATTGATGCCGGCGATTTTCCATTTGAAATCATTTAAATCATACTTATCTTGAATGCCCAGATAGCCGAATAATTCTGGAACACAGACTTGCACGCTATGACAGAGGCCGACTGTTTTAACATTCGTCGCTTTTAGCATGCCCATTGTCAAAATTGCCATCGGATTTGTGTAATTTAAGAGCCACGCATCCGGACAAACTTCTTCCATTTCTTTAGCAAAATCAAACATCACCGGCAAGGTTCGCAAGCCCCGGAAAATCCCGCCGATTCCCAATGTATCGGCAATCGTTTGCTTGAGACCGTATTTTTTAGGAATTTCAAAATCGATAACGGTACTTGGTTTATAACCACCGACTTGAATGGCGTTGACAACAAAATCGGCCCCCCGTAAAGCTTCTTTGCGGTCAGTAAAGGCGGTGATGGTCGCCCGTGATTGATTGGAATTTTTGTTGATGGTGTTGAGCATCAGCTCAGATTCCTTCAACCGCTTAGCATCAATATCAAATAAATTAATTTGCGCCTCCTGCAGACTTGGTGTCAGCATCGCATCCCCTAAAACATTCTTGGCAAAAATGGTACTGCCGGCACCGATAAACGTAATCTTAACCATTAAACTTCCTCCTAATGTGTTTGAAATCAATTTTTATATGAGGTTTTATTCAGAAGAGATAACTGCTTTTCGCCGCTGTCCTTTAGCAAGCAAAAATCTAAGCCTTTGCTGCAAAAAATTGCATCAACTTATTTCACAGCGATTTCTGAATTTTACAGCCAAACTTTTAATCGTTACTGATAGCAAAGTTATTAGCTTGTCTCAAGTATAGAAAATTTAATGGCGGTTGACTATTTCATCAGTTTATTTCAAGGGTACATAATTTAAGATTCTGTTAACGCTTTAAATTCTGAAGGCGAAGTCCCATGATAGGTCTTAAAGGCCCTTGAAAAAGAGTGACGGTTATCATAGCCTATCAGCTCAGCAATTTCATCAATCGAACTATCAGAAGTCTTTAATAAAAAGCGTGCCTGCTCCATTCGATAGGAAATCAAGTATTGTTGCGGAGTCACCCCCAATTCCGCTTTAATCACCTGACTGAAATAAGCCGGATGAAGGTACATGGATTTGGCAATTTCCTGCACACTCAACTCACTGCGGTAGTAATTACTCTGGATATACAATAAAAACGAATCCCGATAGCGGCTTTGCTTGGCAATTTTTTCGGGAAAAAGTGGCAGCCGGTTCAGCTTAAACTGGCTCAGCAACTCTAAAAATAACGCCTGCGTCCGCAGTCGTTGGCCATTATCAAATAAATCCAAGTCTAACAGCTCCTGAAATTTTGCCGTCGTCCCTGCCAAATCAAGAACCTTGCCTAAATAATCCAGTTCGCCAAAACCGTTAAGCCGCAGTAAGTTGGCAACCTCTGTCCCTAAGAAGCCAATCCAATAATATTCCCAAGGATTTGTGGCATCCGCTTGATACTTGGTCAGCTCTTGAGGCTTGATGATAAAAAAATCCCCCGCCTGCAATTGGTAGGTGATGCGTTCATTTTGATAGGTTCCCTGCCCCTTGACCACCAGATGAATTAAATAATAAGCTCTAGCTGCCGGCCCAAACCGATGGCTCGGACTGCAGATTTCATGGCCGATATTAAAAAAATTGATATCTTTAAAATAATCATCTCGAAAAAAAACATCTTGAAAGCTTTTATTTGCCATTGAGTCAGCCTCCTTTTACAGCTTAAGAGTAGCATGTTTTTTGCAGAATGCCAAAAACAGCCGCAGAATGTACCGACCCCCAAAGTTAGACCAAAAATCTAACATTTTGGGGGCCACTACAAGATAAGAGAAAGCCAGTGTAAAATTTTTAACTGGCTCAGCTTAATCTACGGCTGCAAGTTGCTTATTTTTTTTAGCAAAATTTTTTCAAATTTATTTATTAGCCTAAAGCTTAGACGGACCAACTTCGTTTAGAAAATTTTTCTCCGCCAAACTCTTAACCGACAAAGGTATAAAAGCGCAAAAATTCAAAATACTCGCCTGTTTCAAATTGGACAGTATAGGGATCAATTAGCTTAGCTCCTGGGAACAAAGCCGCTTTACGGGCCCGATTTTGTTCCTGATAGGTAATCTTCACATCGAAGTATTCTGGTAATTCAGGAACATAGTATTTATTTAAGGTGACGGCTTGGCGCACCCCTTCTTTGATTTTTTCATAAGCAATCTCAGGGTGAACGCTAGTAGTCGAGCCGCCCCGGCCCTGCAACGTGGCAAAGGTCGAAATTCCCGGGTCTGTGGCCCGCACCTCGTCCACAATGCCTTGGTCACCGCTGAGAAAAATCACCGGCACCTGATGAAGCGCCGCAATGTAACGATTAATCATAAACTCGCTAGCAAGCTGACCATTGATTTCAAATTTGCGAATATAATTTTCACTGGTGTGGGACAAGGGATTGGCGTCTGAATAGGAAGCAGCATGATAACCAATCATCACTACAAAATCGACATCATCCTGGACACCGGACATCATGCCGTATCCGTCTCCGCTCCAGCCGCGATTTAAAACGGCTTCTTTTGGCAGCATATCAGGATAGATATTACAGGCCGTGTGGTGGCCGTCCTTCACATAAATTTCGGTAGCGCCGGCAGCTAAGGCGCCTTCACAGGCAGCCGCTACTTCCCGACTCATTTCTTTAGAAAAATAATCGTACCAAGGACCGCTTTCTGTTTCGTTCCACTGGCCAATACCGGCAACCCCTTCAATATCTGCGGAAATAAAAATTTTCATCTAGGTCAGCGCCCTTCTCTATTTATTTTTTCATCCGTCCAATAGCGGGCGACAACTGTTAACTCTGGTTCATATTTAGAGCCGGCAATTTTGGTTTTCATCACCTTTGAACCTGGAGTTTGAGAATGAATCATTTCGTCATTGCCGAGATACATGCCGACATGATGGACTTCGCCTTTGCCCTCTTCATAAGCAAACAGCAATAAGTCCCCCGGCAGAGCATCTTCATAGGCAACGTGCTGACCACCCTCAGCTTGTTCTGGTGTATCACGAGGAATTAGCACACCGTTGGCCCGATGCAGACTATAAACAAAACCTGAACAGTCAAAGCCGCTGCCGCTGGTGCCGGCCCAAATATAAGGCAAGTCAAGAAATTGTTCGGCTAATTGAATCATCCTTTGCGTCAGTGAGTCCTGATAAGCGGTAATTTTTTGACTGCCTGCCTTTGAAATTGTTCCCGGACCTTCCGGCGTATTCACTAGATATTCGGTCGCCGTTTCTGATGATAAATCTAAAACCGTACCAAAGGGAACTGGGCGAGTATGGTCCGCCAGTTTCAAATCCGCTTTCGGAACAATCACGGAAATTTTTCCCGCAGCTTTTCCATAGTCTGCGGAAACTTTGGTTAAATCCGCAGTTGGAATAAAACCAGGATAGCCCTTTTCATTTTGATGACTGGCTTGGTCCAGCACAATAACCTCTGACCAGCCGTCTTTTTCAGCAACGACTTCAACGAGGGTTCCGTAAATTACCTCTGAATCAACTAAGCGGTCATTGAATAATTCCATTGTATCGGCGCTCGTCAAAAAGGTGTGGAGTGCTTCCTTTGGTGCTGCGTGAATTTTTGTTAACACCGAATTGTTCTCCGGTTTTTTCCATAAAAAACTTGAACTGCGACTAACCGCTTTTAACATATTTAGTTGGCCTCCTGCATCTAATCTGTAATCCCCAAACCTGGGGTCGCTTGCAATTTTAATTTACCGGCAGAAATTGTCATGCCGCTCGTTTGAACATCCAAATTTTTCGTCTCCCACATAAAGGGCACGTCTAAATCGTAAAAACGAATGCCCGGCTGACTGGCGGCAAAATGAGCGGCAGCAGCCATACCGGCATAGCCTTCAATCATTGAACCCACCATGCAGTCGATGCCATGAGCTGCCGCTAAGCGATAAATTTTCAAACCTTCTTTAATGCCGCCACTCTTCATCAATTTGATATTCAATAAGTCACAACATTGATTGGTGATTAATCTTTCAGCATCTGCCAAACCAAATAGGCTTTCATCCGCCATAATTGGAATTTTGGTGTGTTCGGTGACATACTTCAAGCCCTCAAAGTCAGCCGCTGGCACCGGCTGTTCGACAAAATCAATCGGAATGTCCTGCCATTCATTTAAAATGGCTACCGCTTCTTCTTTGCTCCAACCTTGATTGGCATCAATCCGAAAAGGAATTTTTCCTGCCAAGGCTTGATTGATGCTACGGATTTTGGCAACTTCTTCGGCGACATCATCTAAGCCTAATTTGATTTTTAGCGATTGGAAACCGCTGGCGACCTTGGCCTTGGCATCAGCCACCATTTTTTCCCGGGAACCGACACTGATGGTAAAATCAGTCTCCAGCTCAGGCTTGCTCCCGCCTAAAAACTGAAACAACGGCTGCTGATGGGCCTTAGCCAAGGCATCATGCAGCGCAATATCAATGGCCGCCTTCGGACTGGTGTTATGGGATAATAAATTTTGCAGATCGTCTAAGAGACTCAATTCTTCATCCACTTCCCGCTGCAATAAAAACGGCTTAAACGTTTCATTAATCGCCTGCAAAATACTTTCTTCAGTATCACCGGTGATTACTTTAGTGGGGGCTGCTTCGCCGATGCCCACCAAGCCGTTATCAAAATGAAGCAATACCCGCACCACATCCACCGACTGCACTTCCCGTAAAGCGGTCTTAAAGGGGGCGTTTAACTGAATCGGAATAATTTTAGTTTGAACCTGCACGATTTTCATAGCTCACCTGCTTATTTTCAAAATATCTTACGCCTATTATATACCGGAAAAATAAAAAGAAAAGAGGCGTAGCTTGTTGCCGCTAAAAAAAAATTTGCGCCGCCAAACTTAGCGGTCAGCGGCGCAAATCTCCTTGTTGTCAAAAATTTTTCTAATCACTTTAAGCAATTTGTTACGTTATTCAACAATATAAACATCTTTATAATCGTATTGGGCTCCTACACTGTGAACGACTAAACCTTTGATTTTGTCAGAGCGCAGATGAGCTTCCGCATTTTGGAATAGCGGCACGATACCTAGACTATCGGTAATCACCTGCTCTGCTTCCACCATGTCATTCCAACGGGCTTCTGGATCATTGACATCTGTTGTGCTGGCAGCCTCCACTAGACTGTCATAGTCATCATTCAACCATTTGCCTCGGTTGTAAGAACTATCTGTCGTAAATAATTCTAAGAAGTTAATTGGGTCAGCGTAATCGCCAATCCAGTTGTTCATAACCATTTCAAAGTCGCCATTGTTTGAGCGTTCTAAGCGGACAGAGAAAGGCACAGTTTGTAAGGTTACAGTGACACCTTCTAAGGTCTGCTGCAACGCACCTTGAACATATTCTCCTAATTTTTTCGACTGATCGGTATCAGAAGTCATTAAAGAGAAGGAAATCGTATCAACACCCAGCTCAGACTTAGCAGTTTCCCAATACTCTTTGGCTTGGGCTTCATCATATTCTAAAGTCCGGTCCGCGTCTTCAACAAAATCGACGTTGGTTTCTGGATTATATGCCAAATCCTGCGGCACTAAGCCGTTGGCCACTAAAGAGCCATTACCTAAAATATTATCGACAATCTGCTGGCGATCCATGGCATAGCTAATCGCTTTTCTAAAATTTTCATTTCTAAAAGGTGAATCTTCTGGTGCTTGATTCATTTCTAAATATTGTGTCGTCGCTCCCGGTTGGGTAACATAATTTTCGTGGTTGGCATTTTGAATCGCCAACTCACCGGACAAGACGACATCATCTGCTTCGCCGGTATCAAATAAATTCAAACCTGTTGAAGATTCTTTAACCACACTGATATTTACTGCTTCAATCGTGACTGCATCTGCATCCCAGTAGTCATTATTTTTGGCAAAGGTCCACGCATCATCCACCCCTGGTCCATCAAAGCCTTCTAAAACAAAAGGTCCATTGTAGACTGCGGCTTCACTAGTCAAGGCATAATCACTGCCATATTCCTCGACAACCGCTTGATTTTGTGGGAAGAAGGTTGGAAAAGCTAATAAAGATTCAAAATAAGGTGTGGCCTGTTCTAAAGTAATTGTAACTTCGTATTCGCCAGTCGCTTCGATGCCAAGAGTCGCCACATCGGCTTCGCCTTCACTAATGGCGGTGGCATTTTTGACCGGCGCCATCATATAAGCATAGCCGGAAGCTGTCTCTGGATTAACAGTGCGCTGCCAAGAATAAACATAATCAGCCGCTGTCACAGAATCGCCGTTTGACCACGTCGCATCTTCCCGCAGTTTGACTTTATAAGTCAGACCATCATCGCTGACTACCGCATCTTCAGCGGCACCGGCAATCACCGGCATATTGGTTTCATCTAAACGATACATGCCTTCATAAACATTGTTTAAAGCTGTGAAGCTGTAAGAATCTGTTGCCAGAGAAATATCTGCACTACCCATCTCTGCCGGCACAACCACTTCCATCGTCTGATCGGCAGCTAAAGTTTCGCCGCTGCTGTTTGTCCCCTGGGAACTTTGCGTATCCGTTGTTGAATCGTTTGAATTGGAACAACCTGCGAGGACCAGTCCGCTCACTGCCACTAAGCCCAATAAACTTTTTTTCGTAACACTTTTCATAAAAATCTCCTTCCCTAAGACACTCTCTTAACAAACTATAGTCAAAGTTTAGATAACAAATGTCTCCTTGTCAATTTCTCTTCAAAATTCATAACAAAATTATAAAGAAAAGGCTTTCAAAATTATTAAAAAAAGAAACACCAGCATTCCTCAATAAAAGCCACGCATCGATGAAAAAAAGGCGCAACCATTAGCAGTTTGCGCCTCACTATTCTTTATCTAATCTCCAAAGCTGTCAATTTAATTTAACTTTTTCAAGCCGGAGAAAAAATTCACTTTACTTTCATGTACATGTAGCTAACTTCAATCAATGATTGTCTTAGTTTTAAAAAATTACTGATTATAATAACGAATACCTTGAGCCAATTTGCGAATCGCATAGGGTGTTGGATCAGAAAAATCAGTTTCTAAATCGTCTGCCGGCAGGCTTTCAGCAAACATCGCTTCGTATTCTGCTACATTCAGCTGCTGCCGTTCGGCTAGAGCTGCTTCATCTTTTGCCGGTTGCAATTGTTCTTTGAAGCCCTCGACTAAGCGACCTGAGAAAAATTCGCTGATAGCCCCTGAACCATAGCTAAACAAGCCGATGCGGTCGCCAGCTTTTAAACTAGTCGAATTTTCCAATAGCGAAATCAGCCCTAAGTATAAAGAACCGGTATAGAGATTGCCAACTTGGCGACTATAAAGAATACTTTCTTCATAGCGCTCCATCAAGCGGTTTTGTTCTTCTTTAGAGATTTCAGGAAAAATACTCTGTAATGCTTTGCGTCCCATTTTGGTATAAGGCAGATGAAAGGTTAACGCTGCATAATCTTTTTCGCTACGTTGATGCCGCTGATTGCTTTCATGCCAGACCCGCTTAAAGCCCTCAATATAAATATCATTGGATAAATGACCGTCCACCAATGGATAATCATGCCCATTTGGCCGCCAAAAATCATAGACGTTTTCTGAATAAAAAACATTGTCATCGCTTAATTCTAAAATCCGTGGATTGCTGGTGACTAACATCGCCACAGCACCGGCCCCCTGCGTCGGCTCGCCGCCGGAATTTAAGCCGTATTTTGAAATATCGGTGGCAATCACTAACACTTTTCGCTCTGGATGATTCAGCACATATTCCTTCGCCTGTTGCAGGCCGGCTGTGCCGCCATAGCAAGCATGTTTCAATTCATAGGAACGGACAAAGGGAGAAATATCTAACAGCTGTTGAATTACAACCGCCGCTGATTTGGAATAATCAATGCCGGTTTCTGTGCCGACCAATACCATATCAATTTCCTTTTTATCTGCTGCTGTCAAAATTTTCGCTGCCGCATTGGCGCCCAAAGTAATGATGTCTTGCGTTTTAGGAATCACCGCCATCTTATCTTGACCGATTCCAATTAAAAATTTATTGGGGTCCACCCCGCGAGCAACTGCTAATTCTGCCATGTCTACAAAATAATCGGGCACATGAAAAGCAATTTTGTCGATACCGACTGTCATAAAAATCCCCTCTCTAAATTAAACCACTATATTTGTACTAACTTGTCTAAAATTTAAAGCCCACAATACTATATCATGATTTCAAAAAACTGGAAGTAGTTTTTACCCGCTCTTTATAAAAATAAAATTTTTGTGATTTTATTAATTCCGTCAGACAAAGTCGCCGCTTGTTGTAATTTAATGTTATATTTCTTTTTGGAGGTGCTGTACGTGGAAAAAGTTGTAATTTTAAGCGGGACCCGTTCCCCTATTGGAAAATATAAAGGCGCTTTAAAGGAATTTTCAGCGGTTGAATTAGGCACTAAAATTGCGCAGGCGGCCATCAAAAAAGCCGGCATATCACCAAAGGATATCGACCAAAGCATTATCGGCAATGTCTTAGGCAGCGGCAATGGTCAAAATATTGCCCGCCAGATTGCCATCAACAGCGGCATACCGGAAAGCAGTCCGGCAATGACCCTCAATGAAGTCTGCGGTTCTGGTTTAAAGGCGGTTATTTTAGGCATGCAACAGATTCAATTAGGTGAAGCTCAAGTTATTTTAACCGGCGGCACTGAAAGTATGAGTCAAGCGCCGTTGCTACAAAAATATCAGGCTGAAAGCGACAGTTATGCAGAACCGATTTCTAGCATGGTTCATGACGGATTAACTGACGCCTTTAGTCAAAAGCACATGGGACTGACTGCTGAAAAAGTGGCCGAAACTTTTTCAATCAGCCGCAGCCAGCAAGATGCCTTTGCCCTCCAATCGCAAACAAAAGCGGCCGCTGCCCAAAAGGCCGGGAAATTTTCCCAAGAAATTACAGCTATTACTTTAGCTGATGGTCAGCTTTTTCAAGAAGACGAAGGTATCCGGGCTAATTCTAGCCTTGAAAGGCTAGCTACTTTAAAAACTGTTTTCAAAGCAGATGGCAGTGTTACTGCCGGCAATGCTTCGACTTTAAATGATGGGGCAGCGATGCTAGTGTTGGCTAGCGAGAGCTACGCTAAAGCTCATGGATTAAATTATTTGGCGACGATTGAAGGCTATAGCGAAATTGGGATTGACCCAAGTATTATGGGGATTTCACCTATTAAGGCGCTGCAACGCCTCAGCGAAAAAACCGGCCGTTCACTGGCTGAAATTGACCTTTTTGAAATCAATGAAGCTTTTGCTGCCTCTTCCCTAGTTGTCCAAAATGAATTAAATCTGTCACCAGAAAAAGTGAACATTTACGGCGGCGGCATTTCATTAGGGCATCCGATTGGGGCCAGTGGAGCACGGCTTTTAGTTACACTGTTAGCTGAATTATTTCAGGAAGAAAAAAGTCTCGGAGCTGCCTCCTTATGTGTCGGCGGCGGCTTAGGTCTGGCCATGCTCATCAAAAAAGAAACGCCAAAGACTCCTGGTACGCCGGCCAAAAAATTCTATCAACAAACTCGGCCAGAGCGTTTAGCTAAATTGACCGCTGACGGCATTCTTTCGCAAAATGCCGCTGACGTGTTACTAAAGGAACAGCTGTTAAATGCCGATATCGCCAACAATATGATTGAAAATCAAATCGGTGAAGCTGAGCTGCCCTTAGGCGTGGCCCAAAACTTTTTGATTAATAATGAAGAAATTGTTGTGCCGATGGTCACAGAGGAGCCCTCGGTGATTGCCGCTGCCAGTAATGCTGCTAAAATCATTGCCCAAAGTGGCGGTTTCACCACCGCCACAACTAAACGGGTGATGCGAGGCCAAATTGTTTTCCAAAAGGTCCAGCAGCCGCAAAAACTTACAACTGCTTTAGCGGAGAAAAAAGCTGAGCTGCAACGTTTAGCAGCAGAGGTCTATCCTTCGATTGTCCTTCGGGGTGGTGGCGTCAGAGCTATTAAGATTCGTCAACTAGAGGATTTTGTCAGCTTGGATGTTTTGGTGGATACGCAAGATGCGATGGGGGCAAATATGATCAATACAATTTTAGAAGGCCTAACTCAGCAATTGCGCAGCTGGTTTCCTGAAGAAGAAATTTTGTTCAGCATCTTAAGCAATTATCCAACAGAAGCTTTAAGCCAAGCCAACTGTAAAATTCCTTTTGATTTATTAACAACAAAAAATTTTGCCGGTGAACTGGTCGCTGAAAAAATTGTTCTAGCCAGCCAATTTGCTAAATTAGACGCCTATCGGGGGGCGACCCACAACAAAGGCATTATGAACGGCATTGATGCCGTAGTCTTGGCAACCGGAAATGATACTCGGGCCGTCGCAGCCGGCATTCATACCTTCGCCAGTCGCAATGGCAGCTATCAAGGCTTAACTGATTGGCAAATTGAAGGCAATAGCTTAGTCGGCAAGCTAGAAATTCCCGTCGCCGTTGGAACTGTCGGCGGTGCCACCAAAGTGTTGCCGAAAGCCCACATTGCAATGGAAATTTTAAATTTTCCTACTGCAGCAAAATTGGCGGAGATTATCACGGCAGTTGGCTTAGGCCAAAACTTGGCGGCTATTAAAGCCCTCGTCACTGACGGTATTCAAAAAGGCCACATGAACTTGCATATGCGGCAATTAGCTATTGCCGCTGGCGCAGTCGGTAGCGAAATCGCTACGCTGACCAAGCTGTTACAGGCTGAAACTACTCGCAATTCAGCTGTGGCCCAAAAATTGCTAGCTGAATTACGTAAATAATTTTTTTATTTAGTCTGGTTGTCGGAGACTTCTTGTATGTTTCCGCCAAACTTTTTATTTCAAAATCAGCGGGCTTTCTCCTTCACTAGTTGACTTTTATTGAAAACCATTGCAAGATATTAATTAAGGAGAGTGATGGTTATGATAGCTCATAAAAGAACAGGTCTCCATACAATTTCAGCAGACAACTAAAAAATTGTATGGAGGACAAACCCATGAAAGAAAATCATTATGACAACCCGGAATTTTTTGAAAAATATTCCCAAATGAATCGCAGTACCCAAGGCTTGCAAGGAGCCGGCGAATGGCAAACTCTAGAAAAATTATTACCCGCCTTCGAGGATAAAACCGTATTAGATTTAGGTTGCGGCTATGGCTGGCATTGTATTTATGCTGCCGAACACGGAGCAAAAGCGGTCGTCGGTGTGGATTTATCAGAAAAAATGCTGGCAGTTGCCCGTAGTAAAACCCATTTTGCCAATGTGCGCTATGAACAAAACAGTATTGAAGAAGCTGATTTCCCTGAAGACACCTTTGATGTGGTCCTCAGCTCGTTAGCCTTCCATTATGTTGAAGATTTTGCGGCGGTCGCAAAAAATGTCCATCGCTATTTGAAGCCCGGCGGTGAATTTATTTTTTCCGTGGAGCATCCAATTTTCACGGCTTATGGTACACAGGATTGGTACTACGATGAAGCTGGCAAAATTTTACATTTTCCGGTGGATAATTATTTTTATGAAGGCCAGCGTATAGCGAACTTTCTAGGAGAAGACATCACTAAATTTCATAAGACCTTAACCACTTATTTAGACGGCTTATTGACCAACGGCTTTCAGATTGAACGGCTAGTTGAGCCGATGCCGCCAGAGGATATGCTGACGGTTCCCGGCATGCAGGATGAAATGCGCCGGCCGATGATGCTGATTGTCAAAGCGGTTAATCAATAAAAAATGTAAAAAGCTGATTAGCTCGGACTGTTTTTGCAGTCATGGGCTGATCAGCTTTTTGTTCTACGCCAAATAGGACTATTGAAAAAAGATTTCCTTTTTTTCAAGCAAGGAATCTTGTAGGATTCATTTTTTAGGGAAGAAGCTTTGACAGAGTTATTATTTAACGAATCAACTAAACTCATCCCACTGAGGCACTACTTCCTCCTCTGCTAATGCTTTTTTCTTCGCCTGATAAAAGGCTAATTTTTGTTGAATGTGCAACTGGTTTTCCTGTAATGCCAACAGCTGTTGCTGAATTTCAGCACAATGAGATTCCAGCAGAGCAACAATTTGCTGGTAGTCCTGCGTTTGGTCTTCATAATAAAAAAACTCACGAATCTGCTTAATGGTCATTCCCGTTTGCTTAAAGCACTGGATAGCTTCCAAGCGGCCAATATGCGACTCGTCAAAAATCCGATGCTTGCCATCCCGCTGAACATCACATAACAGGCCAACTTCCTCATAATAACGCAGCGTTGAGGGGGGCAATGCAAATTTTTGTGACAGCTCGCTGATGGTAAATTTTTCCTGTACCTGCATAAAATCCAACTTTCTTTTTGAAAAGGCTTTACTTCAAGTGTACTTGAGGTGCTATGATATGTAAAGAAACAATCGGCAAACAATTTTGAAAGGGAGGACCTCTCCATGTATCTTGCAAATGAAAACAGATATGAAAAAATGCTTTATAAAAGAGTTGGCAAATCCGGTTTAAAGCTGCCGGCCATCTCTTTAGGCTTGTGGCATAACTTTGGCGATGTCGACAAGCTCAGCAACCAGCGGGCCATTTTACGGGCCGCCTTTGACAATGGCATCACCCACTTTGACTTGGCCAATAATTATGGCCCGCCGGCTGGCTCTGCGGAAACCAATTTTGGCCGTCTCTTTAAAGAGGATTTTAGCAGTTATCGGGATGAAATTATTATTTCTTCTAAAGCCGGCTATTATATGTGGCCTGGGCCTTATGGCGAATGGGGCTCTAAGAAAAATATTATCGCCAGCTGCGATCAAAGCCTGCAACGGATGCAATTAGATTACGTCGATATTTTTTATCATCATCGGCCAGATCCTGACACTCCATTGGAGGAAACGGCCCACGCTTTAGATTTGCTAGTTAAACAAGGCAAAGCTCTATACGTCGGCGTTTCAAATTATTCCCCTGAACAAACTGCGGCGATTGCGAAATTATTTAAAGAATGGCACACGCCTTTTATCATTCATCAACCCCAGTACAATATGTTTAATCGCAGTATTGAAGAAGGCTTGACGGATGTTTTAGCCAAAGAAGGTCTAGGGGCAATTGTCTTTAGCCCCTTGGCACAAGGCTTGTTAACAAATCGCTACCTCAATGGTGTGCCGGAAGATTCGCGGGCTCATCGCTCAGATAGTCCATTTCTGTCTGAAGATCGTGTGGAGGCTACTTTAACTAAAGTTCGCCGCCTAAATGATGTAGCCAGCGCCCGCAATCAAACACTTGCAGAAATGGCTTTAGCGTGGAATCTCCGCCTACCAGAAATTGCCAGTGTTCTAATTGGCGCTTCACGGGTCAGCCAGCTGGAGGATAATTTGAAAGCTTTGGATAATTTAGCTTTCACAACCGCTGAACTCGCGGAAATTGATCAAATTTTACAATAATTTTTAAATCATCATCGACCAAAAAACGACCTGTCGGAGTTTTGCTTTTTGCATTAACTCCAACAGGTCATTTTGTATTTTATGCTGGGAAAAAGCGGGCAATTTCCGTCAAGGCGGCCCTTTCAGAATCCGAAGCATGAACCAAATTCTCGGTTTTCGATAAGCCAAAGTCCCCTCGCAATGTCCCGACCGCCGCTTCAAAAGGGTCAGTGGCCCCAACCAATTTGCGGACATTCTTCACAACATTTTCCCCTTCAAGAATCATCAACACTACCGGACCACTCGTCATGTAGGCCACTAGCTCTGGAAAAAAAGGTTTATTGACCAAATGACTGTAATGCTCCTTTAGCACTTCTTCAGTTAAAACTTCGTATTTCAACTTTTGCAGAGCCAAGCCTTTTTCCTCAAAACGTTGGATAACACGGCCAATCAGCTTCCGCTTGACCCCATCCGGTTTAATAATAACTAAAGTCGATTCCATGATGATTCCTCCCTTGAAAGCAAAATAAAAAATTGCTGATTATCCTTTTATTTTACCTTATTTTTGGAGGGATGACTTACATTTCTTCATCAAATTGGAGTAACAACTGATATACCGCTCCTAATAAATTGGCATTGTTCAAGAATTTACAATTTTCAATGGCTAGACTGCTCCATGAATTATCCCAAAAGCTGAAACTTTGTCGCATCGCCAAATATTGTTTGGTGATTTCTTCAATTAAAATGCTTTGAGCGCTGATGCCCCCGCCGATGACGACTTTTTCAATATCTAATGTCGCCTGCAAATTAAGAATCATAAAGGCAATCTCATGGCAATAGCTTTCAAAAAGTTTAGTGACTTCAGGCTGCTTTCCTGACTTGATTGCCTCAAAAACAGCTACGCCATCTGAGTCTGGCAAACCAAGAACTTGTGCGCAGGCAGCGATAAATTTAACCGCTGAGCCAGTGAAGCCGAGCATATTTTCCATCGTCATTTTTTCGGGAGTGCGCATTAGAAAACTCAACTCGCCTGCTTGAAAGTGGCTTCCCTGCAGCAATTCTCCATTGGCGATAATCCCACCGCCGATGCCTGTGCCTAATACAATTGCCACCCCATTTTCAATGCCTTTCAAATTCCCCAGCCAAATTTCGGACAAAGCTGCCGCCTTGCCGTCGTTACTGACACCACAAGGCAAATTAAAACGCGTTTCAAAAAATTTACGGAAGGAATAGCCGTGTAAAAAAGGTAAGGCACCTCCGTTATAGACCGTCCCTGTTTTGATGTCCACTTTCCCTGGACAGCTGATGCCCACGCCTCGGACTTCTTGACTGACCGGCTCGACTAATTGTGCCAGTACTGCTTCCAAATCGTCTAATGTGGTTGGCGTAGGTACTTTGTCCACCTGTTCAATGTTGCCTGAACGATCGACTTTTGCGTATTTTATGTAGGTGCCGCCGATATCGATACTGAAATAACTTTTTGCCATAATTGCCTCCATTAATTCATCTTTTTGAATCAAAAGTATCCTCAAGCATTAATATGTCTGAGGATACTTTAAATGGGCTAACTTATTTTACTGCTCCGGAGAATCCTTCAACAAAGTATCTTTGGAAGAATAAGTAAACAATCAGTATAGGAATTATATTAATTAAAACACCCGCACTCAAAAGGCCGTAATCAATACCGTGTTCCCCAACAAAACTCAATAGACCAGTTGTTATGGTTTTTTTTGACGAGTCAGTTATCAAAATACTTGCCAGCAAGTATTCATTCCAAGTAGAAAGGAAATCCGTAATGAAAATAGTTGCTAAAGCCGGTTTTGCTATTGGCAATATAATGGAAAAGAAAAGTCTAAATTTGCTACATCCATCAATGTAAGCTGCCTCATCTATATCTCTTGGTATCGCTTTAAAGAAGCCTCTCAACACTAGAATACCATAAGGAATCCCAAATCCAATATATACGTACGTCAAACCAACATATGAATTTATCAATCCTAATTTATTAAAAAAAACATTGAGTGGGACTAAAGCGACTTGCATTGGAAGCATCATACCTACCAAAAAAACTATAAAAATCATTTTACTATTTTTTAATTTTAAACGCGTTAAGGCAAATGCGGCTGAGGCACAGACCAAGATACCAATGGGAACCTTTACTAATGAAATAATTAAAGAATTTTTCATATAAACAAACAAATTCCCATTAATAAATGCATTTTTAAAATTTTCCCAATGAATAGAAGAAGGAAATTCAAACAAGCTTTGTCCAGAAAAGAAATCAGACTTTGATTTTATAGCCGTCAAAACAATTGTAAAAATTGGTATGAGAGTAATTAGACCAATGATAATCAGTACTAAATATCTAGGAGTACTTTTAAAAAACTTTTTTTTATTCATAATTCTCCTCCATCAATCATCCCTAGTAGTAAATGAAACATATGGGATAATAACAATCATCATCATTAATAACATAAGTATAGCTATCGCTGTTCCTTTTCCAACATTATTGTACATGAACGTTTGAGAATACATGTAGGTAGCCAGTGTTTGTGTAGAATTATCTGGTCCACCGCCAGTTAGTCCATAGACAATATCATAAACTTTCATCGCAGCCACAATTAATGTTGCAAAAACCATTATAAAAGTATCCTTCATTTGTGGAATAGTTATAGAAATTAGTTTTCTTAATTTACTGGTACCGTCTATATCGGCTGCCTCAAGAGTCTCCACAGGTACAGTTTGTAACCCAGCTAAGAAAAGAATGAATGGTTGTCCCACGCCTTGCCAACAAGCTGCTGCAAAAACTGCATATAAAGCTATTTTGGGATCAGAAATCCAATCTAGTTTTAAAAAGCTTAAACCAATTTTATCTAAAAACTCGTTTAAAAAACCAAAGTTTGGATTATAAATCCATCCCCACACAATTGCTACCAAGATACCAGATAGAACTGAGGGGAAATAAAATAATCCTCTGAAAAATGTTCTACCCTTAAATTCTTTATTGAGGAGTAAAGCTAAGGAGAAACTTATGGAAACTATAAAAACTAAAGTCAACACAATCCATATAATATTGTTTATTAACGACTTGATAAACACAGGATCTTCTGTAAATAAAGTAAAGTAATTACTTAATCCTATAAATGTTTTTTTCCCGAATCCATTCCATTTAAATAGACTGATATAAAGAGAGTATATTGTTGGTACAATTATCACTGACAAATAAATAAGCGCAGCTGGAAACAAGAAAAGATAGGCTGACTTATCACTTTGTTCATTATTTCTTCTTCGTTTTTTATTTTTTTTCATCATGTTTCCCCCATCAAACAAATTGTTTGTTATTAATCTTATTTATTCTTGGGAAGATTTGTAGGACTCTATCGCTGACTGGATTTTACTGCCTGCTTCGTTAGGCTCCATTGTTCCGTTTGCAATAGCATCTTGACAAGAATATAAAACATCTGCAACTTCAGAAGGGAAGGCTTGGTCTAAAATTGTGAAAGCACCATTTTGATCTAGACCATCAATTAAATATTGCGCAATAGGCAAATTATCTGGGATTTGATATCCGTTTTCTTGAGGAACAGGTAAATTAAACTCATCTATGTTCGCTTCAACATTTTCATCTGAAAAATAAGTATCTATAAATTCTACAGCTGCATCAAGTTCCTCATCACTTAAACTATTGCTAAATTGGAATAATTCGACGAAGCCTGATAACCGATTTGTTCCACCAGAAGGAAAATAGAAACTTCCAAATTTTTCAGGGTCTTGCTCATCACCAAGCATTTGACTTTCAAACCATTGACCTTCTAAATTCATAGCAACATCACCTGAATATAAGGATAGCTTCAAATCATTGGGATCCGCAGTTACAAATCCTTCAGGGAAATAACCATTATCAACATATTCTTGGAACTTTTCAAAAGCTTTAGTTACGGCATCATTATCCCAAGATGTTTCTAAAGCTGTTAACTCATCATGAATTTCACTACCAGCATAATACTCAATAAATTGTTCAATATACCTCATCGTGTGCCAACCGTACTTACCAGCAGTTGCTAAAGGTGTCACACCGTTTTCTTTTAAAGTTTTACAAATTTGGTCCAACTCTTCAATTGTTGTAGGTACTGTCAAATTGTACTTTTCAAAAATCTCTTTATTATAATAAATTCCTAATGCGTTTACACTTATTGGATAACCGATTAATGTCCCCGCTGGTTTGGCAAGCTCTAACGCCCCACTATCAAACTTCTCATCCCAATTATTAGTTGCAGCATATTCATCTAAATTATACGAAATTTCATTAGTTTGATAGTACTCACCTTGAATCCCTCCATAATTAAACCAAAAAGTAGGTAGGGAATTGGAAGAAGCTGCTACTTTCAAATTTTGCTTCAAAGTATCTATCGTAAAGTAAGAAGCCGTTACGCTAATTTTATCTTGACTCGAATTAAACTTTTCTATAGCTTGATCCATACTTTTAGTCTTTGTGTTCAATGTCCAAACTTCCAAGTCTATAGTATCTCCTCCGCTTGAAGATGAACTCTCTGAATTACACCCTGCCATTGCAAATACACTAGTTGCGACAATTAAACCGCTGATAATTTTTTTCTTCATCATTATTCCTCCAAATTTATTTATACTTTTTAGTCAACAGTAATTATTACTCGTTCATAGCTTTTCATTGGCAACTCAAAATCATTTAAAACTTCTAAAATGATATGAATGGTTTCACCTGCCTGAGCATCTTTAGGAATATGCACCACTGCATTTGGTGTGTAATCATGTTCAATATTAAGGTAGCTGCACGCTTCTTTTGTTCCTTCAGCATGGCAATTAATCGCCATACCAGAAATTTTTTCAACAACTGGTTTTAGGCTGCTAGCATCACGATAGGTCGATGCTTCTGGATAGTACCACCATTTATAATATAGTTGACTACCATTGAGATCTTTAGCTTCTGCAGTCAACTTCACCTGACTGCCAGCACTTGCGGTTAAATCAAGACCTTCACTAACCGCTACTATTGGATAATGAGCCGCTTCTTCGAGTGTTTCAGCAACACACCATTTTGCCCTTGCTTTGAAATCATCTTGAATATCATCAAACCAACGAGTCAAGCTATATTCAGCTTCGTATTGCTTGGTGTAGGGGTTCCAATCAAGTGCCTCGTTGATAAACAAATCTTCTTTTTTCTTAATGAAGCGACCGCCCCAACCGCCATATGTTGGATCTTCACTATTTCTTAAACCGTTTTCAAAAAGATAAAAGAATGACGGGGAATCTCCTTCAGAAATAAAATCGTATTTTTGATATTCAGGGTTTTGATCAATGTAGGCTTGAACCCCCCGCTGTTCTTCAGCAAGCTCACCTTCAAGGACATTGCCATCGGCCATCAAAGCATATTTTTTTAACAATGGGCCAAAATTCATTTTCAAGTCATAATTCCAGTCTGCTTGTAGACGAGTGGTGACATTGTCATCTTCTGCTTTCCACAGATAGGCAAAATGCCAGAAATTATATTGGTCATTTATAACTTTGATACTCCAATTTTTCGCAATATAGTCATCATATGTTTCATCTTGGTCTAAGATAATATAAATTACCAGCTTCTCTTCAATTTTCATTTTGATATCAGTCCAATTTTCTTCTTCACCAAAATGTTCTTCTATTGATTTTAAAGCGCGAGCGGTAGTATTAGTTCCACCCCAAGTCTGAACATATAAGGTCCGGGGATCATCATCTAAAAATAGAGTTTCTAAAAAACGTGACCCATCAGTTTCTTGATCCATCTCACCTTTATAGCTGATATTCCCCACATGATAGATACTATGCAGGTACTTTGGTGTTGGATAATTCTTGTCATGCAACTGCAAGTTTGGATAGACCTTGGCATATTCATCGATAAATTCATTGACCCAGCTTTCCCCAGTCCAACGATAAGGTTCGATGCCCTTCTCTTCATCTCCAGCATAATGATAAACGGAGCTAGTTAAAACAATTCCAGCCGTGTCAATTTCATTACTGTAAAGTAGGTAGCGAAGAAACGAATTCATATCATCAACCTCGCCATCCGTGGTAATTACTGTCCTTTTTTTTCTATACAAAAGTTACTCCCTCCTTTTAAGACTAAAGTATATTATATACAACTTGTTTTAAAGTTTTCTCAAATATTTTCCACAATCCCCAACCATTTCTGATACTCTGCTTCAAATTCACCAACAGGCTCAAACTTATGATTGATTGCAGCGTTTTGCATGGTTTCGCCAATAATTGCCAAAGTGCCGACAGCGGAAATTTCTTCCACTTCGCCGCTGATGATAGTCTTTTGGGTGATATCTGATAATAATTGCATAAGCAATGGATTTTTGCTGGCACCGCCGTCAACGTGTAGCTCAGCTAATGTGACGCCGCAGCTTTCTTCAAAGGCGTCGATGACTGCGCGAATTTGAAAGAGCATCGCTTCAAAGCTGGCGCGTATTAAATGTTTTTTGGTAGTATTGCGGGAAATTCCTTCAAAGGCCGCTTCTCGGCCGGGTTCCCAAAAGGGTGCGCCTAACCCTTCTAGCGCTGGCACAAAGTAAACGCCGCCATTATCTTTCAGCGCTAACGCTTCTTCAGAGGCTGTTTGCACATCATCAAATAATTGCAAGGTGTCCTGCTCCCAATTTAAAATGTCACCAAAGGAACGTATCACGCCTTCTAAAGCATAAGTGGTGACGCCACTTTCTCGCCAAGCAATCGTTGTTAAAATTTTTTCATTGACCTGTTTCACCTCGGGCCCAATATTCATCAAGACAGAACAGCCAGTACCTAAAGTGGCTTTGGCTTTTCCGGGGGTATTGCATTGATGACCATAGAGGGCGGCTTGCGAATCCGCCACAATTGAGACAATCGGGATGTCCAAGTAGCTGCCAAAATCATAGACCGAATCGACAACTTCCGGTAAAACATTTTGCGGAACATTGAACAAGTTTAACAAATCGGCATCCCAGCTTTGCTCAAAAATATTGAACAATAAAGTTCGGCAAGCATTGCTGACATCGCTTAAGTAGCTACGCCCTTCTGTAAGGTTCCACACTAGCCAAGTATCGATGGTGCCGATAGCCAAATTTTTCAATTGTAGCTCATTTAACTGATGGCTGTCAAAAAACCATTTTAGTTTAGAGGCTGAAAAGTACGGGTCAATCGTCAAACCGGTTTTTTGATTAACGAGGTGATTGTAACCAGCCTCCTGTAATCGATTACAAATTTCTAAACCCCGGTTACACTGCCACACCATCACATTGGTATGCAGTTCGCCGGTGCGTTTATCCCAAATCACAACCGATTCCCGCTGATTGGTGATGGATAAGCTTTTAATCTGATCGGGGCGTAAATTATTTTTCAGCAGTGTTTTTTCAATCAGTTCTTTAACATTACTGATAATTTCAATTGGATCGTGCTCCACCCAGCCCTTTTGCGGATAGAGCTGGCGATGGGGCAAATCCAAACGACTTAAAATTTGAACTGTTTCTGCTGTATTGACTAATAAGGCTTTCGTTCCAGATGTACTCTGATCTATAACAATTCGATATTCCATCAGCGTCATCTCCTAAAATTTTTGAACTGCTTTAGCAATCTTGCTGCCAGTGAGTCCGTAATATTCAAAGACTTCCTTTGAATCTCCGGTGATTAATTCTTCATCCGGCAAAGCAATAATTTTTTGTCTGATATCGGTGAATTCACACAGTGTTTCCGCTACGGCTGAACCAAGGCCACCGTATGGACTGTGTTCCTCCACTGTGATAATTTTTTTCGTCTTACTAGCGGATTGAATAATAGCTGCGGCATCAAAAGGTTTTAATGAATGAACATTGATGACCTCAGCAGCAATCCCGGCCGCTGCTAAAATTTCGGCCGCGTCTAACACTTGGCGAACTGTTTCTCCGATGCCCACTAGAGTGACGTCTTGGCCTTCACGCATCACCACCGCTTTGCCAATTTCAAAGCCATAATCATCTGATGTATAGCAATCTGCAACTGGATTGCGGCCAATTCGAATATAGGCCGGTTGATGACTTTTAGCGAGAGCTTTCATCATGGCTGCCGTTTCAAAACGGTCAGCCGGCGCTAATACTTGTAGATTAGGAATCGCCCGTGTCACGGCAAAATCCTGTAGCGAATGATGGCTCATGCCTAGAGCGCCGTAACTGACGCCGCCGCTGATGCCAACTAATTTGACATTGGTATCGGAATACGCCACGTCAACTTTGACCTGCTCGATGCTGCGCATACTGAGAAATGCGGCCGGTGATGTGACGAATGGTCGCTTGCCAGAATGAGCTAAGCCTGCTGCAATGCCGACAATATTTTGTTCGGCGATACCCACTTCGACTAATTGCTCAGGCAATTGATTGGCAAATTCAGTCATTGAAGCAGAACCCCGCGAGTCGCTCGTCAACACCACTAAATCAGGATTTTTTTTACCTTCTTCAATTAAAACATCACACATCGCTTGGCGATTGGGAATTGTATTCATTTTAACGCCTCCAATTGCTGATCAAATTCGGCCATCGCCTGTTGATATTGCTCGTCAGTCGGCACTTTGTGATGCCAGCCGGCTTGATTTTCTGCAAAGGACACGCCCTTACCTTTAATCGTGTTGGCGATAATCAATTTCGGTTTCTCGCCATTTTCGTCAGAGTCAAAGGCGGCTAATAATTCAGCCATATTATTACCGTCAACTTCAATCACATGCCAGCCAAATGCCTGCCATTTTTCCTTCAGAGGTTCTGAATTCATAACATCAACGGTCTTACCAGAAATTTGCAAGCCGTTGTGGTCAATAATGGCCGTCAAATTTTTCAATTTGTAATTGGCGGCCGCCATCGCAGCTTCCCAGACGGAGCCTTCCGCTAATTCGCCGTCTCCCATCAAGGTGTAAGTTTTATAATTTTTTTGATCCATTTTACCGGCTAGGGCAATGCCGGTGGAAACAGCCAAGCCGTGGCCCAAGGAGCCTGTATTCATTTCGATACCGTCCACTTGATTATTGGGATGGCCAATCAAACGGGATTTAAATTGAGAAAAAGTTTCTAATTCAGCTTCATCAATAAAGCCCTTTGCTGCCAAAGTTGTCCACAAAATTTCAACAGCGTGGCCCTTACTTTGAATGTAGCGATCACGATCAGGATTCTCAGGATTTTTGGCGTCTACATTTAACACTTGAAAATACAAAGCCGTTAAAATATCGGCACAGGATAAATCAGAGCCGGTGTGACCGGTTTTTCCTTCATAAACTAATTGAAAAGTCCGCTTACGCAGCTCAACAGCTTTTTTTTCTAACGCCTTCACATCAGCGGTCATAAAGTATCTCCCCTTAAGTAAGCTTTGACATCTTCTTCAATCGGATCATAGAAGTCCGGTGCCACGCCTAAATATTTACACGCTTCATATAAAATCGGCACAACATTTTTTCTGACAGCCGCCACATGGTGAATGTAAGGCCCTTCGACAAATTTAAATTCCATGCGATTCAAGTTTTCAAATTCCAAATACAGATAAGTCCCTTGATTATAAGGGCCATCTGTTCCATTGGCCGTCCCCATTAAAAGAGAATACTCGCCGTTATCACCGTCAAAACGGCATAAGGTATATTCATCTTTAATGGCTCTAAAGGCAACTGAACCAGGATAATCAAACACAAAATGACGCGGCGGTAAAATCGGTTTAGTCTCAGCTGTTTGATAAGCAAAGACACCTAGGTGCTGCAATAATTCAGCATTTTCATTTTCTGGATGGCGACAGTTAACATCAGCGAAGATTGCCCGATGTTCGCCTAAAGAAGCGGCCTCCACCAATAATTCTGAAATCGCTCCGTGAACATCAGTCTCACAGACAAAGGGAATTCCTTCCTCCTGCAGTAAAGACAGCGAAGCATAAGGCAAAATACCAATTAAATCTTGTAAAGCCGTCCAGCATTGAATCACACCAGCATTACAACCATATTTTTCACAGAGACTTTGCAAGGCTACTTTTAAAGCTGCTACCATTTCTAACTGTTCAGCGGTAATTTGCACTTCCGTATTTTCCGTAAAATAATCAATCGTCTGTTGGACAGCCGGATAGTTTTCTGCCTTCACCCGCTTGATTTCCTCCATTAATTCCGGCAATGGAATCGGAGAAAGTTGAATGTTAAATCGTTCCAATAATTCACCTTCGTTACAGATAACCGTCCAAAAATCAAAAGGTCTTGGTCCCACTTGTAAAATGCGGGTATTGTTAAAAGTTTTCACGACATTACAGACTTTGATAAAATCTTGGACGCCTTGAGCAAAGGCTGCCGAATCAATTTCTGAATTTTTAATATAAGTAAATGGCACTTTGAAGCGGCGCAACACTTTGCCGATTGCAAACAGGCCGCATTGGGTATCTCTTAAACGGGAACCGTCTTCAGCCGGCGGTTCATCCATTGGCCCCCATAACAAGACGGGCACATCGAGCTTTTTAGCCAAGCGGGCAACAGCATATTCCGTCCCAAAATTTTCATTGGCGATAAACAATCCGTCAATTTTGGCGGCTTTAAATTTCTCAGCGGCTTTTTCAACACCTTGATCATCGTAAATGAGACCGTCTTCATTAATGTCTAAAATATCAACAAAGTTTATCTTCAATTCCTTGAGCTTTTCTCTCGTTAAATTTGCATATTCAATCGCCGCTTCAGCGCTGAATAAATTTCTGCGGGTTGGCGCAAAGCCAATCGTTACTTGATCCAAATTTTCCATCTCCTTATTTTGCCTGTCTGATAGTTAAACTTGCCATTAGTTGATTCACAATATTTTCAGTGTTCATTTTTTGATAATCCTGATTCTTCATTAACAGGATTGGCTTATCCGGATAAACGCTTTCAACCTTTTTAAAATTAAAACGGGCATGGGGGCTCAATAAAATCACATCCATCTGCTGACCCTTTGAAAAAACATCGGCAATCGGGGCCGCTAATAATTCCGCTTTCAAATCCCGTGCAGATAATTCGTTTTGAAGCTTGTGGAGGAGCACTGCTGTCGAGACACCTGCTACACAAAAGACACCAATTTTCAACACAAATTATCACATCCCTTTCGGTTACATTTTTTTGTAACCCTTTACTTGATGAATTAAGAATACCATCACTAAATTTATTTTGCAATATAAAACTAAAAATTTATCTAAAATATTTAGTATAATTTTTGCAAAATAGTTTTCTAGTAGATTTTCGTGACAATAAAAAAAGCTGTGCAACCAGCGCTAGAATCTGGTTGCACAGCTTATAAATAGCAATGAATTAATCTTTAATCTGCTGAAATTTCTTGAACGCTTTGCCGTTCAACAATTGAGGTGCCAACTAAAATTTTTAGTGATGAACTCGTTTGACCATCAATTTTAAAAATTAAGCGCTGAATTCCCTGCTTGCCCAAGTTGACTTTATCAACTTTGATGGTCGTTAATGGCGGATTACAAAATTCCGACAGAGGAATATCATCAAAACCGACAATCGATAATTCCTCTTTAAGGCCATATTCTTCAATGGCCCGCATCGCACCGATGGCAATATTATCATTCACTGCAAAAAAGGCTGTTGGCAATGTGGCTTTTTCTGCTAAACAAGCAGCTAAAAAGTTTTTCATATCATGGTAGGCCCCTTCAAGAGTCGGCTCCACCAAAGCTTCCATCTCTTCATAAAAAATCAAGCCGTAGTCGTTGATGGCTTGAATAAAGCCCTGTTTACGTTCCCGAAAATTATTAATTTGAAAAGCTGAATTGATGATGCCGATTTTTTTATGACCATTGCGGATTAATAATTCGACAATTTCATAGGCACTGTCGGCATTGTTAATGGCGACGAAATCATGCTGCTGGGTGCGAAAGACTGTATCTAAGAAGACCACCGGTTTATTTAGCTGAGAAAATTTTTCTAAATCATCCTTCTCCAGCTCGGTACCTAAAACGAGGACGCCACTGGCTTCTTGATTTAAAACATCCGCAAGATCGTCATCAGCTCCCATGTCCACATGATTGATCGACAGCTCGTAGCCGAGACTGCGGCATTCCATTTCAATACCTCTTATCAATTCAGAAAAAAAAGGCGTGTCCCCCACGACATTCCGCTGATTATTTAAAATCACTAAACGAATTTTTAACTCACGGCTCTCACGATTTTCCTTTTGGCGAAAATAGCCCATGTCCGTTGCAATTTGAATAATAGCCTGTTTTTTTTCTTCGCTGATTCCCTTGCGATTATTTAAAGCATTGGAGACAGTCCCGCTGGAGACGCCAGCCTTTTTTGCGATATCTGAAATTAAAACTTTCATCTTCTTCACCTCTACTGCTCCATTGTAGCAAATTATTTTTATAGCGGCTATATTTTAGCTAAAAACAACTAAATTTTTTAGTGATTTTTATTTTTGTATCTCGGCTGGCAAAATTCTTGAATAAATCAAAAAGATGGTTGCAATACACGTTAATCCCACAATGATTTTCCCGAACAATATTCTCTAAGAACTACAAAATTGTATCATTTTACGCCATAGCTCACTAAATCTTCAGAAGACATGTGCTTTCTGTCTCGCAACCTTACGGAGTACAAAGACAGATATACTATTATTCGAATATTTCATTGTAGAAAACTTGTATCACAGCCATCTTTGAAAAAGGCTAATTATCGTTATTTACTCTCCTGCATCTTCACAACAAACTCATGGAGCGGCGCTAATTCAAACAGTTGCCGATTACATTGGTCACTGTCGACACAGATGTAATTGCCTTTTTTGGTGTAGGTGCCATCACCACCGGATTTTGTGGTGGCTAAAAACATCGCAACATTGCTGACATGATTGCAAATCGTGCAGACATTTTGCAAAACATTCGGAGAAAAACTGCCGTATATGCCCGTCAACCGCTGATCTTGATAGAGCATCAGATATTTTCTTTGACTGCCGGGATCATTCCAGCCAATATAAGTATGCTCTTTTAAATCCAGTTTATCCAAAATCGGCACATGCAGTTTTTTGACTTTGCGGAAAACCTTCTCAACTTGCTTATTGCTAGGCGTTTCAAAGGGAATAACGATGGCCTTCAAATCTTCTAAATAGGCTTGCGCTTTGGCTTTGGATAAGGTCTTGTCCAAAATAAATTCTTTAAGAGCTTCAATTTCAGCAAATTTTTCTGGAAAAATCTGATCAATGCGCTCAAAAATCAGGCTTTGCATTGTCGCAACAGTTTTCAAATCACTCACTGATTGATAAACATTTATTAAATCATCCACCTGCTTTTTTAAAGCAAAGTATTGATGAGGATAGATTTCAGTTTTCATTGGGTTTCCTCTTTTCTGTGGTAGACTGCCGCAGGAAACACCTTCAGCAGCCTTATTTTTCTTTTAGCAACTTGGCCAACTTGATCGATACAGACCGTACCATATGACCACCCCCTTTATTATCTTGTCTTACTATAGCACAATTTAAAGAAAACAAAAGCTAATCCACTACCAACCAGCTTTCATCCATTTCCTTTTGACCGCGAAAATGCTTGCCGTGAACATCAATCACCGCATGCCATTCTTGGCACAATTTCACATCGACATCATCCTCCGCCACCAAAGGCATAAAATCTTGCCGCAACTCACGATAAGTTTTATAGGGGCCAAAGCCTAAACGATTAAACAATCGCAGCGCATATTGATCTGCAATGAAGACCTTACGCTTAAAAACATACAAAAGACTGGCATCGGCTGTCTCCTCACCGATACCTTTAATCGCCAACAGCTGCTTGCGCAAATCTTCAGTAGTAACATTTTCAAAGGCTGCTAAGTCACCACCCTGCTCAAGATAGAAGGCCATAATATTTTTTATATATTGGCTTTTACTTTTAAAAAAGCCCGCTGGACGAATCAACTCCTGCAATTCTTCCATAGGCATATTTAGAAGCACCTGGGCATCAAATTGCCCAGCTAAATTAGTTAGTGCCCGATCTGCGTTGGCAGAAGTCGTCTGCTGAATTAAAATCATCGACACCCAGTCTTGAATAAAATTTTCACTGGACCACCAGTCCTGCCTTCCATAATGGGCGACTAAATTATCCAAAACCCGCCGCTTCTCTTGATCTGTCTTCATAGCTAACTCCTTGTCCATCCTCTTTTCTTTATCATAGCTGAGGACAAGCTGAATGCCAATCAAATCGCTTTGGTTAATTTTAGATAATTTTTTTAAAGGCAGTTTTTTGTAAGTTAAGGAAAAGACCTAAATAGTAGTGATTTTTAGAAATCTGATTTCGGATTTTAGTTTGCTGCTGAGATGGGCTGGTTGCCCTGTAGCTAGCACTGCTAATCTTTCAGCAATCTTCGCAATTTCTTACAGTTAATTCGTTTTATAATCTATTGGCTCTAAAATACACTCAACTCTTCTTAAACCAAAGAACCCATCGATAACCACCGATGGGTAAGCAAGCTATTATTGCATTCTTTTTGCTTCATCATTACACCCAACTAAAATAACCCCGAAGAAAACTACTGATGATTATTCGTCAAAACAGCACTCAACACTGTATAACCAGCCGTTTCAAATACCTGCTGCAGTTCGTCTGTGCTGCGGGATTCGATTTGCAATTCGATAATTGTTGACAGTTCCATCGGATTGACGACAATTGTGGCAATGCTGTAATTTTTTTCGGCTAACAGACTGGTGATGGCTGCTAAGACACCGGCATGATCATCGGTAATCTGCAACGTAATTCTTGTTCCACCGGCGTTATAGCCGGTGATTTTTAAAAAGGCGTCAAAAATATCATTGTTGGTGATGATTCCTACCAACTGCGTGCCGTCACAGACCGGTAGCACATTGATATTATTTTCCCGCATTTCATAAATCGCATCTTCTAATAGCGCATCTGGTGTCGTGGTTTTCACGTGTTTCACCATCACATCGCCAACGGTGGTTTTATTTAGCAAATAATTCATTTCATAGACACTTAAGCTGGTGGCCTTTGAAGGTGTCGCCTCCGCAATGGTGCCTTCGGTGATTAAACCGCTCAATTTGCCATTATCAATCACCGGCAGGCGGTGGATATCATGTTTTTTCATTAAATCAATTGCATCAAAAATTGGCGTAGTAGACGTGACCGTCACCACATCTTTGGTCATAAAATCCTGAACACTCATCGTTTACCCTCCTAAATAAGCTTTTCTAACTTCATCGCTGGCTAATAATTCTTCACCAGTCCCCGCCAAGACAATCCGTCCCGTTTCTAAAACATAACCCCGGTCGGCAATCGATAAAGCCATTTTTGCATTTTGCTCAATCAATAAAATCGTCGTACCCTGTTGTTGAATCTCTTGAATAATCGAAAAAATTTCCTTGATAAAAATTGGCGCTAAGCCCATTGACGGCTCATCTAACAACAGCAGTTTCGGTTTGGACATTAAGGCCCGTCCCATTGCAAGCATCTGCTGTTCACCACCAGATAGCGTCGAAGCGTCTTGGCTTAGACGCTCTTTTAATACGGGAAACTTTTGGTACACTTGCTCGTAATCTTCTTTGACACCGGCATCTTTTCTGAGAAAAGCCCCCATCTCAAGATTTTCTTTCACAGTTAAACCGGGAAAGACATGACGTCCTTCAGGCACTTGCGATAAACCAGAGGCGACAATTTTTTGCGGGGCGGCTTTTTCGATCGCTTTGCCTTCAAATTCGACTTTTCCTTGAGAAGGTCGAATCAAACCGGAGATCGTCCGCAAGATTGTGGTCTTGCCGGCTCCATTGGCTCCGATTAACGAAACGATTTCTCCTTGGTTAACTTCAAAGGAGACATCATGAATCGCTTGAATCACGCCATAATGCACAGCTAAATTTTCAACTTTCAGCATTAGATCTCCCCTCCTAAGTAGGCCTGAATTACCCGCGGATTATTTTTGATTTCCTCTGGGGTGCCATGGGCAATCACTTGACCGTATTCCAACACATAGATCCGTTGGCAGACCTCCATGACCAAGCTCATATCATGCTCAATCAATAAAATCGTAATCCCAAAATCCTTTTGAATTTTGCGAATCAAATCGGTTAAATCCGCTGTTTCCTGAGGGTTCATACCGGCAGCCGGTTCATCTAGGAATAAAATTTTCGGCTCTGTCGCCAAGGCCCGCACAATTTCTAGGCGCCGCTGTTCTCCATAAGGTAAATTCTTAGCCAGCGTGTCGACCTTTTTATCCAATTCAAAAATGTGCAGCAGCTCATGCACTTTTTTCTCCATGCCGGCTTCTTTTTTATAGAAAGCCGGTAAACGGAAAATCGTACTGAAGAAGCCCTCTTGATTTTTAGCGTTCATGGCAATCAGCACATTGTCCATCACTGATAAGTCTTTAAACAGACGGATATTTTGAAAGGTGCGTGATAAACCCTTGCCGGCAATTTTATAAGGAGCAATGCCGTTTAAACGTTCTTCTTTGCCATTCACTTCAAAGAGCACGTCCCCTTCACTTGGCTCATACACACCGGTTAACAGGTTAAACAAAGTAGTTTTCCCCGCTCCATTAGGGCCGATTAGACCAACTAGCTCGTTATTTTCCAAAGTCATATCCACATGGGAAACTGCCGTCAGACCGCCAAAGTTTTTGGTTAAATGTTTGACTTCAAGTAACGCCATTACGCTTCCCCCTTTTTGGTGAACTTATTAAAGAGACGCTTAACAGAAAATTCCCACGTACCTAATAGCCCGCCTGGTTTGAAAATCATAATTATAATCAAGGCCAATGCGTAAATAATCATCCGCAGATTTCCGAAAGATTGCAGATACATATTCAAGACACCCAAGACGATGGCCGCAACTACCGCACCAGTGGTTGAACCAATGCCACCGAACACAACAATAATCAAAATATCAATTGATTTCATAAAGTCATAATCACTTGGGAAAACTGATTGTTGATAGCCAGTATAAAGACTGCCGGCTGCACTCGCCATCATTGCGCCTAAGACAAAGGCGATAACCTTGTACTTGGTCGTATTTACACCCATCGACTCGGCAGCAATTTCATCCTCGCGAATCGACAGCACTGCCCGGCCTGAACCAGAACGGATAAAGTTTGAGACTACTAAAATTGTCAACACTGCGAAAATAAAGACAACTTCCCAGCTGGTAAACAAAGCCAGTCCGAAAATCCCAGCAGGACCGTTAGTGACACTGCGCATATTGACAAGAAAAATTCGAATAATTTCTGACACACCTAATGTAGCAATCGCCAGATAATCACCTTTTAAACGCAAGGTCGGAATCCCAACCACAAGCGCAATTAATCCTGCGACTACCATCCCGATAACAAGTCCGCCATAAAAGTTAATATAGACCGGACTATAACGGGTCAAAATTGCAACGGCATAAGCGCCAATCGCCATAAAACCAGCATGGCCCAGTGAAAACTGACCGGAGTACCCAATAATTAAGTTCAGACTAACTGCTAAAATAATATTAATGCCGATATTCACAATAATCGCATCTAAAAATAAATTAACGAAACCAGTATTATAAGCAATAAAGATAACGATGTACGCGACCACGGCAATGGCCAACCAGACTGCATTGTATTTTAAATTCTTTTTCATTGCTGCCACCTACACTTTCTCTTTAATGTTTTTACCTAGAATCCCCGCTGGACGAACCAGTAAAATGATAATCAAAATACCATAAACCACTGCATCTCGATAATCAGAGAAGCCTAATGCTGTTGCGATAGTTTCAATCAAACCAATCGCAAAGCCCCCTAAGGCCGCCCCGGGAATAATACCAACCCCCCCGAATACCGCCGCAACGAAGGCCTTCAACCCTGGCACAACCCCCATCGTCGGTGTGATGGAATTGTAATACAAGCCAATCAGCATCCCGCCAGCAGCTGCCAGCGCAGAACCTAAAGCAAAGGTGAAGGAAATCGTGCGGTTGACATTAATCCCCATCAATTGCGCGGCATCCGGATCAACACTCACCGCCCGCATCGCTTTACCCATGCGGCTTTTTTTAATGATTAACTGCAGAACTAGCATCAAGAAAACAGACGTGCCGAGAATTAATAATTGAATATTACTCACCTGCAAAAAGCCAAAGTTGAAGGTCTGACGTTCAATCGCCTGTGGAAAGGAACGAACATTGGCTGAGAAGAAGTAAATCATAATATTTTGCAGAAAATAAGAAACACCGATTGCTGTAATCAAAGCCGCAATTCTAGTGGACTTACGCAGGGGCCGATAAGCCAGAAACTCGATGACCACACCCAAAATCGCACAGAAAAACATCGCCAAAATCATCGCTGGAAAGAAGCCGATATTAGTATAATTCAAGACAAAATACCCAACAAAGCTACCTATCATATAAATTTCACCGTGGGCAAAGTTAATCAATTTAATAATGCCATAAACCATCGTATAGCCCAAAGCCAACAATGCATAGATACTGCCTAGAAATAATCCGTTGACTAATTGCTGAATCACGATTTCCATATTTTTTCACATCCAATAACTAATTTATGTAAGAGCTAAATTATTTTCTCCGTTAAACTGACAAAAACTGAGACACCCGAGAGCATCTCAGTCGCCAGATTCTATTTGTTAAGCAGGTTCAACTGTTTCAGCAGAGGTTTCTGCTCCATCGGTCAACCCAATGACTACAGCCGATTTTTCCGGATTGTGATCAGCATCGATGGTCATCGTACCTGTTACACCTTCAAAATCTTTTAATGAAGCCAAGCCTTCAGTGATGGCATTTGAATCAGCCGAGCCTTGATCTTCAATCGCTTGTTTAATCATGTAGACTGCATCGTAAGCCAATGCGTTGAAGGCAGAAGGAGTCGTGCTGTATTCTGCTTCAAAAGCTGAGATAAATGAACTTACAGTATCATTTGCTGGTGCATTTGCCGAGAAGTGAGCTGTGTAATAAACATCCGTTACATTGCTAGCACCGGCGATATCCACCATCTGTGAATCACCAAAACCATCTGCTCCAATAATTGGTTGTGTGATGCCCATTTCCCGTGCTTGTTTGATGATTAGACCAGCTTCTGCATAGTAGCCAGGCACATACAAGACATCAAAATCTTGATTGGCAATATTAGTTAAAACTGTTTGGAAATCCGTATCGCCAGAGGTAAAGTTTTCCGATGAAACAATGTTGCCGGAAAATTCTGCTTCAAAAGCATCTGTCAAACCAATTGCGTAATCACTTGAGTTATCTCCCAAGATGATAACATTCTCAGCATTTAAAGTATCTTCTGCATATTGAGCCAAGACTGTTCCTTGGAAGCTATCTTGGAAACATGATCTAAAGGCATATTCTTGAACAGAGCCGCTGTCGCCCACTGTAATCGCATCAGCTGTTCCAGAAGGTGTCACAATCGGCACCTGTGCGCTAGTCGCATTTGGCAATGCGGACTGAACCGCTCCAGACGTGGCTGGTCCAATAATTGCTACAACGTCATCATTTTCCGTTAAGTTGGCCGTCACTGTTGCTGCCTCGGTATTATTAGAAGTATTGTCATACTTCACGATTTCAATTTGCTTGCCGTCAATCCCACCGTCTGCATTAATTTGCTCAACAGCTAAATCAATTCCTTGTTCCTCAGCGGTACCGTAAGCCGCTACTGCACCAGATAATTCTAAGTTAACACCAATTTTAATAGTATCTCCTGATTGAGCATTGCCGCCACTAGCACTCCCACTGGAATCAGCTGTTCCGCCGCCACTACCGCTACTCGACGGTCCCGCACTACAACCTGCCAACAATGTCATGCCCATAAACAAAAATGCCAATCTTTTCTTCATTTATAAATCCCCCTCTAATCTTCCTTTAATATTATGTGTATCAATATAACCAAAAATTTTGTCTCTGTCAACAAATATTCTGAAAATTCCATCAATTTTGATTATTCTTTTTTTGTAACCATTTTCTTTGTCAGAAATTAGTTGATTTTCAGCATAAGCTCTCCAATTTTCCTCAGTCGGACATTGGCGTGTTAAATAAAAAACCTGAACGATGTCAGGTTAGATTAGTGTAGATGATTCAGTTCTATATCAAAAAGGCTACTTTGGAAAATGGTGAATACCGAGATTCCATTTATAGGAAGTAATCTCGCTTTAACTATACCTATGATTTGTTCCTCCTCAATAAACCCATACTCTCGGCTATCTCGAGCCCATTCTCGATTATCGCCCAACACAAAATAATAACCCTCCGGTACTATCGCTTCTCCAGTTAGTGCCTGCATCTTGAAATCTTCTGTGTATTGGCCACCATTGCGTTGCGCTTCATTGATGTGTTCAACTAAGTAAGGTTCATCAATAATCTTTCCATCTACATACAGCACATCATCAATGTACTCGATACGTTCACCAGGCAAGCCGATGACACGCCGTATTTCTTGACTATTTTGTCTTTCAAAAACCAACAGGTCCAGTCGCTCTATCTCTGCTGTTTTACTGACTAAAACTAAGTCATCATTCCTCAAAGTCGGTGACATACTGTACCCGTTGACTTTGTTGAGGGAAAAGAAAAAACTACTGATTCCAATCACTACCACCAATAAAATTAGAAATACAAGTAAGAAATCACGGATTTCTCGACCGACTTTCTTTACACCTTTCTTCTTTTTAAAATGCCTTATTCGCTGGGTAAACTCCTTTATGGGCAGTTTAGAAGATGATTTCCGGTCCTTCTTTCTCCCTCTATGATTCCCCGCACTCGATTGTTTATTTTTTTTGGGTTCATCTTTTGGTTTCAGATTTTTTTTCTTTTTTTGAGCCTCCTGCTTTCGCGGTTTCTTTTTACGGGAGTCTTTTGTCTGCGGGCTTCGATTACTTTTTAGGTTCCCTTGTATTTGCAGCTGTCGCTTCTTTTCCGAAGCTTCCACTACTTGTTTTTGCTTTTTATTCTCCAAATTTTTCTGCTTTGTTTTTTTTTCAGCTGTGGTCTTTTTCCTTTTGATAGAATCAGAACCACTTGCAGCGCTTCTTTTTGATACATTAGTTTTCAAGGCTTTTTTTCTGGGTGCCTGTGGTGACCTCTGCTTCTTTTTCAGTTTATTTTGTTGGGTCGTCATTCCCCCTCACTCGCCTCTTCGGTTTCAAAGACAGATTGATTCACCTTAAAGTAGTCAAAGGCTGTCGTTTCATAACCAATTGTCCGCTCAATGTCGCTTTGGAAATCTGAGACTAATTGTGCATTTCCGTAAAAGTTGGCTATTTCCCGAGTCGCATTCATCCCTAACTCTGACAACGCAGAATAATAACGGTTTAATGCTCGTTGACCTTCTGCAGTGTTCAATGAGCTAGCTTTCCTAGCAGCATAACCAGATAAATTTGTCGCTAGATAGCGTATGTTTTGACTTGTAGCTTCCGCAGTTTCCTCTTGAGTAGCAGCCTTTTCCAGCTCTGACTGAAAATCTCGTAATAAAAAGTAGGAACGAACAATCGCATCCTCATCGTCAGAACCTAAATTTGTCGATTGGTAGAAATTCGCATAGGCCGTACCTACACCCATACCTCCCCCCAATACCAAGAGTGTTATAAAAAATAATCCAGCTCGTTTACGCTTTTTATGGATGCTTGAAATCATCTGCTGCCAACGTCTGCGTTTTTTCTTATTTTTGGGTGGTCTTTGTGGCAATTTTTTCAACTTACGGCTCTGTATAATGACTTGCAACAAAGAATAAAGTGTAAAAATAATGCTAATAATGGTTGCCGCAAAGCCACCGATAATAATCCATTCTAAGATTGTCATGGCACTCTACTCCTGTAGTCAACTTACGTCGGTTTATTTTTTACCCTTTGTTGGGCGCTTTTTTTTTACATTTTTATTTTTTTTACGATTGTTCTTTCTAATTTGGCGTACAACTAAGAAAATCAAGATAACAAGTAGCAAGAATCCCCCGACAATCATCGCAATGAGTTTCCAGTCAATACCTCGCTCCTGAGTTAAGTTTACGTCTCGTTCATTGTATTGCTCAGCATCTTCTTGTGTTATCTCAAAATCTTCTGTGAATTCCCATGTCTGATCTCCAACGTAGACCATTACATGAGCTGTATACATCCCTGCGGTCATTCGATCGCCACCCATGCTGACCGGGTACTCAATAAATGAGTAGGGTGCCATCCGCATTGAAGTGCTACGGGATTCGTATAAAACTTCTCCGCTCCCCTGTTGAGAAATTTGCGCCTGTACTGTCATTCCGCCGACAAAAGTTCCATGAATGTTGGAAAAATTCACGAAAATGGTATTACGAAAGTTTGCCTGTCCAGCATAGGCACTGTTCCAAGACATCTCAGGCAAAATGCTGCTAATATCACCTTCTTGCAGCAATATTGCAACTGTATAAGCATACTTATTAACTACAGTTGTCCCCTGCTCAGTACTTGAATCCTTTGTGTCATCTGCTAAAATCATTTGCAGTCCTCCTGCGATTAACCCTTCGAAGGTGGTTTCCGGCATTTGCACATTTAGTTCAACCTCTACTGATTCGCCAGCTGGGATTTCAACTGAAATCGGCCCTGTAACTAAATCAGTGAAACTAAACGGTAAGGACGAATCATTTTCAAGCTCGCTATTAGCATATTCAATCACACCAGTTCGATTAGTTTTAGCACCATTTAGTGCCAGATTAACCGTAATTTCTTCTTCCCCTGGATTAGTTATCGTAACTAGTAAGGTTTGTTGTTGACTGGGCTCCATCATCAAGTCAAAATAGCCGCTGTCAGCGGTAATCTGGTTTTCAGGATAGGTTATTACGTATGTAAAGCCAGCACCTGATGCGATATCTGCATCACTTGCTGCCATCATCCGCTGAGGATTCAATAGGACAACGCCTATTATGACACTGATAACCACCAGCAGCCGACTAAAAAAATTCTGTCTGTCTTTTCTCATTTCCTTAAATCTCCTAGTTAATTAGTCTATGTACAATACTTTTTTTAAAGAAGGACAAGCTGATGAAAGGACTTCCACCAGCTTGTCTGTCATTCAGTGCATTTATTCTCTTACATAAAATTATGGTGCAGGTACGTAAGGAGTTGCTTCTACATTCCAAGTAATGCTTGCTGTATAATCTGTTGCTAACATACTAGCTGCTGTTCCTGATGGAACGAACAAGGTTACTGAGTTTGCATCAGTACCGGCAGTTCCACCTGTAGGAGTGCCAGCTACTGTTGTATCATAGTCAGTACTTTGACCATATTCTAACACCCATGAACCACTACCTTCTTGAGCCTGTGCTCCAACGATAGTTTTCGAAACACCATCTTCTAAAGTAAAGGTTGATGCATAATAAACTGGTGCTGTAGATGTACCTTTAGTTGCAAGAATACCATTTGTATAAGTGATAGTAGAACCATCTAATACTTCAGAACCATCAGCATTTTCAAATTGAGATAACATAGCTGTTACAGTGTAACCAGCACGAGTACCACGAGTATCACCAAATTGAACCATGTGTCCACGAGTCGCATCCACAGTAGTTTCAACACCTTGATCATCAGTAGTAGTTTTCTCTACTGGCACAGCTGCTGCTGTTTTAGTGATATCATTCCCGCCAGTTTGAATAGTACCAAAACGCAGAATAGATACTTTTTGAATACCTAAAGTACCTGGATTTGGATTTTCAGGAATTTCCGGATTTGGTGTATCAATGTCATCACCTGGTATTTCCGGATCGGGAAGTGGATCCGTTGGGTCCATTGGCCCGCCTTCTACTGTTACATTTGCTAATCCATCATAAGGTGCTCCAATTGTTGATGCTGATGCCGCTGCAGGAAATACCACTCCTGCCCCAATAACTGCGACTAATGCCGCTGCACTTAACCGTCTTAATTTCATTTTTCGTTCCTCCTAAAATTTGTTTGTTTTTATACAAATGGGGTTATCCCCAGTTTGTCGGGTCTAAAGTGTTACTCTGTTGGCCCAGCCTCCAATGTCCACGTTAATGTGGTAGTGTACTGAACCGGATAAATTTTTGTAGTATCTGGTACGGTCAGCGTAATCGCTGAATTACTATAAGCTGGCTTATTATAAGTAGTATCGATTACTGCATCACCTGTCGAATCTTTCAAAGCTGTTAAAGTATTCGGTTGATCAGATTGATTTTCAGCTGAAGCACCAAAGGAAACTGTCCAAACCCCTTTACCTTGCCCTTGCCCTGCAGTAACGATGTTATAAGCCGTGTTCATTTCTGTGAGCTTAGTTTCACGAATAACGGATGGGACGCCACTATTACCAGAGGTATTTGCCCAGGCTGAGCCAAAAGTAAGCTCAGCACCTTTCAATTCTTGATTATCTAAGTCTTGAATGATACCGCTAGTAAACTGTGTATCTTGTGATAAAGACAATGTCCAGCCAGATGCATCGCCACGCCGATCTGTCACTTGAATATAATATCCCCGAGCAGACACATCGTTATAAAAAAGCTGTGCTAATGATGTGTAACTTCGATTGGTTCCTGCTGTACTGCCTGAGCCAAAATTCAAGGAAGATGCAAAATCAATACGTAACTCGCCAGTCGTCGAAGGTCCTGGACCAGGGTCAACTTCATTACCTGGATTTTCTGGATCGACCGGAGTAGTAACGCCAGTATCAGTAACTGTTACACTCCCTAAACCATCAAAACTATTGGCATAGACTTTTACACCACTAACGGTAAAACTGCTAAACAAAAGTACGAGGATTGACGCTTTAAAAAACGACTTCATCTTCATGCGCCTCCCTCCTTCTCTTTTTTCCTTCTATAAAGAAGGAATAAAAGAACAGCTAGCAATAAAGCGCCACCTAATAGACTAAAGTTACGGATGGTTTCTCCTGTTTGCGGTAATTTACCGCCACCTTGTGTATCAGGTAGGACACCACTTGAACTAGAACTAGTAGAAATTGATGAGCTAGTTGAAGGCGTAGTTGATTCATCATAAAATGTAATTTGTCCATCATTGACCACCTGACCGCCACCATTTGCAGTGGCTTGACCAACCACGTTATAACCAAAACTCCCAATTCCTAACACCAATAGTAAAAGGAGTGTCATAATTTTCTTTTTCATTTCCCCACTCCTTTTAAGGTGCTGATTCAATCGTCCAAGTAATTTCACCGGTGTAATCACCGATATCGGAATTCGTTGTATCTTTAGGGTCCGCAACTAATTTCAGTCCAATAGAGCCTTCGTCAGTGCCCCAAGTATCAGTTACATTGAAGAGACCAGTTCCACCAGTTGCTTCACTGTAAACTTCCACGGCTTGATCTGTCAAAATGACATCATCTGTATCGACAGCCGTTTTATAACGAATGGCATCATTCATGTAAGAGTTCGTAGACTGACTATACATGCGTCCTGTCAAGGCAAGTTTTAATACCCACCCCTTCGTCACATCTGAACGAGTGTCTGCTATAATCAAATCATTGTTAGTAGTTGGATCTTCGACACGTTGAGTTAACCCATTAAATGTTAAAGTTCCAAAGTTAATCGTTGTTGGTCTAGATGTTATAGTCAACTGTCCAGCTGCCGTGTAAACAATCTCTTGTCCATCTGCTAAAATTGGAATAGCTGCTTCATCTCCACCGGCAGGCGTTGTTAAGGTCACAGATGCATAGCCACTTGTAAGATAACTTTCTTTTTGATCAATAATAGGTTTAAATGGATCTTCCGCTGTTAAATCTAGATTTTCACCAATTGGTACATCAGCATAAATATCGTAAACATCAGCAGTCCCAGAAGGCCCAACACTATAAGTTTTGAGCGTTGCTCCACCATCATTAACAAATTTAATTGTCAATTTTGCATTCAGATTAATGACATTAACAATGGTTGTTGTCGTTAAGTCGGATGCAAGTTGGGAAGTGCTTGTCGGTAAAGTAATCGTTACTGTGTAGTCGGTATCTGGTTGAGGTGTTACTGTGCCAGACAAGCCACCTAGATCAGTGACTGTAAAATCATCTGGGTCAGTCCACTCAGTTAGTACACCATCCGCAATACTGTAAGCATACGGGGTGGTTGACTTCATAGGATCTGTGCTATCTGTGTATGCCAATAGATAGTCCCCTAATTGTTCATCTGTCATCCCTTTGAAGTCAGGGAATGAAAGTGTTATTGGTGAATTAGCCCTAATACCAGTTGAATCAGCATAAACTACTAACTCCACTTCAATTGGTGGATCTGTTGTATTTGACGCATCTTGATATTTCGGTGTGCCATCTGCGTTAAATTCCTGATTACCATCAACATCATAAACAAAACCTTGCGCTAAATCTGAAACATCAATGTAAACAGACTTAGTTCCTTCTGTTGCCATCAGCGTGTCAATATCCGTGGCTGAATTGTATTCCACTGGATATCCTGTTGTATCGGCTACCCCCTTATCCGTGATAGTATCAATAAAATCACTAGCTAAAGGAGCTGTGTCACCGAGATAGGTATAGTAGGTCATTGTTGTGGCCTCAGGCGCTGTCTTATCCAAAACATCTGTCGTCGAGGTTAAGTACTTACCTGCTCGCCAACTGTAGATAGAAATTTCATCCCCTACATACAAAGTCACATCGCTTGGAATAGCAATTTCAAAATTACCATTAGCATCTGCTAGTGTATTGTATGAGATTATCCCCCCATCAGTTCCAGAAAGTTTAGGGTTCGTTTCAATTAGAGAACCAAGAACTTGCCCTCTGGCAGATACCGTGACATAAGCATTCGGATTTGTGACACCTGTAATTTTTTTACCATCGTCACGCTCTTCATTATCCGACACTTCAGCAATGTTAATCGTGACGTCTGGAATCCAACTGTAAAGTACTCGTTCCGAATTTAAGGTATCATACTCAGACATGAAACTATCCGCAATAACTTGCTCAGAACTACTAGCATTTCTAGTTCGAATATTTTTCTCTCGATAGGTAACTACCGCGTTATAAATTGGTAGCCAGTCTTTATCATATGTGTTATCTCCAGCAGCATAGTTGCCATCACTCCATTGATACACACCTTGAATATCTGCCGTAAATGTCCCATCTCTCGCAGATGTACCCATACTCAGCAAGGCAGCATTTGGATTTCCTCTGGCATCCAAATCGACTCGATAGGCATCGGTAAATTTGAATGTTGACGAGGTAGACGGAGCATTAACTAGGTTTCTAACTCCAGTAGCTTCAGAGCCTGCCTCTTCGCTCAACGTTGCCTCAAATATCCCACGTTCTCCAACAAGCAGCGAACCGTCAACTCTGATAAAGTCACTCGTTGTCCCAAATTGCCATCGTCCAAGGAAGGAGGCTTGTCCAAATTCCTTTACAGTGAAGCTGGAGTTCGCCATTAAGTTTAAAGCAGTACCGTTCGTACCACTCACAGTAATATCCAACAGTCCTTGTGGTGTATCGTCATTAACATATTTTGCTCCCGCTGATCCAACAGTCACCGTACTATAAGCTGCTAATTCAACTGCAGGTCGACCACTCCAATCGTTCTCGATGAGACCAGTTAATTTTCCACCTGCTAAAATATTCAAATCAGAATATTGGTAAAGTTTGATACCTGCATACTTACTATCAGTAGTATTACGATTACCATCAGCTAGGAGATTTAACGTTCCCCCATTGTCAATCGTTAGATTGGTTCGCTTACTTGACGTACCTCCACCCAAGAAAATTCCGGTTCTTGTCGTATTTCGTACGTCCATCGTTAGGGTAGAATCGGTCCCAACATACAGTTGCCCACCGGCTTGAATGTTAATACCTGCATAGTAAAGACCATCACTAGTATAGTAATACCATGTCTCGCCACTATTCCCTTGAGAAACCATGTTCACATTTGCACCAGTTCGAACAGCGACATAAGGCGTTGTTCTACCAGCTGCGGTAGGTTCTTTACCTCTAAATGAACCAATCAACAACCCGTCACCATTTTCGACAGTACATTCAAAAGTTGTGCCTTCATCAAAAATAACTCGATAGGCTTCAAGCCCACTTTGTCCACGAGATCTATAAGTTAAACCGGTATAAACTGCTCTGACTGAAGAATAATCTTGCCCCGTATTATTGGCATTTACATAGGATGCGGTATACGAATCATAACGAGAAGTCACTTTATTTTCCCCTCTAAAGAAAAGCGTCGTTGTCCATGATGCAGTTAACTGCGAGCCATCATAATCAACATCTTCAAAAACCATTGACGTAAAATTACCGTTTGCTTCAGCACCCATAAAGCATCCATACGGATTAGTAGAATGCATTTTGATGTTTTTAATGTAGAAATTACGCTCTCTTGTGCTTTCTGGATAAGACCAGCTTACTGATCCTGAATCTAAGGTATGACCTTGTCCATCAATCACATAATCTCGGCGATTTGCATTAGCATCTCTTCGAGCAAGGGCACCGCCTGCAAGAAAGGTATCACTCACAATATCATTACCTAGTTTGATATAATCGGCAGTTCCATATCGCACTACGTTATTCAATTCAGCAAATGTATAGACTGTCACTACTTCTTGAGCAGCTGCTTCAGTTCCCCATGTAGCATCAGCATCGGGTTTGTACGTTACTCCATAATCAAAATCATGCAATGCCTCGCTCGCTTGGGTACCAACCTCATCAGTAGTTGCTGCCACTGGTTCAACAGCATCAGTTATTGCTGATTCAACCTCTTCTGCTTCGCTAACAACTACTTCCAACTTATTAGAATCCGTCAGCATAATATTTTTGTCAGCTACACTTAATTCATAGCTACCAGCGGCATCGGCATGAAGTTTCAAATCTAATTCTGTAACTGTCACATCTACTGTGATATCTAAAACTCGCGTTTCTTCATCATAGCTAAATGTTGGCAAAGCAGCCTTTGCGTCTGCTGCTTGTAACAGCTCTTTTTCAACAGTTTCATCAAATGATATCCCCGCTGGTAAAGTCATCGCCCATTGACGGGTCACAGAAGATGAACCAGAAGCAGTTGTAGCATTAGTGATATCCCCTGACATGTCAACATATGGCACTTCAGTATTTTCTGTTGTTGCAATATCACCCTCATCGCGACTATCAGAAATAGTTACGATGAACTCATCTCCAGTTTTTAAACTAGTTAAGTCTCTCTCTGAAGATAAACTCAATTCCTTCGGTGCCGCAAAAATTTCAGTCAGCCCATAAGAAAGTTGGACAACAGTTGCTGTAAGCAATGAAAACAGCGTTATGAAATTTATTAACAGCAACCATTTTCTCTTATTTTTCATTTCATTCACTCTTCCCTCCTATCTTTTCTTCTTCCCAGAAAAGCATCACACTCCTCAAGAAATTAGCAGCTTGTCAGATAGAATTACAGCTGCTGAACAACCAACAACGCCCCCCTTCCGCTGGTTTAGTAAATTATCTCTATAACCACTAGAGAATTTTCTATTTTTAAACATGACCAGCATGTCTAAAACAAAGTCAAATACTTACCTAGATTCCAGAGATGTTCTCAGTTAGTAACTTTTAAAGAACTATCAGTGAACTTTGTCCTCTTGATACAATTCAACACTTTCACAAAGTTCTTGATCTAGCGCATAACCCTTATTCCAATGGGTAATAATCAGATTTTCATCAAGATTAAATTTTTGCATCTTCTTTTTAAGACGCCCAATTATTTGTGATAATTGTGTCAAGGAAGAATTAGACACTGTTTGTTGCCAGAGCTTAGTACTTAATTCTGTACGGGCTACAAATTCACCTTTTTGAGCATAGAGTAAATCAAAAAGTTCCTTCTCTTTTCTCGATAGCGCACTTAATAAAGAAGCTGTCGCATGAACTGAGACCTCTGTAGCTGGCTTTGACTGTCTGTTTTGCGAAAAAGTAGCCAAAATCTTAATGGATTTCCCATCAGCCAGCGCCTCTCTTAATTCAGTCGGCGTCATTTGTGAATTTATAAACCGGATACTATCTTGTTTTTCAAAATTCTCCGTCCGCTCAGAAGGTTCTTGTTCATTAATCCTGAAATAATCAGTTTTTTCTATTGGCGCCTTTTCAATGATTTTTGCCAATTCTTCATCAGTAATACTTTCGCTGAAAATCACTGTCCCAAAGAGTGAAAACAGCGAAAAATCTCTTCTGAAAAGAACTCTTTCTAATACTTGACTTGAACTAAAAACTTCATAACCCAATTGTTGAAGTCGTACTTGCCAATCAGTATCTATAAAAATATTTTTAGTGAGCAAAAGAATTTGATTCATGCTATCACCTTCTCTTTTCTTCTTATCCGTTCTGTCGTATAAATAAAACATTCACAAAAGCAAAAAAATTCAGTTCCTTTAAGAATTGTGGTTTAAATTGTGTTTAAAACCACATTTTTTTCTTATAACTGTCTCTTATGCGAAAAAACACTTGATTTCCTACTAATTATTGGACTTGAAAAAAATTTGACGGTTTTTAAGACGGCTAAAATAGAGAGAAGGCCCAATTATTTAAAACCGCATAAAAAAGAGAGAAGAAACTAATAGCTTCTCAAAATCATTAGTTTCTCCTCTCTATTTATTGATTTTTTTATCTATATCAAAAAAATCAATTTGTTTTAAAAATCTCTTGTTTATAAACCAACTAAACAGCTGGTTATTTTGTTTCATCTTGAATACATAGCTAAGCTTGTTACAAAAGCATATAATATCAAAAATGTCTTTTTATATTTGACGATTCCATGACGGCTGATGTTCCCAACTAAAACTTGAGAAACTTGTGAGAACAGGAATGGTTTCAATCTGGAAAGGGTTGATTAATAACTTCATCGGATTATTTTTCTCGAATGAATAAATAATTAAAAAAAGTTATTATGCTTTAATTGTTTTATGTTTTGCTCAAAAAACATAATTTTTTATCCAAAATAGGATTGACAATAAAATTAATTACATTTAGAATTAAATTGTTAATAACAGAATAACCTTTAAATATTATTTTCGCATAAGAGACAGTTATAAGAAGCGTTTTTCGCCATTATAAATATCAAATCCGTTATACTTTCCTTAGCATTTTCTAGGAAAGTTTTTTTTTTCACAAAAAAAATAATTAAGAGTCACTTCTAAAATTCGTTTATCTATGACGAATAAATTGCAGACGTGGAAGCTATTAATTTATCAAGAAACTCTCAATAGCATCCAAATTCACCTCTCCCCAACCCCTAAAAAACCCAAATACCCCGATTTCTGCTAAGCCCTAAGTCGTCAATTGACTACAGGATTCTTTAGCAAAAATCGGGGTATTTTAGATTAGATTCAGATATTTTTCACTCCCCTAACCGATAAGGAGTTCGCTGATAGACATCATTCAACCAATTTTGGTAAAGAAGAAAGGCTTCTGAGCGCCAAGTATTGCGAATGATGTTGTTTTGTGGATTGCCGTGATAATAATTTTCTGGCGGGGCTGTCGTCAGGCCCCGCTCGAGATCACGCTGGTATTCGGTTGCTAGAGTCTCGGTGTCGTATTCCATATGGCCGAGGACAAAGAGATTTCGTTGGTCATTAGAAACTGCGACTAGGGTACCTAGCTCAGGGTGATCGGCAATGATTTTGATGGGCGCTTGTTGCATCTGTGTTTCATTGATGCCAGTATAACGGGACTGGGGCGAATAAAAATAATCGTTAAAGCCTCTGATATAAGGATGGTGGGCGACAATTCGATTTTCAAAAATGCCGAAGATTTTTTCATCGTAGAGAATTTTTTCGACACCATAAAAATGGTACAGTCCAGCCTGTGCTCCCCAGCAGATATGCAGATTGGAGGTGACATGGCTTTGACTCCAATCCATAATGGCTTGCAATTCCGGCCAATAATCGACCTCTTCAAAGTTCATTTTTTCTACTGGCGCACCGGTGATAATCAAGCCGTCGTAGTAGCTATTTTTAATATCCTCATAAGATAGATAAAAATCATTCAGATAGGTAGTGCTAGTATGCTTGGCTTGATGGCTGGAAGTCTGAATAAAATCGACCTCGATTTGCAAAGGGCTCTGAGACAGCAGGCGTAAAAGCTGCAGCTCCGTTGCGATTTTATTCGGCATTAAATTGACGATGGCGATTTTCAGCGGGCGGATGTCTTGGGTCACTGCTCGCTTGGAGCCCATCGTAAAAATCTCCTCCTGCTCTAACAATTGGATTACCGGCAAATCTTCGACAACTTTGACAGGCATCTTTTTCCCTCTTTCTATTTCCCTAAATTAAATTTTGGCTAAGGCTTGTTCCAAATCCGCTAAAATATCATCAATATTTTCTAATCCGATGGATAAACGCAGCGTTTCTGGTTTGACGCCGGCTTCCAACAGCTGCTCTTCGCTTAATTGTGAATGCGTTGTAGAAGCGGGATGAATAATTAAGGACTTGGCATCGCCGACATTGGCTAATAATGAAAATAATTCTACACTATCAATCAGCTTCTGACCAGCCTGGCTGCCACCTTTTAAGCCGCAGGTGAAAATCGAACCGGCGCCTTTAGGAAAATATTTTTGGCCAAGTGCATAATATTTGCTAGTTTTTAGTCCAGGATAATTGACCCACGCAATTTTGGGATGAGCTGCTAGATATTCCGCAACTTTTTGGGCATTTTCCACATGGCGCTCTAAACGTAAAGACAGAGTTTCCACACCTAATAAAATCAGCCATGAATTAAACGGTGACGCAGCTGCCCCAGTGTCCCGCAATAAAATCGTGCGGGCCCGCGTGATATAAGCGGCCGGCCCAGCAGCCTCGACCCAAGAGATGCCATGGTAGCTGGCATCGGGTTCCACTAAACGAGGGAATTTGCCGTTTTGCCAATCGAATTTACCAGAATCAATGATGGCTCCACCAATCGCTACACCGTGGCCGCCGATAAATTTTGTCGTTGAGTAAACGACAATGTCGGCACCGTAGTCAAACGGTCGGAAAAGATAAGCCGTGGCAAAGGTGTTATCTACTATTAAAGGAATACCAGCAGCGTGGGCAATATCGGCAATTTTTTCGATTTCCACAATCGTGATGTCAGGATTACCGAGGGATTCGACAAAAATCGCTTTAGTGTTTTCCTGCAAAGCCTTTTTGAAATTTTCTGGATCGTCTGAGTCAACGAAGGTTGTTTCGATGCCAAAATCCGGCAAAGTATTGGCGAATAAATTATGGGTGCCGCCATAGACACTGGCGGCGGAAATAATATGATCGCCGGCAATTGCGATATTTTGAATCGCATAGGCAATTGCTGCTGAGCCAGAAGCTGTCACTAAAGCTCCTACTCCGCCTTCTAATAAAGCCAAGCGTTCTTCTAAAACACTGCTGGTTGGATTAGTAATTCTTGTGTAGATATTGCCGGCGTCGGTTAAGGCAAAGCGACCGGCTGCTTCTTCAGCGTCTTTGAAGACGTAGGAAGTTGTTTGGTGCAAGGGCACTGCCCGGCTGCCGGTTTCGTCGACGGTTTGGCCGCCGTGCAATTGAATTGTTTCAAATTTTTGTTCTGTCATTTGTCATTCCTCCAAGAATAATTGTCTTATTTAAAAATTGCGGACATACCTTTTTTCTGCCTGTTAAATCCCAAGTCCCTGAAACAAAAAAATCCTTAGAAGAGTCTCTGCTCTTCTAAGGATGTAGTTGCTACATGGTACCACCTTATTTTGTAAAAGTTGCCTTTTACCTCTGCTCCAATGCAACACTTGTTTGGACTAAGTGTGATATTGGGATTTCAGCTAACGGGAATATCCGTGCGCTCTTAAATTAATTCAGAGCACCCGCTCAAAAGCCATTTTCAAATCTGCTCGCTCACACCTCTTTTCAGCTACCGAGGCTCTCTTTTAGTCAGTTGGCGAGATTTTACTTTCTTTCTCAACGCGTTTGGTTATTTTTTTACAATATTACGGTAGTTATCTTTAAAAAGCAAACCTTCTTTTGACCATCGCCTATAGTTAGTTTTTATCTTACGTGATAGTTTTTAGCTATAAGGTTGGAGGGAAATCCTTGCCGCCTTCATCACCATCAAAAAATTGGTGGAAAATTTTACAGCGGTAATGAATCGCTTGTGTTTTAGCTCCCATCAATTTAAGTTTTTGTCACCTTGCTTGTGGTAGACTAAATAAACTATCGCAAAAATAGGAGGAACACTTTATGAACATTACCAAAGAAAGAATTGATGCCCTCAGCTTATTTTTAGCTGCTCTAGTCTTATTAGCCTTTACGCTGATTTTCAATGAGATTGCCATTGGCCTTGTACTGGCTGCCTTAACGTTTCCCAGTTGTCGTTTTTTAGCAGGCAAATTTTACGAGCGCAAGCAATTATAATTTCTTGCGCCGCAAATACCAACCGCCGACAAAGATGATTGCTGCGGCCCCAACTGCTGCTAAAAATAAATGTTGGTAGGCCGTTGCGGCTGTCGTTTGAAAGAGTCTAACGGCTTGTTCCCGCAGACTGCTGTCGCCGATGTTTTGAATTTGGACATACAAATCTTCGACAGATTGTTGGCTGTCTTTGATATTCACACCGGAAACTGTGTCTAATTTAGTTGAAACAAAATTAGCAAAGCTGCTTTGGACTAGCGTCGCATAAATCGTCGGTGCAATCGTAATCCCCACTTGACGGCTGACAGAAAGGGTACCCAAGGCTACGCCATTTTCTTTGGTGCCGGCAATTTCTGACATCAGGACAGAGAATGGTGCGCCCATTAGCATCCCGAAGCCAAAGCCAGCAATAGTTGAGGCGATTAAAAACCAGATGGTCGTTGGTGTATATAGAGCAATGAAGCCAAAGCCGACGACTGAAATCAAACCGGAAATTTGAATTGTCCGGGTGGCCCCTAATTTAGAAACCAACATCCCGCCGAGACCTGCCCCTAAAATTGAGCCTAAACCGATACCGCTCATCCAAACGCCACTGCTGTTAGCCGCAATCCCATAGCGATGTTCCACAAAGCTTGGAATAAAGACAAAAATCGCAATTAATGTTCCAGACAATAAGCCCATTAGAAGAGTTAAAAGAAAACCGCGGCTACGAATTAAATTATATGGTAGGAATGGATCAACCTTAGCTGAGACTTTCTTTTCCACCATTACAAAAGCTGCGAATAAAGCAATGCCTAGTAAAATAAAACCCCAGACAGAAACAGTTAATAAGCTAGTCAATAATGCACCGCTTTGCAAATTAGTAATAGCCAACATAAAGCTTAAAATACCTAATGTTAACAAGCTCAAGCCTTTGTAATCCAACCCGTTGCTGCTAGCATTTTTGGTTTCAGGAATGGCAATGAAACCGGCAATTAAAACAAAGACAGCAATTGGCAAATTGATTAAAAATAACCAACTCCAATGACCTGTCACATTTAAAATCAAACTACCGAGATTTGGACCAACAACTGAAGCAATCCCGTTGATTGCACCTAATGCTCCTAGCAGGGCACCTTGTTTTTCTTTAGGATAAGTCGACAAGATATGACTGGAGGCGATAATAAATAAACCGCCGCCGCCAAGAGATTGCAAGACCCGCGCCGCTAAGAAAAAAACAAAGGACGGACTTAAAGCGACTAATAAAGAGCCTAGCGCAAAGACACTGACTTCAATGAGAAATAGTTTTCTGCGGCCGAACTTATCAGCTAATTTACCGATAATTGGCGTTGAGACAGCCATCCCTAAGGTGTAAAGGGTAATCCCCCAAGTCCCTTGAACTTCGCTGATATTAAATGAATAAGTAATAGTTGTTAATGCACTGGAAATGATTCCGTTGTCCAGAGCTGACATAAAGACTCCGACAATAAAAATAATTAATGCGAATGTGCTGGTTTTTGCTTTTTGTGTCACTTGACTGCGCCTTCTTTCTTAATGTCCCATGCCGATAACAATTCCGGCTACATAAGGAATTAACCAAAAGAGCCAGACAACTAAGCTGAATTTGTGGAATGTTTGTTTTGCTTTGGCGTTTCCTTTAACTAAGACATAAATTGCCCAGATAAAATGAAAGGCCATCAGTAAGATTGCAATCACACCGGTCACCTGATGCAAGGACAATCCGCTAGTTGCGGCTTCCGCATTGGCAATCGAAGACATTATCATAGTTCCTGTTGTATCAAAGACTAATCCTAAACCAAAGAAAAGCAAATGTTTTGGTTGTAAGACTCCAGACCGTCTCTCTGAAAAGACCCCGATTGTATAAAAGACCAAGGCCAGACTAATTGTGATAATCGCAAATACTAATTTTGTATCCATTTTTTATTTCCCCTTTTTAAATTATTGAAGGACTTCCTTCTCACTGATGACGAGTATAGGCCGATTGTGACACGATGTCACCAAAAGCCGATTAGAAGTGAACAGTTTTTGAGAAATTGATTCTTGAGGCTGAGAAAACAAAAAACCATGAAGAAAATTCTTCATGGCGTCGGGAAACTTTATTCTTATTGATACCAATCGTAATGAAAGATGCCCTCTCGATCGGTTCTTTGATAGGTATGGGCGCCAAAGTAATCCCGTTGTGCTTGGATTAAACTGGCGGGTAAACGTTCAGCTCGATAAGAATCAAAATAGGCAATCGCTGCTGAAAAAGTCGGTGCTGGCACACCTGCCTGCAAAGCAATGCCGACAACATCCCGAACCGCCTGTTGATATTTGGCGGTAATCTCGACAAAATAATCATCTAATAAAAGATTTTTCAACTGAGGGTCTTTGTCATAGGCATCGGTAATCCTTTGTAAAAATTGCGCTCGGATAATACAACCAGCCCGCCAAATTTTGGCAATCTCGCCGAAGGGCAGTTCCCATTCATACTCATCTGAGGCCATTCTCAATTGAGCAAAGCCTTGAGCATAGCTCATAATTTTACTAAAGTATAAAGCCTGCCGAATTTTTTCTAACAATTCAGATTGCTCTCCGGCAAACTGATAGTCCGCTGGTTTTGGCAATCTTTGACTAGCGGCTACCCGCTCATCTTTATAAGCAGAAATATAACGAGCGAAAACAGATTCAGTAATCAAGGATAATGGAACGCCTAAATCCAGTGCATCTTGGCTAGTCCACTTGCCCGTTCCTTTATTGCCGGCGGCGTCAAGAATTACATCCACAATTGGCTGCCCCGTTCCTAAATCATCCTGACGAGTTAAAATATCGGCGGTAATTTCAATCAAATAGCTGTCCAGTTCTCCTTGGTTCCACTCTTTAAAAATTTCAGCCATCTGCTCCACTGACAGTCCTAAAATATTTTGCATCAAATTATAGGCTTCAGCAATCAGCTGCATATCACCATATTCAATTCCATTATGAACCATTTTGACATAGTGACCGGCGCCATCAGGACCAATATAGGTAACACAAGGCGTCCCATCTTCTGCCTTGGCTGAGATTTCTTCAAGGATCGGGGCCACCAATTCATAGGCCGCTTTCTGACCTCCCGGCATGATCGACGGACCTAACAGGGCGCCCTTTTCACCACCAGAAACGCCAGTCCCGATAAAATTAATTCCGGAATCGGCCAATTCTTGATTCCGGCGCATGGTATCTTTGAAAAAAGTATTGCCACCGTCGATTAAGATATCACCGGCTTCTAAATGCGGCAAGAGCGCTTGGATTGTCGCATCGGTTCCAGCGCCGGCTTGAACCATCAAAATAATTTGCCGCGGCTTTTCTAATGAAGCCGTAAAATCAGCTACCGAATAACTGGGATGTAAGTTTTTAGTTGGATTTTCGGCAATGACTGTCTCAGTTTTTTCCCGACTGCGATTATAGATAGCGACGGAATAGCCGCGGCTTTCAATATTTAAGGCGAGATTTTTCCCCATCACTGCCATCCCGACAACGCCAATTTGATTTTTCATACGTCAACTCCCACTCTGCGATATAAATCGTCAATCACTTGAATTGCGGCTATTGTGACCGCTGGTGTCATCAGCGGACTAGTCAGCTGGCCGGCCTGCAGACATTGATTGACATGATTGATTTCATAAACAAATTCTGATTGCATTTCAAACAGGTATTCTTTAGTCTCACCAGCAATTTCGCTGATCAAACGATTGGTCTTCCAAAAATTCGGAATCGTAATTTTTCCTTTTGTGCCGTAAATTTCGATACGGCTTTGGTCGTGAATATCTTTGGTGATAAGTAGACTGGCTAAGATTTGCTTAGGTAAAGCCAAATTAATCACCCAGCTATCATCAGAAGTCGGTGGCTCCATACTGCAGTTGCCGGCATAATTTTCCAAAGGGCCCCCAAAGGCTGTCAATAAAAATTCCAACGCATAGGTACCGGCACCTCTGAGAATGCCGCCGCCTTTCTGTACTTCTTTAAACCATTCTCCCCGCTTGGCTCCCGTGTGACTGCTGATAATATTGACCCACTGAATTTCTCCTAACGCCCCCGCTTGTATCAACTGGCGGGCCTGAACTTGGGCCGGCAGAAAAACAGCTTTTTGTGCCTCCATTAAAAAAAGATTTTTGCTGGCAGCTAGCTGAAAGACTTCCTCAGATTGAGCTTTTGTTAAACACATTGGTTTTTCACAGAGGACAGGTTTATTTTGTTCTAAAGCGGCTTTGATACATTGATAATGCCCGCCATTGTAATTGGCGATATAAACCAAATCGACTTGCTCATCTTGGTACAGCTCTTGATAGCTGCCGTAATAATGAGGAATTGCTAACTCATCAGCCAGTGCTTTGGCTTTCATTAAATCCCGGCCGGCAATTGCGATTACTTCGCCGGCCTCACTTTGATTGATGCCTTCGACAAAACGGGTGACAATCGTGGCGGTGCTGACAATGCCATAACGAATTTTTTTCATAGGACCACCTAGACTTCATTTTCTTTTGCGGTTTTTTTCAAGAAACAATCCCGCAAACGATTTTTAGTTGAAACCAACATGCCTTCATCAGCCGCTGTTTCTTCAATTTGAATTTCTTCAACTGATAATGGCTTTTTAATGGTGGAATAAATCAACGCCGTTGCCAGCGAACCAATCAGCCACGCCCCGACAAAACCTAATGGATTCGTCATCATCGGAATCACGAACACTCCCCCGTGGACTGCTGGTGATTCGGTTCCAAAGACCATGCCTAGACCGCCAGCTAAGGCTGCCCCAGGAATTGTCGCACATAAAACACGAATCGGATCTTGCAGCGCAAAAGGAATTGCCGCTTCAGTGATATAACAAAATGATAGCGGTACTGCCGCTTTGGCATTTTCAATATCACCACGGGTAAATTTGCGTTTTCTAAACAAGACAGCTAAAGCCATTCCTAATGGCGGTGTCATACCAGCCGCCATTTTTGCTGCCGTCGAAGCAAAATTCCCCTGAGCATTGAGAGCTGTCGCAAAGGAGGAAGCAATTTTGGTAATCGGTCCGCCGAAATCGACGCCCCAGAAGCCGCCTAAGACTGCCCCGAAAACAAACCGTGAACCACCTTGTAAAGAATTTAAGAAGGATTCAATCGTGTTGGTAATCCAGGCAATCGGTTCGCCTAATAAAAATTGAAACGCACAGCCGACTGCTAGCGTTGCTAAAACGGGAATCACTAAAATCGGAATCATGCCGTTCAACCAAGAAGGCACCTTCCAAGTTTTAATCCACTTCACTAAATAGCCGACTAAGAACCCGCCGAGTAAGCCGCCGATAAAACCAGCATTAATTTCATTGGATAATAAACCAATTGCCAGCGCTGGCGCAATCGCTGGACGGTCGCCAATTGTATAGGCAATCCCCGCACATAAAACCGGTGTGGCAAAGACAAAGGCCGAAACTCCAATCTGATTAATTAGGTAAGCAAATGTACCCACCATATCTGGATTGGTAGCAATATCGTAGCCTCCCAGCGCTTTACCAATTGCTTGAATAATTCCGCCAGCGACAATTACCGGAATCATGTAAGAAACACCGGTCATAAAAGAAGCTTTAATCTGATCTTTTATGGTTAACTTTTTGACTTTTTTCTTCCGCTCAATTTTCGCCATTATGCAATCGCCTCCATTAATTCTTCAATTAATCCATCCGCGTCTTTAACGGCTTCCTGCACCCCACATTCCAGCGTTGGGACGTCTTCAAAACGCTCAACATTTCTAATCGTAATATCTGACGCGATAATCATGCCATTGGCCCGTTGAATATCGGCATCCGTAATTTGATTTTCCGGACCTTGGGCACCTTGCGTTTCCACTTTAATTTCAACACCTTTTTTCGCCGCAGCTTTTTTCAAATTGGCTGCCGCCATATACGTGTGGGCAATTCCTACGGGACAACTTGTAATCGCTATGATAAACATAATTTTTCCTCCTCGATTTTAAATAACTCAATAATTTCTTTCACACTTTCTGCCTGTTGTAACCCTTCTCTAAAGTCATCCTCCATCAATAGGGTCGATAATTGCGATAATAATTTCAAAAACTCTTGTTTAGCAGAATCCGGCACCGCCAACATGATTACATAATTGACTGGCTTATCATCTAAGGACTGCCATTCGACTTCACGAGCTAAGCGCACTAAAGTAAAACTAGTTTCTTTGACACCGCTACTTTTAGCGTGGGGAATGGCGATACCCATGCCAATCCCGGTGGTACTTTGTGATTCCCTTGCCAGTACATCTTGGCGGTATTGCTCTGGATCGGTTAAGACTTGATTCTCTGCCAACAATTGAATCACTTGGTCGATAACTTCATTTTTTTCGTTGGCTTCTAATTTAAATTCAATCAAATTTTGGTTAATTGATTCACTTAATTTCATTTTTTCACATCCTGTCACGTCAGCAATAAACGTCTGACTTCTTTCTTTGTTGGTGCCTGAATCACTTGCTTGACCTTATGTAGATCTTGCGTAAACAGGGCTAATTCTTCAAAAATACTGGCAAACTGCTGTTGAATTTGACTGTCAATTGCCAGTAGAAAAACTAATTGCACCTGTTCTCCTGACCAATCAATTGGTTTGGCTAATTGTAAAACGGCGATGCCTTGTTTTTGGACACTCCCTTGATAAGCATGGGGAATTGCTACCAGATTGCCGATGGCGGTTGCTGATAATTTTTCCCGCAGTAAAGCCGATTCAACAAAATCGGCATTGACAAAGCCGGCTTTTGCTAGGGAAGCTGCGCCGAATTGGATAATTTCTTCAACAGAGTCTAGTTCTATTTGAAGATTGATTAAATCTTCTAGCAGTAATTTTGTCAGACTCGATTCTTTTTGGCCGACTTGTTGAATTTGCTGTTGCAAACCAGCCTTCTCAGTAGCATTCAGTACCGGTGATACATAGACTACCTTTTTTTGTGGTACTTGTATTGGCACGGTGCTGATAATTAAGTCGGCTGTAGTCTGTGCTAAGCTTTGATCCATCGCTGAGGAAATTCCAATAATTTCCAGTTCAGGGAAAGCCTGTTGTAACTTTGTTTTTAAAAAGTAGCTGGTCCCCATCCCGGTAGCGCAGACGATAATAGCGGTTACAGAATTGTTGACAGCTTGCTGTTGTCGATCTAGGGCCGTTTCAATATGCAAGACGAGATAACAAATTTCGTCTTCATTTAATAATAAGTTGGTCTCCTGATAAATCAGCTCTGCATAGGCAACTCCAATCTCATAAGCCCGCGGATATTTCTGCTTCAGTTCTCGGCTCCAAGGATTTTTAATGTTGATGCCGTAGCTCAAGCGGTTTAACAATGGTTTCAAGTGAAGCAGAAAGGCTGTCAAAAATTGCTGGTCTTGCGCCAACTGCGTTTGAAAAGTTTCATCGATTGCTGTCGTCCAAGCAATCAGCTTGTCTAAAAGCTCTTGATTAATTTGCTGATAGCCTGAAAGCTCAGCTTCTTGCCAAGTTTGATTTGCTAAATTGGCGCCTAAAAGATGGATGGTTAAATAGCCGACTTCTGATTTTTCAAAGGCTAAATCAAAATGTTCCGCCAGCTTTTTGTAAAGCTGACTAGCTAGCTGCCACTCCTCTTTAGCGGTTAGTACTGCTAACTCATCCGCTGTCATCTCAATAAATTGATTATTTTGTAGACGTTGCAACGAGATGGCAATATGAATAATCAAACCCTTTAAGGCTACATCTGAAAGTTTGAAGGTCTGCTCCTGTTGAAAATCAAACAGGATGGCTTTAATCGCCGCCAACGAAATTTCAGGGAAGGTCTTTTGAATTTCGACAAAATCCAGCAGCGCTGCCTCCACGCTAGTCTCCTGCTTTAGTAATTCTGCTTTAATAATCCGCAGGGCAATTTCACTCCCTAACAGGCGAATGCCTTTTCTTGGAGCCCGCTCAATTTCCAGATTAAATTCCTGCAGATAGTCTGCTAAAGAATCTAAGTCCCGCAAAATAGTGCTGCTGCTGGCAAAGACTGCTTCTGAAATTGCGCCAACCGACAGATAATTTTGCTGATCTAACAGCAGGTGCAGAATTTCAAAGCGGCGCAATTCCGTTTCTTCAGGAGAATTTTCCTGTTGAAAAGCTGTCAGCAATTGCAATTCATTGCGCTCGTCTTCAGTAAATTCTAGCCAGATGCCTTTGCCCTTTTGACTGACAATCTGATAGGATTTATCCGCAAATTCTTGATTGATTCGTTTGACATCATTTTTAATTGTTTTTGAGCTGACCGCCAAAGCACCAGCTAAAGTTTCCGACGTTTGCTTAGTTTGGTTAGCCATTAAAAGTTGTACAAGTTTTTTTTCACGTAGCTGCAGCATGTGATCACCTTTTTTCTTGTAATTACAAATATAGTATGCCATCAAAACAAAAAAAGATACAATCCATTTCCTTCTTCTGACAAGGGAAGTCGCTGAAAATGAATTGTATCTTTTATTTGATTATTCGATTAATTAAACCAGTTCCATAAAGCGGTCAGAGCTAGTCCGATGACATAGCTGCTGTTAAAGAGCACCATATTTTTAATTGCGTAGCCAAAACTACGGGGATGGGGCAGGACTTCTTTGTATTCCTGCAGATTTTTATAAATAATCGGCAGGGTCAAAAAGACCACCAGCATCGGCCAAGAAAAGACTTTAAAGGGCAAACCAAGTAAAACAACGAGGTAGCAGCTATACATTAAAGCTTGAAATAAAACTTTCCCCACCGGCCGACCAATGTAATAAACCAAAGTATAGCGGTGATTTTCAATATCCGTATCTAAATCCCGTAAATTATTCGCTAGCATAATATTGGCGATGGTGAAAATCATCGGCAGTGATGCCCACACTAGCGCAACAACCGACCAGATATTTCCCGTCAACGCAAACGTCCCCGCTTGTAAATCCACCGCCAAGAAAAATGGCTGAAGGCTATAGGTGTTGATATAGACCACCATCGAAAAAATGCCTAGGCCCATCGTCACGCCGCTGAAGATTTCACCTAACGGCATTCTCGATAAGGGAATCGGTCCATAGGTATAAAAAATACCGATAAAACAACACACGCCACCAAGGGCCAATAGCAGCCAGCCAGTTTGCCAAGCTAAATAAAAACCAATGACAGCGGCAAAGGCCAGCATGCCTAAAATCATATTGCGAACTAATTTAGGATTGACCTGCTCTCTGCCAATCACATTTTGTTCAAATTTATATTGCTGGGAATGGGCTTTTTGAAAGTCCATGTAATTATTGATGGCAGTCGTCATCATATCAAAGACAATCATGCCGATAAAGAAAATAATCGTGTTCAACCAATTGACTTGCCCAAAGTAGCTTAAGGAAAAGAAGACTCCCGCTAAAAACGGAAAAATACTGGCTACTTTTGTGCGAATCTCAACAACCTCTAAAAAAACCGACACACTCATACAGGCACTCCTTTTTGTAAAATTATTCCAGTTCGCTGCGATCACCCATCACATAACCAGAATCCTCAGATAAAACAAATTGGTCCTCAATATCTGAAGTGACATAAACTTTATCTTCCATGGTGACAAAGATGGCACTTGTCCCATCGTCTAAACCTTCCACATAGGTCAAGCCATCTTTAACCCCCATAGAAAAGACCGCTGTCGACAGACCATCGCCATCGATGGAATTATCAGTAATGATGGTCACTCCAGCAATATCATTGTCAAAGGGATAGCCGGTATCTTTATCAAATAAATGGGAATAGGTCACGCCATCCACTTCTAAATAGCGTTCATAAATTCCAGATGTCACCAATGATTTATCGGTTTCTGGAATCGTGCCTAACACAGTGCCACGGGATTGATTGGGATCTTGAATTCCCACAGTCCAAGGCTGATCTTCTCCTCTGGGACTATGACCAAGAACATAGACATTCCCGCCTAAATCAACGATGGCCGTTGTCACATCATTGTCTTTTAATACTTTAACGACTTCATCAGTAATATAACCTTTAGCAATGGCCCCTAAGTCAATAATCATTCCCGGATCTTCTAAATAAACAGAATGATCCTCGTCATTTAAAATGACTTTGGTATAGTCGACTAATGGTAAAGCCGCATCAATTTCTTCTTGAGCAGGTTTGCGGGCATCGTCAAAACCAATGCGCCACAGCTGTGTGATGGCGCCAATTGCTAAATCAAAACCGCCTTCTGAATCCTCGCTATACTCATAGGCTTTTTTAATCAGCGAATAGACGTCTTCTGAAACCACCACCGGTTGAATGCCGGCATTGGCGTTGATTTCATCCACCTCAGAGCCTTCTTCATTAATCGTGATTTCGTCTCCCAGCTCTCTCACCCGCGCAAAAGCTTCGTCTAAAACAGCTTCTTTGCCGTCATCGTAAATTCGGATTTGCACGTAGGTTCCCAAAAGAAACTGCTCATCTGAATAAGGATCAGAATTAATGGTGTTGGAGCTAGTCGTACTGCTGCTCTCTTGGGTGCTGCTATCGGAGCTGCAGGCACCAACGACACCGACTACGCCCAATAATAAAATCGCTAAAAGCCACTTCTGTTTGAAAAATTTCTGCATTTTACTTGCCCTCTCTATCCTAACAGACCGATTTTTTCGGTCAGAAAAAAGTTTCTTAGTCTTTTATATACCTCTCTGTGTCATTTGTCACTAAAAATAATAATTCCATGAAAATTTTTTTAGAAGGATTTCGCTTTTCAGCAATTGTTTTTCAAAGCGGCTGTCTAGCGTTAAACACAGCCGATTCCTTCTCAGTATTTATAAAGAGAAACTAAGAAACGGCATAAAAGAAAGGCGAAAATCAAGAGTGATTTTCGCCTCAAAGGTTTCAAAATAAGAAACTAAAGATTATTCAGTGACAATGTTGTCAATTTCAATCTTAGTAGTGTCGCCTTTTTCAGCGGCATTGATTAATTGTTCAGCATACATGATGAAGCTATGAGTGCTGTGAGTTGCTCCAGTTATTACATCAACATCAGCAGCCGTGCCATCTTCTTCAGCCATGGCAGCTACTAAAGCTTCATTTAATGCAGGAATAAATTCTGATGGATCAGTACCAGAAATTTCTTTCATTTGTGTGTTGTAATCTTCATCGTCAGCTTTTGATTCGCCAGCTTCGTTGATGTTGTCATAATTTGATTCAGTCACAACGCCACCTGCTACAGTAATTGAGAAGACTGTGCGGTATCCATTGTAATAGTTTAATTCTTCTAATTCGTAAGTGCCGTCTGTTAAGTCAGCGCCATTGTTGATTTCGATTGTTTCAGTATTACCAGCTTGTGCTGCTTGAATCAATTGTTGTGCGTAGTTTTGGAAGCTTTCACTTGAATGTGTCGCACCAGTTACGACTTCAACATCTCCAGCACTTTGAGTTGCTACTAAAGATTCGTTTAACGCTGGAATAAATTCTGATGGATCTGAACCAGCAGCTTCCTTCATTTGGGTATTATATTCTTCATCATCGGCTTTTGATTCGCCAGCTTCATTGACGTTGTCATAGTTTGACTCAGTAATTTTGCCGTCCGCAACTGTAATAGAGAAAACAGTTCTGTAGCCATTTGAATAATTTTGTTCTTCTAAATTGTACGTACCATCTTCTAAAGCTGCACCGGCAACGATTGTTGCGCTGCTTTCAGTTGTTGCGCTTGAAGCAGTTGTGCTGCTTTCGGTTGTTGCACTAGAGCTGCTAGTTCCAGTTGAACTATCATCTGAACCACATGCTCCTAAGATTAATGTTGAGAATGCTAATACTGCGACCCCTGTTACAAACTTGCTTGCTTTCATCTTTCTTCCACCTTATCTTTCTTCAAAATTATCTCTCTAATTAACAAAAATAACATTGTGATACAATATACATTGTAGTGAAATCAAAAAGGAAGTCAATCGTTTTCATTGTTTTCTCATAAAGAAATTACACAAATCCAATAATTCACATTTATCAATAGCTTTTTTCAATTTCCCGCTCCCTCGGCTGATACATCAGCCTTTCCTCCTTGAAGAAATCAGAAAAACTCTGTGAAATCAGCTTTAAACAGAATGCTAAAATTAGTTGCCGCTTTTAGCAAAAAGGCTTAGGTGGGCCGTGACCGCTTTCTCAGAAAATGACAATGGCTATTTTATGAGAATTACCAAAAAAAATAATTAAAACGATAAAAGAGGTTAGACAAATCGCCTAAACCTCTCTATAATGAGAGTTGTTTGTGTATTTATTATCTAATTTATTTTTTATACTAAGGAGCGATTTCAATGGCAAATCAAAAAATTGTCGTTGTCGGTGCGGGTTATGCTGGAGTTTCAGCTACGAAATTTTTAGCTAAGAAACTTAAAAAGAACGATGTCGATATTACTTTAATCGATCGTCATTCGTATCACACTATGATGACAGAACTACACGAAGTGGCTGGTGGCCGGGTGGAACCTTCCGCTATCCAGTATGACTTACAACATTTATTCTCTCGCAAGAAAAATGTTCAATTGGTAACAGATACCGTTACTGGAATTGACAAAGAGAATAAAGTCGTTACAACTAAAGAAGGCTCTTATGCTTTTGATCACTTGATCTTAGGTATGGGTGGGGAACCAAATGATTTTGGGACACCCGGTGTTAAAGAACACGGCTTTACTTTATGGTCTTTCGAAGACTCATTAAAGATTCGCGAACACATCGAAACAATTGTTGCTAAAGCTGCCATCGAACCTGATGCAGAATTACGCAAAGCAATGTTAACCTTTGTGGTCTGTGGTTCCGGCTTTACCGGAATTGAAATGGTCGGGGAATTAATCGACTGGAAAGAGCGTTTAGCAAAAGATTACAAGCTTGACCCTTCAGAAATCAGCTTAGCAGTTGTCGAAGCAATGCCAACTATCTTGAACATGTTGACCAGAAACGATGCTGCCAAAGCAGAACGTTACTTGGAAAAGAAAAACGTTCAAGTGTTGAAAAACTCACCAATCGTTGAAGTATCTGCTGACCATATCAAATTAAAAGATGGCACTGAAATGCCAACTCATACTTTAATTTGGACAGCCGGCGTAAAAGCAACTTCTGATGCCGCTGACTTTGGTTTAGAAGCAGCTCGTGGCCAACGTTTAGTTGCCAATGAATACATGCAAGCTAAAGGTTATGAAGATAAAAATATCTACATTATCGGTGACCAAGTATTCTACGAAGAATTTCCAAACACACCAACACCACAAATCGTGCAGGCAGCTGAACAAACAGGTCACACTGCAGCAGCCAGCATCGTTGCCGATATTAAAGGCGGCGAAAAGCATAAATTCAAAGGAAACTACCAAGGCTTCATGGTTTCCATCGGTTCAAAATGGGGGGTTGCTAACCTCTTTAACATGATTCACTTAAGCGGCTTTATGGCAATCGTCATGAAACACATCGTCAACTTGAAATACTTCTTTGATATTCGTTCAGGCTACTTGATGTTCCAATACATCATGCATGAATTCTTCCATATTAAAGATGACCGCAATGTAACCCGCGGACATTCATCTCGTTATGGTAATGTTTTATGGAGTGTACCTTTACGGGTCTTCTACGGATTTGTTTGGTTAGTCGAATCTATGAAAAAAGTTGTCGGTGACGGCTCTTACTTCAAACCAAGTACTTGGTTTGGCGAAGGTTCTTGGTTCACTGGTTCAAGTGTCTTCCCTTGGGCTTGGAGCTATCCAGTTCCTGGTGCAGAAGTAACATCAGCTGCTTCTGGTGCTGCTGATGCTGCAACGGCTGCCTCTGGCGCTGCCGATGTCGCAACTGCTGCTTCTGGCGCTGCTAGCACAGCAACTGATGTTGTTGCCAGCGTTCCACATTTTGGTTTGAGCTACGCTTATGGCGAAGAACCAATGGCTGTTTTCGGTGCAGCACCTAACTGGTTTAACAACTTGATGGGTTGGATAATGCCTAACTATGATGTGGCAATGTTCTTCCAAAAATTCATGGTCTTCTTTGAAATTGCCCTAGCTCTTGCTTTAATTGCTGGTTTGTTCACTTGGTTGGCTAATGCGACAACAATTGTTTTAGTCATCACCTTCTGTCTGTCAGGGATGTTCTATTGGGTTAACATCTGGTTCATTCCAGTTGCCTTTGCCTTGATGAACGGTTCCGGTCGTGCGGTTGGGTTAGACCGTTGGGTAATTCCATGGTTGCAACGGACCCTTGGAAAATGGTGGTACGGCAGTGAAAAAGCCCGCTACGGCCAGTCCTAAGCACCACTCAAAAAAATAATGAAAAAGTCCTGGGAAGCTTATCGTTTCCTAGGACTTTCTTTTAGGGTTATGTTAAAATGAAGCCTGACAAATTAGAAGGGGTGGTATTTTGAAATTTAAAGAATTCGCCCGCAAAAGTTTTCTCAAACCTTGGGACCTGATTATTATTTTCTTCTTGTTTTTATTATCTTTTACGCCCATTGTCATTTTTGGCTATCAACAAAACCAATTAGCGCAACAGGCAGATGCTGTCAATTATCAAGCTGTCTTAAAAGTCGATGGCGTTGAGATCCGCAGCTTTGACTTGACCGCTGATCAAGCCTCTTATACATATACTTACGAAGATGAAGACGGCGATTATAATATTATCGAAATTGATGGTGAACGGGTGCGGATTTCTGAGGCGAACTGCGGCGATCAGATTTGTGTCCGGCAAGGCTGGATTTCCAAAGCCGGTCAGTCAGTCGTCTGTCTGCCCCATCGTCTAGTTTTAGAAATTCAAGCATCAGATGGGAGTGAAGACGGCGCTTTGATTTACTAGCGCCTGATTATGAATAAACTGCAAAAAACAATCTATATCTCCCTCTTAGTTGCACAAGGCGTTGTGATTGGCCTGATTGAAAACATGATTCCCTATCCCTTTGCCTTTGCCCCCGGTGCTAAATTGGGACTGGCTAACTTAATTACGATTATTTCGATTTTTACTTTACGCAAACGAGATAGCTTCACTTTAGTCTGCATGCGCTTAATCTTGACCACGCTGCTGGGTGGAACTCTTTCCACTTTTCTTTACAGTATGAGTGGCGCCATCCTCAGCTATTTTGGAATGCTGTTGATGAAATCACTCGGACCTAAACGAGTCAGCATTATCGGAATTAGTGCCACCGGCGGCTTTCTCCACAATGTCGGCCAATTAGTCACAGCCTCCTTTATCGCCCAGTCGTGGCCGGTGATGATGTATCTGCCGGTTCTATCCTTTTTGGGAATTCTCTCCGGCATTGCGATTGGCATTGCCGCCAATTATCTATTGCGGCACGTCCGCACGATTCGCCAATTCCAAAAAGATCAGGAACGCAGAACTAAACAAGTCTGGAATTAATTATTTGTAAGACAGCGACTAGACTGACTAGCTGAACATTAGCTTTTCTATTTTATGAAAACTTTTAACTAGCCTGACTTTCCCACGGGAGAACTTTAAAGCGACCGGACTGAGGGTCCAAAAATTATTACGTATTATACAAGGAGTAACCTTATGAAACTTCACAGCATGTGGCAGACCTATCCCGAACTGGCCAAAGAACTGAAAATGACCTCAAAATTGATGGAAAGCTCGGTTAATTTAAAAAATAAACCGGTTGAAGAAGCGATTTTGGCGATGATTCATTCCGGCGGCAAGATGCTGCGCCCTGCTTATCAGCTATTGTTTTCCCAGTTTGGTCCAGAGCGAGATCAAAAAAAAGCCACAGCTTTGGCTGCCTCAATTGAAATGCTGCATACCGCCACTTTGATTCACGATGACATCGTTGACCGCTCTAGCATGCGCCGCGGTGTCACAACAATCAACGCCAGCTTTGGTAACGAAGTGGCTGTTTACGCCGGCGATTATTTATTTGTCCTCTGTTTCAAATTATTATCCGATTACGCCGGTTCTCTGCGGAGCCTACAGCTTAACTCCCGCAGCATGGAAAAAATCCTCGGCGGTGAATTAGGCCAGATGGACAGCCGCTATCACTATGAAATAGGTGTTGAACAATATTTAGAAAACATCTCTGGAAAAACCGCTGAACTCTTTCAACTGAGCTGCTTTGTCGGAGCCTACGAAAGCGGCAATAAAGAGACCTTTGCTAAAAAAAGCGGCGAAATCGGTTTAGCCATCGGCATGGCCTTCCAAATTATTGACGACATTTTAGATTATAGTCAATCTGCCACTGACATTGGCAAGCCCGTCTTAGAAGATGTGCGCCAAGGGGTTTATTCTTTACCCCTGTTGATTGCCTTTGAAAAAAATCCGGCAGCCTTCAAGCCGCTTTTAAATAAAAAAGCGGAGATGACCGACCAAGATGCCCAAGAAATTTTCCAATTGGTGCAGCAATATGACGGCGTTGCCGACGCTCAGGTATACGCTGAGCAATACACCAATCAAGCAATTGCCAAGATAAGAAAATTGCCCGCCAACCAATACAATACTCGGGAAAATCTAGAAGCGATTACCAAAACTATTTTGACTCGGGAAAATTAAATGATGCACTTCTGCATGGTAGTTATTTACTGCTATGTGGAGGTTTTTTATTTTAGAATGCGGTCATAACAAGGTGTCAAATCACGCTTGCTAGCCAAGCCCGATAAAATCGGCTAAACTTTTCTTAAGGGGGTGCAATTATGTTCGCTGAAATTTTTAAAAAACATCGCTTAGAATTAGGTCTGACTCAACAACAGGCGGCTGATCAATTTCATGTAACTCGTCAAACGATTTCCAATTGGGAAAATGGTCATAATTTTCCAGACACTACAACACTGCTGAAAATCAGTGATGTCTTTGAGATTTCTTTAGATTATTTATTAAAGGGTGATCAAGCTTTGTTGAAGACTATTCAGCAACGGGAACAAAACTATTCCTTAAGTCAAATTCGTCTGCGCTTTGGCTTTATCGGTAGTTTTTTGTACAACCGATTTTCCCAAAAAACTTGGTGGCAAAAACCCGGTTATACCGGTGTTTTATTTGCCGCTGCCTTTCTTATCCTTTATGGTATTCCTTTTTTTATTCTCTTCAAATTTATTTCGACAGTCTCTAACCTATTATTGTTAATTGTTTTTTTACTCAGCATTTTCTATGGTTGGTGGGCTAATGATTATTTAGGAAAAAGACTTTAGAAAATTGGAGCCTATGACATTAGTTTATTCAAGCGAAATTCCCGAATTGAGCAATAATGGTAAGCAATACTCACTGGTGGATTGTATAGTTGCACTCTGAACTTGCTGGATTGTAAAATACAGATTCTTTTTATCTCCTGAATTTACTAGGTCAAAAAGATAGTTACCAGATATCTCGGAATTTCAGCTGTTAATCAGACGAATACACAGTTTTTTATTTCGCCTGCTGCCACCGATGGAATATTTTTACCAGCCAACAATAAAAATAGACTAAAGCGACACTCAACAAAATCCCGCCGATAATATCCGTCAACCAATGGACACCTGAGAGCAGCCGTCCTACCACAGTTAGCCCGCTGATAAAGATAAAACAGACAATCAGAATTTTCTTTAAAGTTGGCTGTAAGCTCGTCCTTTTCAACTGGCAAATACTGGTCAATAAAATTGTCAGCAGCAGCATTGTATGACTGGAGGGATAAGAAGCCTCCAGCAGGCCATCGATTAAAATCGGCCGATAATTTATAATCAGGTCTTCAAACAAAAGATAGCAGAAGATGGTCACCAGATAAATTATGCCCATCGCTAAAATTTCTGCATCAACTTGCCAGAGACTCCTACGACGGATTAATTGAAGTAAGCCGCCCACGCCATACACGAGTGCCACTAACAGCGCCACCACTCCTAACAAATCTGTCAAAAAATACCACGTCTCATTCCTGCCCAAAATTTCAAAAACCTTTTGATTCAGGTCGGCAAAGCCAACTTTTGAACCCTCTGGCCCGATACTTTTGACATCGATGAACTTAAGGGCTAGTGTGAATAGCCCAAAAATCATGAAGGAAAGCAAGGTTTTTCTTAGCTCATTTTTTTGTTTGTGCAACATATAAATTCTCCAATCTATTTGATTTGCGATACCCTTTGAAGGTAGCAAGCAAGTCATTTTTTTTGAAGAATCTATCCGTCACATCAGCGTGACTTATCGTGTCAGCCTTGTTCTACCAAGGCTGGTGCCTTTTTTATGCAAAAAAAAGCATCTGAACAATTACTTAACTGTTCAGATGCAGAAGGTACTTTTTTTATTGATTTTTCAAAGGCTTTATCATTAAGAAAATTTTTATCATTAGAAATAAAAAGAGTAGCGTCGTCGGATAAGGCTGCCGGGTGGCGACGAAAATTAAGACACAACCGGCTGCGATAAAAATAGATGCTAGGCGTAGCTGCTGCCGATTTTTGCTGCTGGAAAATCTGACGGCTAGCAGCTCGCAAATCCCGATGATAGCCATGACTAGTGGAATCGCAAAATAAATCACCCATGTTACGCCGCTGACATCTGGTTTGGCAAACAGACTGACGGTGCGGACCATATCCTCGTCTTGGCGAATATACAATGGTAGAAACAAAAACGTCAAGACCAAAATATCCAAGCTCCCGTAGACAAGCGTGGCGAGGCGATTTAAGTTTGACCGATTCTCCTCCTGAGCTAAATCCAGTAGCTCTTCGTTAGATAATAAATCATCCAGTGAAACGCCAAATAACTTAGACAAGCTTTTCAGTGAATCAATATTAGGATAGCCTTTGCCGTTTTCCCATTTTGAAACGGCTGTGCGGGAGACCAGAACTTTGCTGGCTAATTGCTCTTGTGTCCAGCCCTGTACTTTGCGCAAGTGCTGTAGTTTTTCATTAAATTCCATTGTTGTGCTCCTGGGTAGATTGAACTGAAATTTGATATTCCTGAACAAGCATTTTAAATCTCAAAAAAGTTGCGGTTACTGTCACTTTTTAAGAGCTATAACTATAAAAAAAATTGCGTATTTTATCATGAGGTTAATTAAATGAAGTCTTGTTTAGCTAGAATTTTTACTAACTCAGAGCCTTTTATCCAAACATCTTGGCGATACATAGATATTCCATTCAGTCTGATTGGCTTATCTCTAGAATCTGCACCAGTTCCTCGAAAGAAAATTGTCGAATCCCTTGATTTAGGAAAATTCAACGATGTTCGAATAGTCCCATTGGGATTGATTTTCGGATTTCCATCTTTATCCGTTTCCACAGTTTCTATTAGTTTGTCTTCTCCTATGATTTTTCTAACATAATTCCATACTTTCTTTACATTAGTGTTAATAAACTCTTCGCTAAAAGCAACCCGTTTGAAGCCGATAAATTTATTTTCAAGAAGTTTTGCGTCACTTGAAGGCTCCTCAAAAATTATAAAAATGAATTGTTTTTCACTGAAGTCACTGAATATCGTCGAGTCTTCAAATGTTTTCTCTTTTGACAACCATTCATCAAAGTTTACCGGAAATAGCTTGGTATCTTCTGTTCGGGCTCCCTTAGTTGTTTGAGTTATTGTTTTAGCAATTAAACCAGATTCGCTAAAGGTATCAATTTTACTCAATTTTTTTGACTTTGCCCCAAACATTCTGGTGATAATTTGCTCGCCAATTGATTTTGAAACATCTCCAGATTTAATACTTAATTTTACTTCGATATCTAGCAATTCAATTAATTCAGCAACTGTTTTTCCTTTGTATAATTTTGTATAGGCGCTGAGTTGTCTATCCAACTCAGCGAATGATTCAAAAGTTTTATCCAGACTTTCAAATTTCTTACCAAAATATTTTTGCACAATTGTGGTAACAGTGGCCCTCTTCAATCTAAATCTCGGTGGATTTGGCCACTTAGGTGCTGTGTCAATCATCATCAAATTCGGTCGTAATTGGGAGGAAATGGTAGGATAATATTCTTCGGGATTTGGATAGGTTTTCTGTAATTCTAAGATGTAATCATGGACTATCTGCCAATCATTTTTTAGACGTTCCTTTTCTTCCTCGTCAAACTCATGGAACTCGTAACCTTTAATTGGAAAATTTGCATAACCTAAAGCTGGTACAGTCTGCTCAGAGTCATATAAATAATACACTAATAAAACCTTTGCTAACTTACGCCAAAAGCTAGATGTTTCAAAGTTTTCACTAGTAATAGTTTTAGGCGATACCGCTGTAATTGTCATCGGCTCTTTTGCCTCATACTGTGATTTATCTTTTTTTGATTTTCTAATACCAGTCGTTTTTAATTCTACCTCTACACCATCTACTATTAAATCTGGAGCTTTGTTGGAATCAGCAGGATATCCAATAATTGATTGTTCGACAACATCCCCTGCAATTCCAGTTATTTTAGGATTGAGTACCGCTCGTTCAAAAACATGGTTGCTGTCCACTTCGCCCAAGTTTTTTTCTAATACCTTTTCAAGTTTATCGATTAATTCTTGTTTAGTATATTCATGATTTTCTCTTTTCAACACAAGTCACCCCACTAAATAATCAAAATCATGCGCTTTTTTAATAATTATATCATTTCTGAATTTAGATCTTGATCTTTTTAAAATTTTTGTGTATAATATGAATAGTTAAAACGAAAGGATGTTCGCATATTGAAAAAAGAGTTAAAGGTATTGGAACTTTTTGCGGGTGTCGGAGGATTTCGAGTCGGCTTGGAAAAGGCTGATGCTCAATTATATAAAACACTTTGGTCCAATCAATGGGAGCCATCAAGAAAGTCGCAGGATGCTTTTGAAGTCTATGATTACCATTTTCCAGATAGCGAAAATATAAATCAAAACATCGAAGATATTCCCAATGAAGTTTTTGATAGAATGAATGCGGATATTATAGTTGGCGGGTTCCCCTGTCAAGATTATTCCGTGGCGCGTAGCAAAAAGCATGAGATGGGTATCGAAGGAAAAAAAGGGGTTTTGTTTTGGCAGATTATTCGAGCAACAAATCATATCAAACCTCAATACCTAATCTTAGAAAATGTTGACCGATTGCTAAAGTCTCCTTCAAAACAGCGGGGGCGTGACTTTGCCATAATGCTTGCAGCCTTTAATGAACTTAATTATTCAGTTGAGTGGCGGGTAATTAATGCAGCCGAATACGGCCGCTCACAACGCCGCCGTCGAGTTTTCTTTTTTGTTTATCGTAACGATACCCCTTGGGGTCAAAAAATGGACCGAGAATTTGAAAACCAACCTGCTGAAAATTTGTTTAATGATTCTTCGATTGATGAGCATAAATACGATAGGTATATCTTTAAAGATGGCCTATTTGCTCGTGAATTTCCAATCGTCGACAAACCCTATAAAAGTCGACATAGTTTTGGTGAACTTTCTCAGGACATTGTTAATGTATCTGATCACTTCACTGGTAAAATTTGGAATACTGGAATTATGCGACATGGCCGATACTATACGATTGATACTGAGCCTACAATGTCAGAAAAACCAATTCCTTTAAGCGATATTATTCAACCTGAAGCTGAGGTTGATGAAAAATATTTTCTGACAGACTCTGAAAAACTTGCGAAGTTTAAATATTTAAGAGGTCCAAAGAAGATTGAGCGTACTTCTGAGAACGGCCATACTTACACTTTCTCCGAAGGGGGAATGTCACCCTTCGATAGCTTGGATTTGCCTGGAAGAACAATGTTAACTTCAGAAGGCTCCATGAATCGCTCCACCCATCTACTGAAAATTGCAGATAAATATCGTCTTCTGACACCTGTTGAAGCTGAACGACTTCAAGATTTTCCAGATAATTGGACGCAACACAAACGAATGACTAATGATGAAATTGTAATGGTCTCCGATAGAATGAGAATGTTTTTTATGGGTAATGCTCTAGTTACGGGTATCGTTGAAAGAATTGGGAATCAACTTAAAGAAATTATTTAGCTAAAAACAATAATTATCTAGCCAAATCGTGCTGAATAATTATTGTTTTTTCATTCCCCTACCCCAACCAGCCATTCGCCATCGCCACATTAATGGCTTCAATCCGCGATTTAGTTGCGGTTTTGCTGAGGATGGAGGAAATATAATTGCGGACTGTGCCCTCAGAAAGAAAGACTTGCTGGGCGATTTGGGTGGTGTTGGCTCCCGTTTGGATGATTTTTAGAATCTCCATTTCTCTTTTGGTGAGAGGATTTTTTTCGGCTTTGAGGACACTTCTGACTAGCTCTGGAGAAAAAACTGTGTCGCCTGCTAACACTCGATTGACGCTTTGAATTAAAACTTCACTAGGGCTGTCCTTCAATAAATAGGCATTGACCTCACTAGATAAGGCCTGTTGAAAATAACTTTCTTTGGCAAATGTTGTTAAAATGACAATCTTGATTGGGAGTTTGAGGATTCTTAATTGAGCGGCTATTTCTAGGCCGGTCAAGTCAGGCATTTCAATATCGAGAATGGCGACATCTGGTGCTAGTTGCAGAATTTCCTGTAGGGCAACCGCTCCCGTCAGGCTGCTGCCGATAACTTCAAAATTGTCTTCTAAATTTAAAATAGTTTTTAAAGCGGTATTGAGCATTTCTTGGTCTTCTGCTAGATATATGGTTGTCATTGATTTACCTCCAAAACCTGATTGCCTACAAAAATAGCTGCAGTTTTTCTAAAAAAATTTATCCCGAAAAAATTTACGCAGGAGCTAACTCGAAACATCTTGATTGCTTTCTTTGATTTTTCCATCAGCAGCCGCTTCGGATAGCTTCGGTAAGCTGAGAATCAGCTGGGTACCTTGACTAGTCTCACCATCAATCTGAAGCTCGCCCCCGGCTGATTCCACACGATTGGTCATCCCCTGCAAACCAAAGGCCCCTGCCCGTGCAGTTTTAAAACCAACGCCATTGTCAGTAATCTGCAGCTGGTATTCCCGTTGACTTTCGTTAAAAGTTATTTCGGCAAAACTGGCTTGACTATGGCGGATAATATTGGTGATGGCTTCCTTAATAATTGCTGAGCAGACATCCTGCACAGCTAACGGCCAGTTTTCTGCCAGTTCCTCCCTCTTAGTAAAGAGGGTTGTTTCTGTCACCTGTAAATTTTTTTCTTCTTCGATTAAAGTTTTGGCAATACTGCGCTCCTGTAAATTTTCCACAATGGTGCGGACCATTGTTAGATTGTTGCGGGAGGTACTGGCAATCTCCTGTAATTCCTGAGCCACTAGCTCTGGCTTTTTCTCTAATAACTTTAAGGCCACTTCACTTTTCATCGTAATAATCGAAAAGACCTGTCCGAGATTGTCATGTAAATCCCGGGCAATCCGTTCTCTTTCTCCTTGGCGAATAATCGCCTCTAAGCGCTGATTGGTTTGATGCAGGCGATAATTTTTACGATTGCTTTCATTCACCGAGCGGGCGATAATCGGTGAGCTGATAGCAAACAGCAGGGCAATTAAAGTATTATACAGCGCTGCCTTATTGACCTCATTTAAATACAAAAATCCTAGCAGCAAACTGATGGCACACGCCAGATAATATCCTTTTAAAAATTGATAATACCTACTTTTTTGAATCGGCAGCGAGCCGATTTCCCAGGCAGTAAAGACAAACAAATAGCCATTACTCAAAAAAATCCCAAAAATTAGGGCAATGATTAATTGTAAAAAAATTGCGATATTTAATTTTTCTGTCACCTCGTAACCATCCCGATAGGCTTTTAAAAAGACCAGTAGCAGGAGCGCCAAAAACCACTTAGCCGGGCGGTCAAGTGGTAATAGCTGAATAACAGTTGGAATTAAAAACGTCAGGATAAAATAAGGCATCAAACCAAAGCGCTGTGGAAATAAAATATGCTTTTGGAAAAATTTTTTCATATTGTTTGCAGCTCCTTGGCTTTTCGATAATATAATGTGACGCCAATTCCCGCCAGACCAATCACACTCCAAACCAAAAGACCCCAGAAATTGCTCCATGCAAAAGGCTCTTGATGGATAAAGCCGCTAATTAATTGGCTACTAAAATAAGTCGGCAATTTTTCACCAATCGTCTTTAGCCAGTCTGGCATTATGGAAAGGGGCCACCAAAGTCCGCTGGCAATTGCCATCGGAAAAACGATTAAATTGCTTAATAAATTGACTACATTGCTCGTTCCCATTAATGATATCATAATTCCTAAAAAAATTAAGGGGAGGGCGGTCAGCGGCACGGCAAACAGTAAAATCAACCACGTCGTTAGAGAAAGGGCCACCTGATTTACTAAAATCCCCACGATTCCTAGCGCAACCACTCCTAAAATATTTAAAGACCAAAAGACTAACATCATGGAAGCATAATAGCGCCATCTGGGAATTGGGCTCAGCTCAATAAATAAATCAAAGGAATCCTCTTGATCATTCAAAAGCGTGCTGGAGACCGTTAAGATAGAGCTTAAGAGCGAGCTGTAGAGCACCATGCTGACTAAATAATCAGCATTCCAAGTTGTTAAAGTTTCTTGAGGCATGCCACTGGTCATCACCTTGGTAAATAATAAATAAAAGCCAATCGGCAGCGCTAAATTAAAGAGAAAGAAACGCAGATTGCGAAAGACAATCCGTTTGAAATTGATTGCTACTTGATAGAAAAAATTAGCCATGGAGAGCCCCTCCTTCATTGATCGTCGTAAATAAAGATTCCAAAGAATTCTGCTGGATGCTTAAATTTTCAATTCCTGATAAGTAGGGTGTCAGCTGCAGCATCAGCTGATTGACATCATTGGTTGTCAACCGGTAAAAAGCGCCAGTTGTGTGCATTTCAGAAACTTCTGGGAGACTTTGGAAAATTTTAGGTGACAGTTGCGAATGGAAACTAATTTCGGCGGCGGCTGTCTGTCGCCGCAGCTGCTCTAGACTGCCGTTAAAAATTATTTCCGCCTCTTTTAAAATCAAAATTCTCTCAGCAAAGTTTTCCAGCTCTGCTAAATAATGACTCGTCACAAAAAAGGTTTTTCCCTGCTGTCTTAATTCTTCAATTAAGCGCCACAGTTTCTGACGGCTGCCGCTGTCCATGCCGGCTGTCGGTTCATCTAAAAATAAAATATCGGGATTTCCCGCTAACGCTACGGCAAATGACAATCGACGTTTTTGACCGCCGGATAGCTTAGCGACAAATTGTTGCTCGTCTGCTTGCAAATCGGCAATTTTCAGCAATTCTTGATAAGGTAACGGTGCTTGATAATAACTTCTCGCTAAATTCAGCGTCTCTTTCACCGTCACCCGAGCCAGCTGCATATTTTTTTGCAGCATCACACCGACACGTTGTCTATTTACTTTTTGATTGGCTTTACCGTCAAAAAAAGTTACCTGACCTTCATCGGCAGGAATTAATTGATTGATGATATTAATCAAAGTCGACTTGCCGGCGCCATTATTGCCCACTAAAGCGACAATCTCGCCAGCCTGTAAGGTAAAAGAAATATGATTTAAAACTTGTTGCTGACGATAAGTTTTACAAATATTTTTAATGGTTAAGATTGGTGTCTTCATTGTGTTACCCCCTTCAATAACCCAAGCTTAAACCTTTTGCCGGTAGTCCAGTAGTCATGGCTGTCACAACTTGACTATGACAAGTGTCATAAAAAAAGCCTACCTAAAAATCTAGGCAGGCTGCTACTTATTGTAATTACGCTTCAACGCCAAAGGAAAAATTCTTTTCGACTTGACGCTGCTTGTTATAACGATAGAGAGAGATGCCAATTGAAATTGCAGTGGCCACAAGACAAATTGTGGCAATCCCGCTGAAAATTGGTGCTGGCAAACCTTGGCCGTTGCTGTTTTCATTGAAGAAACGTAACAAATCGCCATCCGCCCAATCCCGTGTTGCTAGAAACTGACTGATTTCTGTTGAAAAAATCAATTTTTGACTGCAAATCCAAATGAAACCTAAGCCGCTAACTAACGATGAAATAATGCTGCTGATAGTCACCAGACTGGTCCAGCGGCGATAGCGCAGCTTGCAGACAATCGCAAACACTTCAACTAAACAACATAAAATAATGACCATCACGGCAAAGTCGGCAAAGCTCTGTTCAAAAACAGGTACGACAACGCGAGTGTTTGTTTGAATAAAAGTGAAGCTGGTAAAGTTAGCAAATAGCAAAAAGCCGATTATACCAATTTGAATGACCAGTTCGGCAATTGTATCCCCTAGAGGAATTTTTTTAGCAACCGGAGTTTTGATTAAGCTATCAACTTGCCAGTCATCTTTTTTAGGCTTCAGCATACCGGTCCGTTCTATGATGACAAAGCCGATAGTCGTCCAAACCAAACCTTGCAACGCTAAAGATATTCCCGAACCGATGGCCTCTGAAAGCACCTCAGTAAAAATAGCAATGCTCATGCCTTCGATAATTTGTTCAAAATAAGTGACGATACCGCCGATGATTGCGCCGACTGCCGCCGTTAGCGGAATAATTATTTTTAAGGTCCGCAGATAGTCATCATAGACAGCAGGCCCGATTAAATAGCGGGGATGCTGCCGATATTTTTCCGCTAATTTGCGGGGATTGCCCATCTCCATTAAGACTGATTTAATTTCTTCTTCCGTTGCATCATCTGGCAACATGTCCATAATGTTGCTGTACAATTCTTTTTTGACTTCTGCCTGTTCCCCATCAGGCAGGTAGCCGATAACTTGATTAATATACGCTTCAACCCAATTCATTTTACTCATCCTCTCCTTGAATCCTTTGTAAACTGACCGACATTTTTTTTGATTCCACTAATAATTCCCGAAAAATTTCTTCCCCCAATGAACTAATCTGATAATACTTGCGGGGGCGGCTCTCAGTTGTATCCCACGTGCTAGATAGTAATTCCTGTTTTTCTAATCTCCGCAACAAAGGATAAAGCGTGTTGGCTTCAATGGCGACACCTACATCCTGTAAAACCTCTAACAATTCATATCCATAATGGGGCTGATACAAAGATGCGAGCACCAACAAAGTTAAATTACCCCGCCGCATTTCCGTGATAAAAGATTGCGATAATGATTTTTCCATCGAATCACCTCATAAATTTATTATAGTGTGTGACGCACAATATTGCAAGAATAAAAATATTTTTTTGAAACGAAATACAAAAAAATCCTGTAGCAAAAACTACAGGAAAATTATTAATCAATGATTTCAGCTCGACCTTCTGCTTTTAGTTGAGCGAGGCCTGCTTGCATTTTCGCAATCGTTTCTTCGGGATGACGCTCCCACGTCGCCAATTCCGCGACAACCTTTAGCGGCTCTTTTGACCGATAAGAGCGGGTTGGATTACCGGGAAACTTTTTATCGGTGACGTTCGGATCATTTTCAAAGGCGCCTTGTGGTTCGACTAAATAAATTCGTTCCTTGCCGGTACCTTGAGCTAACTCTGCTCCCCATTTGGCAGTTTCCAGTGTCGCTGTAAAATAAATATAATTGGAGATGCGCTGAGCCTCATAATTGGATTCATGGCGGGGCATTAATAAATCCCCTAAGGCGAGCTCAGCCTTGGTTCCATGCAAAAAAGGGCCACGATCTAAAACTGAATCTGTCATTTTCCACTACTCCTATGCTTGAAATTCTGAACGCAATAATTCATATTCGTTCATATCACGAAATTCTCCATACATGAAAATATCTTCTTTATGACAACCGACTAAACTGAAACCGGCTTTTTGTGCTACTAAATTACTACCAACATTTTCCTTATCCGCAAAAATAATCAATTTATTTAAAGCTAATGTGTCAAAGCTAAATTCACAAATCTTTTTGACCGCATCTGTCATAATCTTGCGTTTCGTATACTCTCCAGACAGCCAATAACCGATTTCAGCTTTCTTATTCAAGCTGTCGATTTTGTGCAAATCAATCGTACCGATAATTTTCGACCCCTCCGTGATGATAAACAGACGATCCGTGCCATTAGCCGTACCGGTCAGCTTCATTTTAAGAAAATCCGTTTGATTTTCTGGACCTGTGACCGTCTCGACAAAATTTAAGAAGGTGCCCAAATGTGCTTTCTGAGCATCAACCAGTTGATACAATTCTTCAGCCATTGAAAATTCTGGTGCTACTAAAAATAAATTCTCGCTTTCCCGTAAAGGCATTGAAAGATAACCCTTCATAACTATTCCTCCAACAATTATTTTTCTCAACAGTATACCATGATTAGTTGATTAGCTGGCTATAAAACGTATGAGAGTCAGAAAAATTGCGGCGCCTAAAACACCAATGTCTCCAAACTCGGCGCCTCCACCATTCGCAGCATCTGCCCGTCCTTCATAACCAGCGCCCGTGAAGATTGAGCAGCTAATTCTAAATCGTGGGTGACCATAACGACAGTCTTACCTTGGGCAACTAATTCCTGCAGTAACGCCATCACCAACTTTCGGGAATGGGTGTCTAGGGCACTGGTGGGTTCATCTAAGAATAAAATGTCTGGATCTGCTCTTCCACCCGCTGATTTCAAAATTATTTTTGATTTAAATCCTTGAACAAGGATTTTAACGCCAAAACTGTCAGTAAAGCTGCTAAGAGGACAATCAGCACTATCCCACCAAAGAAGAGGATTGTCCCCCGTGTTTCCTTACTCATAGCGAAAGAAAATAGCAGTAAAAAAATTATTACTATAACAAATCCAACAATTCCTTTTTTTAAATTCTTCATAGTTCAGCCTCCCAAATCATTTCAGTTTGTTGCTAAGAATAGTTTAGCCAGCCTGACTTGAAACAACTAGCAATCATCTGATGCACTAGCGCAATACTTGATTGCGATAGCTGTATAAATGCTTTATCATAAAGCTAAACGTACTTTTCAAGGAGGATTGCTGATGACAGTTGGCGAAAAAATAAAGAGCCTGAGAACCAAGCAAAATATTTCCCAACAAGCTCTAGCAGACCACTTGAATATTTCTCGACAAGCAATTTCCAGATGGGAAAATAACACTTCCTTACCCGATTTGACAACCCTGATTGCCATTGCCAAATTTTTCAATATCCCTTTAGATTTCTTTTCAGATGAAACTACTACTAAGACAAATTCAACAAAAATACCAAATTCTGACAAACCTAGCAAAAAGGTTTCCCGTGATGAAGTGCTTAAGGAGGCTACTCCTTACATATTGGTACTGGTAGTCATTTTGACGTTAATTGCCCGCTTGCCCGCAAGAGCTAAAGTACCAATAATATTTTTTGGGACAATTATCATTATCTTTCTAATCTCCTGCTTGCTCATTTACTACATCATCAAAAACTATTTATCCAAATAGCGATACATTTTAATACCATCCTCCACAAAAACAGAGAGCCAGTGAAATTTTTACCCTTCACCGGCTCTCTGTTTTTTGTATTATTAAAAATTAGGTGCCGTCTTGAGGAATATCGGTGTGCTCACCGCCGAAAATTTTATGATAATAATAATCTGCTTTGCGATAAGAGATAATCCACAGTCCGGAAACGAGAAAGCGGCCCAATAGACCAGCAAGGGGCCAGAAAAAAACGGCCACAAATAAAATCAGGCTGATGCACAAAGACAAGCGACTGCGTTTATCTCTGGTAAGGACTTTGGCGACGTGGGAATTAGGGTCGTTGGCCTTAACGACCCGTTTTGACAATATGCCAAAGGAAAAACTCCACATCGTGTAGACAACTAGATAGGAAAACTCCGGCCAAAAGGCATCTGGATTGCGGCCGACCCAACTGGTGACAGCCGGACACAGCGTCAGCCAAAAGAGCCAGAAAATATTGGCCCAAACGACGCTGTAATCAATTTTTTGCGCCATTTGAAAGACTCGATGATGGGTCACCCAGATGACCGCCACAAAAATGAAACTAATTGCGTAGGCTAAAAAAGTATTCCGCAAATCCCAAAGTGTTTGCAGGCTTGGGTCGTCAGGAATCGTAATATCTAAAACCAAAATCGTCAGGACAATGGCGACGACACCATCGGTAAAAGCCTCTAAACGAGATTTTGTCATTTGCTAGCACTTCCTTTGTTTAACAGACAAAATTATAAAAGCGTTTGGATTTCAGTTAACTCCTGTTCCGTCAATTGGTGACCGCCATCTGCAATAACTAAATCAACTTCTGTGAAATGGCCACTCAACTGATTTTTCAGCTGGACAATATCTCCCGGCAAACTCAGGCTATCCTGCGCTCCCGTGGTTAAAATCACTTTGGTCTTAGAGCGGCCGGCAAAATGATAGTCTAAATTACTAGGATGAAGTAAAATGGCAGTAGCAGCTAACTCAGGATTTTTTTCTAGCAATCCCAAAGCAAAGTTAGCCCCGTTGGAATAGCCAATCAAAATAATTTCTTGGTAATCTTCTTGGGCAACAGCTGGCCAAGTCTCCATTAAAAAAGCTGTGACCTGCGCTTCAAAATCAGCTCGATTCAGTTGACCGTTACTTAATGGGGCAAAAAATCGGCGCTCACTGCCTGTTCCAACAGTTCCTAAGTAAGTTAAGACACTGGCTTCAGGATAAAGTGTCGCTAACGTCGTTAATAATTGATATTCATTGCCGCCGGTGCCGTGGAAAGCGACCACCAGTTGCTGATTTTTTCCCTTTTGAAAAAATGATTCCATAAATTTCGGCCTCCTAAAATTTTTCCATCAGAAAGGATGTTTCCCATGTCAGCTAGGATTCACCACATTTCCATTTTAAATCGTTATGTTAAACCAACCTTCGAGTTTTATCATAATATACTCGGACTGAAACTGCTAATGAAAACCATCAATCAAGATGACCACAGCATGTACCACCTTTTTTTCTCGGATAATCAACAGCGCATCGGCACTGAGATTACTTTTTTTGAAATGCAGGAGGGGGAAGAGCAAGGCTTTGGCACCAATACTTTGGAGCGAACTATTTTGAAGGTTCCCACTTTGGAGTCGCTGCAATTCTGGGAAAAATATTTAGAAGAACAAGGCGTCTGCCAATATGGGATTGAAGAATTTGCCGGCCAACCGATTTTACGGTTTGATGCACCGGATAATACCCAGATGGCACTTGTCCCCTTGAAGGAATTTGAAAATCGCCAGGACTATTTTCCGTATGAAGCACCGCAAATCCCCCTTGAGCATGCTATTTTAGGAATTGCCGCCATTCAAATGCGGGTCCAATATGCAGAAGCTTCTGCCGGGGAACTTTTGCCATTGGGCTGGCAAAAGAAAACGACGACTACTTTTTTCACCAGTTCTAATGAGGTGCTGGTGCTGGAAAATTTGGATAATGACTTTTACCAAGAGGTCCACATTATTCAAGACCTGAAAAATCCGCCCGCTCAACAAGGCGTTGGTGGGATTCATCACGTTGCCTTTGGCGTTGAAAATTTAGCGGATTTAGAAAAGGTTGATGCTGCTATCAACGAACGGAATTTTAAAAATTCTGGTATTAAGGACCGAGAGTTTTTCAAATCCCTTTATTATCGGGAGCCTAATCAGCTGCTAATTGAGATTGCTACGAAAGAAGGTTCACTAGACCTGGCTGCTTATAGCAATCAAAGCCAAGTCTTTGAAGATATTCCGTTGTATCTGCCCCAGTATCTCAGCGATATTCGGGAAGAAACCGAGCAGATTTTAGCCAAGCAACAGCATGAATAACTTAGCGGCCCGTTTCAGAATCAGTTGAATCTGCACCTAATGAGACTTATCCAACTGAGCGCTACAAATCTTGGCTACTACAAAAAACTGACAAGTTCTCCGAGAGCTGATTTTCAAAAAATACTTTTGAAATCAGCTTATCGTCAGGAGCGCTTGCCAGTTTTTTAATTTTCTGGGTGACTATTATTGGGATTTAATTGATTCAAGTAGGATAAAATTCTAGTGGCGTAAGACGGCTCATCTAAATTATCTTTAACAACTTGCTTTAAGGTCGTCAAATCATCGGTAATCATGCCATCAACGCCTAAAAAGAGCATGCTCTCCATCTCATCACTTTCATTGACAGTCCAAGCGTACACTTTTTTCTGCCGCAAAGCCGCTTTTTGGATAAAACTGTCGGTCAACGTCGTCTCCTCCATGGTGTAAGCATCCGCATCCGTATTGGGGAAGGAGAGATTGAAGGGCAAAATAAAGCTGACAAAAATATCCGGCCGCAACTCTTTGACCTTTTGCACGACTGCATAATCCAGCGAATGAATCTCACTGCCGCTAGCTACAATCCCATCGCCATAAGCCGCTAAAAAATTGGCAACATAATCTGGTGAATCCATCTTTGTCGTTTTAATTTCAATTAACAATTTTTGATTATGCGCCAAAGCCGCCGCAAAATAATCGGCGAAGCTGGCAACTTTAGCGGAATGACCATTTTCACTGGCGGTTAAGGCCGTCAGCTGCTCCAATGTTAAATTATGCGGCGGTTGATTGACGCCAGTCAACGCCCGCAGATTTTCATCATGCATCACCACAAAATTTAAATCCTTGGTTTCATGAATATCCATCTCCACAAAATCCGGCTGACTTTTAATTGTATCCAATAGCGCTGGAATCGTGTTTTGCACACCGTTATTGCCATTGACTCCTCGATGGGAAATCATCACCGGACTTTTCAGCGTGATGCCTAGCAGATAAGCGGCATTGTAACTGATGGTCGAAACACTCATAAATAACACTAAAATCCCTACGCTGAGCCAACGGCGCTTGCCGGCTGAAAACTGAATTTTTTCGGTCGGGTCTACATCCATAACAATCATCAAATAACAGGTCAGGCCCCAACCAGATAAAAATTGGCTGAGTAATTGCAATACCAGCAGATTGATTAATGCTGTATAAAAAGAAATCGCCACAAATTTATCGAGATAATTTTGTAGGTAATAAGCCCCTAAAAAAATGGGAATAGTGACCACCGAAATAAATAGCACCACTAATACGCCTCTGGCAATCAAGGCTAGCTCACGTTTTTTCGTCTTCTGAAAACTGGCTTTGATGGCTTGCCGTAATGAGCTGTCGGTCAAAATAAATTCCGGTAAAATAAACAATAGCCGCAGTCCGATAAAAAAGACAATCAGAAATAATAGCGCCAGTATTGCCATATAAAGCAGGTTATTCAAGAGGTAGTCAAAAATAAACGTGGGAATCACGACCTTCGATAACAGCGATGAGCGCAAAAATAAATTACCAAAGGGGATAATCAAAATAAAATAACCGGTTAAAAATAAAAAAGCTCCCAGCCGAATTTTTTTCAAGCGTTTGACCGCTAGCCATAATAGCTGGCCCCACGTTTTTCCGCCGTCTTCCAGCATATTTTGAAAATATAAAAACATAAAAGCAAACTGACAGTAAACCACACTGATAAAGGCTAAAAATAAAAGCAGCAGCCCGCCAACCAAGAGGGGCTGTTCGAGAATTGTCATTAAATTATTAAACGACACATAGTCGATGCCGTTGAGCCACAGCAGTTCCTCTAAAAGCCAATTCAACAGCGGAGAAACCCCAATCACCAAAAAGAGCTGGATACTCACATTCAGCAAAATAATTCGCCCTAGGCCTTGACGATAAATATGCCATGATTGTCTAAAAAATTTTCCTAGTGCCACTTGCCCACCCCATCTCCTGATTTTCTCATTCTCAGTATAGCAAACTCTATTTTCCACTACCCAACTCAATTAATCGAAAAGGCTAACGATTTTGTCACTATAATTTTTTCTTTCAGTTCAATTGCTGAAATTTCTGTTTTCAAAAATTTTATCTCAGTCTTCAATCAAAAAAATTTGGACGCCGCTTATTGAGATTGAGCCCTTGCCAAAGCTAATATTCATAAAGCTTTAACTGTCCAGAGACATATTCCCCCAAATAAATTTGGTCAATGCTTTTTCCGGCAAGTTCGCTGACTTCTTTTGCCAGCCAGTCGCTATCTTTGCCAATGATTTCCAAAACATCTAAATTGATTTGACCATCGGCGATAATCGGGTACTTGGCGTTGGGGTCGCCTTGTTCAATCACAGTCAACTGCCCATTTTGTTCTAAAATAGCCCGCTTAATCTTGCTGATTTGATAAACGCCATCATTGCGCAGCTTAAACATTAAGTCATTGGCAGAAATTCCGTGGCGCAAACAGGCTTCGACATCAATTGTGCCATTCGTAATTACAATAGTCGGACGGCCATCGACAAAATTTTTAATGTAGCGATTATGCTCTTTGCCGAATTTCAAACTTAACACTAGCGTTGTCCAGACTACCAGCACCAGCACGAATTGTAAAATCGTGATTTGGTCGTTGTAAATCACGCCACCGATAATGCCCCCCAGCACATAATTTTGCACCTGATCGACGGCCGAAGCAGGCGCGAGATTGCCCTTGCCAAAAATATTTATTTGCAGGATTAAACAAATTAATCCCAAAGCCAATTTGATAATCACTGGACTAAAAATACTCATTGAATTCTCCTTTTAAAATATCGCACGCTTCTTTAATCAATCTTGGTAACTTCCGTATTCGTTAAATAGGTCGGCTCAATCCGAAATGAATTGCGGTCGGTGCTAAGCTCCACTACATAGTACTTATCAGCAATCGCCAAAACGAGCTGATCTTGCAGATTGGTACTGTTCACATACACGGCATCCTCTTCTTCCCCCAGCTGCTTGGCCGCCGATTTTATAAAGCTAACCATTTGGCTAGTATTCGCCGTTTGAGTTTCCGTTTGCACATATTGATTGTATTGCGTACCAGCCACAAACAGCAGACAGAGAAATAAAATCAAACTCAAGTCGCGATATTTAGTATTCAGCCGCGATTTCAAATAGCGGACAAAGACAATTAAGAAAAAAATCAGTACCGCAAAAATAATGCCGTACTTTATCAAGTTGCTGAGATTGCCTTGGCTCTCTAAATAATGAATTCCATAAAATGTCATCTGGTCATCCTCACTTTATCTTTAAGTGTACTGAAATTCGCCACTTTTGAACAATGAAACGAATCCTTTGCAGACAGCAAAAAACCAGCATCTTTAAACGCTGGTTCAAAAAGTCCTCAGCTCTCTTGGCTAACACCATGCAGGTACAAATCAATCAGCTGACTTGTGGCAATTGAGGCCTCCATCGGAGAACGCTTTTGATTGATATACGGCGCCAAAATTAAGAAAAAGTGGCGGGCTGCCAGTTTTGGCGAAACATTTGGCCGCAGCTCCTGTTGGTTGCGGACAAATAAATCTTCAAAGGGCTGCCGATAAAATTTATTCCAGAGGACAAACATTTCCCCTCTTATTTCTGGTGACATTTGTGTCTCCATATCATGAAGCATCATAAATAAATCAACAAAATGAGTGGCGATTAAGTATTCCGCCATCGCCGTCAATTTTTCCTGAAAATTCTGAGCCGGATTGTCAACAATCTCCCGTAGCGATACGCCAACGGTCTGTAATAATTTTTCAACAACCGCCCGATAAAGTGTTTCTTTATCCTTATAATAATGATAAAGATTCGGCTGAGTAATCCCTACCGATTTCGCAATTTCCCGCGTCGATGTTCCGAGGTAGCCTCTACTCATAAATAAGCGGTTGGCCTCAGTTAAAATTCGTTCTTGAGTATCTTTGTCATACCGATGAACCACTTAAATCGCCTCCTAACTTATTTGGCTTTTAACTGTCCATCCTTCATTATATAGACTTTATCACATTTATCAATCAACCGCGTGTCATGGGTCACCATAATTGTCGCTTTATTTTTCTCTTTGGTTTCCTTTGCTAAAATATCCACGACTTCAAACGCCCGCTCTGTATCCAGACTAGCGGTCGGCTCATCCGCCAAAATAATCGCCGGCTGATTGTATAAAGCGCGGGCAATCGCCACCCGCTGCCGCTCACCGCCGGATAATTCCTCCGGATATTTATTTTTCAATTCAATGATGCCCAATTGATCCAACAGCTGATCGCGAAATTCGCGATTTTGCTTATGATTCACTTGATCCACCAAAGAAAATTGCTTTTGGACAGTTAAAAATGGAACCAGATTTGACGCCTGTAAAATAAAGCCAATTTCTTTAAATCTAGTTTTGGCCCGTTTCTTTTCCGAAAGCTCGCTAAAGCTTTCTTCATTAATAAAAACTTCACCGTTTGTCGGCGTCTGCAAGCCACCAGCAATGGTCAAAAACGTGCTCTTGCCAGAACCAGAAGGCCCAATCACAGCCACCAGCTCCCCTTGATTAACAGAAAAATCCGTCTCTTTCAACGCCTCAATCGTCGCATCGCCATCTTTAAAATTTTTGGTGACGCCTTTAAATTGAATGGCTTCCATTGAAAATCCCTCCTACTTCGTATTATGGAAATAAATTTTTTCCAAAAATTTATTTTTAGCCTCATCCGTATATCATTCCGCTAAACATCTCTGGTGAGTAATTATTTTTTGAGAAAAAATAGATGATACCTTGTCGGCTTCTGCCAAAAGCGGAACTGAAATCCTGCTTCATATTTCGGGAATAAATTTTTTCCAAAAATTTAGTTTTAGCCTCATCCGTATGTCATTCCGCTAAACATCATTGTTCATGTTTTGTATTTTCATCAGAATAGATGACCTTTTTTTACTTCTGCCAAAAGCGGAACTGAAATCCTACTTCGTATTAATGTATTGAATTTCTTTTAGAAATTCAGTTTTATTTGCGAGTTCGACTTATCCAAAAAGAACCAAGTAGTCGAATCGTATGCGTGCTGAAAATCTTAGATTTCATTTCAGGAACTCCAAGGAGATCTTCCACTTTCGTCAGTAGCCTCATCCGTATGTCATTTTGTTTACATCGCCACACTTTCGCTGCTGGGGCTTCCTGTTTTCAACCGCAGCAGCGAAAGGGTAGCTGGTTTGCTGTGCTTTGCATTTCACACTTTATAGAATCATTTCTGTTTTAGCTGCTCTCCTGTTTAAAACTGCCAAGACAAAAAATGCAATCAATTTAACCAATAGCCCGCAACGGATCAATTTTAACAATCGTTCTGACTGAGAAAAAAGCTCCCAGTACAGCAATCACAATCATCAAAAGACTGATGCCGCCAAAGAACAGCCAATTACTTTCAAAAGGCACTGCCTCCGGTAAAACCAAAGCTGTGCCAACGGTTCCCAAGAGACCTAGAGCAACACCGATAACTGCTAAAAGAAAAGTTTGTGCCACCACTGAATTAGCAATGTAGCGTCCAGAAATCCCTTGTGCTTTCATCACGCCAAAAATGGTTATTTTTTGCATCGTCAGTACATAGATAAAAATACCAATAACAATCGCCGCAATCACAATTAAAAAGCCAATCATAAAGCCGAAGGTCAAAACCTGAGCACTATAGCCCGGCAAATCATTAATAAAATCTTTGATGGCAATTTTTTCTAAGCCCTCTGGAACATCGGTCAAATCATCTTTAAGGACAATTCCGTTAATCCGGGCTTGGCCTTCTGCTCCCTGCTGTTCAAAGCGGATTGCTTGATAGGCGCCTATGGTCGTATATAAAACGGGGGCAACACTAAACTTAGCATTGTCGGTGAAGCCAACAATTTTAAACTGCTGATCATTACCTGCCAATTGAATTTCATCACCAAGTTGAACCCCATATTGCTCTTTTAAACTGCTGTCGGCCACTGCCTCTTGATCGTTTGCAAACATTTCCCCTTCAATTAAATTCGGGGCTAAAAATTGCTCGGCGTCAATCCCAAAAAAGCTCGCATTAATTTTTTCATCGCTGTCACCGACTTTGGCAATCACACCAGCGGTTTGCGCTAAAACACCAATCTGTTCTTGATCTAATTCATCCGCCTCACTCAGGGGAATCATTGACATATTTAAATTTGAATTGGCATCCTCGGAAAGTAAAATGTACTCAGCATCCCACTTGTCGACAGCCGTTCGATTATCTTGGGCCAAGCCGTAAGCTAAACCGGTTAAAAAGAATACCAGATAGGCAATTAAAAACATCACCCCAACTACCAAGGCATAGCGCAGCTTTGAATGTAAAATTTCATTGATGGCTAAAAACATTGAATCCAGCTCCTAAAATTAAAAATTTATCAAGTGATAAATTTATTCTAACAGCTTCTGTTTTTTAGTGTTAATCAATTGTTCACAATTGAAGTTTTCAACTGGGCAATTGATGAAAACATTTTATAAAACCCTGCTGGAATAACACTCTCAAGGCTATTGAAGCAACAGTTCCGCTGTATTTCAAAATTTTTAGTAGACTTTTTATTTTTGAAGTAAATAAAAAGCAGCATCAGTCAATTAGACAATCAAATTTTAAACTGTCCCTTTTAAAAACTTCAGGCAATCCAACTTATTTGATTTCCGGCAGACTTCTGCTGCAGTTTGAAACTTAATACTCGACAATCTCTGTAACTTCTTGGTGAATTTTAGCCAGCAGTGACAACTTCCGCAGATGACTGACCTTTGGCTTTTCTGAAAAAACTTGATAGTGACTATTGCGCACGACCACCAAAATTTCCCGATAGTAATAGCTGGCCGCTAATAAAGCCGAACGGGCTTCTGGATTGATATTAGGCATCATTTTCAGGCTATCAACATATAATTTTTCAGCAATCGCCGCTTGGTCTTCCCAGACGGAAATTAATTCAGCTCCAATTATTTTAGCGGCTAACATTTCTTCTGTTAGACCATATCTTTTCATGACCGCCGCAGGTAAATAGATTCGACCATTTTCATAATCTTCGCCAATATCTCTTAAAATATTGGTAATCTGCAATGCTTCGCCAAGTTTTTTACCTTGAGGAATAATTTCCCGCCAATTATCTGAAAGAATCGGCAGCAGCATCAAACCAACTGAGCCAGCTACATTGTAAGCATATTGGGAAAGCTCGGCTTGTGTTTGCGGCTGTTTGAAATCGGCATCCTGTTTTTGCCCCGCCAACATATCATAAAATGCCTGAATATCCATATCATAATTTAGAAAAACCACAGAAAGCGCCCGCCACAAAGGACGGTCAGGGACCTTATTAGCTTCAAAGTCCTTTAGTTCCCCCTCCAAACGATAGAGGCCTTCAATATCATTATCCTCGTCGATTAAATCATCGGCTTCCCGACAAAAAGCATAAACCGCATAAATACTCCACGCCTGCTGTTCCGGCAATTGCGAAAAAGCCGCATAAAAAGTTTTGGAGGCCTTCTTAATTATTTCTTCACAGTACAGAAAATCTTTTTGGTGAATCTCAAATTGATGGATCATCTTTCATCAGCTCCTCTACTGCTAGTTTGGCGCTTTGCATCACAATCGGCACCCCTGCCCCGGGATGGGTGCTACTGCCACAAAAATATAAATTGTCTGCATAAGCAAATTTGTTATGGGGACGATAATAATTGCTTTGTTTCAAGGTTGGTTTCAAGCCAAAAGTAGCACCATTATAGGCGTTAAACTCTTTTTCAAAACGAACCGGCGTAAAATGTTCTTCAAAAACAATGTGTTCATCAATATCAGAAAAAATGGTTTCTTCCTTCATCTTGTTTAAAATCTGTTGACGATATTGGGCAACTTTTTCAGCAGACCAGTCGTCGTATTTAGATAATTCCGGTACCGGCACCAGCACATATACGGCCTCGTGACCAGCCGGCGCCAGACTCTCATCCATCTTAGTGGGAACATAAATATAAAAGGACGGGTCATCAGGAAACTCACCTGTTTCAAACAATTGGTCGACGTTTTTCTTAAAATCATCAGCAAAATAAATCGAATGCAGTGCCTCCACCGGATACTTTTTATCTACTCCCAGATAAAGCAAGAAACAAGAGCAAGAGTATTCCATCTGATCAATTTTACGATTGGTATATTTCCCTCGTTTTGTTTCATCGGGAATCAGCTGGGTCATCGCATAGGGAAAATCCGCCCCCACGACAACCGACGAGCTATAAATTTCCTCACCAGCCACGCGAATGCCCCGGGTTAAACCATCTTCAATCAAAATTTCTTCTACTTCTGTATTCAAATGTAGCTGGCCGCCTAATTCCAAAAACAATTTTTCCATACCTTTAGCAAAACCGTACATTCCGCCTTTAATAAAATAAACACCGTAAAAGAGCTCAATCATCGGAATAATCGTGTACAAAGATGGTCCTTGATAAGGGGAGACACCAATGTACAAGGTTTGAAATGCTAAGGCTTTTCTTAGGCGTTCATCCTCAACAAATTTTGAAATCGAAGAGTAGGCATCATTGAAGGTTTTCAGCTTCAAGCCAGCAATCAGCGACTTGGGATTATAAAAATCCCAAAAACTGCGGAAGGACTTGGTAATGAAAGCTTCTTTAGCAATTAAATATCTTTTATAAATATCGCTGAGAAATGCCATAAAGCCTTCAGCATCTGCCTCTGAGATTGACTCCAAAGTGGGCACCAGCTGACTCAAGTCAGAGGACAACGACAGCGGTTCATTTTTAGAAAAATACAAATGAAGCATCGGATCAACCTTTTCCATCGTAAAATAATCTTTTGGATCACGATTGCAAAAAGTAAACACCTCCTCGTAAATATCCTTCATCATGACAATTGTCGGCCCTACATCAAATTGAAAGCCATCTCGACTAATCTGATTCATCTTGCCGCCGATTTTGTCGTTCTTTTCATAAAGCTCAACTTCATAACCTAGATATTGCAACCGAATCGCTGCCGCAATCCCCGCAACTCCAGCACCAACCACGATAACCTTTTTCATTTTGACTCTCCTATTCTAAAAAAAACAATTTTTACTTTTTTATCACTTGATAAATTTTATTATAGAGGGGTTATTTATTAGAAGCAAAAGAACCGCTTCACTTTTCCAAAATTATTTTGTTCAGCTAGAAAAATTGTTTTAGCTTGGCAATATTTCCCATCCTAAAACCTTACAAACAAAGACTTTAGCCTGCCAAGCATAAATGATTGTCATTTTTTTCCAAAACAGCAAATAAATTGAGAATACAAAAAAAGCCTCAGCTAAATAGCTGAGGCCCAGACTGTAGACAAATAGACTTTTAGAAGTAAAATTCTTCTAAAAGCCTATTTTTTGTTTTACTCATTCAAATTTGGGCAAAAAAATAAAGGCCTTCTGCCTTTAACTTAGCCAGGTGGCTAATTTC
>NZ_JBTXLV010000006.1:0-301914 GCF_054871765.1 Enterococcus sp. LJL120
TTGTGTGGTGGCGATAGCGAGAAGGATACACCTGTAACCATGCCGAACACAGAAGTTAAGCTTCTTAGCGCCGATTGTAGTGAAGGGTTGCCCTTTGTGAGAGTAGGACGTCGCCACGCAGTTGTTTATTCCGGCATAGCTCAGTTGGTAGTAGCGCATGACTGTTAATCATGATGTCGTAGGTTCGAGTCCTACTGCCGGAGTTAGCTTCAAATTAATGAATTGAGTAGGATTCTTTTCTCTGGAGAGTTGTCCGAGAGGCCGAAGGAGCATGATTGGAAATCATGTAGACGGTAACCACTGTCTCAAGGGTTCGAATCCCTTACTCTCCGTTAATTTCCTGGCCCGTTGGTCAAGCGGTTAAGACACCGCCCTTTCACGGCGGTAACACGGGTTCGATTCCCGTACGGGTCATTGTTTTACACTGGAGGTTTAGCTCAGCTGGGAGAGCATCTGCCTTACAAGCAGAGGGTCAGCGGTTCGATCCCGTTAACCTCCATTTACGGTTTGGTAGTTCAGCTGGTTAGAATGCCTGCCTGTCACGCAGGAGGTCGCGGGTTCGAGTCCCGTCCAGACCGTTTATCTTTTGAATAGTTTTGGCTCGGTAGCTCAGTTGGTAGAGCAATGGATTGAAGCTCCATGTGTCGGCAGTTCGATTCTGTCCCGCGCCATTTGGAGGAGTAGCGAAGTGGCTAAACGCGACGGACTGTAAATCCGTTCCTTAGGGTTCAGTGGTTCGAATCCACTCTCCTCCATTGTAGGGGTATAGTTTAAAGGTAGAACAGCGGTCTCCAAAACCGTTAGTGTGGGTTCAATTCCTGCTACCCCTGCCATTATTATTTAATTAGTTTTAGTATTACGGCGATCGTGGCGAAGTGGTTAACGCACCGGATTGTGGCTCCGGCACTCGTGGGTTCGATTCCCATCGTTCGCCCTCTTATTGGGGTATAGCCAAGCGGTAAGGCAAGGGACTTTGACTCCCTCATGCGTTGGTTCGAATCCAGCTACCCCAGTTCCTTTATAAGGGAAATTGCATAATGGCGGTATAGCCAAGTGGTAAGGCAGAGGTCTGCAAAACCTTCATCACCGGTTCAAATCCGGTTACCGCCTTTTCGCAAAATTATACAACATGCCGGCGTGGCGGAATTGGCAGACGCGCTGGACTCAAAATCCAGTGCCCGCGAGGGCGTGCCGGTTCGACCCCGGCCGCCGGTATAAAAATTGTAGCAACGATTCTAAGGATTCGTTGCTATTTTTGTATTGTTTTGTAGATTTAAAATAGTGAAAAAAAGTAGGTGCTTTTTGTACCGACCCCCAAAAGTTAGACCAAAAATCTAACTTTTGGGGGTCGGTATTTTTATGGCTAAATATAGTTTTGAATTCAAACTGAAAATCGTTGTAGAATATCTTGAAGGAAAAGGAGGAGCGGTTTATCTATCAAAAAAATATGGAGTGAAGTCAGAAAATCAAGTGCAAAATTGGGTCAATGCTTATCGTGAATTTGGAGAAGAGGGCCTTCTTAGAAAAAGGAAAAATCAAAGTTATCCTGTTCAATTCAAGATGGATGCGATAGAGTTATATCAAACAACTGAGCTGTCCTATCGTGAAGTGGCGAACCATTTGGAAATAAATAATCCTGCCTTAGTCTCTAACTGGATGAGAATATTTCGTGCACAAGGGCTAGATGGACTCTCAAAGAAGAAAGGACGCCCATCCATTTTGCCTAAGAAAAAAGAAGAGAAGAAACCAAAGAAAGAAACACCTGAAGAACTCGATCGCATCAAGGAATTGGAAAAACAAGTCCGTTCTCTTCAGATTGAGAATGCTTTTTTAAAAGAATTGAGGAAGCTGCGAAAACTGGAAGCCTAACAAAGACGAAAGAATCAATCGCACGAATCATCGACAGCCTCCGAGGACCATTCAAATTAGTTGAGCTTCTTGAGACATTGAAATTTCCTAAATCAACCTTTATGTATTGGCAAAAGCGCTTTGATCGAGAAAATCCAGATCAAGAAATCGAAGAGGAAATGCTTCAAATAAGAAACCAACACAAAGTCTATCACCATAAGTTGAAAGAACATAAAATCTTCCAAAGTATGTCCCGTAAAGGGACTTGCTTGGATAATTCAATCATGGAGAATTTTTTTAGCTTACTAAAACAAGAAATTTATCATGGAAGAGAGTACCACAGCTTTGAGGAATTGAAGGAAGCAATCGATGTGTATATTCATTACTATAATCATGAACGTATGAAGAGTAAATTAGATTGGCAAAGCCCAGTCCAATTTAGAGAAGTAGCATTAAGGGTGGCATAAGCCTGGTAAATAAACAAAGAAAAACGGAGTGGATTTCTCCACTCCGAAAAAAGTCTAACTTTTTGGGGTCACTACATTTATCTGATATAAATTTTTTATTACTATTATCTAGGAGTATAGCCATGCTAGAGAATAAACTTAATATAACTGATCAAATTGATTTAGCCAAGACTGAAGAAAAGCTCAGCAAAAAAAAGGCTAAAGATTTGTTTGAGTCAGGTAAGATTAATGATTTTGAGATAGGCACATTTCGAAGCCTTTCTGATATTCACGAAAATTTATTTGGAGATATTTATTATTTTGCTGAAAAAATCAGAGATGTAAACATTGCAAAAGGAAACTTTAGATTTGCTTCAGTGATGTATTTGAAACCGGCATTGGAAAATATAGATTCAATGCCTCAAAGTACTTTTGAAGAGATTATCGCTAAATATGTCGAAATGAATGTGGCACATCCTTTTCGAGAAGGCAATGGTCGCAGTATGCGCATATGGTTGGACTTGATTCTAAAAAAAGAATTAGGAAAAGTTGTTGATTGGTCTCTAATCGATAAAGAGGCTTACCTATCAGCGATGAAACGTAGCCCTATAAATGATTTAGAAATTCGTTATTTGGTAAAAGAGGCTTTGACAGATAAAGTTAACGACAGAGAAATTTTCATGAAAGGAATTGATACGAGTTATTTTTATGAAGGCTATATGGAGTATAGGATTGACGATTTGTAAAGTTAACTAATAGCAGTTAAGAAAAAGATTATATAGTTTATCTGCTAAGGTAAACATAAAAATGGTTGTGACATTAGTTTTATTAACAAATGGAATCCCGAATTATATTGTCTTTGTGGATCCAATAGGTCTACGAGACAGAAACAGTTTTGCAGAGGCCCTAAAAAGTAAAATCAAGAATAATTAACTTTTAGTGATGAGCTTGTTTAATTTAGGTGTAAACTTCTGGCAACACTCTTGTTCCTATATAAAAAAGCATATCTGAGGCTGAGCAAATATATTTTGAAACAATCATCAGTGGAATTTAGCCAAAATTATTCGCCTTGAAAAAGACATTAAAATGTATAACACAAGGATCAAAGCTGTGCAGGAGGCGAAATCGCAAGTTTTGTCCAAGATACTCGCCGATTCTGTCCATCGCCATTTGACAACCCGCCAGATTCCGTTAAGCTTAAGAGAGAAAGTTTGATTATTCTAAAGTTCAGGGGGATGAAAAGCATGGCAGAGCTTTATTTTGTACGTCACGGATTGACGATTAATAATCATGAAGGCCGGTTTAATGGCAGTCAGTCAAATCCGCCGTTGTTGCCGGAAGGTGTGGCGCAAGCTCAGTTGTTGGGAGAGTATTTGGCAAAGGAAACATTTGCCAAAGCGTATGTCAGTCCATTGCAGCGGGCGCAGGAAACATTAAATAATATTTTGTTGCCTCAGACAGACAAACCGGCGATTGAAGTTGTCGACGATTTGCAGGAGATTAACTTCGGTGACTGGGACGGGCTGCGGATTGAAAAGAAGCGGCAGGAGCCGGAATTTCATAATTTGTTACATGTGCCGGAAAAATATGATCCAACAGCATTCCATGGTGAAAGCTTTTTTGATTTAGCAAAAAGAGTGAAGCATTTTAGCGATTCGTTAGCTTATAGTAATGATGAAAAGTATCTAATCGTCGCCCATGGTGTTACTTTGATGACGCTGATGCAGCTGCTTAAGGGAAAAACAGTTGCTGATGTCAGAGAGGCGGGCTTATTGGGGAACACTAGTCTCAGCATTTTTGAATCAAATAACGGCATTGAGTTCCAAGAAAAATTATGGAATTTTACTGATTATTAAAGATTATTGAAACGTCTATCAAAAATTTGGCTTACCAGCTAAGTTTGATAGGCGTTTTTTGTTGATTTTAAATTTTACATAAAATCTGTTGATACTTTGTGGCCACTCTATGAGCTGTAAAAGTTCGTGGGCAATCAAAAATAATCTGCACAAAAGTATTTATGAAGTTGGAAATCTTCAGAGACTTCTGGATTTGTCTTTAGTATTCTCTGTATTTTGACTAGTGAAATGCGAATGGATGTTCTATAATGAATAAGTTAGGAGGTTGGCCATGAAAACAGCACGAATTTCAGTGCGCAATTTGGTGGAATTTATTTTGCGCAAAGGCAGCATTGACGAGCGGCATACTAGTGACCACACGGCGCAAGAGGGGGCCCGCATTCATCGCCAACTACAAAAGGCTGGTGGAGAAAATTATCAAAAAGAAGTTTTTCTGTCTTTAGAGATACCTTTAACGGAACGGATGTTAACAGTTGAAGGCCGGGCAGATGGGGTAATTACAGAAGATCAGCAGATCACAATCGATGAAATAAAAACTTCTGAGCCGGAATTTGAGGACTTATTACCTGAACAGGTTGAAATGTTTTGGAATCAGGTCAAATGTTATGGACATATCTACTGCTTAAAGGAAAATCTGGAGCAGATTACCTTACAATTAACTTATTTTCAGACGACTGAGAAAAAAATTACTCGCCAGAAATTGACCTTTTCTGCTGTTGAGCTGGCTGAATTTTTTTCCCATGTGGTGACGGAATATGAGAAATGGCTGGTTTTTCAAGAGGAGTGGCAGGAGCGTCGGAATTTATCTTTGAAGCAACTGGCTTTTCCTTTTCCTGATTATCGTAAAGGACAACGGGAGTTGGCGGTGGCGGTTTATAAGACGATTTTAAGTGAACGTCAGCTGTTCGTGGAGGCGCCGACTGGTATCGGTAAGACAATTTCCACATTGTTTCCCTCTCTTAAAGCGATTGGTGAGGGGAAGGCGCAACGGATTTTTTATTTGACGGCCAAGACGATTACACGGACGGTCGCAGAAGAGGGGATTGCTGCACTGAAGGAAAAGCAAGCTGAGGTCAAGAGTGTCACGTTGACTGCCAAAGACAAAATTTGTTTTTTGACAGAACGAAATTGCACCCCGGAGGCCTGTCCCTTTGCTAAGGGATATTATGATCGAATTAACGATGTCTTGTGGGATGTGCTTCACGAGGAGAATCAGCTGACTCGTGAAGTGATTGAGACCTATGCCAAAAAGCACACAGTCTGTCCCTTTGAACTATCTTTAGACTTGAGTAATTTTGGTGATATTGTGATTGGCGATTATAATTATCTCTTTGATCCTAGAGTCTATCTGCGGCGCTTTTTTGAAAATCCCGATGGTCAAAGTCTTTTTTTAGTGGATGAAGCCCACAATTTAGTTGATCGGGGACGGGAGATGTATTCCCAGTCTTTGACCAAAAATACGATTTTAACCTTAAAAAATCAAAGTAAAAACCATAAGAAGCTACATAAAGCTTTGACTAAGTTAAATCAAGAAATGATTCAGCTGCGGAAAGTCTTAGAGGAAAAGGAGACTGACTTTTTTGCGCAAGCAGCTCCGGTGGAGAGTTTGACAAGCCGGGTTTACCAGTTTACCGAGGTGGCGAAGGAATGGTTAGCGGAAAATCCCAATGATGATCTGCAGGAAATGGTTTTAAGCTTTTACTTTGAAGCGTTGAATTATACTAGAATTAGCGAATTTTACGATGACCATTTTGTGACTTATTTAGAGCAGCGCAATCATGATATCATCATCAAGCAATACTGTATTGACCCGTCTTTTTTATTAAATCAGAGCTTAGAAAAAGGACGGGCAGCGATTTTATTTTCGGCTAGTTTGACGCCTTTAGATTATTATAGTGAGGTTTTAGGAGGGAATGAAGAACGGTTGACTTACCGTTTAGCCTCGCCTTTTGATGAAAAAAAGCAATTGTTATTGGTTGACCAGCAGATTCAGACGACTTATCGTCAAAGGGAGGCTAGTTTGCCTAGAGTGGTGGCTGAGCTGGCAAAATTAGCTCAGGGAAAAACCGGTAATTATCTTTTTTTCTTTCCTTCCTATCGTTATTTAGATGATGTCTATCAACTGTTTATTGAAGCTTATCCAGGATTGCGGATTTTGATTCAGCAAAATCAAATGAGCGAAGAAGAACGGGAAGTATTTTTAGCTAACTTTGAGGTAGAACCAAAAGAAACGTTAGTTGGTTTTTGTGTCTTAGGGGGGATTTTTTCTGAAGGGATTGACTTGAAGGGGACTAGGCTGATTGGTGTCGGTATTGTGGGTGTTGGTCTACCGCAGCTCAGTCACCAGCAGGATTTGATTAAAAACTATTACGATGAAAAAGGGTTAGGCTTCCAATATGCTTATCAAATTCCCGGGATGAATAAAGTCTTGCAGGCGGCTGGTCGCGTAATTCGCACGATGACCGATAAAGGGGTGGTTCTTTTATTAGACCAACGCTTTGTCACCCCCCGCTATCAGCAGTATTTTCCCGAGCATTGGCGGGGCTATCTTGGCTTTAATCGACCGGAAGAATTGCCAGAAAAACTACAGAATTTTTGGCAAGACGACAACTAAAAACTTAAAAAAAATTGCCCACCGCTGCGGGAAACTTACCGCAGTGGTGGGCTTTTTCGTTATTTTTCAACGGGTGCATTATCAATAATTAACAGAGCGCTCATGACATAAATAATCCAACTATCTCTGGAGTAGGCGGTATAGCTTGGCACCCACTCGGCAGCATATTTTTCCTTATAATCCCGCAGACCTTGGAAGGAATAAAAATGCGAACCAAATTGATAGACTAAGTAAGCGATACGTTCCTGCGTAAAACTTTTGCGGGAGGTGCCGACATTTGAGAGGGGCGCCATCCCTAAATCAAAGATGGTTAAGCCTTCGTTGTGCATATACTCAAACAGATTGATAAAAAGAAAATCCATCGTCCCTGAAGGCGCCGTTTCGGGATTATGGCGCATTAAATCAATTGTGCCGATCGTCTCAGTATAAGTCGGCATAATATTGGCAAAGGCAACAATTGCACCGGTCCGGTCTTTAATCACCGAGATTGGCGATTTTTGCAGATAATCCTCAGAGAAAAAGCCTAGAGAGAAGCCTTTTTCTTTGCGGCCAGCTAACCAAGCATCTGAGACTTTCCGCAAGCTAGCCATTGTCTCTTGATTAAAAGGTGGCTTGAGGACTTCAAACTGATAGCCTTCTTTTTGGAGGCGATTCATGGTAGCTCGTTGGCCCTTCATTTTTTTACCGGAGATTGTGAAGGTTGTTAAATCAACTTCGGCAGCTTCTCCCATTTTAATAAAATCATAGCCAAACTCATGGAGTAGCATGACCAGCTTCTCGCTCACTTCGTAAAAGACCGGATGATAGCCGAGAATATCGGCGTCATGAATCAGCTGTTGAATCGCATCGGCAAAATCACTTTCCTTGCCGGCTGGGTCTCCCATGATGACACACTTATCGTTGTGGGTATTCATCTGAAGGAAAACGGTATTCTCGGCACCATCATTGTAAAAATAAATATTTTTATCGCCTAAAAAGGCCAATTGGCTTTCGGGATTGCCGCCATATTTATTAAGGACTTGATAGACTTGTTCATCTGCAACTTTTTCACCAAGGACTTTTTTCTCTCCCTGTAGATATTTAATGAAGAGCCAAATGATCGATGCCACGACGACAATTGCAATAAAGCCCGTCAACCACGTGCGCTCTGAGGGAAATAAAAAGAAATCGATTGTATGATGGTTGCGATGAGGAAAAGCTGGTAAATTATAAATGCCAATCGCGATATATAAAATAAATAACGCAGTATACAATAAGCCGTCCATCGTCATGCTTTCCCAAGAGTAAACAAATTGTTTGCGATACAATTCTCTTTTGGAAAAGACTGCTAAAACAAATAGCAATACTAAAAAGACTAATGTTGCCGTGTTAAATTCACTGAAGAAAATATAGACGCTAGCCAGCGCCAGTAAAATTAATGTTGGCAGATAGGCTTTTTGACTGCGATTGGCGGTTGCCCGACCCATCACCAGTAATAAAAAGCCTAAAAGCAGACTGGGAAACTGACTGATAAAATGCAAACGCCAGGGATTGATATGATTCAACCATTGAAAATGGTTGAAGGCCTCAGGAATTGTCGCTAATAAGACCATCATGCTGCCAGAAAAATACAAGGCAAAAACCAACACCTTATGGGCAATTTCCTGGAGTAATTCTTTGGGAATTCCATTGTAGCGGCTGTCAATTTCACCACCGAGATTTTTAAATAAGAAGACGGCGCCGATAATAAAAGGAATCACATAATAAAACAGGCGATATAATAAAATCCAAGTGACAGCCACATCATGGGGAACACCAAGCGATGCTAAACCAAAAATCATCATCACATCAAAGCTCCCCAGCTCACCGGGAATCATCGAGACAATCCCGATAACAGAAGAGGCGATGAATAACGGAATGACCGCAAAAAAGTTGACCTTGATGTCCATCAAAGCGCCGATGGCTAGAAAGCTGATTAGAACACCTGCCCATTCAAGGGTCGATGTTAACAGGAGCTGCCAGCGATATTTTGCGGCTAAGCCTCCTAAAATGCCTTCCTTTTTTAACTTAGTGACAAGCAAAATAACCGGGAAGTACAGGCTGCCACCTAAAAGCCAAATCCAATAATCTGTGATGTAATGATTCATCGGCATTGTAAACAGTAAAATAAAACTGACGAGACTAAAGACCGAGAGCCCTGACATTAAGAAAAGCAGTAGCTTGGATAAATGCTGCAGCAGTTTTTTACCATCGATTTCCTTGCCGAAAAATTCAGTTCGCAAGCCGATGGTAAAGACACCACCGAAGCCGACCATATTGTTAATAGTATTTATCGACCAGCTGGACTCCAATAAAAAGCTAGTTTTAAGCTTTTGCCCCAGCATTTTATTCAGGACAATATCATAGTTCAGCATTGGCAAAATGGCGACTAGACCAATCACTAGCATTACTGCTAGCTTCCACAGGGGAATACTTTGAAACACATCTGCAATTTGCTCCGGCGTGATGGTTTTACTGAGGGTGACTAATTGAAAAATCACGACGATAATTACTGATAGTAGAAATAAAAACTTGAAAACAGGTAATCTTTTTTTGAACCAGGCAATTATTTTTTCCATGAGGACCTCCGATCTTGTAAGAAAGCTAAGATAAGCTGATTAAATGCGGCTGGCGCTTGACGGGCCAACTGGTGCCCGACTTTTGGCACCTCGATAAACTGGCTATTAGGTATCCAGTGTGCTAGATTGCGGGAATGACTTTTTTTGATAACATCATGGGCTCCGACGATTATTAAAGTGGGGGCTTGAATTGTTTGCAGGTCATCTGGTCTTAAGCCCGTGTCTTTTAATAATAAATCACTGGCGGTCTTCAGGCGCTTCAGCCTGCTGCCAAAGAGGGCTAAAACGTGACTTACTGCAACAATTAAATAACTAGTCCACTGGGAGATTTTCCGCAAGCCGGCAAAATTTAAATTGCCGGCATTTAAAACTAGCCGATGCACTTTTTGCGGATAGTTGACCGCAAAAACCATCGCTAAATTGGCCCCATCAGAAAAGCCGATAAAATCCGCTTGGGCAATTTTTTCCTGTTCGAGGATTTCAAAAATATCCCGTGCCATCAAGCTGAAGCTGAGGGTCTCAGCATAATTAGCAGAACGGCCGTGACCACGACTGTCGATAATCACCAATTGAAAATACCGGCTGAGAAAAGGAATTTGCTTAGAAAAGAATTTTCCATTGCCGCCATTTCCGTGGAGCAGGACCACGGGAAAGCCTGTACCGTAAACTTCGTAATATAATTGGCTGCCGTCTGACATGATGGCAGTTTGTTGTCTGAATTCCATAAGGGCACCTTCTAAAAATAGTATAACGGCTTTTCTTTATTTTAACAGTTTTTGACCGCTATCAAAATTGTAAGGCCTGTAAGCTGCCAACAGAAAATCTAAAGTTGATTGTTAAGTTATTTTAAATATCTTAAAGAAGGTTTTTCAAGGGCGCTTTTTTTCGGTATGATAGAAAAACCTTGAAAAAAAGGATGGAAATTATGCGAAAAAAACGTCGAGGCCCATTAGGTTGCCTTTTTATGTTGATAAAATTAATTATTTTAGTTAGTCTATTAGTAGCTTTGTTTATTGGCTATCGAACTTATACAATTATTAAACGAGTGGAAAGTTTCCGGCCAGAAGTCGAAACACTGGCTAGTCAATACGGGATCAGTGACCATGAGACATTGATTTTAGCGATTATTTATACGGAGTCCAAAGGCAGTGGCACAGATTTGATGCAGAGTTCGGAGAGTTTATCAGGCGAACCCGATTCTATTGAAACACAAGCAGATAGCATTGAACAGGGGATTAGTTACCTGTCCGGCGCCATTGAGACGACTGAGGCTGCCGGCGACAATCTCTCAACAGCGATTCAGTCTTATAATTTCGGCCATGATTATATTGCTTATGTCAGTGAAAACGGCGGCACTAGCACTGTCAACTTAGCTGAGACTTATTCCCGGGATGTTTTGGCGCCCCTTTTGGGAAATCAGACGGCAGAAACTTACCGTTATTATAAATGGCAGGCGATTTTGTATAATGGTGGCTATCTATACAGCAACGGCGGGAATTTCTTTTACAGCCAGATTGTTCAAGACAATCAAAAGCTGATTGAATTTTACGAGTCAATTTTTGGGTAATAATTAAAATTTAAGATAGGTGGAGAAAAATGGAAAAATCACAGGACCAGTCTTCTTTAAAAGACTGGCTACTACGTTTTGTCAAAGGGATGTTTATTGGATCAGGCTTTATTTTGCCGGGAGTCAGTGGGGGTGCGCTGGCGGCAGTCTTCGGCATCTATGAACGAATGATTTCGTTTCTGGCCCATTTAACTAGAAACTTTAAAGAAAATGTTTTGTATTTTATTCCCGTCGGTATCGGCGGAGTTACCGGCGTCTTTTTACTCTCGTTTCCAATCAGTTTTTTATTGACTAATTATGAAACACCGATTCTTTGGTTTTTCGTCGGCTGTATTTTAGGAACAGTGCCGGCCCTTTGGAAAGAAGCCGGCAAAGAAGGCCGCAGTCAAGGGGATACGGTTTTGATGGCAATTACCTTTGTGGTGGCCTTTATCTTCCTTTTATTTGGCGCAGATCTTTTCGGCGGCCAAGTCGATCAAAACTTTTTCACTTGGATGATCGCCGGTGGCTTGATTGGCTTAGGGATGATTGTTCCCGGCTTAAGCCCATCTAACTTTTTAGTTTACATGGGAATGTATACCGCTATGAGTGATGGCTTTAAGACGATGGATTTCGGCGTGATTGTGCCATTAGCCATTGGCGGATTGGTCTGTGTGCTAGGCCTGTCAAAGGTGATGGATTATATCTTTAGTAAGGCCTATGCAAAGCTCTTCCATTTTATTTTAGGGGTGGTCTTTGCCTCAACAGTGATGATTATTCCAACGAATTACAGTGGAATGGGTATCATGGGCTATCTAGCCTGCTTTGCTCTGTGTGTTGCTGGGGCAGCATTAGGCTGGTGGATGAGTAGCTTAGAAGAAAAATACAAATAAAATTTTTCCTTTGAATCAAATTTTTTTACGCCGGAGCTTGATTGCTTTCGGCGTATTTTTTTATGGAAAGGGCTAGATAGTTAAATACTCCAAAGGGTTTGCTTCACAAAAGAAAAAAGTTTTTATAAAATTTCTGAAAATGAGTCGGTTATTTCTTGAGTTTCTTTGCTGCCGTGGTAGACTGGATACTGATAATTTGGAAAGTAGGAATCGATATGCAAAATGAAACTGGCTTAACAGCCCAGGAAGTCGCCCAGCGTCAAGCTCAAGGGCTGCAAAATAATCACACGGAAAATGCCAGCAAATCGACAAAAGCAATTTTTTCAGATAATATTTTAACCCTCTTTAATTTGCTGAATATTTTAATTGGGATTTGCCTATTCTTTGTTGGGGCATATTCCAATATGTTTTATCTGGTGATTATTTTAGTCAATATCACCATCGGAATTTATCAAGAAATCCATGCCCGTAATATGGTCCAAAAATTGTCAATTGTCTCAAAGCAGGGTGTTGAGGTGCTTCGAGATGGTCAAGTGACAACGATTGATTCCAGTGAGCTGGTTTTAGATGATGTGGTTTTGGTGAAGGCAGGGGATGAAATTTTATCTGACCTCGAAGTTTTAGATGGACAGGGAGAGGCCAATGAATCGCTATTAACCGGTGAAGCGGATTTAGTAGTTAAACATACCGGTGATGAACTTTTATCTGGTAGTTTTTTAGCCAGCGGTAGTTTAACAGCCAAGGTGATTCACGTCGGCTTAGATAATTATGCTATGAAGCTTGCCAATGAAGCCAAGGTCCATAAACCATTGGATTCTGAATTGGTCCGCTCAATTAGAAAAGTTTCCCGTTTTACGAGCTTTGTCATTATTCCTTTAGGGATTTTATTATTTATTGAAGCTTTCTTTTTGCGGGACAGCGGTATTAAAGATTCAGTTGTTGTCTCGGCGGCAGCTTTATTGGGAATGCTGCCAAAGGGACTGGTTCTACTGATCAGTATTGCTTTGACCACCGGTGTGACCAAGTTGGCGAAAAAAAGAATTTTAGTGCAGGACATGTACGCTGTTGAAACGCTGGCCCATGTCGATACCTTGTGCTTGGATAAAACCGGCACAATCACCGAAGGCCGTATGCGAGTTGAGCATGTTCGATCCTTGCACCCAGTCTATGAAGACCAATTGCCGGCAATTATCGGCAGTTACTTAGCTGAATCGACAGATAATAATGTTACGATGCAGGCGTTGCGGGATTATTTTTCAGTCTCGAATCGCTATGGTGCCGGTGAAAAACTCGGCTTTTCTTCAGAGCGCAAATGGGGCGCTATGGAATTTAAGGAGCTTGGAACCATTTATTTGGGTGCGCCAGAGAAACTAGTGCCTCAGCAAGAATTTCCGGAAATTGTCGCCGCCCAAAAAGAAGGCTACCGGATTTTGATGTTGGCGATTGCTCCCAATCAAAATTTGCAGGAAAATTTTGAGCATCTTGAGCCGTTAGCGATTTTTGAAATTGAAGATATCATCCGCCAAAATGCCGAAGAAACTTTGGCTTATCTCCACGCAGAAGGGGTCGATTTAAAAGTTATTTCCGGGGATAACCCGGTAACCGTTTCTAATATCGCCCGTCGTGCTGGCTTGCCGAATTACGAGAATTATATTGATTTATCAACTTGTCAAACGGACAATGAGGTCAGAAAAGCTGCCACTTACTATACAGTTTTTGGGCGAGTAACGCCGCAACAGAAAAAACTTTTGGTTCAGGAATTAAAAGACCGAGGCCGGACGGTGGCCATGACTGGTGATGGGGTCAATGATGTCTTGGCGCTGAGAGAAGCCGATGTCAGCATCGCCATGGCAGAAGGCGATGGTGCCACACGCCAAATTTCCAATTTAGTCTTATTGGATTCGGATTTTACTACATTACCACAGGTGCTTTTTGAAGGCCGCCGGGTAGTTAACAATGTCACCAAGGTCTCGGGAATTTTCTTTATTAAGACGATTTATTCCTTTATTCTCTCGATTATTTGCGGATTAACGGCTATTGCTTTTCCTTTTATTCCCATTCAAATCACTTTGATTGATTTGGCGATTGAAGGCTATCCTTCCTTCTTCTTGTCCTTTGAAGGGGATAAGCGCCGTATCAGTGGTAAATTTTTAACAACTGCTTTAAAGTCAGCTTTGCCTAACGCGTTACTGGTTATTTTGAATGTAGTGACCATTTATCTGTTGGGTCAAGGGAATGGCTGGAGTCAGTTAGATACCACAACTTTGATGTATTATTTGCTGATAGGAATTAGCTGTTTAGCTGTGATTAAAGCCTGTCTGCCATTTAACCCATTGCGCATTTTTTTAGCGAGTACAACGGTGGTGGGAATCTATGTAGCGGCTATGTTATTTCATTCGCTTTTGGAAATTGGTTTCCTAACGATGACTACGCTGCCGATATTTGCGATTATGATGGTCTTAAATGCTGTTTTACGGCTGCTTATTTGGAAAATAACCAAAATCTAAAACTTTGCTAAAAAAAGCAGTCAATCAGTTTGGAAAAACACCATGTTTGTGATAGAATAATAATGTATATCTATGTCCATTTTTAAATCGCGCTGATTTCTGATTGGTGCGATTTTTCGAGTCATAGGTTGCATCATTTCCAAACCTTGGAGGTGAAAGTATGGCCGGTCGAATACCCGATGCCAAAATCGATGAAATTCGGCAAAAGACCAATATCGTCGAAGTGATTGGACAATATGTCCAGTTGAAAAAATCCGGGAAGAATTATCTTGGATTGTGTCCCTTCCACAATGAAAAATCACCATCCTTTTCAGTGGCGGAGGACAAGCAGATATTTCACTGCTTTGGTTGCGGTAAAGGCGGAAATGTGTTTGGCTTTATTCAGGAAATCGAAGGATTGAGCTTTCCTGAAGCAGTCGTGAAAGTTGCCGAATTAGAGAACCTTCCAATTGATCAAGCATGGCAGCAGGCCACACCAAGGGAAGACACCCAAAATTCACAGCAACGACAATTGATTGAGCTTCATGAAAAAGCCCAAGAGTTGTATCACCACATGTTGATGAACACGAAAGCCGGCGCAGAGGCGTTGGAATATTTGTATCAGCGTGGTTTAACCAAAGAGTTAATCACGGATTTTAAATTAGGATTTGCCCCTTTGCAGCGGATTTTTTTAGCAAAAATTTTTGAAAATGAAAAAATTGATCCGCAATTGTCAGAAGCCTCAGGTCTATTTGTCCAGCAAAGTGATGGAAACTTTTTAGACCGCTTTTACCAGCGTATTATGTTTCCCATCCAAGACTTTCAAGGACGCACGATTGGCTTTTCCGGCAGATTACTGCCGACGGAAGATTTTTCCGGTGAAGATCAGCCAAAGTATTTGAACAGCCCAGAAACAGTTTTGTTTAACAAGCGGGATGTCCTCTATAATTTTGCTGCAGCGCGACCAACCATTCGTAAAACGCAGACGGTTTTTTTATTTGAAGGCTTTATGGATGTCATTTCAGCGTGGCAAAGCGGTGTTAAAAACGGCATTGCTTCAATGGGGACCAGCTTGACAAACCAGCAGATTGCCGGGATCCAAAGAGTCGCTAAACATGTAGTCATCGCCTATGACGGGGATGCTGCGGGTGTCGATGCGACCAACCGCGGGATTCAATTGCTGCAAAGTAATAGCCGTCTCGATGTGACGATTGTTAGTTTGCCGGAAAAGCTTGACCCGGATGAATACCGCAAAAAATATGGCGACGAGGCCTTGGCTGAGGTTTTATTACACGGTCAGGAAACGGTTTTTGCCTTTAAGAAAAATTATTTGCGACACAATCGCAATATGCAAAATGAAAAAGAACAACTGGAATACATTGAAGACGTCTTGACAGCACTAGTAGAAGTTTCTTCCCCAATTGAACAAGATCGCTATCTGACGCAATTGGCCCAGGAATTTAATCTAGGGCGGGACACCTTGCAACAGCAGCTGCGCTTATTGAAGGAAACCCAGCGGCAAGAACAGCGGCGGCAAGTTCAAGTAGAGCAGTATTCAGTTCCAGATGAGCTGCCAACAGTCGCTCCAGCGCCTAAGAAGAAGCTGAGTCAAGTGGAAAAAGCTGAGCAGATGCTTTTGTACCGCTTATTCAATGAGATTACAGTGCGCAGGCAGTTGAGCCAAGTCGAGTTTCATTTTGCCCATGATAGTTATCAAGAATTATATGTTTTATTAGAAGGTTATCTGGCAACTGTTCACGAGTTTGTCTTTGCTGATTTTTTAGATTTTTTAAAAGATCCGCAACTGAAACAGTTCGCCATTGAAATTGCTTATCTCAATCTGTCGGAGGAAAGTTCTCCCCAAGAAATTCACGATCTACTGCAGGTGATCGCCAAGGCCAGCATTGCTGATGAAATCAATCAAAAAAAACGACAGCAGCAAGAAGCCAGCCAAAAAGGCAACCGGCAGTTGGAAGTGGAATTGCAGATTGAAATATTTAATTTGATTAAACAATTAAAGCAAGCGTAATGCTTTTGAAAGGGGCCCTTTTTAGATGGCTGAAGAAACAAAAAAATTAACCTATGAAAAAGCACTGTCCAATTTTATCAAAGAAAACAAACCAAAAGGTCAAGTGGTCTATGATGAACTAACGAACCAATTGGCTACACCTTATTCTTTAGGTGCTGAAGAAATGGACAAGCTGATTCAACAAGTTGAAGATGCCGGCATCAGTGTTGTCGACGAAAATGGCGACCCTTCGACCCACAGCTTGAAAAAAGATGAAAAAGTAGCCGAAAAGGCCCAACAAGAAGATTTATCTGCACCGACTGGCGTTAAAATTAATGATCCAGTACGGATGTATTTAAAAGAAATTGGTCGGGTATCTCTGTTAAATGCCGAAGAAGAAGTTGCCTTAGCCTTAAAGATTGAAGAAGGCGACCAAGAAGCAAAACAACGTTTAGCAGAAGCCAACCTACGTCTGGTAGTTAGTATTGCCAAACGTTATGTCGGCCGTGGCATGCAATTTCTTGATTTAATTCAAGAAGGAAATATGGGTCTGATGAAGGCTGTTGAAAAGTTTGATTACCGCAAAGGCTTTAAATTTTCGACATATGCAACTTGGTGGATTCGCCAAGCCATCACCCGGGCAATCGCCGACCAAGCACGGACGATTCGGATTCCAGTGCATATGGTGGAAACCATCAATAAATTGATCCGGATTCAACGGCAATTACTGCAAGACTTAGGCCGGGAACCAACACCAGAGGAAATCGGTGCTGAAATGGACTTACCGACTGAAAAAGTTCGGGAAATTTTAAAAATTGCCCAAGAGCCAGTTTCATTAGAAACGCCAATTGGTGAAGAAGATGATTCCCACTTAGGTGATTTCATTGAAGACCAAGAAGCAACCAGTCCAGCAGAACATGCTGCCTACGAATTATTGAAGGAACAATTAGAAGATGTCTTAGACACCTTGACAGACCGTGAAGAAAACGTGCTGCGTTTGCGTTTTGGTTTAGATGACGGTCGGACTAGAACGTTAGAAGAAGTCGGCAAAGTTTTCGGTGTTACTAGAGAACGGATTCGCCAAATTGAAGCCAAAGCGTTGCGGAAATTACGCCACCCATCTCGCTCTAAACAGTTACGAGATTTTCTAGAATAAAAAGCATAAATTTCAAGGACCTGAATGTTAAAAAGCATTCAGGTTTTTTACTTTTGTGGCAAAAAGTTGAGAAAGTCATGAAAATCAGTTGGAAGTCAGCCGGCTTTATGATAAATTTATAATAATAACAAGTAGTAAAGAAAGGGTGAGTTTATTGGTAGATGCAGTTTGTCCAAAATGCGGCTATGTAAATCTAGAATTATTGGATTACTGTCCAAATTGCGGCTTTCAATTGCGGGGAACCAGCGGAACCAATCATCCCAATGCTGGAATTTCTGATGAAGAGATTCCCGAAAATATTATAAATCGCGAAGAACCGATTGCCAGCAGCAGTCAGGTAATCTTTGCTTTTCCAGCTGGCTTTGGGGAGAAGTTGGCTGAAACTGAAACAGTTGAAGCAGTTTCTAATACCGATATAATCCAAGAGAGCGTCATTTTACCTTGGAAAAAAGAAGAGTTAGCGAAGGAAAACAATAATTCGAGTTCAGCTGTTGCCATTGAAGAAATGGCGTCCTTAACAGATGTGGATTCTTCTGTTTTGACGGAGGATTTTTTTGAGGAGGACACTATGGCAGTATCAGATGATGATGGCTTAACTGAAGAGCAAATAGAGGCAACAACTGAAGTCGATGCTGATTTGCTTGCTTCAGACAGTGAAACTGCCGTAGAAACGCCAGAACCAGAAACTGATGAAGCCTCAGCTTTTGAACTTGTAAATATAACAACTGAATCAGATAATTCTGATGAGGAAACTCAAGTCGAGGCAGCTGAAGATTCAGCAGAGATGGCGATAGTTGCAGATGATGTTGAGGAGGATGACGAATCAGCTGAGGCAAATGAGTCATTAATCATTGAAGAAAGTCCAGAAGAAGTTTCAGAAGAAGCTGTCACTTCAACTGAGGAAGCAGTTGCGGATAGCTCAGAAGAAAAGGTAACGGATGACACTACTGAACTAGTCGAAGCTTCTGAAGATTTATCAAATACGCTATCAGGTGAGGCAGTAGTTGCAGAGCCTGAAATAACAGCAGGAACTATTTCCCGGATTTTAGAAGAATTAGCAGTTGTTGAAGCCTTGTTACAGGCTGAAAAAGAAAAATTAGCCTTAACTCAACAAGCTTCATCTTCAGAAAATACTTCACTAATAGCTAATGAGTCTACTACACAGCAGCCGGCTGCCACAAAAATTGAGGCGATGGTGGAGGAGTATGTAGTCAATGAGTCAGCTGATACGAAGGAGCGGGCGCTTTCTTCAGATGAGGAAGAAGATTGGATTGAAGAAATTGAGGCAGCTAGTGGCGGAGTTCATTTAGCGATTGTTAACAATCTATTATTGAATGTGATGCTGATGTTTGTGATTGCTGCGGGAATTTTAGCGTTGCAGTATTTTATCCTGTCACATTTCACCTCTGAATTATTGCTGCTAAGTCAACAATGGGGCTATTTAGATGTCACTTGGATGCTCAGTATCTCCAACGGGATTTTACTGATTATTTTAATCGTTTTAGTTGTTCCTTTGGTGATTGCTCTGACTAGCGGTATTAAAGATTTAATCAAGTTCTTCAAATTTTCACGGTAACATTTTTTATCCACTAAAAAAATGTTATACTGTTTAATATCTATGGATGAACCAGCAGGCTTCCAGGAGTTTTCTGGTTTTTCTTTTGGATATTTTTTCAAATGCAGCAAAGCCGGTCTTTTTTAAATTATCTTAAAGCAACTTTATAGACCAGAAAAACTATGCTACATTAAAAATTAGTGATGAGGGGAGCGCATAGTGTTGCAGGATAATTATTGCCCAGCCTGTGGTTATGAATATTCTGGCGATTTAGCTTACTGTCCGATTTGCGGCTATCCGTTATGGGAATTAGCGGCGGCTGATGACAATGAAGTCCCTAGCGAAATTAAGCCAGCTGCTCCAGCAGTGACTAAGCCAGCGCCGACTCCTGATCAAGTTTCTTGGTCAGATACCGATCTGATTCAAGCTAGCAATTTATTAAGTAGTCTGCAGGATACAGCGCCTACTGATTTACCTGAAATAATTGCAATCAATCCTCATAAACGAGTGGGCAATCGACCGTCAGTAAAATCTTCTGATGGGCAAAGGGTTAAGGAAACTGAGGAATCAGAAAAAGTTGATTTGGTACATAATGCAGCAGACATTACCCTGGCTGCCCAAATGATTTCCGCCCAAAAAGCACTATTTGAGCACCTGCCGGTAAACAGACTGCCTGTTAAACGCAAACTTTATCCGCCAACTCTTTTTGCTGAAGAAGCAAATAGCAGGGAAAAAGCGGATGTTATTCAAACGAATCCCCCCGGCTTGTTCGGCGGGATGCAAGAAGCTGCTAACGGTAAGAATGAGCAGCCAGTAGAACATAATAGCCAAAATAATATAGTAGAAAATCAAAAAGAAGGTGAACTCCGCCAGATGAGTAAGAAGAAAAAGAAAGCTGCAGCGAAGACTCCAGAGGAATTGAAGTCAGAAGAAAACAAAACAGCTGCTGATAAGACCGATAAAAACCAAATCGATGCCTCCAAGACTGATACAAAGGCTGACCAAGATAACCTAGAGACTAAAGCGCCAAACGAGCCTAATTCAGACAAAGATTCTGAAATGAAAGAAACACCGATTAATGATGATATTCAGTGGTCTGAATTTGAAGAGATGCCAATTGGTTCCGTTAAAGAAATTCTTGATGAAGACTTAAATGATGCTGAAACTAAAGAATCCGCCGCTAATGAAAACGGCTTAAGCAAATTTTCTCCAGAGGCTTCTGTGGAAGAAGAACCCGAAGAAACTGCCAATCTGGAAAAGCGGGGCACAAAATCGGAGTCCAAGCAAGCTGACAGAGCATCAGCTAAGCCTAAAAAACTGACAGCCAAAGAAATTGTTGCCCAAGCTCAATTGCGGCAAAGCGAGCAGGATACTGAAGAGGAGTCAGCGAACCATATCTTAGCCCAGTACATGAAGGAACATCGTCATGAATATACGGCCGAAGAAGTTGCTGAAATTGAAGAAGAGCAAGCCGCTCAGAATCGTCAAAGTAGCTTAGAAGATAAGCTCGATGAAGAAGTGCCTGAGAAAGAACAATCCCTCACTCCTTCAGGTTCAGCAGAAATCAGTAGTGAAGAGATTGTAGCAGTTAACGAGGTAGATAATAACAGTCAAGCAGTAGAAATGACTGAATTTAAAGAGGTTCAAGAAGTATCAGAGGAAAGTTCTGCATCAGTTGAGGAGAGTACTCCAGTTGGCTCAGCTTCAGATGACAGCGAGGAGCAAAATAGCGAAGTAGCTGCTGAAACTGAGGACTCTGTAACAGAAGCTAATGAAACAAGCGAATCTACTGAACAAAAGCCAACAGGTGAACCTCTTCAAAATGAGAACAACGAGCCAAAAGGCGATACTCCAGCGAAGAAAACAGATAAAAATTTACAGGTGAATATCCAAGATTTATCTGATACCGACCAGGTTGCATCTGTCACACCTGAGGAAACTCAGGAAGAGTCGGCGGCTGACAAGTCAGAGACATCGGCTGATCAAGCACCTAAGTTTTCAATTAAAGACAAGCTGCCAGTTTTTGGCGAAAAAGAATTGGCCATTGAAAAAGCGAAGGTTGAGGCTGAGTTAGCCGAAATTGCTGCCAAAGAAGCGGCAGCTAAAAAAGCAACCGAAGAAGCGGAAAAAGCCAAGGTGGAACGAGTGGCCCAAGCCGTCGAAAATGCGGAGACCGTCAAACGTGAAAAAGAATTTGAACGTTTGATTCAAGAAAAAGAAGCTGAGGATGCCCGGATTGCAGCAGAACGGGAACAAGCTCGTCTGGCTAGAGAGCAGGCCAAAGCTGAGGCAGAGGCGCAGCAGCCGATGGATGATGCGACACCAACGCCAATTGAACCAGCAGAAACACCACAAAAACCAAGCTCAGCACCAGAAAAATCGGTCTTCCCTGAACGGAAAGCTGACTCTGAGCGTAAGATTGAGAAGATGGGCAAAGCTTCAGAGAATAATTCAGAGAATGATTCTGATAAACAGCCTAAACGCAAAGCTTCTGAGACAGTAGCAGAGGATGCCATTCCAAAACGTACCAGTAGTGCTAATCGTAAAAAATGGATTTATGCTGGAGTTGCGGCAGTTGTTTTATTAGGAGCAGTTGGTGCTGGCTATGCCTATCAGCAAAATGCAGCCAATCAAGAACAAGCCACTCAAGAGTCGATTACCAATGCAATTGATGACTTGGAAACACAATTGGCAGATTATTATACTGATGATAGCCAAGTGTTTATCAACCCTGAGATGGTCAGCAATGATTTAGACAGCTTGAAGGCAAGCATTGATGAATATGAAAGCTCAGATCGTTATGACGCTTTAGTTACAGATTATGATCAAGTAGCAGAAAAAGTCAGCAGCATTCGCAGTATCAATAATTTATTCACCACGCCAATTATTAATGGCGATGCTTTGGCTGAAAATCCTTTATTAGCTTCTAATAGTCCGATTACAGTTACTGAAGCTAGCGGAACAGATGGCTTGAGTACGTTATTGAATCAAGCTTTAGCTGAAGCTAATAGTCAATATCAAACCTTACAGGCTGCTATTCAAGCAGTGGCAGTTGTCTATGCTGATGGCGCTGTCGTCAGTGGTGCCACAACCGAACAATTTAACAACGCTACAGCAGCTGTGGCAGCTGTTCAAAATCAAGAATTGGTGACGGATTTATTGAGCCAATTAGAAGAAGTCAACACTGCTTTAAACGGCGCAACAAATGAAGGCGATAATAACGGAGGTAGCACAGCTAGCGATTCCGGTACGACTTCAGGTGGCGGCAGTTCAACAGAAAGTGCCAGCGGTTCAACCTCTGGCGGCTCTACAAGTTCTGGCTCAAGTAGTGGTAGCTCTGGTTCAAACTCAGCTAGCGGCTCCAACGCAGCCAGCACACCATCCTATTCTGGAAATACATCTTATACGGTTGGTGATGGCGGTGCGTTAGTTGGCTTTGTGATGAATGATAATGGCCAACCGATTGTCGAATCAAACCCGACTGACATTGCTAACACAACAGATAGCGCTTGGACTTGGGGCAGTGGCATTCAAGAAAAAGTTTTGAATGTCTGCCGTGAACGAGGCTATTTCAGCGGTGATAATTATGCGTTTGAACCGGCCTTAATTGTGGATGGTGATGGCTTTTATAATCTATATCGTGTTGAAAGCAACGGCTCCAGAACCTATCTAGTCACAGTTAACTGTAAGACAAGTTGGTTTAAAGGAAATGGTCCTGGTGGTCCCAACACCAGAGTGAATTAAATATAAGTTTAAAGATCGTGACATTAGTCAAAATAGATAGCTAACACAAGGGCTGCTTATGGATGTTTTTACCTTAAAAAAGTAGACAACCTGGTAAATGGAGCAATTGGTTATTATCTGTTGTCTGGGCTGATGGTGCGGTCTTTTCTTTTTGTGAAAATCTGATCGGTTTTTTCTTGCACACACCATCTTTCTTCGGTAATATATGGAAATAACGGGAAGAAGAGGGTTGTTTAAATGGAGATAACAAAGGAGTATCAAACGTTTCAACAGGGAATTAAAGATTGTCTGCCAACTGTTTTAGGCTACATCGGCATTGGGATTGCCGCTGGCGTCGTCGGAAAAGGTGTCGGTTTATCTGTCATGGAAATTATGCTGATGTCGGTTTTTATTTACGCAGGCAGTGCTCAATTTATAATCAGCGGTATGCTGGCGCTTCAGACACCGGTTTTAGCCATTATTTTAACGACTTTTTTAGTGAATCTGCGGCATTTTTTGATGAGCATGTCGGTGGCCAATCATTTTAAAAAAGCCCCATTGGTAAAAAGCATCGGCATTGGGACTTTGCTGACGGATGAGTCTTATGGAGTTTTGGCAACGGTCATCAGTAAAGGCAATCAGGTTTCAGTAGCTTGGACCAATGGGTTAAATGTCACAGCTTATTTAGCTTGGATTTTAGCAACAGGCTTAGGCGGTTTTTTGGGGGGGATTTTACCTGATCCAGAAATATTAGGTTTGGACTTTGCTCTGACTGCGATGTTTGTCGGCTTGTTTGCCCTACAGGCCGTAACGCCCCTCAAGCAAAAAACCAGACAAACCTTGATGATTATTTTAGTTGTTTGTGTTAGTTTATATGTGGCGATGGCCTTTGTCTCAGCAGAATTAGCTGTTATTTTAGCGACTTTAATCGGTTGTTTAGTAGGGACGGTGACCGGTGATGAGTAATTATTTTTTGATTATGTTGGTGGGCTGTTGTATAGTGACTTGGATACCACGGATTGTGCCATTTGTAATTTCTAAAAAAATGGTCTTCCCCAACTGGCTGGAAAGATTTTTAAGCTACCTGCCCCTGTGTATTTTAACAGCGTTGCTGCTGCAAAGTGTTCTAGAGTATCGAGAAGGTGCCTTTCCAGGCTTAAAGGGCTTAGAATTTCTGGCTTGTCTGCCGACCTTAATTGTTGCAATGCGGACTAAGGATTTGATGAAAACGGTGATTGTCGGGATTGTGACAATTGCCTTATTGAGATTTATTTTATAAAAGCGGAGGATTAAAAATGAACGAATTGTTAGCGACGGTCTTTACGGGACTGATTACCGATGAAAATGAAGACTATTATTTTCTACAAAAAAATGGGATGACTTTTCAATTAGATAAAAAAGAAGGCAGCCATCAACTTGGAGATGCAGTAGAGGGCTTTGGTTTTATTAATCAAAAGCATCAAGCAGCTATTACAACGAAAATTCCGGCTGCCGGCATTGGCAAATATGCCTTTGGCGAAGTGACGGGCACAAGAAAAGATTTAGGAGCCTTTGTGGATATTGGCTTACCAGATAAAGATGTGGTTGTTTCCTTAGACGAGCTGCCAACGATGCGGGAATTATGGCCTAAAACTGGCGATCGTTTAATGGTCGGTTTAAAAGTTGATGCCAAAGATCGCATCTGGGCAACCTTAGCTGAGGAGAAAATGTTTACCGCAATGAGCCGTCGAGGAACCGAGGAACTGAAAAATAAGGACATTAAAGGGACAATCTATCGTTTGAAATTAATCGGCAGCTATTTGCTAACCGATGATTTTTATATCGGTTTTGTGCATCCTTCAGAACGCTTTACTGAACCCCGCTTAGGTCAAGTGGTGGAGGGACGAGTAATTGGTGTGCGTCCGGATGGTGTTTTAAACATGTCCTTAAAACCACGGGCTCATGAAACCATCAGTGATGATGCGGCCATGATTTTGGTGGTCTTAGAGCGTTCAGCTGAAAAACGAATTCCCTTTACAGATAAATCTGATCCCGAAGAAATTAAACGGACCTTTGGCATCAGTAAAGGCCAATTCAAGCGAGCTATTGGCAATTTATTGAAGAATAAAAAAATCAAACAAGAAGACGGCTTCACTATTTTAATTGAAAAATCTAATTGAGAATTGCTTGCTATTTATCGGCGCTTATTTTATAATTGTTTTAATCTATCAACGAGATTATTCGAATTAATTTAAAATAATTATAATCTGGAAAGCGGAGGAGAAAGATGAATACAGCATTAGCCTTGAAAAAAACCAAAAAACAATTGCATGAATCGGGCTTTAAGTTGACTCCTCAGCGAGAAGCCACCTTACTGGTACTTCTTGAAAATGAAAAAGATCATATGTCTGCCGAAGAAATTTATTTTTTAGTCAAACAAAAAAATTCTGAGATTGGTTTAGCCACCGTCTATCGGACTTTAGAAATTTTAACGGATTTAAAAATTGTCGACAAGGTCAGCTTCAATGATGGCTTGGCCCGTTATGATTTGCGAAAAGAGGGCGCTCAACATTTCCATCATCATCTTTTATGTTTAGAATGTGGAAATATTGAAGAGGTGGAAGAAGACTTACTTTTAGGTGTTGAACAAATTGTCGAGGAGCGTTTTCATTTTCTTGTGAAAGATCATCGGCTAACCTTCCACGGTATTTGTCAAGATTGCCAGCAAAAACAAGCAGCCGCGAAATTAGCTGCAAAAACGCAAGAGGCATCTGTCTAATTCAGGCAGATGTTTTTATTTGCCGACAAATCGTTGAGGGTGCTATTTTTTTTGGCTTTTTTTTGCTAAAATAGAAAGGTTGAAGGTGGTGAAGGCGTTGGAGGATCAGATTAAAGATTATTTGCAGTATTTGACGATTGAGCGGGGCTTGTCGTTAAATACTCGGGTCAGTTATCAACGAGATTTGCAACATTATTATCAGTTCCTGCAGGAAAAAAACATTACAACTTGGTCGGCGGTTGACCGCTTTGTGGTGCTGGATTTTTTGCAAAAATTAAAAGAAGATGGTTTGGCTGCGGCTTCGATTACCCGCATGGTCTCAACCTTGCGGCGTTTTCATCAATTTTTACGGCAGGAGCGTTTTGTCGATCACGATCCGATGCAACACATTGATTCACCAAAAAAAAATCAAAAATTACCCAATACTCTTAGCATTGAAGAGGTTGAACGGTTGATTGAAACGCCGGATACAACCAAAACATTAGGAATTCGCGATCGGGCCATTTTAGAAGTAATGTATGCCACCGGTTTGCGAGTGAGTGAATTAATTGGCCTGCGCTTAGGCAATTTACATTTGGCGATGGGTTTAATTCAAACGATTGGTAAAGGCGATAAGGAAAGAATTATTCCGCTAGGGGATTATGCGATTCACTGGGTGGAGCGTTACCTACAGGAAGCTCGCCCGCTCTTAACTAAAAAGCATCCCGATGAAACTTTTCTTTTTGTTAACAGTCATGGAACAGGATTATCACGGCAAGGTATTTGGAAAAATTTAAAGGCGCTAGTGCGAGAGGCTGGCATCACAAAAACGGTCACACCCCATACTTTACGCCATAGTTTTGCTACCCATTTGCTGGAAAATGGAGCTGACTTGCGGACGGTACAGGAGTTGTTAGGTCATGCTGATATCTCTACAACGCAAATTTATACCCATATTACCAAAAAACGGATGACAGATGTCTATAAAGAATATTTTCCGCGGGCTTGAAGGTTGCACTAGTCTCAAGCTCAAAAGGAGTTTACTGTGGAAGAAATAAAAGTAAAATTAGATGTATTTGAAGGTCCTCTGGATCTGCTGTTGCATTTAATCAAAAAGTTTGAAATTGATATTTACGATATTCCGATTGCCGAGGTGACGGAACAATATATGCATTATATTCATACGATGAAAACCTTGGAATTGGAACTGGCTGGCGAGTATATCGTGATGGCGGCAACTTTGATGGCAATTAAAAGTCAAATGCTGCTGCCAAAACCCGAATTGGAAATTGATCCTGATGAAGAAATCGAAGGGGAAGATCCGCGGGATGCTTTAGTGGCGCAACTCTTGGAGTATCGCAAATTTAAATATGCAGCGGAGGTCCTTTCGGAAAAGGCCGAAGAGCGCAGTTTGTATTTTACTAAAGAACCGATGGATATTTCTTCTTATCAAGAAAAACCAGATCAGCGGCCAACAGTCCAATTGAACACAATAGACTTGTTTTTTGCTTTCCATCAAATGTTGGAAAAACGTCGGAAAAAGCAGCCGTTGGAAACCACCATTACCTCGGATAATATTTCGATTGAAGAAAAGATGGCTTATATTGAAACCAAGTTAAAAAAAGTGCCCAAGACCGGTCAGAAATTTGAAACATTTTTTACTAGTTTTACCAAAGCTGACATTGTAACAACTTTTATGGCCCTTTTGGAATTGATGAAAGGCGGCGTGATTCGCGCCGAACAATCGGGAAATTATAGTCAAATTACCCTTTTTCCGATTGATAGGAGTATAGAAAATGAGTAAATTACGAGATTTGGAAGCCCTGCTATTTGTCGTCGGTGAGGAGGGCATTGGCTTAGAGGAACTTAGTTATCTGTTGGAAATAGATACTGCCGATGTCTATCAGTCTTTAGATGAATTAAAGCAGTTGTATTATGAAAATAAAAACAGTGCGTTGAATATTTTAGAAACCGGCAATCATTTTATCTTGACGACTAAAAAAGAAATGTCGCCGCTGTTGAAGCGTTATGCTCAATCACCTGCTTCCAATAAATTATCCCAAGCGGCTTTGGAAACATTATCGATCATCGCCTACAAACAGCCGATTACCCGGGTGCAGATTGATGAAATCCGCGGAGTCCAATCCAGCGGGGCCGTTCAAAAGTTAGTAGCTAATCAATTAATCGCAGAAAAAGGTCGTGTGGAGGGCCCCGGTCGAGCAATTTTATATGGGACAACGGAGTTCTTTATGGATTACTTTGCGCTAAAATCTTTGGAGGAATTACCGCCTATCGATGGTATGGAAGAACAATTGGAGGCAGAGATGCCCTTTGATTTATTCTTTGAGCGCTATAATAAAAGCGACTTAGCTTATGAAGAGGATGCAGTGAAGGATGAACAGGCTACCACTGATGTAGCAGAAGAAATAAATTCTGCTACAGCCGATGGAACCGAAATTACTGAGAATGCGGCTGACGAGGATGCCACAGAAAAGGCTACGGACAAAGCCAATGCCTCTGACATAGCAAAGTCTAATCAGACAGTGGCGAGCGAAAAGGACCAGCTGCAATCTGACCTACTTGAAGAAACTTCTGAGGAAGAATAAAAATAAAATGCAATAAAATTCCTGAGGAGGAAAATGAATATGGAAAGATTACAAAAAGTTATCGCTCATGCGGGTATCGCTTCACGACGCAAAGCTGAAGAATATATTTTACAAGGACGGGTCAAAGTTAACGGCAAATTAGTGACCGAGCTTGGAGTCCAAGTCGCAAAAGGCGATCAAGTAGAGGTAGATGGGGTGCCGATTACCCAAGAAGATTATGTTTATTATTTACTAAATAAACCTCGCGGCTATATATCGTCAGTTACAGATGACAAAGAACGCAAAGTTGTCACTGATTTGATTCCAGATGAAACGCGCCGGATTTATCCAGTGGGGCGTTTGGATTATGATACAACCGGATTGTTATTATTAACCAATGATGGTGAGCTGGCCAACTTATTAACCCATCCGAAACATGAAGTAGACAAGGTCTATGTGGCAAAAGTCAAAGGCATTGCAACTAAGCCAGATTTGATGCCTTTAACCCGAGGCGTGCGCATCGAAGGGAAGAAAACAGCGCCGGCACGTTTTGATATTATTTCTACCGATCATAAGACTAGCACGAGTATTGTGCAGCTGACCATTCACGAAGGACGCAACCATCAAGTGAAAAACATGCTGCAGGCAGTTGGGTTTCCCGTTCAAAAATTAAAACGGGAGCAATACGGTCCGCTGACACTTAAGGGAGTTCAAACCGGTCAATTTCGCGAATTAAGTCATAAAGAAGTCAACCAACTTAAGGAGCAAGTGAAATAATTCACTTTTTTGAAACAAAAAGGTTGTAATTTTTTGGACAACTTGTATAATTAAAGATGTAATAAAAATAAAATATGAACGAGGTTCGTCTTCAGGGGCAGGGTGTAATTCCCGACCGGTGGTTATAGTCCACGAGCTGCTTTTTACCAAAGCGGCCGAATCGGTGTAATTCCGATACCGACAGTATAGTCTGGATAAAGAAGATAGGGCTTATTTGAATTAGATTGTTAATCAGATAACTCTATTTTTTCCTGTGGAAAAAATGGAGTTTTTTATTTTGATTTACGACTGATTTGATAGGTTCGTTGAAGATGAGTCCTTGCACTAGGAGGATTTCAATGAAAAGCAATCGTGTTCAAAAAATGGTGGTTGTCGCAATGTTGGCGGCGATGGCGACAGTGTTACAAACCGTACTGGAAATTCCAGTCATTCCAGCCTTCAGTTTTATGAAAATTGATTTTAGTGATTTACCAGTGATGATTAGTATGTTTTTATTTGGTCCAATGGCGGGCATTGCAACGGCACTGATTCGTTCAATCGTCCACTTATCAATTACAGGATTCAGCGTTCCCAATATGATTGGCGATGCAGCATCCTTCCTTGCAACAACAGTCTTCACGCTACCCATGTATTATTTCTTTAATCATGGTGCTGGCAAAATTAAAAATAAAGCCGCTGGAGTATTTACCGGTATCCTTTGCTTAACTATTTTTATGAGTATCGCAAATTATTTTGTGATTACGCCGATGTATCTACACTTCTTCGGTCTTAATCTAGGTATGAGCATTGGCCAATACATTTTAGTTGGTGTTGTACCATTTAATATCATTAAGGGTGGTATCGTCAGCGCCGTCTTCTTGGTACTATACACGAATCTATTTCCATGGTTATCGCGGCAACAAAAAACAATTAAAAATCATAGTATGATTAAATAAATCTATGAGACTCAAAAGCTAATCACCTGTCCCGTGACTTGGCTTTTGAGTTTTTTTATTTTGCGGTGAATTTATCAGGATTAAAAACTTTTTCAAGAAAAAAATCAACACTACTCATTCCCTTTAATTTTGGTATAATGAAAGCTATAAAAATCAAAAATTAGAATTAGGTGAATGGAAATGAGATTATCAGAATTATTGTCCCGGGTTTTAGTCAATTCTCTAGAAAATATCACTGAAGAAAATTTAGATATGTTGGATATTAAAGGCGTGGCTCAGGATACCCGCAAAACCAAACAAGGATTTTTATTTGTTTGTATTGAGGGCTATACTGTTGACGGCCACAAATTTGTCAAACAAGCAGTGGAAGAAGGCGCCATTGCAATTGTCGCTCAAAAACCGATTGAAACAGAGGTGCCGGTAATCTATGTGAAAGATACCAATAAAGCATTACCGCAATTGGCAGCGGCCTTTTATGATTACCCAAGTGAAGCCTTAAAGATGTATGGTGTGACTGGTACTAATGGCAAGACGACTGTTACCCACATGATTGAACATATCTTAAGTGAAGATGGGCGTAAAACTGGTTTAATCGGCACGCTTTATAATCGAGTTGGTGACCGAGTGATTGAAACTGTCAATACAACGCCGGAAGCCGTAACCTTACAGGGTCTATTTGCAGAAATGCGGGATGAAGGGGTCACGGATTGTGTGATGGAAGTCTCCTCCCATGCTTTATATGAAGGGCGGACCTGGGGTGTTGATTTTGATGTGGCAGTCTTTACTAATTTATCCCAAGACCACTTGGACTTTCATAAAACGATGGATAATTATTTCTTAGCAAAAAGTTTATTGTTCTCTCAGCTGGGTAGTTCCTATGCCGGCAAAGAAAAATTTGCCGTAATCAATATTGATGATGAGTATGGTGAGCGGTTAGTGCCACTGACTAGTGCCACGATTGTCAGCTATGGCTGCAATGGTGTCGGGGATGTGCAAGCGGCAAATATTGTAACTAAAGTCGACGGAACTCATTTTGATTTATTAGTCAATGGCGCAAGCTATCCAGTTCGTTTGCCGCAAATTGGTCATTTTAATGTCTACAATGTTCTGGCTGCGGTTGGTGCGACGATTGTTAAAGGGATTGCTCCAGAAACAATTGTGGCGGCTTTGAATACCTTCACTGGTGTTCGGGGACGGATGCAGCTGGTGCCTAATGAGCAAGAAAAGACAATTATTGTTGATTTTGCCCATACACCAGATGGGTTATTAAATGTGTTAGACACTTTAAACACGATTAAAACTGGCAAAATTATCACAGTTGTCGGCTCTGGTGGGGATCGGGATAAAACGAAGCGGCCTAAAATGGCTCAGGCTGCTGCAAAATTAAGTGACTATGTTATCTTCACTTCAGATAATCCGCGGACGGAAGACCCACAAGCGATTATTGATGATATGGTGGCAGGATTAGCCTTCGACGATTTTGAAACGGAAGTTGATCGCCGCAAAGCTATTCAAAAAGCGCTGGCAGCAGCAGATAAAAATGATATTATCTTAATTGCTGGTAAAGGCCATGAAACTTATCAGATTATCGGTACTATTAAATATGATTTTGATGATGTCAAAGTTATTGAAGAATTTTTAGCGGAATAAAGTCTTTGGATTGAACTGAAATAGGTGGCTATTTTGGTTCAATCCTTTTTTTAAAAAAATTTGGATTTGTTTTAAAACCTTAGCTATTTTAGGTAAGGAAAATTTATAAGGAGTGATCAAAATGGATTACAAAGAGGATTACAAGGATTTAGCGAAAACCCAAAGTGCTTTGCGAAGAAACGCCCCTGGACTGATGGGGAAATTTAGTGAAGTAGCCAAAGAAGCTTTAGCCCCAAAACATTTGCCTGCAAAGGTTAAAGAATTGATGGCTCTAGCGATTGGTATTTCCGTGCGTTGTGAAGGTTGTATTTTGGGTCATGTCAGAGACGCCATCAAAGCCGGCGCAACTCTCGAAGAAATATCTGAAACAGTTGAGGTTGCTATTTTAATGGGGGGCGGCCCAGCAACTGCTTATGGTGCCAAGGCGCTCTCAATTGCTGAGTATTTATTTAGTCAGAAATAGATTACTAAAAAATGGTGTGTGACCAGCTAAAGTCACACACCATTTTTTATTTATTATAGAAATTAAACAAACCGCCAATTGTTTTTTCAGGTAGAGCTACTTCTTGACCATCTAAAGTAACTTTGGAAATAGTGTAGTAGTCCTCAATATCGGGGACTTCCAGCTGTTGACGAGCGACAAACTCAGCAGGATTCTTATAGGTTTTAACTTGTTCATTTCTGGCAACGACATAATGGATTTCTAACATTTAAATCAACTTCCTTCAGCTTATTTGAGACTGTGATATTAGTCTTTTAACAGATGAAACCCTTGAACTATATTGTATCTAGCTCTGTGGTCTTGCGAGATAAAAAGTACGTGTGCTCCTGTGGTCCAAGTAGGCCCTCAGTGCAAATTGACAATATCAAGCGGTTTTTATTAGCCATTGTTTGTAAAGTTCGATTTTGTTTCAACTAATAGCTCAGCCTCTTCCTTACAAGATGAGCATAGCACCAGCCTAAAAATTATACGAAAATTTCGTATTGTAAAGAGGACTTAGTTTTCTTTACTTAAAATTTACACGAGTTTACTGCTAATTTACAGAAAGTCTATTCTCTCTTTACATGGGTTTGCTAAACTTTGTTTTGTAATAAAGAAAGGGAGAAAAAAAAATAATGAAAAAAACAATTTTTAGTTTAGTATTTGCAGGAATTCTATTAGCAGGTTGTGGTTCAACAGGAGCAACCGGCGATTCATCTAGTGGGTCATCAGCAACAGGAAGCGGCGACACAGTTCAAATCACAGCTGTTGGTTCAACAGCGTTACAACCATTAGTCGAAGCAGCTGGGGAAGAATTTGCAGCAAATAATGCAAACTATCAAATTTCAGTTCAAGGCGGCGGTAGCGGAACTGGCTTGAGCCAAGTAGAGAGCGGAGCGGTGACAATTGGGAACTCTGATGTCTTCGCTGAAGAAAAAGACGGCGTGGATGCCAGCAAAATTGTGGACCATCAAGTAGCGATTGTCGGCATGGGACCAGTTGTCAACTCTGAAGTTGGTGTGACGGATCTTTCTAAAGATGATTTAGTCAAAATCTTTACCGGCGAAATTACGAATTGGAGCGAAGTCGGCGGAGCAGATCAAGAAATCGTCGTCATTAACCGGGCTAGTGGTTCTGGTACTCGTTCAACTTTTGAAAAATGGGGCTTAGACGGCGCAACACCAATTGAATCACAGGAACAAGATTCTTCTGGTACGGTTCGTCAAATCGTCAGCTCAACACCTGGCGCAATCAGCTACTTAGCTTTTTCATACTTTGATGATTCTTTAACAGCTTTATCAATTGATGGTGTTGAACCAGTTGCCGAAAATGTTGAAGATAACAGCTGGACAATCTGGTCTTATGAGCACATGTATACTAATGGCGAACCGGATGAAGCTGTGCAAGCATTTATCGATTACATCATGAGTGATGATGTTCAAAACGGTATCGTACAAGATTTAGGCTATCTACCAGTAAATTCAATGCAAGTTCAACGTTCTGTTGATGGCGATATTACTGAATTAAACTAATTTTCACCCCCGAAAATAGTTTTGTTTAAAACCTGAAAGACGCAAGTACCCAAAGTGGTAGTTGCGTCTTTTTACGTATTGGTTAAACAAATTAGGGGTTCATTACTAATTTAAAATAAAAGCATTGCGAAAAAAATAGGATGGTTTTAAAAAAAATGTAACGACACCAAAAGTTAAATTAAAAAGCTAACTTAATAGTATCGCTACAAAAAATTTCCTTCCCCTCCCGGTGTGCTTTATAAATGAGTAGGTAGAGTGACAGTAAAAATTGTTTCTTGATTTATGCGGCTGCTGACAGTAACGTGACCACCAAGGGCTGTTGTATATTCCTGCACGATTGCTAAACCAAGACCGGTGCCTCCGGAATCACGGCCACGGGCTTTGTCGACGCGATAAAAGCGCTCAAAAATACGTTCTTGTTCCTCTTCGTCAATTTCAATCCCAATATCTGTGATGGAAAAAGTTAGTTGGGCTGTTGTCAGTTGATATGCAATCGTAATCGTAGTTTCTTCAAAGGAGTAATTAATAGCATTTTCGATTAAATTTTTCACAATTGGATGGAAAAATTTCGGCTGGGTTACAAAATAAGCAGGCTCCGGACCATCGATGGTGATGGTCAAATTTTTCTCAGCAATCTTGCGGCGGTAATTACCGCTGATTGTCGTAAATAATTGATGCAGCTCAACACTTTCGGGTTCGGCCAGAACTGTTTTGCCATCTTGTGACAGCTGAATAATTTCTTGAATCAGCTGCTGCAGCCGTTTGGCATCTTTTTGCATAATCAATAAAAATTCAGTTAAGGTCACTGTATCATCTTTCGCACCATCTAATAAAGTTTCGGTAAAACCAATCAAAGAAGTGACCGGTGTCTTTAATTCATGGGAGACATTGCCGACAAAATCCCGCTGCAATTTTTCTAACTGCTTGACGCGGGTTAAATCATAGGCAATACCAATCAGTTGTGGTGCCTGATTTTCATCTTGGACATAGCGAATCGAAATGTCTAAGACTTGCTCTTTTGGAAACTTTATCTTCAAAATTTCATGGACGAGGGGATGCTCACTGGTCGCTTGGTGAATCAGTCGGATTAATTGCGGATCTTCGATTACATCTGTGTAGACTGTCGTTTCAGCAATTGCTGTGAGGCCCAGATGCTCGCGAATTTTTGGGTTCGCAAATTTTAATTGGTCCTCTTCATCAATAATGAAAACACCAATCATTAAATCATTTAATAAGGTATAAAACTGATTTTCTGTGGAGGTATAAGCTAAGTAAGTGCTGCTCATCTTCTCGCTCAGCTGATTAATCGTCAAATATAATTCTTCCCATTGATTGGAGGCCTCTAAAATATTACTGGCAATTTCGGGATGGTCCACCATTTTTTTTAAGACCGGTAGAACAGTCTCCATCGGCCGATTTTTTTGGCGGATTAGATACAGGACCATCAGGGCGATGATGATAAAGGCAATCGTCAGCACGAATAAAATGGATCGCCGAAAATTTTCCGCTGAACTGGCAAAGCCAACAGTTGTCTCAGAAATTCTTAAAATACCGATGCGCTGATTGTCCAGGGTAACTGGCAGAGCAACATAAAGTAGTTCTTCTCCTAAAGTAGCGCTTTGGCGCAACGAGGAGCCTAAAGAATTTCCAGATAAAATAGCCTGAATCTCTGGTCGATCATTGCGCTCTCCCATTAGCGTTGGGTCGTAGCTGTCATATAAAATCGTGCCGTCACGGTCCATCAAGGTAATGCGCTCGGTCTCATCTGTCACAAAATCATTGAGCATTTGTTTGATTTCATCAGTCACCTCAAGGCCTTCATCAATCGTTCGGTTTTCTAACTGAGTGACAATCAAGCTGCCGTTTTTTTGCAAATATTCGGTTTGCTGCTGGATGACCTCTTCTTTAAAGAAATGATTGATGGTCAGCCAGCTGCCGATAAACAAAAGTAAGACGACGACTAGACTGAGGACAAACTCAAAACGTTTCCGCTGAGTTCTCATTTTTTTGGCTCCTGAAAACGGTAGCCGAAGCCGCGAACGGTTTGGAGGTATTCTGGATGCTTCGGATCTTTTTCGATTTTTTCCCGCAGGTGGGAGACGTGGACATCGACAATTCGGCTTTGTCCGGCAAAATCAAATTGCCAAATTCGATTTAATAAAGTATCTCGGTCAATTACCCGGTCTTTGCGCTTCATAAAGTAAACCAAAAGTTCAAACTCTTTTGGGGTCAAAATGATTTCTTGATTGTTAACTAACACTTTGAAATTGGAGAGTTCAGCCCTGATGCCGCCCACCTGTAGCCACTCCTCTTCATCATCAAAGGGCTTTTCTGCTGATGCCGTTTCCCGCGGTTCTACTCGCCGGAAAATGGCCTTCATGCGGGCTAAAACTTCCCTTGGGCTGAAGGGCTTGGTCAGATAGTCATCGGCACCCATTTCTAAGCCTAAAATGCGGTCAATTTGGTCGTCTTTAGCCGTCAGCATCAAAATCGGTGTATCAATTTTTTCTTGACGCAAGCGCTTAGTGACCTCCATACCATCTAAGCCTGGCAGCATGATATCTAAAATAATAAAATCAAAGGGTTCACTCAACGCTAGCTCCAAAGCTGAGCGGCCATTTTCAGCAGTGGTGACGTGATAGCCTTCTTTTTCCAAATTGAATTTTAGTAAAGTGGAAATTGACGGCTCGTCATCCACAACCAATACTTTTTTCACATCTTCCTTCACTCAATTTACTCCTTATGTCCGACTTGAACTGATTTTAAATGTAATAAGTAAAACTGGATAGTTCTATGCCCATTTTAACATAGAAGTAAAGAGTAGGACTATTGTTCAGCGGGAATAAATGTTATAATAAAAAAGCAATTTTTAGACGTTGATCAGCCAAGGAGGCCAGCTAAAAATGAACAAGCCAATCATGGGAATCAGCAGCTGTCTGGGCGGAGTCAAGTGTCGCTATGACGGCGGCAGTAATCCAGTTGCTCAGCTGCAGACTTTGGTTCAACAAGGTGAAGCTGTGATGATTTGCCCTGAGGTCATCGGCGGTTTACAAACGCCGCGAACACCAGCGGAGATTGTCGGCGGTGATGGCTTTGCGGTTTGGCAAAATCAAGCCAAAGTTATGACAAAAACCGGCGAAGATGTCACGGAAAGCTTTAAAGCTGGTGCCATCAAAGCTTTCGCAAAATTGCAGGAGGCCAGCATAACCACGGTGGTCTTAAAGGCAAAAAGTCCTAGTTGCGGCTGCGGTCTAATTTATGACGGTAGTTTTTCCGGTGTAAAAGTCGCCGGCGTTGGCGTAGCGACGGCCTATTTCATCAATCAAGGCTTGACGGTTTTGTCTGATGAAGACTGGCTAAAAAAAACGACTGAGGGAGCGAGTATCCATGGAGCTTGAAAAAACCAATCGCATGAATGCGCTATTTGAATTTTATTCGACACTGCTGACTGAAAAGCAGATGAATTACATGGAGCTGTATTATGCGGATGATTTTTCATTGGGGGAAATCGCCGAAGAGTATCAGGTCAGTCGCCAAGCCGTCTATGATAATATTAAGCGTACGGAAAAAATTCTTGAGGACTACGAGCGGAAGCTGTCGATGTTTTCCGATTACATCGTTCGGGGAGAATTATTAGATAAACTGAGTGAATACATCAGTGAGACCTATCCAAAAGATAAAAAAATTCAAGAAATTATCGAAGCAATCCAAGAAATTGACGAATAAAGGATGGAATTAAGTCATGGCATTTGAAAGTTTAACAGAACGCCTGCAGGGTGCTTTAAGCAAGCTGCGGCGCAAAGGAAAAGTCAGCGAGGCTGATGTCAAAGAAATGATGCGAGAAATTCGGCTGGCTCTATTAGAAGCCGATGTAAACTTGCAAGTGGTGAAGGAATTCACCAAAAATGTTCGCGAACGGGCAGTTGGGGTGGAAGTTTTAGACAGCTTGTCACCAGCCCAACAAATTGTCAAAATTGTTGACGAAGAATTAACCAAAACCCTCGGCTCAGAAACCGTTGGCTTGAATAAATCTCCTAAAATTCCAACAGTCATTATGATGGTTGGGTTGCAGGGTGCTGGTAAAACAACCTTTGCCGGAAAACTTGCCAATCATTTAATCAAAACGGAAAATGCCCGGCCTTTAATGATTGCCGGTGACGTTTATCGGCCAGCGGCGATTGATCAGTTGAAGGTTTTAGGCCAACAGTTAGATGTGCCAGTATTTGATATGGGTACCGACGTCAGCCCAGTGGAAATTGTCCGCCAAGGGATGGCGTTAGCCGAAGAAAAGAAAAATGATTATGTCATCATTGATACGGCGGGGCGTCTACATATCGATGAAACTCTGATGGATGAATTGAAGCAAATTAAAGAAGTTGCCCAGCCAAATGAAATTCTTTTGGTTGTCGATGCAATGACCGGTCAAGACGCTGTCAATGTAGCAGATAGTTTTAACCAACAACTGGGTATTACTGGGGTAGTCATTACCAAACTCGACGGGGACACTCGTGGTGGTGCGGCGCTGTCAATTCGTTCGGTGACCGGTGCGCCAATTAAATTTATCGGTTCCGGTGAAAAACTAACTGACTTAGAAATTTTCCATCCAGATCGAATGAGTTCTAGAATTCTCGGTATGGGGGATATGCTGACTTTAATTGAAAAAGCTCAGCAGGATTACGATGAGAAAAAGGCCGAAGAATTAGCCCAAAAAATGCGGGAAAATTCCTTTGACTTCAATGACTTCATCGAACAATTAGATCAAGTTATGAGCATGGGGCCGCTAGAAGATTTGATGAAAATGATTCCCGGCATGAATCAAATGCCCGGCATTGAAAATATCAATGTTGACCCGAAAGATGTTGCCCGCAAAAAAGCGATGGTCCTTTCAATGACTCCAGCAGAACGGGAAGATCCAGATTTATTAAATCCAAGTCGTCGCCGACGGATTGCCGCTGGTTCTGGGAATTCTGTCGTCGAAGTCAACCGGATGATCAAGCAATTCAAAGAATCCCGCAAAATGATGCAGCAGATGTCTAAAGGCAATATGAATAATATTCCCGGCATGGATCAAATGTTCGGCGGTGGGGTCAAAGGTAAGCTTGGTAAAATGGCCATGAATCGGATGGTCAAGAAAAATAAAAAGAAGAAAAAGAAACGGAAATAAGCTAAGTTCAGTGATTTCGTTCAATCAGCACTCACTCGTGATAATAAGAGTGGGTGCTTTTTAGTTGAGTGAGTTTTGTAGGCTTATCTTTTTGAGAGAAGAAGTTTTAGAGGTTTAGATATGAGAACAGCAGCAAAAACCAGAAAAGTTTTTTTGCTGCTGTTTTTATTATCTTCATTTTTTGATTTTGTCTAAACTGACTGCTCTCATTCCTCCCTCAAAATGGCAGAATCTGAGGAGCGATGTTTTTCAACTTGAGCGGCAAGAGTTTGTTTCAACTTGAAATTCTCATTGTAGTTTTGGGCGAAAACACAGCTGTATAGAACATCTAAAATGTAAGTAATTGAATAATCTGTCGCAAAGGAAGCAATTTTTGAGTACAGCTTTTCTTGCGTAGATAAATGCAAGAGGCAATCAGCTGTTCGGGAAAGACTGTTTTCTCCGAGGCTCGTTAGAAGAATAATTGGAATCTGTTTTTGCTTTAATAAATGACTGACATCCTTTAGAACTTCCGTTTCCCCAGAATAGCTGATGATAATGGCACAAGAGTCTGCCTCAGCTAAACCAGCTCGAAAAATTAACTCACTTTGCAATGCGTGGATGCGGACCTCTTTTTTTATGCGAGCCATATTATGGGCGAATTCTTGGGCGAGTAAAAGATTATTGCTGACGGCAAAAAGATGAATTGTTTTGGCGTTAGTCAGCAGCGTCAATGCCTGACGCAATTGATTATGACTAAGCAAACTCAATGAATCTGCAATCGCTTCTTTTTCTAAAGCGGCAATTTTGGCGGCGATTGACATCAAAGAATCAGTTTTTGTGAAGGGACGATTGGCGTCGACCTTGGCGACAAATTTATCTAAATAATCAATTTCCCTTAAATAGTCAGCTTTAAAGTCGCTCCAGCCTGAATAATTTAATTTTTGGGCAATCCGCACTAAAGTCGACTTTGAAGAAAAAGTCGACTGCGCAATTTGACTGGTGGATTTATCGGCAATATTGTCTCCTTCAACTAATAAATAGTCGACAACTTTTTGTTCGCCAGCCGTAAAAGAAAAAGTTTCTAACCGTTCTCGAATTAACATAGTGGCCTCTTTTCCAAAACAGTGTTTCAAAAATAGCCCTCAATTTTCAGGCAATTTTAGAACGCTGCTCCAATTTAAAGTTAACCCATTTCACTTCATTTTAGCAGTTGCTATGATGAATGAAAACAAGCAGATAAAAAATTCTGCTTGATAAGGGGTGAAGTTTTTGAATGAACTAGATAAACAGGCAGCAGGTTTGGCATATGATTTTTTTGATAGCCAACTAGTAAAAACGAAAGAGCGGGCATTGAAACTTTGTCAGGAGTTTAATCAGATTGATCCGACTGATTTAACCAGCCAGAATATCAAAATTCAAGAGATATTTGGCTCGACTAAGGGGCCAGTTTATATGCAGCCTAATTTTTTCTGTGATAACGGCTTAAATATTCATGTCGGCAAAGACTTTTTAACGAATTATAACGTGACGATTTTAGATTGTGGACTTGTGAGGATTGGCGATTTTTGCATGATTGGACCGAACACTTTGATTACGACAGTCGGGCATCCCTTAAATCCCCAAGCTAGAAGGAAAAAGTTGGCTCAGGCACAGCCGGTGATTATCGGCAATGATGTTTGGATTGGAGGCAATTGTACTATTTTACCGGGGGTCAAAATAGGTGATGGAGCAGTCGTCGCAGCTGGAGCAGTCGTGACCCAAGATATCCCTAGTAATACGGTGGTTGCAGGCGTGCCGGCCCGTCCAATCAAAAAACGAATAGATGAGATATAAAAGGAGAGAATCGGATGATTAAGAAGAAAATACTTTTTGTTGTAGAAGATGCAGCGAATAGAAGACCCGTTATGAATCGATTGTACAGGGAATTTCAAGATACTGTTCAAAAAGAAGGAGGTCTTTATACAATTGAAAAAATCACTAAAGAACAACGCAAGCAACCAGAACTTAAAGCCAATTTAGTTGTTCTAGATTCGTCATTACGCTTTTTAAAAAATGATTTAGGAATTTTGACAGAGGAGCTGGTGCCTGTGAAAGTGATTCCTGACGAAGTTTATATTATGGGAGAAGCAAAAAAATTGTTGGCGGAATTAGAGGACATACTACTGACAAGCTGATGTGAAAAAGATGATTTAAGTCAGCATTATATCATGAAAACGAAGTGAGATCAGTTTATGGACAACTGATTTCACTTTTCATTTATCAAGACTACGTGAGTGGCCGGAATCGAACCCGCACTGTTCTATAAATAACGCCAACAATCATAATCGTTTAGAATTATTTTTGAGCAGAATACCATATAACACTCACAGCAGTAATCATACTGGAGTTCTGCTGGAAATCATAAAAATACGATTTAACAGAAAAAGATTTCCTGATTAGACAATCAAAAATTTTCAACTTGGCTTAGTTTAAAAATAATTGCATATAACAAAAGCTATTTAATCTAGCAAATGACGAGTTATGAAAACGTAATCTTACAGTCTTTTCTTGAAACTAGATTTGCTTGAGCACCTTTAATTTGAAAAACAATTAATAGCTCGCCTCTGTCAGCTGCACAATTACAAAAGTATTTCATTAATTTCACCAATTGTTTTTAATTTGAAGAGGCAGATTATGGGGCAAGGGAATGTTGTTTTCAAGCTAAAAATATCTTGATTAAATAGGCCAAAAGGGATGTACTAAATTTTTAAACTGTTTTAAAACATTCAACAGGAAAACTTTTAGTATCTTTCAGCTTAGCAAGTTCAAGCAAAACAGTTTCCATCCATAAAGCTCCCCCGTATAGTGAAAGGAAGTTATCGCTAAGACGATAAATTTTGCTGATGGAGGAAAAATAAATGGTAACAAGAATAAATTTGGATAATAATGAATGGCCTTTGGAGAAAATTTTACAGCAGGTGGGAGACGAGCTTGAAGCAGTTGTGAAATTAGAGGCTGAAAACGGCACAGACGTGATGGTGATTGCCAATGATGAATGGCAGCATATCCTAGAATTATTAGGAGCGACCCAAGCGCAGAGCTATCGCTTGGATGACGAGCTGCCAGATTCAGTAGAAACTATTGTGATGCAACCAGACGATGCGAACGCAACGACTGGCTTGGTGACTGATCAAGCAGAGCCACTACATCCGGAAGCCGACTTTGAGTTGGAGGCTGGCGAAATTGCTGAAAGTGATGATGTGTTAGATTAACCAGATGAATAATGGTGAAAGCTACTTATAAAGCTACTTAGGAATTTGCATTAGCAAGTTCTTAAGTAGTTTTTTTATGTCTCAAAGAATAAAAAAATTGAGGAGCGCTTCTACTCATCCACAAAAAATTATGAATTCCAACTCTTATATAAAAACATTTTTTTGTTTTCCCATAAAAAAGTAGCGATTTTTGCTATTTTATCTTCTTTTAATAAGGTATCATTATTTTAAGAAGACAAGTGCTATGGTTCACATGCAGCTGGGAGATTATTGGAGACAATATGAAAAATAATTTAGGTTACTATCTAAAATTTAAACGGGCAACGAGAAAAAAAGATTTGTCAGCAACAATTTTAATGCTTTTGCCCTTTTTATTGATTATTGGTCTTTTTTTTGTAAACCAAACGTTGGCTCAAAGAGAGCAAGCGGCGATTTCTGCCCGAAATCAAATGATTAGTGAAAATGCTCAAGAATTTCTAGATAGAGACACTTCTCAAGATGACTATGATTATTCAGAACAGTATTATCAGGCTTGGTTTGAGAGTGGTCAAAATGATTTAGAGCGAATTGAAGTGTATGAACACGGGACATTTTTAGAACGCTTAAAGAGGGAAAATCAGGAACTTGATACTTTTTATAATGTGCCTTTACAGGAATGGGATTATCCAGAAGAGGAAGTGGAAACGTATGGGTTTTACGTAAAACCATTTGTTGATGGCAAAAGACTGGTTAATAATTATTTAATTGACCAGCAGATTGCTGATGATTCTATTCGCTATGGAACGAACACGGCAACTTTTTTAATTTCTCTTTCGGTCTACTTGACGGGAATTGGCGGACTTTGCTATTTTATGCTGTGTTTTGGCTTTAATCAGTTAAAACAAAATGAAAACGATAAATATCGTTTTTTAGCAGTCCAGCCTTTGCAGCGGCGAACTATTTTTTTAGCGGACTTTTTAGAGTTTTTAGGTCGTTCGGTTGGCTACCTGTTGTTATTAATCGTATTTGCCTATTCTCTGGCCTGGCTTTTTGGTGAAGCCAGTAGTTGGGACTATCCGGTATTGACCACGGTCAGCGGCCAAATGAGCAGTCTTACTATACTTCCGGTCTGGCATTATTTAGTAATAGTGTTTGGAATGTTTCTGGTTAATCTTTGCGGATTTTATTTTATCACGTTGCTGATTTTTTTACTTATCCGCAAAAGTTTTGTGAGTATTTTTTTCAGTTTGGCAATCTTTGCTTACTTCTTTGTCTTGAGTCAGGTAAGTTGGCCGACAAACCTGCAGGAGGCTATCAGCTATAGTCCAACAACATATGTTACACCATCAGCCATTTTAATCGGCCAAAGTAATGAAGAACAACAATTAATCAGTGGTAGTGGTTCAAGGGGAAACCCTGAAGACGATACTTTTTCGCTTTTTTCTTTTTTATTTACGGCAGAGAATGGTGGCTATTATACCGTAGCTAATTTAGCGAGAAAAACTGGCAATGGGCAAATTAGCTGGCAAAGAGGATGTTTAAGTTCGGGGATTTTTACTGGTTTAATGGCGGTCATCAGCAGCTGGCTATTTAAAAAGAAAATGTGTAGTTAAGTAAAGGAGTCGCTATGGGGGATGTGAAGAGTTATTTACGATTTAAACGTCAGCTGAATAAACACGATTTGCCTGCCAAATTATTATTGCTGCTGCCTTTTTTGCTCATCAGTGGACTATTTTTTACGAATCAATTATTAAATAATCGAGAACAGGCTGAGATTCAGCGGAGTTATCAAGAGCAGGAGGCGTATCAGCAATTTACGATTGATGCGGATTATTTGTACGATGATCCTTCGTTTCCAAAAACAATGCAGGTGATTCGTGAAGGAACAGAAGCACTCGTTGCAAAATTTGCCTTGTATCATCAGGGAACGACTTCTGAAAAATTAACTTTAGAAATTACTGAACTGGAAAAATACTATCAATTGGCTCCACGAGTTTGGTGGCACTATCCAGATATGGAAAAAGAAGTCTATGGCTTTTATCCGACATTTTTTGTTGACGGTAAGTTATTAATTGACCGCTACTTGTTGAAAAATGATATGAAAGCTGATTCCATGCGTTATGGGACTGGCACAGCAACTTTTCTAGTGTCATTATCGGGTTATCTGACAGGGATTTTAGGTCTTGTTTATTTTATTCTGTGCTTTTCCTTTAGTAATCTGAGACGCAATGAAGCTGGCAAGTATCGCTATTTTGCCGTTCAGCCATTGGGTCGCAGTCGGATTTTTTTAGCGGACTTTTTTGAATTTATTTTGAAGGCATTTGTTTATTTACTGGCGCTCTTGGCTTTTGCCTATCTGCTGGCTAAATTCTTGGGCTCGTCACAGAACTGGGATTATCCTGTGCTGATTGCTACAGGAAATCAAGTAGGGCAATTAACGATTTTACCTGTTTGGCAGTATCTTTTCATTACCTCAGGTTTGTTTTTGCTAAATCTTTGTTTTTTCTATTTTTGTGTGCAGCTATTATTTTGCTTATTGCGTAAAAGTTTTGTGGTGGTGGGACTTACTCTGGCTATCTTTGGTTACTTTTTTGTTCTTAGCCAGCTTATTTTGCCAGAAAATTTACAGTCAGTTGCTGCCTACTCGCCGACAACGTATGTTAATCCCAGTCAGATAATGATTGGTCAAAGTAATGAGCCACAGCAACTAGTGATGGAGACCTATGAACAATCTAATTGGGAAACCGATTTTTTTCTATTTGAAAACTACGCCTTTACTACTGAAAATGCAGGTTATTATATGGGTCATAATCTGATTGTTAGAACCGGTAATTCTCAGATAAGCTGGGATAAAGGTGTGCTTAGTTTAGTTGTGATGAATGGTCTACTATTTTTACTGAGTATCGGACTGTTTAACAAGCGAATGTGCGATTAATCTTTAGGAGAACTTATGCAGACATTTAAAACTTATTTATTTTTTAAACGAAAACTGAGTCGCAGGGATTTGACGACAAACATTTTACTGATTATTCCTTTTCTTTTGATTGTCTTGCTTTTTTTCTCAAATCAAACGCTGCGTCAGCGGGAACAAGACCAGCTCTGGGCAAGGGATCAAGAAATAATTAAACATAATAAACAATTTTTAGTAGATTACAGAGACAGTCCAGAAGATGTGTTGCCAGAAAATCAAGAGGCTTTCAATGAGTCTACTCAAAAAGTCATTGATGAACTTGAATTATTTCACAATGGGAGTTCTACCGACCGCTTAGCAATAGAAAATCAGTGGTTTGATGGCTATTATCGACTTTCGCCTCAACTTAGTGTCTATGGGCCCACTCCTATGGAACTCTATGGTTTTGAACCGGGATTTTATGTCGATGGCCGCAAATTAGTCAATGACTATTTATTGGAACAAAATATTGCCAATGATTCTATTCGCTATGGGACGAACACCCAAACTTTCTTGATGTCACTTTCAACCTATTTGTTGAGTATTTTTGGTTTAGTTTATTTCATGCTTTGTTTTGGTTTTCAAAACTTGAAATTTAACGAAGCCAATAATTATCGTTTTTTTGCAGTTCAACCACTTCCTCGAGTCAAAGTATTTTTGGCGGACCTGCTAGAATTTCTGATTCGCAGTCTCCTTTTTTTAGTTTTACTAGGCTGTTTTGCTTACGCTATCCCATGGCTGTTTGGCAGTAGAAGTAGTTGGCTATTTCCTGTTTTAATGAAAGGGGAATTTTACCAGTATCACATTATCCCAGTTTGGCAATATTTGTTAGTTGCCAGCGGAATATTTTTATTAAATTTAATGCTGTTTTATATAATTAGCCAGTTATTTTTTCTATTTCTGCGGAAAAGTTTTGTCAGCATCTTTTTGAGTTTGGCGCTGTTTGCGTATCTATTGTTTGCCAGCCAATTGACTCTTCCGGCACAGCTTAGACCATTAGCAGCTTACAGTCCAAGTACATATGTGTCTGCTAGTGATATTTTTTTCAGTAATAGTAACGAGGAACCTATCTTGGTAGAGGGTGGTTATTCAACAGATCCGCTAGCTCCCAATTATGAGCATGACTACTATAGTTTTGATGCTGAGAATATCGGCTACTATTCTAATTTCAGCTTAGCTAGGCGAACATCGAATCCAGATATCAGCTGGCAAAAGGGTCTGCTGAGTTTAACAATCTTTAACGGTGTAATGTTAATTGTGTGCGGGCAAATTTACAAAAGAAAAATGTGTAGTTAAGACAGTCAAAAAATAAATATTTCGGAGTAAAAAGGAGCAGCGAGATGATTCTTAAAATCAGTCAGTTAACAAAATATTTTAAAGATCAGTGTGTATTAGATGAGGTTGACTTAGAAATTAGCGAGCCGACAATTATGGCGCTGGTGGCCCCCAACGGAACGGGGAAATCGACTTTTTTAAATATCATTACAAATATAGAATCGGCCAGTTACCAAGAAATTACTATTTTAGACAAAAAGCATACAGATTCTAGTATTTTTAAAGAGGTGACCTATCTGCAGGATAATTCAGTGCTTTATGGGGAGCTGACCGGCCAAGATCATCTAGACTTTGTCGCCAGCATTCATGAAATTTCAAAGGAAGCACAGCAGGCTTTAACCGATCGTTTGCAGATGACTGGCTATTTGAAAAAGCAGGTCAAAAAATATTCTTTAGGAATGAAGCAGCATCTGCTATTTGCGATGGCGGTGTTGCCTAAACCGCAATTAATTATTTTGGATGAACCGCTAAATGGCTTAGACCCCTCCAGTGTTCTGCGGGTTCGGGAAATTTTAAAGGAGCTGTATCAAGAGGGGACCACGGTACTTTTTTCTTCTCATAATTTAGATGAAATCGATCGTCTGACGGATAATATTTATTTTCTTCATGAGGGAGATTTTGTTTCTGCCAAAGACTATCACGCCCAGAGGTTAGATTATACTTTTGTGTTAGAGGAGATTGTCCAAGCTGCTGCTTATCTTGTTCAACAGCAGCTGACCTTTGAACAGCTGGCACCAAAGAAAATCGAAGTGACCTTGACACAAGACGAATACCAAGAGTTTTTAGAGTATTGTCGGCTTAATGAAATTCTGATTCATGATACGGCAATCAGTGAAGAGAGTACCCAAAATATTTATTTCGACTTGTTTAGGAGTAAAGATTATGAAACTGATGAAGTTTGAAGGAGTTAAATGGCTGCGGCAATTAAAAAATAGACTATTGGTGATTGCGTTACTATTAGCGTCACTTGGCTTTGTTTTTATCTCCAATCAGCAAAATGAAGAGCAGCGGCAAACCCATTTAGAAGAGTTGTCAGTGCTGTACAATCGCTATTATGACAATATGATGAGCTTGCAGATGGTCAACGAAGAAGTGACCGAGGAAGTGGCTGCGACCATCAGCCTTTACAATCAAGGGATGCAGGCAATTGATGAAGAATATCTCGGGATTAATCAAGCTGACTGGCAGCGGGCCATTAGTGGGTATCTCGCTTGGCAAAGCAATCAGCTAGAGTTGCTGGCTGCAGGGGAGAATGTCGGCAGCGAAGTTGACCAGGCAGAAGTTGAAATGAATTTGCAGGTGAACCAGTATTTTCTTGACCAAAAGATTGAACCACTGCGCTATCAGAAAAAGATTAGCGGGTTGAATACCTTGCAATTGTTTTATCAAGGCGCGATTGGCATTGTCTTAGTTTTGGTGTTGGTCTTATTATTTTTTGATTTGTTTACCAGTGAGTTTGAAAATCAGAGCATCAAGTTTTTATATACACAGCCCTTTAAGCGGAGCGCTTTTATCAAAAGCAAAATTCAGTTTGCCTTTTTTCTAGTGTTGGGACTAAGTATTGCTCTAACAATCGTGATAGTTTTAGGAGGCAGCCTCTACTCGCAGGATTTCGGAATCCTGCGTTATCCAATCGTGATTTCTGAAGACTTTGTCCTTGAATTATGGCAATATCTGCTTTTACTTTTTGCGACAGCTGTTTTATGGAGTGTCTTAGTTATTTTGCTAATCGCTTGGCTGTCGTTGGTGACCAAACGCAGCCTACTGACCATTGTGTTAAGCATCTTTTTATTAGCTGCGCCTTATGCTTTTATTGAAATGCTGGATGATGGCGGCAGCTTATGGCGCTGGTTTCCCCATTATTATTTGCAGATGCCGACAATTATTCAAGAAGCAGCAATTGCTGACAACTTGGGGGCAGTGCTGTTACAAGGCGGGGGACTTTTAATACTCACTACGCTGATTCTAGGAGTTCTTTTGAGTTATCAAATAAAAAAAGAACGAACAGTCAATCACATGGCTATTAAAATTAATTAAACAAATCTAACTTGTTTAAGGCAGGCTAAAAAATGTTTACAAAAAAAGAAGCACTAGTCAAAAGTGGCATAACCACCTATTGACTAGTGCTATTTAGTATTTTATTCACTAAATAGAAGAAAATTATGATAAATCAGCTGGCAAAGCCCGCTTAACTTAGTCTTGCAAATTTTTTCTCCCGCCGCTCTTGCAGGCGTTGAATAAGGGTATCTGAATAAACCAAAAGTCCGCAAATTAAAGTGACGATGACTAGTTGAATAAGCAACTGCACCACATACGGTAACAGCGAGGCATTAGCTTCATAAAATGCTACGGTATATTGATAATTCAACAAAGGTGTTGATACTAAGAAACTCACAATTAGATTTGCATAAAGGGCCATAAAAATAAAAATCGGCAGCCGCCATTTAGGCACTAAGAGAAAATGACCATTGTTTTCTAAGGACACTTTTTGGAAGGCTTTGACAGCTAAAAAGATAAATAGACAACTGACTAGGATTAACACTACCGGTAGCAAGACCGGATTCATTTGTTTAGCCAGACCGAAATTGAAATAACTTAAAAAATCAATCGGTGTCGCTTCGGTAACCCCGTAAATTAAACTCTGTATGTTGTTAAGCAGTCCAGGGATTCCTAAAAACATCGTGCCATATACCAGTACGGTTAAAGGTCCCAAAATTAAATTTCCAGTTAAAATCCCAATGAAAATCCCCATTGTCAAGTTGAGGAAAGCTAGTGCCCAAGTGCTGATCAAGCTGGAGAGCAGCGGCCCAAGTTCGCTGTTAAAATACGGGTCTGGAATATTTAGACTGATAATGGCCAATTGGATTAAAGTTGCCACAATAAAAAGGACTAAAATTGGTAGCGCAACTGTCAGTAATTTTCCCATAAAGATTTTCTTGCGGGAAATGCCACTGGAAAATAAAAAGGTATTAAAAGATGTTTTTAAATCCACAAAGAACAATAAGAAACCTAAGGCGAGAAAAATCATCCCATTTAATTCAAGAGGTCTTATTGAAGCGTAAGAATATTCTCCGCCAGACTGATATTTTTTTTCATAGAGCTTATCACTATAACTTGAGCTATTGCTCTTTTCAAAAACATAAAGCTGCTGGTCGCGATAATCCTCCAAAGATGTAGGTTCTTCTGAGAGGATGTTCCCCTGTTCATCAAAGGAGTTTTCAATATTATCACTAGATTGATAGTATTCAATAAAATCCTTTGAAAAATAATACTCTTGATTAGATTGCCAGTTGCCAATAAAATTTGTTGCTGAAAAGATATAAAATAGTACAATCAACAAGCCAGCAATCAGCACAAATTTCCCGTAACGCTGTTTCATCAGCGCAAAAACTTTTTTATCCATCGTCTACTCCTTTACATAAATAGTTGGTAATCAGCTTCCCGGCTGAGATTGGCTTCAAATAAATCCTCTAAACTTAAAGGTAACTCTTCAAAAACGATTGGCTCTAATTGTTTGATTTGCGCTTCTAATTCTGGTGTATAATTTTCAAAGACCGCTGTGACTACGCGTCCTTGAATGTTTATGACCTTACTATTGGCCTTCACCAGCTCGGGGACTTGTTTTTTCTGAAAGACTAGCTGCAGCTTGCGGGATTGCTGACGAATCGTTTCCAACCGATAATCCTGGACGATTTGATTGTCTTTTAACAACAATGCCCGGTCAATCAGACTTTCTAGCGCATTTAAATTATGAGAAGAAATCAAAACTGTCCGATGAGCGGCCCCCATATTTTCCAACAGTAGCCGAATCACGTTCTTTTTGACAATTACATCTAAGCCATCAAAGGGTTCATCCAAAAAAAGATACGGCGCATTGGAGGCCAGCGCTAAAATAATATTGAAAAGGCCCTGCATTCCCTTAGACAAGGAGCGATAATTTTTTCGCAGTGGCAATTGTTGTTTTTGTAGCAGATTTAAAAAGAAATCAAAATCAAATTCCTGATAGATTGTCTGGTAAAAGCGACCAATTTTTATCAAGGAATAGTGGTTCAAGAAATGATACTGTTCATCCAAATAAAAAAGTCGTTCCTGCAGGTGAGGGGTATTTAATAAGTCTTCTCCTTCAAGTAAAACTTCGCCGCCATCTGCTAAATAATGGCCGGCTAGCGTGCGAAACATTGTCGTTTTCCCTGAACCGTTACGGCCGATTAAGCCGATGATTTCACCAGGAGTCAAGTCAACCGAAATATCGTCTAAGACCAGCTGGCCATCAATTTTTTTAGTCAGGTGTTCAATCTTCATGGAGAGCACCTCCTAGACTTTTTTCTGATTCCTGCAGCCAGTCGATGATTTCATCTTGGGAGACCAAGAGATGACCCGCTTCAATTACTAAATCGTTGAAACGCTTTTTTAATTGGGACACCTTGTACTCATCCCGTTGAATATCATCAAGATTATTGACGTAAGTTCCTTTACCCTTCACAGTGGTCAAGACTTGTTCCCCCTCCAGTAATTTATAGGCTTTACTAATTGTATTGGGATTCATCATCAATTGAGATGCCAGTTCCCGCACAGAAGGTAAGCGGTCGCCAGCCTGTAAAATCCCCTGCAAAATATCTTCCTTGATACTCAGCATTAATTGTTCATAGTAGGGTTTGCTACTATTTTTATTTATTGAAACCATTAGAAGCTCCTTTCTAAATTTAAAAAGCAACTGTTTCTTGTGTACTAGTATAAATAGTACGCTAAATTTTGTAAAGTATTTTTTGAAAAGTTTTGCTACACTAGAGAAAACAAATAGAAAATATACGAGGTGACGGAGATGACCCGATGCGGTTGGGCAGATGCCAATCAAAAAATGCAAGAATATCATGATACGGTCTGGGGAGTGCCGGTTTACGATGACCAAAATCTTTTTCGTAAATTAATGTTAGACATCAATCAGGCGGGACTAAGCTGGCAGACGATTTTAAATAAAATGGAAAATTTTGATGCGGCCTATGACCATTTTGATATTGAAACAGTGGCCAATTACGATGAGGAAAAAATTTTAGAGCTACTGGATAATCCCGGCATTATCCGCAATCGTCGTAAGATTGAGGCGGCCATTAACAACGCTCAAAAAGTTTTAGAGCTGCAAAAGGAAAACAGTTTGAGTGATTATCTGTGGCGCTTTACCGATAATCAAGTCATCTATGGTGACTATCAGACATTGGCGGAAGTTCCGGCGAATACGCCGTTATCTGATCAGATTGCCAAGGATTTAAAAAAACGTGGCTTTAAATTTGTCGGCTCCACGACGATTTATGCATTTTTGCAAGCTGTGGGCATTGTCAACGACCATCTGCAAAGCTGTTTTCGTTATCACCAAAACTAATCTGTTCAACACAAGAAGGACGACGTGAGCTAGTCCTTCTTTTTTTAACTTCTCAGTAGGATTGTCTAGTGAATAAAAAGTGGTATGATAAGGCTATTGAAACTCAAAGGAGTGCTGTTATGAAAGTTGCAGATATGCATTGTGATACCATTTTAAAAATCTATCAGAGCCATTTAGATGGTCATTACCAAGGACTGCGGGAAAATGATTTTCAAATTGACCGGCAAAAATTACTGGCCGGAGATTATCTGGTTCAAAATTTTGCGATTTATGTGGATCTTGAAACCGCCAAAAATCCCTACCAAACAGCTAAGGAAATGATTGCTTGTTACCAAGAGGAATTATCTTTAAATCAAGACTGGCTAAGACCGGTCACGATGGTTGCCGAAATTCTGGCCAATCAACAACAGGGCTTTATCAGCAGCATGCTGACTATGGAGGAAGGAGCGCCTTTGCAGGGAGAAATTTCTAAATTGGAGGAATTTTATCAAGCAGGGGTGCGGATGCTGACCTTAACTTGGAATTTTAAAAATGAAATCGGCTATCCCAATGCTATTTATGCCGATGAAGCGGAGCAAATCGTAACATTGGAGCAAGCCGGCTTAACTAAAACCGGCTTTGGGATTGTGGAGCGGATGGCAGAACTGGGGATGATTGTCGATGTTTCCCACGGCTCTGATCAATTGGTGAAAGATGTGCTGGCCACCACCAAAGGACCTTTTGTTGCTAGCCATTCCAATGGCCGCCAAGTAAAAAATCATTACCGTAATTTACCAGATGACTTGATCAAAGAAATTGCTAATCGTGGCGGGGTTATCGGCATGAATTATTATGAAAAATTTTTACGGGCAGCAGATGACCAAACCCATCTGATAACTAAATTAGTCGAGCATATTTCGTATTTGAAAAATGTCGGCGGTATCGACTGCGTCGGCTTAGGTTCGGATTTTGACGGGATTCGCTTAAACTCCGATCTCAAGGACGCCAGCTATCTGCCACAATTAGCTTTAAAACTGTCACAGGCTGGTTATTCCGATGGAGAAATTGAAAAAGTATTTTCAAAAAATGTTTTGCGCTTGTATCAAGATGTTTTAAAATAATTAGTAGCTGCTTGAGGTAAAAAAATTTTTTTTACTGTCTCTTATGTAGTCAAGACATTACTATAATTTTTGACAACAAAAAAAGAGGGTTCATCAACCTGCGCTGATGAACCCTCTCGATTATTTTGAAAAATGGTTTGCTTATCGGTATTATTTTGAATTTGCTTCAAAGAATGGTACAAACGCATCTACGATTGTTTGTAAGAAACCTTTTGTATCAGCAACGATTTCGCCATCTTCACCGATTAAAGTGTGGATGCCGCCGATGTAAGCTTCTGGTTGTTGCAAAGTAGGTACGTTCAAGAAGACTAATGATTGACGCAAGTGGTGGTTAGCACCGAATCCAGCGATTGCACCTGGTGATACAGTGACAACTAAACCTGGTTTGCCATCCCAAACACTTTGTCCATAAGGGCGAGAACCAACATCAAGAGCGTTTTTCAAAGCCGCTGGTACTGAACGGTTATATTCAGGTGTGACGAAGATAAAACCATCTAAGCCTTTCACTTCATTACGGAAACGAGTCCAAGCTGCTGGCACATTGCCGTCAGTGTCAAGGTCTTCATTGTAAAATGGCAGGTCGCCGATTTCGATAAATTCAGCTTCGTATCCTGCTGGTAAAAGACTAGCAATTGTTTCGCCAACCTTTTTGTTGTATGAGTCTTTTCTTAAGCTACCGATAAAGAATCCAATTTTTTTTGTCATGAGTAAGTTCCCCCTGTTTTTTGTTTGTTGTTTTGCTATGAACCTATAATAAAAAAGAATCGGAAATAATTCAAACAAAACGACTTACAAAAAGTAAGGAAATTTATTTTGAAGGAGAAATAAATTTGGAAATGCTGGTTTACCAGCGTTTAGTGTCCGAAAATTAAGTGGAAAAATTTTTTGTAAAACTAGCGAGGAGAGAAAAAATTTGGAAATTAAAAAAATTGCTGCCTTAACAATCACCCAGCAGCAAAAGCTGACCGAGTTTCTTAAAAAGATGAAACAAAAATTTCAGCAGGAATATAAATTAGAAGAACTAGTTGAGGGAGAAAGTGAGCAGTACAATTATTTCGTGGCAGAAGCTGCCGAGGAAATTTTAGGCCTGGGAGTTTTAAGCCAGTTTGATCCTAGTGAAAGTGAAATCACACTAGTTACAATTAATGATGAAACAATCATTGAAAAATTATTAGCGGCTGTTTTAGCTGCATGTCAGTCGCCAGTGATTAAAAGTATTCTAGTAATTGTCGAGGCAAAGGATGTCCAACAAGAGCAAGTTGTCCGCCAAGCGGGTTTTAAATATGCCTTCACAGAATTGGCAATGATTTTAGATATCGAAAAATTGGCAGCCTTTACTGAAACGAAATTGTCGCAAGAGTATGAAATCCTGCCGGCCACTCTTGCAGATGATTTAACCATTCTGAAATTTTGGCAGCCGGATGCTGAAACAGCAGAAAATATTTTTTCTAAAGCGGATATCTTAAAAACATATCTTTTGAAAAAAGGCGGGCAGGTTTTAGCGTCAATGCGGGTCGACCATGGAAAAGAACGGCTAGGAATTTATGGGTTTGTCGTCAAAGAAGAGGTGCGAGGTCAAGGCTTGGGCCGCTTATTTTTAGCAGCGATGATAAATCGCTTGAAAAAATATCAGCTGCCCCTTTATTTAGAAGTGGAAAAAGATAACGGTCCAGCTAAACATCTATATCAAAGTTTAGGCTTTAGTGAAATAGCTCAGTTTAATTATTTTAAAAAAGAGTAGTCTGCTAATCAGCAAACTACTCAAAGGTACTCCTCGGACTTGAGGAGTTGCCCCTGCCAAGGTCCTTTTATTTTAGCACAGGCGGCTGCTTTTTGAGAGTTTTTTTAATTAATTTTGAGGTGTCAAGAAAAAACTCTTTACAAGGTCGTAGAAACCTGTTAAACTAGCTTTTGTGATTAAGTTAATGGAGGTGTAATTAAAAAATGGCAGTTAAAATTCGTTTAAAACGTATGGGTTCTAAAAAGAAACCTTTTTACCGTATCGTCGTAGCAGATTCTCGTTCTCCTCGTGATGGACGTTTCATCGAAACTGTAGGTACTTACAACCCTTTGAAAAACCCTGCAGAAGTAGTTTTAAAAGAAGATTTAGTTTTAGAATGGTTATCTAAAGGTGCGCAACCTTCTGATACAGTTCGCAATTTGCTTTCAACTGAAGGCGTAATGCAAAAACACCATGAAGCTAAATTTACAAAGAAATAAGGTGAGTCTCAATGAAAGATTTGCGAGAATTAGTCTTAACAATCGTTCAACCATTAGTCACTCATCCTGAGCGGGTTCATTTAGAAGTTACAGAATCAGATGACTTTTATGAGTACAATCTTTCTGTAGATTCTGAAGATATTGGCCGCGTGATCGGCAAGCAAGGTCGAGTTGCCAAGGCAATCCGGACTATCGTCTATTCGGTTCGCACCAATGGCCCCAAGAGAGTTCGACTAAATATTGTAGATAAATCCTAATACGAAAACACCTGATTGTCTAGACAGTCAGGTGTTTTTTTATGATGTTAGAAAAATGACCGCTGAAAAAAATGCAAGCGATTTTTTTGGTCTCTTAATAAATGAAGCGTATCATAAATGACTAGGAGGTAAGTCATATGAAAAAAATCGTTTTACTCTGCGGACTGATTTTATTGGCCGGTTGTTCGGCTGAAACTAATCAAGAAACAGCAACAACTGAAGAAGCAAGTGTCAGCAATGAAATAAGTTCAACATCAACTAATGACTCAACGACAGTCTCAAGCTCTAGTGAAAATACAGTGGCGGAAGACACGTCGGCACTGACGGAATTATATCAGCAATATCCCAACCAATTATTTCCAACAGATATTCCCTATGATCAGACCAATTTTTTAAATATTGCAGCGGATATTGAAGAAAATCATATTTCGGTGTTATATTATCAATTACCTCAAGCCTATGTATTGAATGATCATCATTTAAATGCTGCCCAGCCTTTTGCGGCCTTCAAACAGGATAATTTTTCTACAACAGCCGAGGCTCAAGCAGCAGTCAGTAAAATTCCAGCTGACGGGGCGAGCCAAGTCGATTTGGGTTACAACATTACTGGCTTTTTAGAAGGAGCAGCCGGTTCAACTTATTTAGCTTGGGATGAAGGCAACTGGTCATTTAATATCCGTGCCAACAATAATGCCAATCAAGATCCCGTACCGATCGCCAAAGAAATCGTCAATTATCTTGAGACAGCCTTGCTGCCGGATCCCGACACTGACGGCCAAGTGACAATTGATATGGCAGTGTCTGATTACACGATGACGGCAATCAGCTGGCAAGAAGGAACGGTAGTCTATACAATTGAAAATCTCGATTACTTAGATGGCTTGAAGATGGCGGTTTCTATGGCAAATTAATTTTTTTGTGTAGCAATTCGTTTTTGGCTGGAAAATTTTTAAAGTATTCTATCGAAAAAGAGTTCGTTTTACTTCTACAGAAAAATGGGCGGGATTACTAGAATCATTTATTGAAATGTAAGAGGGGTCTTGATACTCACCCTAGAATTCCCTGCTCAATTCTGCTAAAATATAGCAGATAATAAAAGAAGCGAGGAAGCTTATGACGGACTATTATAATGTTGGAAAAATTGTCAATACACAAGGCATCAAAGGAGAAGTGCGGGTGATTTCCCAAACAGATTTTCCTGAGAAACGCTACCAAAAGGGCGCTGTTTTAACCTTGTTTCAAGAAAAGAAAGCCCCGCTTGAACTAACGGTGAAAAGTCACCGCAAGCATAAAAACTTCGATATCTTAAGTTTTGAAGGCCACCCGAATATTAACGATGTGGAAAAATATCGTGACGGCATTCTAAAAGTGGCTGCCACTGACATGGGTGAGTTGGAGGATAATGAATTTTATTACCACGAAATTATCGGCTTAAAAGTCGTGGATGGTCAAGGCCAAGAAATCGGCAGAATTAAAGAAATTTTATCCCCCGGCGCCAATGATGTGTGGGTCGTACAGCGGCCAAAGAAAAAGGATGCGCTGATTCCTTATATCGAATCAGTTGTTAAAAAAGTTGATTTAGCAGCCGGTGAAGTTGAAGTGGAAATACCAGAAGGATTATTAGACGATGAAGATTGATGTGCTAACCTTATTTCCCCGAATGTTTGAAGGGCCATTAGGCGAGTCGATTATCGGCAAGGCCGTTGAAAAAGATTTATTGGAGATTAAAGTATCTAATTTCAGAGAGTTCTCTGACAATAAACACCAGGCAGTCGATGATTATCCTTATGGCGGCGGTGCCGGCATGCTGTTAAAAGTTCAGCCGATTTATGATAATTTAGCAGCCATTCAAAAAGAAAATCCTGCGACCAAAAAGCGGGTGATTTTACTCGATCCAGCCGGGAAACAGTTTGACCAAAAAATGGCGGAGGAATTTTCAAATGAAGAGCATTTGATTTTTATCTGCGGCCATTATGAAGGCTACGATGAGCGCATCCGCAGTCTAGTGACAGATGAGGTTTCTTTAGGAGATTACGTTTTGACCGGCGGAGAATTAGGCGCGATGGTGATGATTGATGCCACGGTTCGCTTATTGCCGGAGGTTTTAGGCAATCAAACCTCGGCGCAAACCGATTCTCATTCGACGGGACTTTTAGAACACCCGCAGTATACTCGCCCGGCAGTCTTTAACGACATGGCAGTACCGGCCGTTTTAACCAACGGCAATCATCAACTAATTGCGGAGTGGCAGCTAAAAGAATCTTTGCGGCGCACCTATCAGCGGCGCCCGGATATGTTGGCTAAGCTGACATTAACGGATGAAATGGAAAAATTGTTGGCTGAAATCAAAAAAGAAGAAGCCTGAAGCAAAAATTAATAAAGAGATTTCTCAAGGCTCGGCTTTTGTGCTGAGTCTTTTTTTATAAAAGGAGGTAATCAAACGTGGCAGTTAGTTCATTAGCAGAAAAATATCAATTTGAAAATTGGGGTGTTGTCCGTTGGGGGAGTCGTGAAGGAACCGTGGTCGACACGATTGTCGTTCATCATATGGCGATGACCGATTTTGACGGTGTGCCGGATGTCTGGCGTGAACGGGAAGCATCTGCTCATTATGGCATCGGCCCGGCTGGCGAAATCCGGGCCTACGTTGACGAAGAAAAACGAGCATGGCACGCGAAAGATGAAAATAGTCGTTCGATTGGCATTGAGTGCTGCAATGTCAGCGGGGAACCTGATTGGTTAGTGTCTGATGAGACAGTCGACAGTTTAGTTAGATTAATTCAAGATATCCAGACTCGCTATGATATTAAAATAATTGAAGGCCATTGCGATGCGCCGGGAAATGAGACCGCCTGCCCAGGACCATCTCTTTATCCCAGATTAGCAGAAATTCGTCAGCGGGTGGGGCTGAAATAAAAAAGACCGGCAATTTTTTCAAAATGCCGGCACTGATACTAACTATTTAATTCTGCCTTCTGGGCCTTCGTTAATTTAGCGAAAACTAACTCATATGAAGTCTTAATCATCGCTTCAATCATTTCATCGGAAATTTCAGGAGCCGTTAAGCGAATCGAGTTCCAATGTTTTTTGTTAGCATAATATCCCGGGATGATGATATCTGGATATATTTCCCGCAGTTCTTCATTTTTTTCAGGAAGATTTTTTAAGGTAATCAAGCTCTCAGCGCTAGCTTCTGGGCTCATCATGCCAAACTGTTTGCCTAATAAATCAAAATAAATCGTACCCCAGTCCTCACGAAAATAAACCTTGGCCCCAGGTAGAGAATTGCCATAGTCTTTAAAATGTTCAATTCTTTTTGTAATCAACTGTGTCTCCATCTCAATACTCCTTAGCTTTTCTTCAAGAATATAATGAAAAAAGTTAGGCTGCAAGTAAATTTTGTGTAGAAATTTACTTGCGGCCTAACTTTTTTTTCGTGAAATTAATTTTCGTTAGAAAGCGAATCCCAGTGTTTACCAGTAATAGCCGCTGATTTTTAGAATTGTTCTGAAAATCAGCGGCTATTTTTTTGCATTTTATTTAGGCTTGGAACTGGCTATTATAAAGACGGGCATACAGAGAAGGCTGGCTGAGCAATTGACTGTGGGTACCGTGTTCGATGATATTGCCTTTGTCCATCACGAGAATCAAATCGGCATTTTTTATCGTCGACAAACGATGGGCTATCACGAAACTCGTCCGGCCCTGCATCACTTGATTCATCGCCGTTTGAATATCTTTTTCAGTTTTCGTATCAATACTTGAGGTCGCCTCATCTAAAATCATCACGCGAGGATCAGTTAAAATGGCCCGAGCAATGGTAATCAATTGTTGCTCACCTTGGGATAAGGTGCTGCCTTCACTTGAGATGATTGTCTGATAGCCTTCTGGTAACTTTTTGATAACGGAATGGCAGCGGGCTAATTTTGCAGCGGCTTCGATTTCTTTTTGTGTTGCTTTGGGATTGCCGTAAGCAATATTTTCGGCAACCGTGCCATGAAAGAGCCAAGTATCCTGTAGAACCATACCAAAATTGCGGCGCAACGCTTTCCGAGAGAGCTTGGTAATCGGCTGGCCATCAAAGGTAATTTGTCCGGCATTGACGTCATAAAAACGCATCAGCAAATTAACAAGCGTCGTCTTGCCGGCACCGGTAGGACCGACAATTGCCACCATTTGCTTTTCTTTAATGGCTACATTGACATCTTTCATTAAAGGTTTTTCCTTTGTATAACTAAAGGAAACATGGTCGAATTGAATGGCACCCTTTGGTTGATCCAAAGTGATTAATTCGTCATCGCTAACCTGCACTTCCTCTGGTAAATCCAAGATTTGATAAATTCTTTCGGTTGCAACTAGCGCTCCTTGAAATGAATTGATCATATAAGAAGAGTTTGTAATCGGCTCGGAAATTTGAGTGACATATTGCAGGAAAGCCTGCACCAAGCCCACTGTTAAAATTCCTTGAATAGCTAAATTAGCACCAATTAAAGCCGCCAGAATGAAGGCGATTTGGTTGATAAAACGGATTGCCGGATAAATCGAGTAGACGACAAACTGAGAAAATTTGTTGGCTTGATACTGGGCTTCAATGTCTTGGTCAATCGTTTGAATGAAACGTTCCTCTTGACCGTAGACCTTGACCACTAAATTTCCCGCCAATGTTTCTTCTGTGGTAGAGCTTAATGCGCTCAGGGTGGCCATATGCTTTTCAAAAAGCTCATTATTAATTTTTGAAATAATCGCCGTGCCCACGCCGCCTAAAATTAAAACGGCTAAAATTACAAAGGTCATATCCACCCGAATTGTAAAGAGAATTCCAATACCTAAGAGAATACAGACGACTGAATAGACCATCTGATTAAAACCGGTGACAATCATATCAGAAATCTTGTCAATATCGGTGGTGGCTTTACTTAAAAGCTCACCGACCTGGGTTGTATCATAAAAATTCATCGGCAGCTTCGTCATTTTTTCCGTCAGCTTTTTCCGTAGCGAGAGACTGAGATTCTCTGAAACACTGGCAATCACATATTCTTGGAAATAGTTCATGATAAAAACTAAAAGACCAATGACTGCCAAAGCGATAATGCCACTGATAATCTCTGTTTGAATGGCGGCCCATTTATTTGAAATGCTGCCGTCACTCATCACGGCAATCACTTTATCAATTAATATTGCAGCAATCCATGGCACTAGCATGTAGAGAACCGTGGAAATGACATTTGAGAAAAAGACCGTCACAACCTTAACTTTTTCTTCCATTAAGAGTTTCCAGAACAACAAGGCGGCCCGCTTTGTATCTTTTGGGGTATCCGCTAAGGCTGTTTTGGGAATTTTTTTTCGTTTATTAAACAACATTTTTCTTTCCTCCATCAGTAATCAGGCCTTGAGTTAAGGCGAGTTCACGATAGTATTTATTTTCGTGAAGCAATTGTTTGTGCTGGCCAACTCCAACAATCTGGCCTTCATTTAAGACAACAATTTTATCGGCAGCGGCAATCGTGCTTAAGCGTTGAGCCACGATAATTGCTATTTTATTTTTTAGATAAGTTTTCAGTTGATGTCGCAGTTTGGCATCTGTTTCATAATCCAAGGCTGAAAAGCTATCGTCAAAAATATAAATGTCCGCTTCTTTAGCTAATCCACGGGCAATTGCTAGCCGCTGTTTTTGCCCGCCAGAAAAATTGGTGCCGCCTTGGGCTACCGGAGCATTGAATTGTTCAGCCGTCGAAGTGATAAAATCATGGGCTTGCGCCACTTTAGCTACCTCAATAATTTTATCCATCCCTAAGTCTTGATTTGAAAACTGCAAACTGTCCTTAATGGTGCCGCTAAATAGGAAGGCCTTTTGCGGAATGTAGGCAATTTTTCGCCGCAGTTCCTTTAAAGGCAGTTTGCGGGTGTTGATATTATTGACTAAAATTTCACCGCCGGTAGTGTCCTCTAAACGCAACAAAACTTTTAAAAGAGAGCTTTTGCCGGAACCCGTGCCGCCAACAATCGCGAGCGTTTCGCCAGCGCGAATCGAAAAATTAATATCCTTCAAGACGCTCTCTTCGGCGCCGGTATAGCGGAAATCAACCTGTTTAAACTCTAATTGTTGAATTGAAACACCTGCTGTTTTAGCTAATTTTTTGACACCAGTTGCTTGATCTTTTTGATCTGAAATGCTGCTTTCCATAGTGATTATTTCACTGATACGTTTAATTGAAGCAATCCCTTTTGGAAACTGGAACAATACTAAAGCTGAAGTAATCAAGGTCGAAATCGTCGTGACGGTATATTCGACTAGTGCTGTGATGCTGCCGACCGCTAAAGCATTTTGTGAGACTAGCTGCGAGCCAAACCAAATAATTAAAGCCATGACAATCACCATCAAAGAAAAAGCTAAGGGCGTTAAAATGGAGAAGTGCTTGTTTATTGCAATATTATTATCGGTATAACTTTCAAAGGTTTTATTTGAACGTTCCTGCTCTTTATGGGAATTGTCAAAGGCTCGAATAATTCGAACGCCGGTGAAAAATTCCCGTAGAACTAAAGTCATCCGGTCAATTTTAATTTGAATCTGGATAATATTTTCCACGGAACGGCTCATAGTGACATAAATCGCCGCTCCAAAAATCACAATTGAAAAAAGCGGAATCAGCGCGAGCAACGGATTGATTTGAATCGTTAAAATCAAAGAAAAAATCGACATAATCGGGCTCGGCAAAATCAGCTGCAAAAAGGTCAAAATAATTTGTTGAGCATTGACATTGTCATTGGTCATTCTAGTGACCAATGAGGCCACGCCCACATCATCGACTTGCTTAATCGATAATCTTTGGATGCTGCGGCTCAGCTGTTGGCGATTTTCTTTGGCAAATTTTGCCGAAAAGTCTGCTGAAAAATAACTGCCTAAAATACCCGCCAAAGTTCCCAAAATCAAGATAAAGACCATCTGAATACTGACTTTTGTAACCATTCCGGCATCTTTTAACAAAATTCCCTCGTTGATCATATGGGCGACTAAAAAGGGAATAATGAGTGTCGCAAAGGTGGTGATGGTGATAAAGAAAATACTGATTGCCAATAAGCCCTTATTCTTTTTAGAAAACTCTTTTAATAAATACATGATATCCTCCTGATTGATTTGCAATGAAGCCATTGCAAAAAAATAGCTTGATTTTCATTCGAGTAAAATACCAGCGAACCACTTGTAGTACTAGCAGCCGGCAACAGGTTTGAAAATCAAAAAATGAAATTTTTCTGGAAGGTCTTTACTTCCCAGTAGCTCTAGTCTAAACTTTAAAGTAGCTTTAATGTCAAGGTTTTTTCTAAAAAAAATTCAGGAGGACTGAGATGCAGGAAATTTTTTCGATTGATGATGTTGCAAAAATTTTTAATGTCGCAAAATCTTCTTTAAGATATTGGGAATCGGAGGGCTTGATAAGCTCTACTCGAGATGCCTCCAGCCGCTATCGGCAATACACAATTAAAGATTTATTGGAGATTGGTGACATTGTTTTTTATCGCAAGTTAGGGATTGCAATTGAACAGTTAAGGAAAATCGACCAGATGAGCTCAGCAAATATGAAAGAAGTCCTGCAAAATAAACGTGAGGACCTGCTGACAGAAATTCAAAATCTTGAGAAAACTGTTATGAAAATTGATACGAATATGCAACACATTGAAAAATACAATTATTTAAAAGACCACCAATATCAATTGGAGAAACCAGATATTCAGTATTTGATTGACTCTGCCGTCAGTGAAATTGAAGGCACTCAGCTCTTTATTGAGGATTCTTATAATTCGGCAATTTATTTTAAGGCAGCTAAGCAAGCCTTTTATTCAGGCAGCGTTGTTCACAGTCTAAAAAATGATGAAGCGCAACGGGTGATTTTAACCAGCCAAGAGGCAGCCGCTAAAACATTTGTCACTTGTTTATTGACGATGACAGATATGCAGGTAGCGCTAACTGATTTAGACAGCCAGCTAACGGCTATAAAAAAAATGGGCTATCAGATTGGGGCAACAATTTTTGGTCGGTATTTATTTGCAGCAGTAGAGGATGCAAATCTCGGTAAGCAAGAATTTTATAAATTATGGGTTGAGGTGAAAGAGGAAAAATAAAGGTTGTTCTGAGTTTTCCTACTATTCTAAAGAAGAAAATTCTATAGGGTAGAGGAAACTCGGAACAACCTTAGTTTATTTAGCGAAAATTTCTGGATTGCTTTGATGGAAAGCGGCTAAAATCTCACGAACCTGATCCGTTGATTTAGTATTCATTAATTGAACCCGTAAATCGTTGGCCCCGGCAAAGCCTTTGACATATATTTTGAAAAAGCGATGCAGGCCCACAATTGAGCGGGGAACGAGCTGTGCATAATAATCTTGTAAATCAAGCTGCAGCTCTAACAGCCCAATTAATTCAGCAGGAGTGTGCTCCTGTGTTTCTTTTTCAAAAGCGTAGGGACTTTTAAAAATCCCCCGACCAATCATTATACCGTCGACACCATATTCTGCAGCTAAGGCTAGGCCCATTTGTCGATCTAAAATATCGCCGTTAATTGTGATCAAAGTTTGCGGAGCGATTTTATCCCGCAGCTCGATAATTTTGGGAATAAATTCAAAATGGGCGGCTGCTTTACTCATTTCTTTTCTCGTTCTTAAATGAACGGAAAGATTTGCGATATCTTGTTGCAGCAAATGGGTAATCCAAGGCTCCAGTTCAGCAGTTTGTTCAAAGCCAATGCGGGTTTTCACACTCACTGGCAGACCGCCAGCTTTGGCAGCTTGAATTAAATCAGCCGCCACCTCAGGCCGCAAAATCAAGCCGCTGCCTTTGCCCCGTTCGGCCACATTCGGAACCGGGCAACCCATATTTAAATCAATTCCCTGAAAACCCATCTCGGCTAAGCTGATACTCATTTCTTTAAAAAATGCTGGTTTGTCTCCCCAAATATGCGCTACCATCGGTTGTTCATCTTCAGTAAAAACTAAACGGCCTCGCACGCTGTCGATGCCTTCAGGGTGACAAAAGCTATCAGAATTAGTAAATTCCGTAAAGAAAACATCCGGTGCCCCCGCCGTTTTGACAACATGGCGAAAGACAACATCTGTGACATCTTCCATTGGTGCTAAGATAAAAAAGGGCTTTGGCAAATCAGCCCAGAAATTTTTTGACATGATTGACTTCCTTTCAGTACACGGATTCCTTCAAAACATAGATATTGTACTAGGAAAATTTGAAAGAAGCAAAGTTTCTGGTTAATTAGAAACGCAAAATTTTCCAAGCTAGATAATTCAAGAAGTCTAGATAAAAAATTAAAGGAGATTTTTTAGTCTGGCAAAGTTTTACTTTTTTTAAAAGCAGATGAGGCATTTGCACCTTAATGTTTCGGGAGAAGCCTAAATTTACTCACTCAGATTGTTATAATGATGAATGACTTTGGGAACCAAAACTCTGACATAGAGCCAGATGATGATAAAAAAGCAGCTGGGCAGACTTAAATCCAAAATAATTCTCAACAGCTGATTGCTGAGGTTGTGGGTTATAATGTAGGTGATATAACAGCTACAAAAAAAGCTCAGTAGCACATCCTGCAGGTAAATAATTTTTAATTTTAAGGCTCTTTTGATTTTCTTGCCATAGCGTAATTCATAATTATTTGGGTTAATTAAAAGGGTAATCAGGGTACCTAAAACCCCCAGTTTGCCGCTGCGATCCGCCAGCAAAATCAAAAAAGCAAAGAGGATAATTGCGGGAATTATAATAAAGATTTCTTTTAACTGCTGTTTAATTTTGAGCTCCTCCTTTGGTTGGTGAATTATAAATTGTGCTGCTAAATCTACAGTCTGCAATAGAAAAGTCTTGATAAATTGCCCAAGCATACCTGAATGACACAAGGAAAAAGACTAAAGACTAAAAGAATATTTTCACAATTTATTTTACCAGGAAATTCTATTGGGCAATTCAAGTTTGCTCTTAGCTAAGTTAAAATTTTATTAACACCGGCATTTTTTACTTTTAATAAGCCAGTTCTGGGCATCAGATACATTTTTAGGTAAGCTGGGCTTTTCAATGCGAATGCCTAACTAAAAGCTAGCTGAGTTAAACTGACATAATAATTTTAGCTGAAAAAGTATCAGCCTTGATTTCTATTTGGAAATCTAGATTAGTGTAGTCTGCAATAATATGATTTAAAGAGTAGAGCCCTCGACCACTATGATTGGTTTTCGTCGTAAAATTTTTCTTAAAGATTTTTTCAAGGGAGACTTTTTCGTGAATGGTATTTTTGACCTCAAAAACTAGCGCATTTTTAGTGCGAAAAATTTTTATCCAGATAGTTGTATACTCATCTGGCAGGATGGCTTCGTAGGCATTATCCAAAAGAATTGATAGACACCGCACAAGATCAATTACTTCAACAGTAAATTCTTGATTAATTTTTTCAATTCTCAAGTTTAATTCTGACACGTCTTTGACCAACTCTAAGCGATTAATAAAAGAGATGATTAAAGCTTGCAATGGATAATTATTTAGATTTGTAACGGAGTAGTATTTAGAATCAATTATTTTATTGGAATAGACAACGATTTTTGCTAGATAATCTTTGGCACTTTCTATATCATCATTTTCTAAGTATTGTGATAAGCTAATCAAAATATTTTTGTAGTCATGGCGAAAGTTCTGTAATTCACTATAGCTTTTATTAATCGAAACAATTGAGCTATCGAGATAATCATTCTTTGGATCATTGGTAGAAAAAGTTGAAAACACCACTGTAAAAGCTGTCAAAAGTAAGGCGGTGACAATCATCAATGCAAAACTCAAAACGATTGCAGAAAATGTCATTCGGTAAATATAATACTGGTTAATCGCAAAAAGAATAACATAAGCAACACTACTAATAATCGAGTATTGGAGATACTTTTTTTTTATCGCAATAAATCGTTGAGTCAGGTGATATTTTTTGTGAACCTTATTTGAAATCAGCGTTAGCAGAATTAGCAAGACTAGATGGAGGGGGATAAATACAGGCCAGTGGGTATCCCCATCGTGAATATTGCTACCAAAGAAGATTCTTGAAATGCTGTAGGTGACTAACCAGACTATCGAATAAATCAGGCCGCTTCTAAGGGAAGAGTATGCCGACACGAGCCAAGTATTAAAGGAAGTCCGAATTAAGTAAAATTTCAAAATAAAATAAACATATAACACTAGTAAGCTGTAAAAAACGGACATAAATGAAGTCAAAAAGATAATCGCGAGCATCAACGCCAAGATTGCTGTTTTTTTCTTAGGTAGCAGTCTCTCATAGTCGCACTGGAGGAGCAGCCAAAGGTGGCTCATAGTCATTAATCTGAATAAATTTGGATAATCCATTGTCTGAACAGCCTCTCTATACCTCCAAATTTTTATAACGTTTTTTCAATTTAGCGATGTGTCTTGAGCCGATAAACAATTCCCGCTTATCTTTGAAATAAATCATCCCTTGGCTTTGATTAAGTGAGCTAATCATTAAAAGATTAATTATATACGATTTAAGAGAATTAAAAAATGCAGGTGAATTGAGCTTTTTTCTGATATCAACTAATCTTTCATTTGCGATAAACTCAATATCCTTAGTTTTCACAACCGTCTTTTTTTGCAGGCCTGAGACCGTTGTAATGTAAGAAATATCAAAAGGGTTAACGAGCGTTATGCCTTCTGACGTCTTTAGTTCAATTACCACGTTTTTTTCAAGTCTGTTTAAGATGGTATTTTGAATTTCATTTAAAATAGGGAATAGTGCATCGTTAGTCATGATATTTTCAGAGATATTTTTTGTAAGATAACCAGATGGATAAATTTGCTGATTTATCGAAAATTGACTCAAAGTATCATCGCTTGTCAGAAATATGATAAAAGCATTTGAGTTCCTCCCACGTAATAATTTGGCCAACTGAATGCCAGTGAAATCCGTATTAAGATGAATATCAATAAGAAAGACATCATTGTCACAGATGGTAAAATTCGCAACATCGCGATAAAGTTGGATGTAGTTGAGGGTATCATCAATACACAGGTTTATGTATTCACTCTTCTCAGTAAAATCAAGCAAGCATTTGGAAATCGCCATTCTGTGAGCCAGTTCATCCTCAATGATAAACACATTAGCATCATATTTCATTCTGTCACCCCTATCGATAACAATTTAAGTGGATTCAAACTTTTTTTCAAAAAAAAGCTTTTTTGAAGTCAATGTTATATAGCTTAGGTGTCGTTTTTGTAAAAAATAAGTATTGTTGAAGTTTAACTTCAAGCTCAGTAAAGTTAACTCTATTCAGATTTAAAATATAAAAATTGCTGAGAGAAAAGTCACAGAAAAAAGTAGGGTCAGACATGCAGATTAGTTTGATTTTTTTTAAATATCAGAGAAAAATAAAAAAGTACCAGCCGATATTGAGAGCTCTTAAAGGATAGAAAGCTTGTTATTTTAATCTACTTTAGTCAAACAAAGTTACAAAGTTTTCCATCGAGGTTCAAAAGTAAATTAGACTTCTGCTACATTGATTCACAATAGAAGAAACTTTTTTCTAGTTGCAGAAAAAAACAAAACAAAAACAGTTATTTTTCAATTGATAAAATAACTGTTTTTTTTATGTATTAAATTACTCAAATCAACAAGAATGTTACTCCAACAGGCAACAAACTTTCTTTTTGAAGGCTATAATATGACTTCAATATGAATCATAATATTTTCATGAATGTAATTTTCTCAATTCTCTCACAATTGAGAAAGGGTATTGATAAGGATTATTTTTGATAACCTTTGTGATACAAAATATTGTAGCACATTTTATTTTTAATGCAAAGAAATATTATTAAAAAATGATTCTTTTCTTCAGTTTAACTGCAGGCTGCTTTATTTTATTGTTGTTTTCCGTCAATTAAATCGTCAAAAGAAAGTGGGATTACTATGGCCAGAAAAGGTGAAAATATCTACAAGAGAAAAGATGGACGTTGGGAAGGTCGCTATATTTCTTCTCGAACAACCACAGGAAAAGCTAAATACTCTTCTATTTATGGAAAGAAATATGAAGACGTTAAAAGAAAACTACTTCAAAAAAAAGTCGAGCAAATTAGTGATTTTACTATCAGCAAGCGAACTATAAAGGCAGAAAAATATTCTGAATGGCTAACTTATTGGATAGACAAGATTGAAAAGAAAAGGGTGAAAAAAACTACTCTGTCAATTTATTCGCGACTAGTTGAAGTACATATCAACCCTTCTATTGGCGAACTGTTGTTAGATGAGATTTCCTCGAAGAAAATTGATAAGTTCTTGGAGGAGCTGCAGGAGAAGGATTTAGCTCCTGGTACTGTCAGAAATATTTTCAATGTTGTCAAGAAGTCTTTAGTTGATGCGTATCAACAAGGTTATATTCGCGAATTACCCGCCAATGGCGTGCAATTACCTAAACTTGTCAAGCATGAGGTTAATACCCTAACCTTAGCCCAGCAAAAAAAATTGGAATGCACCGCCTTAAAAGAGTCAGGCTGTTCAGCTATTATCATTGCCTTGTATTCTGGGATGCGCATTGGCGAAATTAGCGGTTTGCAATGGAAAGATATCGACTTTGATGAAGACATGATCTATATCAGAAGGACTGTCTCAAGAATTTTCACCCTTGACTCAGTTCAAACCAAAACCGAATTAACAGTTGGTAGTCCGAAATCGGCTAGCTCAATTAGAAAAATTCCGATTGCTAAAAATTTGAAAAATTATCTACAAGAAAAAAGAAAAAACGCAGCATCGGAGTATGTAATCGAATCATCAAAGGGATTAACAGAACCTAGAACCATTACCAATCGCTTTAAAAGAATTTTAGAAGAGACCAATTTGGAAAATATCAATTTTCATACATTAAGGCACACCTTCGCCACCCGTTGCTTGGAGCAGGGAATGGATATTGCGAGTCTCAGCAAAATACTAGGACATCAGTCAACGAAGATGACTTTGGATACCTATGCGGGTTCCTTAATGGAGACCAGAAGAAAAGGAATCAGCCAATTGGATACTCTTTTAGAAATTGTCTGAGAATAATTAAGCGTCAGAGAGAATGGTCAAAAAGCAAAAAAAACTCTCAGAATAAGCCCTTTGAAAGGAAAATTCTCAATTGTGAGAGAATTGAGAAAAATAACCAGCTGTTTTTTGAAAAGGGCTGATTAAAACAGTCTGCCTACAATATTATAACAAAAAAATCGATAATAACAAACATTCATTCCTTCTGTTTTGTTTTAAATTTTAATTTTTGTGAAGTAACAACTGTAAAGCTGAACTATATGTAATTTGTACAGATGGATTAAAAAGAGTAAACAATATATTTATTTTAGAAAGAAGTTGATTTTTTGAAGTCTATCATGATCTTGACTAAAAACATCCTAGTCGAATCGGAATTAGAACAGAAATTAAAAAGTTTAGGATATGAGGTATTTTCCTCATCCCAAATTTTCAATGAAATTTTATTGGGATTCAAAATAAAGATTACACCAATCTTTAATCTCGTAATTATCAGTTCAAGTATTAGTGAAGAAGAAGTTGAGACGATACTGAGCATTGGTTTTCAAAATGTCAGATTTTTGCGACTAGAAAATTTTGAAGGGGATGACAATGCACCGATAGAGTCTCAGAAGTGCCATTCAATTGATTATATTGATAAGGATTGTTCATTAAAAACATTAAGAGAAGTTCTATCAAAAAAAGAAGAAGCTGAAGTTATAGAAAAAAAATATAGTGCAGATCAATATTTGCATCAAAAACAGAACTTTCAACATGGGGATAAAAAACTATACTATGAAAACTTCACATCATCAATGTCTGCCAAGGAGCGACAAGTTTTTCGGGTATTGGTTGATTCAGAGGGGGACTATATTGATAGAAAAAGTCTAGCCTCGCATATTTGGAACTCAAGTTCTTCATCAAATTTAGCACAGCTTTCTCAAATTATCAGCAGAATTCGAGTAAAGATGGAGAAAAACAATATTATCAATTTATCAGAATCAAATAGTTCCTATTTAATCACCCATTGGAAAAAAGGCTATACACTCTCTGAAACTTTTTTTCAAGATTATATCCCTGTAAGGCTAGTTGAGTAAACCTAAGTAGTTTCATTCTTAAAAGAGTATGCCACAACAGGATTTTTGAATGGAGATGACCTTCATATCCTGGGTTAGAGAATGTCACTTAAGATTTAAGCAATGAAGGGAGGTGAAAATATGAGAAACAGAAAAAGAAAATTATTTAGTGTTCTTTTTCTAGGTTTGTTGTTGGGACTTAGCTTATTTTTTAGGCCATCTGCGGTCAGTGCGACAGAAGTCACGGTTTCTGATTGGAGTAGCTTTAAGACTGCCTATGAAGATCCAAACGTTACGAAAATCAAGCTAAATAATGACATCATCCGAGCAGATACTTCTGCGTCAAATAATATTCAAACCCAGCGTTCCACGTCTCTTGAAATTGATGGCACGAAGCCAAATCCAGTAGATGATTATGACCATTATCAACTTTATATAGGCAGGACCTATTTAGGAGTTGTAAATCCAGCTGCTAGTGAAACTAATGCAACGCTTCATGTCCATGATGTCATCATCTCTAATTATAGTACGGGAACCACGGCTGCTTCTTCATCCATATTTGGACTACCCAACTATACGCCAACTGATGCGAACTGTTATACAAAAAATTGGACATTAAGATTGGGAAATATTGTTGTACCTAAGAGTGATACAGAACGTGTGGCACGTTTCACTAGAGGCCAAGTCACTATTTATGGAAAAAACAAGGTTAGTACATGGGGTGAAAATTTCTACACCGGTGGTATGAAATTTGAAGATGGAACCGAATATTATGGGGATATAACGAAGCAAAACTATTCAGTAATCTGGTATCGACATAATACAAAGCCAACTGACACGGGTAGTTCAGAGTTTGATATTGGCGCGAATTGCGATATCAAGTTGAGAAACGTTGGGAGTCTTAGTAACACAACCTATCCAGCTATCTATCAATATTTTTCCAAAATTAATGTTGGTGAGAACAGTAAATTTACCGCCACAGTACCAGGCTCATCTTTACAATTTCACGGAAATGGCCAAACAATGACCGCTGAAAATGGCTCAGTAGTTACACTAACCAGCTTGGCTTCTGACATTAGTTTGCGGGATAGTTCGACGTTGGGTGGCGATTCAACAATCGTTGGTAGAAACGAAGGACGTATTCCATTTAATAGTGGCTATGCTACAAATCTATCGATTAATTTTAAGCCAGGTTCTTCCTTCTTTGTCATCGGGAGTACCGGTAGAAATGATGCTTTGATTACTTTAGGTGAAGCAACGAATAGTAGTAATAACAAGATTACATTGGACTCGCCTTTGCAATTTGACATTAGAAACACTGGGTCTCAAGATGCCGTCCAAGTTAATCGAAGCAAAGTGAATTCTTTTAACGTAATAAATAGTAATTTGTCCTTCTGGCAAGTTGGCTCAGATATATTTGGTAACGCAAACTTTGATTATCCGGATGTTACAAGTTTTATTTATCAGGATTTAAATGTTCCAACTTCTAGTGAAACAGAGTTACAAACTAAGCTTTCGGCGATTAAAACGAACACCAGAAGTAATGTTTCACGGATTTCAGGATTAAATTCCAAACCTGATGTTCTCTGGCAGTATCAATTGACAGATGCGGATAAAAATCTGTCAAACTTAGCTCGTATTCGACTAGGCTCTGTGCCGGATAATACAGGGTTAGATGAGAATGGTGATTTACATTATATTGACGTGTTTGCAAACTCTGGCTTACCAGTGAAAGTAACAGATTCGGTTTCTTCTGATGAAAAAGATTTAGTAACTGATGCGAATGGGTATATTTCCACAACAGTCGATAATTTTTATTCAGCGGGTACGATTTTAAGTGCAGTAGCCACACGTGGCAAGTTGATTTCTGATACTACGGCATCATTGCCAGTATTTGATATCACACCACCTGAGCCGGTCCAAATCAATGGCGGAAAAGTAACAGATATCGACTTGTATTTGAAGGGTGAAGGTGCAGAGGCTGGAGCAAACGTTCTCGTTAAAGTTAACGGAAGCTTACTCAGTTCGACTGCTGTTGTTGGCGCTGACGGAAAATTTTCAATTACTCTGCCAAATAAGCTAACTATTGGAGATAAAGTCACAGTGTATTTACAAGACGATGCCGGCCTTGCTCCTACAGGTTTAAAAAATGTAGCTCCAGCTACTAACGATTCGATAGGAAATATCAATCCCGATAATGCTTTAAACTACGGAGATGCCACCTTCAATCCGGCTGCCACTTATACTGTTGAGAAGTCGATTATTGATACTGCATCTGCGGAAAAAAGTTTTACTATTTCGAGCGGGGCAGCCAATGTCTCAACAGGTGAAGTCTTGCGGTATTCTGTCGCAGTGACTAACGATGAGGCGGAAGGCAGCGGTATTTTATGGTCTGATGTGGTGTTAACTGACATTTTAGATGAAGGTCTTGACTTTGACAGCTCTAGTGCTGATGTTCAAATCAACGGTGTAAGTGCTGCTAGTACATTTGACGCTGAGACACGGAAATTGAGTGTTTCGCTGGGAGATATTTTGCCAGTAACCAGTACCGGTGAGAATAAGATAATCCTATCATTTAATGTTTCTGTGAACCGAAAAGCAGTTGGTCGTACCATCGTCAACACAGCTAATCTATCAGGGAAAACAGCATCTGATGAAACCTTCGAGATTGCTTCAAACAAGTCTGAAACTAATCCTATTTTAGACAATACCTTGACAGTTAATTTCAAAAATCTTGACGGTGAAGTGATTCATGAGCAGGTTGTTATTTCTGGAAGCCTGAATCAAGTCGTTGATTTAACAAAAGAGCAAGATGTATTAGATGCAATTGCTTTAATTGAAACGCAAAACTATCAATTAGAGGAACGTCCAAGCTCTGAACAAGTAACCATTACAGGTAATGGAGATGAAGTAACTTACGTTTTCGATGGGATTCTGATTATTAAATCAGCACCGAGTGTTATCGATTTTGGCAATATTATTTATGACTCGACTGTAAAACGTGTAGACAATCCTAACTTAGGGAATGAGAGTCTTTCAATTTTGGATACACGTTCTAGAAGCAAAGGTGGCTGGACATTAACCGCCAAGCTAAGTAAAGAGATGAAAAATAATAGTACCCAATCGATTATGAATGAGGCGCTCCATTATATTACCGAAGATGGTACGGATATCACATTGGATACCAATGCGTCAGACATTGTCGTTAATCCTAGTGGAGGCAGTGTCGATGTTTCTAGCACTTGGGGGACGACCGCGACCACACCGGGCTTGAAGCTAGTAGCCGATCCATCCAAAACGACGATTTCTAATATCGGTAGTTATTCAGCAGAAATTACTTGGACGATTGCAGCAGGACCATAGGGGGAGTTAGTAGGATGAAAAATAAAAGATTTTTGGTTTTCCTCAGTTGTTTGGTTCTGCTGTTGGGCTTTACAGTACAGGTTGCGAGTGTTCACGCCGCAAAAGATGCAGGTGGTCAGGTCACGGTAGATGGTGGGATTACGTTTTACGAAGGAACCACAACTTCTGAAAGTAGTACCACTTCTTCAGAGCCAACGGGAAAAGAATCTGGTGGCAAGCTTCCGCAGACTGGTGAAACCGTACGTAATTTTAGTTTCATCGGCGGGGGATTGATACTGTTTAATTTATTGATAGTCTTCTTGCGTTATAAGAAAAAAAAGGAGGCAGAGGGAAATGGTTAAAAAATATCATAAATCATTCATGGCTTTTGCTACTTTGCTAACTTTTCTTATTTTCTTTTTGGGAGGGAATCAATCCGTCTTGGCCCATAGTACTGTTTCAAAGGGGTCTGTTTCTGTTGAGGATACCGGTAAGACGAATCCAGTTGATCCGGAGAATCCTGAAAATGAGGTGGATCCAGGAGAATCGCCTTCGACTGAGGGACCTTTAAGAATTGATTTCGTATCGGAATTAAAATTTGGCTTAAATGATTTATCTAAAGAAAATCGAGTATATACCTCTTTAGCCCAGTTGTTTCATGATGAAACAGATGCAAGAGGGTATTACATTCAAGTTACTGATCGCCGCGGAGACTCCAGTGGTTGGGAATTGCAGGTCTCACAAGACCATCAATTTAGTAACTCAATTATTCAATCAACAGATGGCCAAGAACTGAAGGGAGCCAGCTTATCCTTTGATCATGGCTGGGCGAACTCCGTCAGTACGGCTGAAGCTCCCCTCGTTACTCGCGACACAATCGCGATTAATGAAATGAACTCGGCGTATACCGTAGCGACTTCTTCTAAAGGAGCAGGCACTGGAGTTTGGACAATTGAATTTGGTGCGTCGAGCGGAAATAAAAATAACCAACCGAACACATTATCACCTTTAGTTGATAAATCAGGGAATCCGGTAATTGATGGAGTTTTCAATAAACCAGCTTACAGTAATTCAGCGATTACTTTGAGTGTTCCAAAGACAACTAAAATTCAGCCAGTAAAATATTCCACGACATTGACATGGATTCTTACTGCTGGTCCCACAAATTAATATTTTTGGCAAATAGAGGAATCCCTCTTTTGTAATAAAGGAAGAACTATTAGGAGGAAATAAAAAATGAAATTCAAACGTTTATGTGCAACAACTTTATTATCAGTCATTGCTGTAGGGGCAACAGCTCCAGTATTAGCTAGTGCAGCAACTCAAACTCACTCTGCAATCTCTGAAGGCCGGGTGACGGTTGAAGCGGGTGATTTAGATCCTACAGATCCAATCGTTGACCCAGAAAATCCAGGTAAAGATATTGATCCGGATAATCCAGAAATCACTCCAGGAACAGATCCAGGCACATTAGGGATTACAAACGTTTCAAAATTAAATTTTGGAACAATTAAAACGGCTTCTAAAGCAGTAACTGCAAATGCGGCTGCTTTAGTGACTAAAACTGATGACACTGGTGCCACCACAGAAACTCGTGGAGCTTTAGTTCAATTTGGTGATACTCGTGGTACAAACGCTGGTTACACAGTAACCGCTCAAATTACTAGACCCTTTGAACTGAAAACTGATACTACTAAAAAATTAGACGGCGCGACAATCAAATACAACTATGGAATCATGGAAACTCGGGCAGACAATATGGCAACACCAGGCACAATGTCTACATCATTAGACGCATTGGGCTATGATTCTACTGCAAGTGCTGGCAATTCGATTACCGTTGTGTCTGCTGCTCAAGGCAGTGGTGCCGGGGTTTATGTTTTAGAATTTGGTCAAAGTAAAGACTACACAGGCGCTAATACAGTATTAGGGATGACCGGTACTAAAGAGACTGATGACAAAGCTGTTACATTAACAGTACCAGCAGCAACTGCTTCATCAATGGTCTTAGGAGATTATACTGCTGATATCACTTGGACAATTGGTGCATTAGCATAATTTAAGCTCTTTGGTTTTACTATTTTATGAGCTGATGAGAGCATCTCTCATCAGCTCATTAGTTTTGTAAACATATACATATATTCATGACAATTTATTTTGAAGGTGGTATGACAGCAATGATGTTTAGACATATAAAAAAATTTGTAAAACTCTTTTTTCTATTCGTTATAGGAATGATTAGCGTAACAATGGGTAATGAGAAAGCTTTGGCCACTGCTGATCAAGGTAATGGTAGTTCAGCGACAGGCTTTAATTATCAAGTTATGCTTCCAGAAAATCAAACAGATTCGAGTTTAGGCTACTATGATTTAGCTATGAATCCAAGCCAACAGCAGGTTATATCGATGACACTGACTAATCCGGGAGAAGAAGCTATAAAAGTTGGTTTAAAACTTAATGCTGCAAAGACCAACAATAACGGCGTGATTGAGTATAATCGTCCAGATATCGAAAAGGATCCCTCGCTGCAGTTTGATTTTAATCAGCTGGTCTCCGTACCAGAGACGATTGATTTAGCTGCTGGTGAGACTAAACAATTAGATATTTCAATTCAAATGCCCGAAACAGCTTATGATGGTGTGATTGCGGGTGGCCTTACGATGCAAAGAATTATTGATGAGACAGAAGGCTCTGATTCCGAAGCAGGGTCCTATGTGAATAATAAATATGCATATGCAGTTTCCATTTTGTTGAGGGAAGGGAATAATGATTTACAACCTGATTTACAATTCAACAAAGCTTATGCTGGTCAGCAAAATTATCGAAATACGATTTTTGTTAGTTTTTCAAATACCGTTGCAACCTATGTTAATAATTTAACGGTAGACGCTCAAATTACGGCAGAGAGTTCAAATGAAGTCTTGTGGGAAACACGAAGAACGACAATGCGGATGGCCCCCAATAGCTTCATAGACTTCCCAATCAGCATGGCTGGCAGCCAGATGGAGCCGGGACAATACACTGCCCACGTAAATGCTTATATTGGGGATCAGAAGTGGGAATGGCATGAAAATTTTGAGATTTCTGAAAAAGAAGCAAATGAATATAATGAAAGAGATGCAGGCTTGGTCCAAGAAAGAGGAATTGACTGGCGCTTGATTGCTACGATTGTAATAGGGTTTATTGCCTTGGTTGGAATCATCTTTTTCATTGTAACAAGAAGAAAAAATAAGAAAAAAAAGTTGGCTAAAAAATCCAAAAAGAAATCCTAGTCACTATTTAACAGAATTCACAATTCAGGGGGGATATGATGTCTATCATAGAATGGGGTGTCATCATTGGAATTTCAATTACACTGATTCTGATTTTTTTCACTATTTATTTTTTTATAGCGATGCTATCACAAACAAAAAAGCTGGCAGGTATTCCGAGTTCTCCCCCAAAAAATTCTAAACTAAAAAAAAGATGGCGGGTAGTAAGAAAAAGAATCTATTTAAAAAGAAAAAAAGATGTAAAAATGGTCGTCTTTTTTTCTTTCTTGGCCCTACTATTTGGTGGCGGAACAGCCTACCTTAGCTATTATCAATCCACCAACTTATCTACGGAAGATTCCGATTTGGTTGTACGGTCATATTTGTTACTGCGTGATTTTGAAGGAAAAATAAATGATGCCGCAAATGCAACAGAAGAAGCGGATACGGTGAATAGAGATATCCGGTATTTAGCGACTAATCTAGCAAGCTATGCGAGTAAGACAGCGAGTTCGGCAAATACCGCAGACGGTCAAACTGTTTTAAATAGGTATTACGCAGCACTAGGAGAACTTGGAATGAACGCAAGTCGTCAGGTGACAGAATTTTACAATAATAGTGAGCTGGTTGTCACCTATGAAGGTGATATAGACCGACTTAAAGAACTTGAAAGTAAAGCTTTTGACTATTATAGCGTCAACCAAGAGGCACTAGAAAATGAGGCTAGTGAAAATTCCGATGGAGAATAGAAAGAAGCTGAGGAAAAGGCCGAAAAAAGCGGTTGGTTCAGCTAAGCAGCACAAAACGCGAAAAAATAAATCAAATGCTCAGACAGTCCCGCAAAAATCAGCTTTGCTTAAAAAAAGTAGCAAAGCTGAATTTCTTAAAAGCAAAGGTAAGGAGCCGTTAACACGCCCTAAAAGAAAAACAAGAAAAAAAGGTAAAAGATTTAAGTCTCAAAACTCGCTATCAAAGAAAAAGCAGGTTAGTAGGTCAAAACAGCGTTTTAAAGTGCTTTTTATTATATTCAGTATGACTTTGATTACATGTATATTTGTTAGTTCGGTTTTTTTTGAAATTTATCGAGTTAACGGGTATAGTATGGTGCCGACTTTAAGGGACAGAGATCTGGTGCTGATAAAAAAAGAGAAAAGTGTTCAGCGCTTTGACTTGGTTCTAATAAAACGTGGTACTACTTATCAGATTAGAAGAGTAATAGGTCTGCCAAAGGAAGATATTCAATATATAAATGATAGCTTGTATGTGGACGGAGAGATGGTTGTTGAAAGATTTTTAATCAATCAAATTAATGAGGCACAACAATCTGGTGGAAATTTTACGAAGGATTTTAGTCTCATAGATATCTCTGGGGCTTCGAAGATACCGGAAGAAGCATATTTCGTCTTAGCGGATAATCGAGAGTACAGTTCTGATAGTCGTGATTATGGTCTGGTGAATAAAAACCAAATTATAGGTGTAATAACAATCAATTTTTCTGATTTAAAAACATGAAATGATTTACCCGATGGAGGATATGATGGCTGCTGTTAAAAAAAAAAGAGTTGAGACTATGTTGGGGACATCTTTAAAGAAGCAAATAATAACTAATAAATATGGACCAGCAAAAGAGGTTCAGAAGATTTTCAAAATGGATGTGGAACAGTTTTATTTTGCTTATTTCACTATAAAAAATCAAAAAAGAACCTGGGGCTTGTTTCTTATTTACACCATAATAATCAGTTCAATTTTTATTGTAACTGGATTGGTGGGAATGATTTCACCCTATACAGCACTAATTTTATATCTCATCCTAAGCTCTTTAGGATTGATAGTAGCTATTCTTTTATTTAATTTTGAAAAGCGAAAATTGGCACTCTATGAGTATCTGTACTTCAAATTGAGATGGAAAATTAAACAATAATTCCTAAAACTAGCAAAAATTACACCTCTATAGCGAAAAGCTGCTTAGATTGTCGAAGTAAATATAATATGATTGCCGCCTTAATGCTTCAGTAATTTTTAAAACTCTGGATAAGGATTTTTTCAAAATGACTGGAAACATCTGATTTAGCCACTAAACAGTGAGTACTCCTATCAGGAAAACAATGCTATAATCAAGAAAAAAAGTGTCATATTTGGAGTTTTTACAATGAATTTAAGAGAGCAGTATCAATTTGATAATTTAAGTGTTCAGTTTGACCAGCTGGTGTATCGAGTTGGCAGCTATCACTACAATTGGCATTATGAAATCGAATTATTGTGGCTGTTAAAAGGTCATATTGAAATTAATGTTGACGGCAGCATTCATGAGCTGCAAACAGGGGATTTATATGTAATCAATTCCAATAGTGGGCATGCGACGTTTGCGATTGATCCTGATAGCACCTGTTTGCGGCTGTATCTTTCCCCTGATTTTTTTATTAATCAAGGGGTGGAGCTGGGCGGTGGCAGCTTCAAATTGGACTCTAGCCGTGACCAGCGCAATCCCCACTATGTGTCTTTTAGAAAAGATATGGCGCAGCTGCAATTGTTGGGCCATCAGGCGAGTGCCGCTTTTCAAAAAAATAGTCTCTTTTTTTCGATTAGCCAAAAGCTATTGGAATTTTTTGTTCCCGCTGAGAATAATAAAGAGACACCGCTAGCTAAGCGGCAGTCTTTATTAGACGATGCAATTTCTTATCTGGAGGAAAACTTTAGAAAAGAGGTTTCACTGGAGTCGTTAGCCCAAGCGACCAATTACTCCACGACCTATTTGTCAAAATTATTTAAAAGCGAGTTGGGGATTAATTTTTACGAATATCTGACCCGTTGCCGCTTGCAACATGCAGTTAAAGCGTTGGCAGACACCCAGTTGAAAATTGCCGATATTGCTTATGAAAATGGCTTTAGTGATATCAAAGCCTTTAATAAAATGTTTAAGAAACATTTTGCCCTGACTCCCAGTGAGTATCGAAAGCAACTGAACCCTGATTTGCGGGTAATTGATCAATCCTTTAAAGAAGAATTGTCACCAGAAGATCAACAAGTGGCGTTGGCAATTTTACAGGCTCAAGCTGCTAGCCAAGAAACACAGCAGGTTAATCCCTGCAGCTATTGTGCCAGAGATGATTACCAAGAAAAATACAATGAGCTTTTAGCCAAGTTAAAAGCGATCACTTCAACTGCTGATTAAAAAACCATTTCCTCAAAAATCGTCTGTTTTCAAAAAGCATTTAATTCTATGCAAATTTTTGATTTTCAGTGCTGATTTTTGAGGATTTATTTTTTGGCTATCACAAAAATCGGGATACCTTTTTTTTGCTATCCAACATTATGAAAACGGAAACATTTGCCGCTACTGTCGCAAACAGCAGTGGCTTTTTTTGTGTTGAAGGAGAGAAAATAAGGACTTTATTCAATGTTATTACTTTCACAAGGAAGCAGCATCTCGATAATTATTGGCTAGTTGAAAAAGGCTTTTCCAATGATAATACAGATAACAGCAAGGAGGAGTATCATGACTACAAAATATACTTACCAAGAAAAAACTTTATCACCTAAGGCTCAGCAAATGCGGGATATTTTAGTTGACTACATTGCCGTGGTCAGCCGGCGTTTACCTGATGACGTGACAGCAAAATTAAGTGAGCTTTCTAAAATTGAAGTCGATCCATTGCAACAATTGGTGTATAACACCATGTGGGAAAATCAAATGTTAGCTGAAAAATTAGAACGACCCAGTTGTCAAGACACTGGGGCATTACAATTTTTTATCAAATGTGGCAGTCATTTCCCATTATTAAGCGAATTGAATGACATTCTAAAGGAAGCCGTTTTTTTAGCAACACAAAAAGCACCACTACGTCACAATGCAGTGGAAACCTTTGATGAATACAATACAGGATTAAATATTGGTTCTGGCTTACCTAGTGTTTTCACAGAAATTGAAGGCGACTCCGATAAATTGGAAATGTATGTTTACATGGCAGGGGGCGGTTGTTCCTTACCAGGGGCGGCTAAAGTTTTAATGCCAGGCGAAGGCTATGAAGGTGTCGCAAAATTTGTGATGGATCAGATGACCAGCTACGGGATTAACGCTTGCCCGCCATTATTAGTAGGTATCGGTATTGGCACTTCGGTGGAAGTTGCCGCTATGAATTCTAAATTAGCTTTGATGCGGGAAGTCAGTAGTGAAAGCCCGAACGAAAATGCCCGCAAGATGGAACATCTACTAGAGGATGGCATCAACAATATTGGCTTAGGACCACAAGGCTTCGGCGGAAAAAAATCCGTCATGGGGGTTAACATTATTAACACTGCCCGCCATCCTTCCGTTATTGGCGTGGCCATTAATGTTGGCTGCTGGTCCCATCGCAGAGGAAAAATTTTATTTGATAGCGAATTAAATTATTCATTACCGCTACATCAGGAGGTAGAACTATGAGAGAGTTTCATTTAAAAACACCCGTGTCCGCTGAAGATATTGCCGATATTCGTGTAGGGGATATCGTTTATTTAGAAGGGATTTTAGTCACCTGTCGCGACGTGGCCCATCGGCGAGTTGTCGAAGAGGGACTGCCTTTGCCGGTGGATGTCAAAGACAAGGCAATTTTACACGCTGGCCCAATTGTCAAAGAAAACGAAGATGGCAGCTATCAAATGATTTCTGTTGGACCGACGACTAGTATGCGGATGGAAAAATTTGAAGAGGATTTTATTAAAGAAACCGGCGTTCGTTTAATTGTCGGCAAAGGTGGCATGGGAGCGGGTACACAAGCCGGCTGTAAAAAATATCAAGCGCTACATCTCGTTTATCCAGCGGGCAATGCCGTTTATGCCGCTGAAAAAGTCGAAGAAATTATCGATGCGCAGTGGAAAGACTTAGGAATGCCGGAAACTCTATGGGTAAATCAAGTTAAAGAATATGGTCCATTAATCGTTTCAATCGACACTCTAGGAGACAATTTGTTTGAAAAAAATAAAATTGAATTTAACCGACGCAAAGATGCAGAACTAGAAAAAATTTATCAGGAAGTGCGTTTCATCAAATAGCTTTATAGAAAAGAGGAAGCCTCATGCTTTTATTCTTGGCATTGTTAATGATTGTTTCATTTGTCGTTTTATTGGCGAAAAATAAACTTTCAATTGTCGGCGCTCTGGTTTTAGTGCCACTGTTTTTCGGATTAATTGTGGTTGTTCTAACAGATGCCACTTTTGCTGATTTATTTCAATGGATTACGGATGCGCTGTTCTTCAGTGTCAATGATGAATCCGGCAGTGTTTCCATGGGGGTTATCTCCCCAGGCTTATTAATTTTATTTGCAGTGATGTATTTTGATTTAATGTTAAATGTGGGATTGTTTGACCCCTTGTGCGAATTTTTTATAAAAAAAGCCAAGGGGGACCCGCTAAAAGTGACGATGGCCACCGTTTTAACAGCCACGGTAGTCACAATGAACGGGGACACCACCACGACGATTATTATCTGTGTAGCAGCCTTTTTGGAATTGTATAAATTTATGAATATGAAACTCAGTTATTTAGCAATCTTAATTGTTGCCCCCATCGGAATTTTTAATCAGCTTCCTTGGGGCGGGCCGACGATTGCTGCCAGCACAGCCATTGGTGTGTCAGTGACGGAACTATTTAATGCCCTGCTACCAGGGATGCTAGTAGCAGAAGTATTTGTCATTTTTCTTGCTTATCGTTTGGGCTTAAAAGAACGTAAGCGCTTAGGTTTTTGCGACGGTTCTGATTCAGCGATTGATGACATTATGATGGCAAAAATGTTAGCCTCAATTCAAGATAAAGATCCAGAATTGAAACGGCCTAAATTATTCTGGTTTAATCTGTTGTTAACGATGGGTATTTTATATTTGCTGATTCAAGATGTAGCCCACGGTGCCGTTTTATTTATGATTGGAAGCGCTATAGTCTTGACGGTGAATTATCGCAAAGTCAGTATCATCAATGAGCGGATTGATGACATTGCCGCCGATGCGCTAGCTCCAGCTTTAGCCACCTTTGCTGCAGGTGTTTTCTCAGGCGTCTTATCCGGCAGTGGGATGGCAAATGCTTTAGCTCAAGGCATCACCATGATTATTCCCGAAAATTTAGGCGCCCATATGGCATCGATTTACGCTGTCATCTCTGCACCGGCAATTGCCTTTTTGCCACAGGATGCCTTTTACTTCGGCATCGCCAAAGTTGTTGCTGAGGTGATGGAATCCTATGGCTTAACGGCTACCCAAGCAGCAGTTGCATCGATGGTAGGACAATCCTTCCGTTTGATTTCGCCAGTTATTCCAGCTTTATTTATGCTGACAGCTTCGACTGAATTAAATTTTGTTGATTTTCAGAAGAAATATATCAAATACTGCTGGCCAATTTTAATCATCTATCTTGCTGTGTATGCAGCAACCGGGTCATTGCCGCTTTAAACAGAAGAGGCTGTGGCATAAGTCCAACGAACGGTCAAAAATCTGACCTATTCAGCAGCTCATCTAATTTCAAAAATATTTTTTTTGAAATTACTGGACTGTTTAGTAGAAGCATCAAGGTGTTCAGAATTTTGACAGAGGGAACTTATGCTACAGCGTCTTTTCTTTTTGAAATTTTAAAAAGAGGAGGGAGAATGTTGTTTCCATTTTTAAAACGCAGAGCATCAACGAAAAATCAGGCAGATATCAAAACAAATAATCAGCAGACAATCAAACAAGTTGCTGAAGAAACGAAATCTTTTGAAGCTTTGCCAGCTTTTATTCCAACAAGTCCCAGAGAATATCAGTTGGTGAGTGTGATTGCCACCGCAATTGCGGCTGGCGAAAACAGCGACAGTCAATTTGTGGTTAAACGAATTTTAAAACGCAATCCAGAAGCCCGCACGGTCGCTTTAGTTGCCGCCAGTCTTGCCGCAGGCACCGCAGAAGACAGTCAGCTTGTCGTCACGTCCATTCAAAAGAAAAAATAAAACGGAGGGTTACACAATGTTACGTAAATTTAAAATTTCAATCGATGGTCAAGAATACTTAGTAGAGATGGAAGAAATCGGTGGCGTGCCACAACCAGCCGCACCTGTTGCGCCGGCGGCCCCTGTTGCGCCCGCTGATCCTGCTCCAGAAGCAGCACCTGCTGCACCAGCACCAACGCCAGTTGCTTCAACTCCAGCTGGTGCCGATGCGATTACCGCACCGATGCCTGGCGCTATCTTAAAGGTTTTAGTAAATGTTGGCGATACGGTTGCTGAAAACCAACCAGTCATGATTTTAGAAGCGATGAAGATGGAAAACGAAATTGTGGCACAACATGCAGGCACCGTTATGGGTATTCATGCAGCACCTGGTGACAATGTGAATCCTGGTGATCCATTGATAACCATTGCCTAAATAAGTTAGAGAAAAATTCTATTTATATAGAAATTAAAAAGTGAAGTTATGTAGAAGTGAAATTAAGTTGAGGAAGTGAAATTTGTGGAAACATTGATTGAAGGGTTTATCGGTATGGGGCAAGAGCCCGGCCGGATTGTCATGATGGTGGTCGGTGCCGTCTTAATGTATTTAGGAATTAAAAAAGAATATGAGCCGACATTATTAGTTCCAATGGGGTTGGGAACGATTTTAGTGAACTTCCCGAACTCTGGTGTACTGGCAGCCGGTGGCGAACCAGGGCCTTTCCAAGTCCTGTTTGACTTCGGTATCAGTACAGAATTATTCCCGTTGCTATTGTTTATTGGGATTGGCGCAATGATTGATTTCGGCCCGCTGTTACAAAATCCTTTCCTGTTATTATTCGGTGCTGCGGCGCAATTCGGAATTTTCTTCACAATTATCGTGGCTGTTTTAATCGGTTTTGATATTAACGATGCAGCGTCAATCGGGATTATCGGGGCGGCGGATGGACCAACCTCCATCTTCGTAGCCAATACGTTGAATTCGAAATATCTTGGGGCCATCATGGTTGCCGCGTATTCCTACATGGCGTTAGTGCCAATTATTCAACCGGTGGCGATCAAAGCGGTGACAACCAAACATGAACGCCGGATTCGCATGAACTACCGGGCAGGGGAAGTATCGCAAACAGCGAAAATTATTTTCCCAATTGTCATTTCGATTGTGGCTGGCTTAATTGCACCAGCGTCCTTACCATTAGTTGGGTTCTTGATGTTCGGAAACTTGTTGCGAGAATGTGGTGTGTTAGACCGTCTGTCGTTAACGGCCCAAAATGAATTGGTAAATATTATCTCAATTCTATTAGGTTTGACAATTTCTGTGCGGATGCAAGCCAACGAATTCCTGCAAGTCGATACCTTAATGGTAATTGGCTTAGGGTTAGTCGCATTCGTAATGGACTCAATCGGTGGGGTACTTTTTGCCAAAGTCTTGAACTTATTCCGCAAAGAAAAAATCAATCCAATGATTGGGGCGGCTGGGATTTCAGCGTTTCCAATGAGTAGTCGAGTGATTCAAAAAATGGCAACCGAAGAAGACCCACAAAACTTTATCTTGATGCATGCGGCGGGTGCCAACGTGTCTGGACAAATCGCTTCAGTTATCGCTGGTGGATTAGTTTTAGCCTTGTTAGGCGGTTAATCACAAAATTCTTATCCAAGTATCCCTCAACCTGCTAAACGTTGAAGGAGCTTGGTAAAGCGCATTACACGATATAAAAATGAGGAGGAACCAACATGTCAGAAGCGTTACAAACAGCGTTGCAGTTATTAGTTTTTGGTTGGGGCGGCGTCTTCGTCGTGATTCTAGTCATCTACTTTGCCTCAATGATTTTGAGTAAATTATTTCCAGTAAAGAAGTAAGAGAGGATTGCAATGAAAAAAATTCGTTTCATGGAAACTGTCTTGCGGGACGGTCAACAGAGCTTAATTGCCACTAGAATGCCGACATCCGATATGCTACCCATTTTAAAAACAATGGACGAAGCCGGCTTCCATTCTTTAGAAATGTGGGGAGGGGCAACGTTTGATTCCTGCCTGCGCTTTTTAAATGAAGACCCGTGGGAAAGATTGCGGGCGATTCGTAAAGAAGTTAAAAACGCCAAATTACAAATGTTGTTACGAGGACAAAACCTCTTAGGCTATAAAAATTATGCCGATGATGTGGTGACTGATTTCGTAACTAAATCGATTCAAAATGGGATTGATGTGATTCGTGTGTTCGATGCCTTAAATGACACACGGAATTTGAAAACCTCTGTCTTAGCGGGGAAAGCAGCTGGCGGACATATTCAAACAGCGATTTCTTACACCACCAGTGATTTCCACACAGTCGATTATTTTGTGAAATTAGCCAAAGAAATGGCTGATTTAGGTGCAGATTCAATTTGTATTAAAGATATGGCGGGAGTGCTTACACCTGAAACTGGTTTTGAATTGGTGAGCCGCATCAAAGATAGTATTGATTTACCATTAGAAGTTCACACTCACGCAACTAGCGGAATTTCTGAAATGACGTATTTGAAAGTCGCTGAAGCGGGTGCGGATATTATCGATACAGCTATCTCTTCTTTTGCTGGTGGCACGAGTCAACCGGCAACGGAATCAGTTTCGATTGCTTTAGAAGGATTAGGCTTTGATACAGGCTTAAACCAAGAAAAATTAACCGAAATTGCCGAATATTTTAATCCGATTCGTGATCGTTTCCGCAACGAAGGCATTTTGAATCCGAAAGTGAAAGATGTCGAACCGAAAACGTTAATCTTCCAAGTCCCTGGTGGCATGTTATCCAATTTATTGAGCCAATTAACAGAACAGGGCTTACAAGATAAATACGATGAGGTATTAGCTGAAGTGCCAAAAGTGCGGGCTGATTTAGGTTATCCTCCTTTGGTAACTCCGTTGTCACAAATGGTGGGAACTCAAGCGTTGATGAACGTGATTTCTGGTGAGCGTTACAAATTAATTCCAACTGAAATTAAAGACTACGTGAAGGGCTTATACGGCCAACCACCTGTCGCTATTTCAGAAGAGATTAAAGAAAAAATCATCGGCGATGAAGCAGTCGTGACCGTTCGGCCGGCTGATTTGATTGCGCCCCAGTTACCTGAATTTAGAGAAGAAATCAAAGAGTATGCAAAATCAGAAGAAGATGTCTTAGATTACGCTTTGTTCCCACAACAAGCCAAAGACTTCTTAGGCCGCAGAGAAGATCCTTTCTATGATGTGCCAGTGCAAACAGTCAGTGTCACAATTGAAGCCAAATAAAATAACTATTTAAGAGATAGAAAATCACAAAATCTTTCGTGATTTTCTATCTTTTTTGTTGTCATCCTTGACTTAAACTGATTTAACAGAGAAATACACGTTGACATTTTCTTGGTTTTTTGAAATATTTTTAGTAAGGGGGGCGACGAAATGATTAAGGCGTATAAAGAATATTGGCAAAATATTACCAATATGGAGGGCTCTGCCACAAGAAGCCAATACTGGTGGCCACAGGTCGTTAATTACTTTGTAATGGGGATTTATTCATCTATAGTTGGGATTCAAAATTACGTTGAGTTTACGACCAGAGATCGCTATGTTGTCTTAGAATGGAATATGGTAACTATCGGGTTTGTCCTTTTAGGTATGCTGATATGGCTTGCAAATTTTACAGTTAGAGCCAGAAGACTGCACGATCGAGATCACAGCAATTGGTGGATAGCCTGGTATTTACTACCGCTATTAGGTGCGCTAATTATTTTTTTCGAAATGATTTCGCCGGGCAGATATAGCTTCAACAAGAGATGGCCCATCAACCAATCCGATTTTTGATGGAACGAGATCGCTTCGGCGGTCTTTTTTTGGTGGACAGGCTAAGAGTTACAAGGAATTACTCGATCTCTCTTTTTTTGAACCTATTCAAAATTCTTTTCAATAAATGAGGTTGAAAGGAAGATGTTATATTCTGCCAATCTTGAATATCAGGAATTTCGTTTTTATTAAAGTAATTTAAAAACATTGGGACAATTTCTTCAGCGCTATCTGGGATATAAGAATAGTGAGTCATTTCGCCTGTTGGTGACAGAAAGCGGATTTCGACAGCGGCAGCATATTGGAGATAAAGACTATCATGGATTGGCTTTTCTGGTTCTAGAATAACGAATTCCGTCTCATTTTTGACCAATGCATTTGCGATAAGCTCACTGGTAATCTCAGCAGAATGATAGATTTTGCCATCAATGGTTAGTTTAAACTGATTTGCCATTTTCAAGGCTCCTTTGTAAAAGTTTGAAATTATTATATCATGATAATTTTAACTAGTAGATTATGATAACAGGAGAGAGCAAGATAATTTTCATAAGTTAAAAATGATTTTTACTAGATTATTTAAGGACATTAGTCGCCTCGCAATTCTTGTGGAGTCTAGAAAAACAATCAAACGGATAGTATAATTGATAGGATACGTATTTAAGAGCCGTATTATTTCATTGTTGGAAAATTTTTTATAAATAAATTTTTTCAGGAGAAAAAACGTTCAGGTGCAGGATAACTAACTTTCATGCTCTTTCCGCCTTTTTTACAGCCTATCTGAAAAAATATGACGAAGGTACCAATAGAAAAAAAGTTCATTTTTGCCAATTAGAATTAAGTAGTAACGGCATTCTACTTTTGAAAGTAACAATATGCAACCATAAAAAAACGAACTAGCAGATTAGGAAGGCTGATTTGATGGAAAAGACCATTCTAGTAATTGAAGATGATCAAGATTTAAGGCGGGGAATTTCATTTAGTTTAGAACAAGAGGGCTATCAAGTGGTAACCAATGATCGAGCTAGTGGAACAATTGCTTTAATCAAAGAAAAAAATCCTGAACTCATTATGTTAGATGTCAATTTACCAGATGGAAATGGGTTTGATTTATGCTTGGAGATTCGTAAATTTTCTCAAACCCCCGTGTTCTTTTTAACTGCTTTGGATATGGAAACAGATGTGGTGCGGGGAATTACCATTGGGGCTGATGATTACATCACGAAGCCTTTTTCTTTGGCTATTTTGAAAGCTAAAGTGGCCGCTGTTTTTCGCAGAATGGAAGTCAATAATACTGAACTTATCAGTGGCCCCTTTCGCCTAGATTTAGCGACGCATCGTTTTTTCAAAGAGCAGGAGGAAATTTTTTTGTCCACAACAGAATTTCGCCTACTCCACTATCTGATAAAAAATTCAGGCATTGTTTTAGAAAAAGACAAGCTGCTGTCAGTTCTTTGGGATGACCAAGGGAAATTTGTCGATGAAAACACCCTCTCCGTGAATATTCGGCGATTACGGAAAAAGATTGAAACCGACAGTAAACAACCTGAATTTATTCAGACGATTCATGGTGTGGGTTATCTTTGGCAAAGGGGGAAATAAATGACAGCCTTCGGACTTATTTTATTCATAGCACTAGTTTTTATTTGCTGGCTGTTTTATTTACGGCGAGAGTATCAGAAAAAGTTAGTCTCAATTGAAGCGGTTCTTGATCAAACGCTTCAACAAAAGCTGCCGGAAAATACCTTAGCCTTTCAAGAAGGCCAAGATTCAAAAATTGTCTATAAGGCTAAAAGAATTGCAGCGATGAATCAAGATTTTAATCAACAAGTAGTCCTTGAACAAAATCGGACACAGGAGACCATCGCGAATATCTCTCATCAATTAAAGACCCCAGTAGCCAGCTTGTCGATGTATTTAGAACTACTGGAAAATAGTTCTTTAACAGCAATGGAGCAACAGGAGTTTATGGGGAGAATTCAAGGCAATGTGGAACGCTTGCGTTTTTTAACGGAGGAAATTTTAATGATTGCTCGACTTGAGACTAATACATTGGTCCTCAATCAACAGATTTCCCCATTGCAAGAGACTCTTATGCAGGTCATTCAGCAACATAATTCTCAAGCAGAAATAAAAGAATGTCGAATCGAGCTCGTTAGCCAATCTGATTTGAGTTTGACATACGATTCTCGCTGGCTGCTGGAGGCTTTGAGTAATATCGTTGATAATGCTGTCAAATATGCCCTGCCAAAGACGACCATTGGAATTTCGGTCGAACAATTAATCTCCTATACTCGCATCCAAGTTACCAATCAAGGACCGACCATCTCAGCAGAGGAGCTGCCTAAAATTTTTCAAAAATATTTTCGTGGCAGCAATTCTCTGGCTGAGGATGGCGTTGGGATTGGTCTTTATTTAAGTAAACTGATAATTGAAGCAAGTGGTGGTTATCTGGTGGCAGAATCACAGCAGCAACTCACGACAATTTCTATTTTCTTACAGAACTGACAGAAGTTTAGCCGTATTTGTCATAATGCTGACAGATATGCTTGCTATAGTGGTCTTGTGAGAAGGGGGAAACGTGATGAATATTTTAGAAACGAAACATTTAATGAAGATTTACGGGGCTGGGGAAATTCAAGTTTTCGCGGTTAATGATGTGAATTTGACGATTAAGCAGCGGGAATTTGTGACAATTGTTGGGACTTCCGGTTCAGGTAAAAGCAGTCTCTTGAACTTAATTGGCGGCTTGGATCGCCCGACTAGTGGTGAAATTCAGATTGCTGGTAATGAACTGGAGACTATGAGTGAAGAAGAGTTAACGATTTTTCGCCGGCGCAGTATCGGCTTTGTTTTTCAATCCTTCAATTTGGTGCCCATTTTGAATGTCTATGAAAATATTGTGTTGCCAATTCAACTTGATGGCAATCGAGTGGATGAAGAATTTGTCGCAGAAATTATTGGTGTACTGGGGCTAAAGGGAAAAGAATATAGCTTGCCAAATCAGCTTTCAGGTGGACAGCAGCAGCGGGTAGCAATTGCCCGTGCGCTGGCGTCAAAGCCCGCGATTATTTTAGCGGACGAGCCGACAGGAAATTTAGATAGCCGCAGTAGCCAAGATGTGTTGGGACTATTAAAGCAAACCACCAAAAAATTTCAGCAGACCTTGATTATGATTACCCATAATGATCAAATTGCTCAGCTGAGTGACCGAGTTATTCGGATTGAAGATGGCAAGCTTTCGGAAATTTCTGTCACAGGTGGTGACTGGGGATGAAAACACAAAAAGAGATTACTAGTAAACTATGGAAGAAAAGTTTTGCTGCAAACAAACGCCGTAATGTCTTTGTGATTTTAGCCATTGCTTTAACGACACTCTTGATTACCTCGGTGATTTCTTTAGGCTCAAGTTTTGTTGAATCCAACAACCAGCAAATGATTCAATACGTCGGAACTGTGGCAGATGCCAGCGTGAATAATTTGTCAGACAGTCAGTTAACGACGCTAAAAGAGGATTCAGATATTTTAGCTTATGGCCAACAAACGACCGTTGCAACTGTTGCAGCAGATAGCATCAAAAATGATAAAGTCCAATTGCTGCTCCATTGGTTTAGCAAAGGGGAGTGGCAACAATTAAGAGAGCCTGCCATCTCTGATTTTGTCGGCAGCTATCCGGAAAAAGAAAATGAAGTTTTAGTTCCAATTTATGCTTTAGAGGCTTTAGGAATCACGAAACCTAAAATTGGGATGGAGATTCCAGTGAGCTTTACGGTAAACAATCAAGAAATAAGCAACACCTTTACATTGTCTGGCTATTATACTGAATACATTAGTCAACGGGCGCCAGAATACAGCTATTTACTTGTGTCTGACGTTTTTAAAAATAATTATTTGCAAACAAATGAGAATGTTTTTACTTCTTTTAAGTATCAAGAGGGCGTAGATATTGCTGAGGCGAATAAAGCCTTAGCTAAACAATTGAAACTAACAAGCACACAGGAGATTTCACCTACTCTGCGAGAATCTACACAGGATATGGGAACGGTCTTAATCGGCATTGTTTTGTTTTTGTTGATCATTTTAATCTCTGGCGGACTACTGATTTATAATGTGCTGTATATTTCGATTGCCAATGATATTCGTTTCTTTGGTTTATTAAAAGCCGTTGGAACCACAAAAAAACAACTGCGAAAAATTGTTTTAAAACAAGCCCTTTTGTTAGCGATAATCGGCATCCCAATCGGGTTATTGATTGGCACTGGGATTTCTTTTTTGCTTATTCCCTTTGTGCTTCAAGCAACCGTCTATGCGGATGCAGCCGTCGTCTCTTTCCAACCGTTGATTTATTTGGGCGCTAGTTTATTTTCTTTTATGATGACGCTAATCAGTGCTGTTAAGCCCGCCAACTTTGCAGCAAAAGTTTCACCAGTTTTGGCGTTGCATTATACCGAAGGAACCGGACATAAAAAGCAAGTTCATTCTTTGCATGGAGGAAAATTATCTACATTGGCTTGGCGCAATATCTTCCGTGACAAAAAAAGGGCCTTGGTGGTTATCGTTAGTTTATTTTTAGGAATCACTTCTTTTGTTGCTGTGAATACGGTAATTAAAAGTATTGATTTTGAAAAGTTTGTCCTTAGTGAGCTAAGCCATGATGTGACCATTGATAACTCACAGACCTTCCAAAATGATAATTCTAGTCAAAACCAAGCAATCACCCAGTCCGTCAAGCAACTATTAGACAATCAAACAGGAATTTCGAACGTAGCTGTCACTTACCGTGTGTTTGTGACGATTCCTTATGAGGCTAATCAGTATGCAAATTACCTTGAAACTTATAATGACAGCTTTAAATATGGACAAGTCGATACGAGTCAAATAACTACTGAGAATTTTGTAGGTGAAATTAGAAGCCTTTCGACAGCTGAAGCGAAAAAACTAAGCGGCGCTGATTTTGATAGCGAGGCTTTCGAAAATGGCGAGTTCGCTTTGGTGCAATCTGATAAGCCACAGGATTTTAAGCAGCTGAGTCAAATTAACTATACCGAAAAGAGCACCCAGTCATCGGGCTCATTTACAATTGGTGGCTTTATTCCCACAGATTATCAGGCGGTGCAAACTCAAAACGGTGCACCGGTCATGTTTATTGCTGAAAACTATTTTCATACGTTATTTCCAGCTGGAGAATTAGCTGATTGTCAATTTGATGTCGCGCAGGAAAATGAAACCACAATCACGAGTCAATTGGAAGCTATTTTAAGTGGACAACAGGCTTATGTGCTGACGACAAAGCTCGAGATGAGTCAAAGAGCAGAAAATGAAACGCTGATGTTAAGAGTTTTAGGTAACACATTGGCGATTATTTTAATATTGATCGGGCTCTTAAATTTTGTGAACATTTTGACCACCAGCATTTTAGCTCGCAAACAGGAATTAGCAACAATGGAAAGTATCGGCATGACCCGCAAGCAAGTTATTCAGATGCTAACATTGGAGGGCATCTATTACAGTTTAATTATCACTTTGTTAGTTGCGACATTTGGCATGGCTCTAACTTACGGTATCTTTTTAGCAGTAAAACAAGTAGCGTCTTATGCCAGTTTTACGCTACCTGTTATACAAATTATTGTTGCACTGCTGCTGGTATTTATTTTAGGCCTTCTTGTTCCCCGATTAGTAATGAAGGAAGTCGGTAACGGACCTTTGGCTGAACGAATTAAAAATTAGTAAGAAGCTGACCTTTTCGTAAACTGCGGAGGTCAGCTCCTTTTTATTGAAAGGAGCTTGCCAAAATAGTTGTTGATATTACAATATAATTGAGGAGGGATGAAGATGTCCGTATGTCCGGAATGCTATAGTAGTCATAATAAAGCCACCCCACTTTTAAATAAAGAAGCCTGTCTTAAAGAACATACTCAATATATTTGTGGGACATGTGGCCGCTGTATTTGCATTGAAGCTGATGCTAAACGAGATGTTCGCCGCTGGAATTTCCCCTTCAAATCCCTTGAGCTTGCCAAGCTCTATTTAAGAACCGCTGATTACACAGAACAGCGGAGCTGCGGTATCTATGGACTTGTCAATGACTCAGGAAGAAGGACTTACAAAATATTTTCTACGCAGGAAGATTTTATTTCTTATTTGAAACGCGCTGGGAAGCGCCCATTGCAAAATGACGCTTTGTATCAGAAGAAGTGTTATCAAACTTTTGAGAAAACTGAAGTGAGACGTTTAACAGAAGCTGAAGTCAGTGAGTATTTGTCTAATAATTGAGGAGAGGTTCCAGAAACCAGGATTCATAATAACAAATTGTTAAAAAAGGCTATTGTGTCTAGTGAAAACAAAAATTATTGGTAGGTTCATTGGGCGTCAATCAATACGGCACTAGATTGCAGTGAGAAAATCAGTAAATAATTACCCTTCAAGTTTATGGAGAGTGATATAAAAAAGAGTTAGTCATAACTAGCTGTCTAAAGAGCTTTGGGGTATTTGGAGGGAAATCATGAGTTTAGAAAAACTAGTTCAGGAAAATGCTTTTACTTATCAGGAAAGAAAAGATACTAAAATTTTCATTTATCATTATGGAAAGCAGGTAATGATTCTTAGCGGTAAAAGGTCTGCTCAATTATTGAAAAAGTTGGAAAAAGCAACACCGGAAGAGAGCCAGTTGATATTAGCAAAAATCACCGGAAACTTCAAAAGAGGCAATGAAAAAATTGTTAATAAATGATATTTTTTTTAAAATTCAAATCAAAAATTATTGTCAGATTTTTAATAGTAATGGTTTTGAGTTGATTCTTGATAATTGTCAAAATAACTTGGAGCTTGATTAAGTAAACTAAGTGGCTGCAGCTAATCTTAATAGGATTGCAATGATAGGATAAATCATTCTTTAATTGGTGATGAACTCATTGTACCAAGTGTAAAACAAGAGAATGTCGAAATAGAAGCGGTTATTGTCGGTAGCATACTAGAAAACAGCTGCAAGATTCTGATAATCTGGCATTGAAAATATTCAATAGCCAAGCCAAGAGCAATAGCGGCACAAAATTACTATCAAGTTTTTTAGGGATTTTGGGGATTATTATATTGGTTTGCGGTTATTTCTTATTTTTGTATAACAAATTTTTTGTAGAATAATGCCGGATTACATGGACTTTATTGGGCTTCTCATTTTTTAGATGTTTCATTATCGTTACTTTTCAAGCAGAGTAACTTAAAAGCCTGTAGTAAATCGCTGAAAACAACTTGAGCTATTCATCGGAAATAAAAATACATAGCCCCATAACAAGAGAAATAATTTCTGCCCCTTCAACTTCCATGCCACCTTTTTCTAAAGCGTCGCCAAAGTCAGCTCACCATTTTTCAGCGTGCTATACAGTATCTGAATTCAATTTTTGATTTCGAATAAAAAAGCGGAAACAAATTGACAAAGTTAAGGTGATTAACTAAAATTTTAAATGACATTATTTAATAGTGTGACACCCAGCAAAGTATTCAAAGAGGATTGAAAGCGTATCTGAATCCAATAAGCTAAATTAAAAAATCAGGTGCAGGCAGGTAAGAATTTAAGTTTAATGAACCTGCGGCTAGTCCTATTCTAAGTACAGAAATTAAATCTCGAGTTACTCCATTTAATTTGGAGGTTAAGAGAGCGCTTAAAATATAGAATGAATCAATTTTAAAGGAGTTGAAGTGTTGATGTTGAATCAAACAATCTTAGATGAATTAGCCAAACAGTATGGCGTTCCAAATGTTGAGGTTTGTTCTATTACAAATGGAAAGCTTGAGGAATATTCAACCAATACGGAAAAAGAACAGATTGGAAATACGTTGTTTAATGCTTGCTCAATCAGTAAGCTCGTAACCGCTGTTCTCGTCTTGCAACTAGCATCAGAAGGAAAACTTGGGATTGATACACCCATCAATCAATTAATAAAAAAATTGCCGCTTCAATCGAATACAGGCTTTCCAACGTTGAGGCAGTTGCTTTCACATACTGCAGGCATTCAAGACCCAGCAGGCTCTTTTGATATATTAGCGTTCAAAGATGCACCACCAAAAGTTTTAGAGCTACTTTTGGGCAAAACAATTTATTGTAAAGAAAAAATTAGCATTAGAACGGCACCAAACCAACAATTTGAATATTCAGACGCTGGTTATGCTGTAGTTGAGTATGTGGTGGAGGAAGTATTACAGGAACCTTTTACCAGGCTTGTGGAAGAAAGAATTTTTTCTAAACTTGGGATGACCAATAGTTTTTATCCAGAAAACTATGCTTTTTTTGCTGAAAAAGATTGTGTCAAAGGGTATAACAAAGACAATGAACTAATTGCAAATAGTTATAGTATCTATCCATACGCTAGTGGTGCTGGTTTATGGAGTACACCAAGAGATTTAGCAAAATTGTTAGTAGAAATCTCAGCTATTTTTTCAAATAAGAGTCAATTGGGCATTGAGAAAAACTTTTATGATGAAATGAAAACAGCTCCTGACTATGCCTCTTACGCAGGTTTAGGAGTATTTTTAGATGTGGTTGAAAATCAAATAGAGTTTAGCTCCTTTGGCTGGGGTCAAGGCTATCAATGCGGCTTGCTTTTTTATCCAGAACCAGCTCAAGGTCTTGTTGTCATGACGAATAAAGATAGTGGTGTTCATCAATTAAAAGGCGTGATCGGAGCTATCTTTGAAGAATGGAGTAAAGGCTGAACCGAGATTATTAGTTGTTAGCAAACAGTATAATTTGCAAAGAGAAGTTTTGACATCAATTAAGGAACACATGAATAGCATTTAAATCAAATTTGAAACTAGTTTAATTCAGGAGCTTAAATTATGGAGATCAATCTTACCTCCCTCTACATTTGCGTCAAAGATATGGCACGAGCGATAAAATTTTATACAGATTTTTTTGAAAGAGCCCCAATCGTCTCAGATGATATTTACAGTGTGTTTGATATAAATGGTTTTAGATTTGGCCTCTTTGCTTATCAAAAAATGGCTGAGCCCCACACTTTTGGCAGTAACTGTTTGCCAAGTCTAGAAGTCCCAACCGTTACTATTTTACAAGAAAAAATCAACAATCTTGAAATTTGTTTTCCCTTGACAAAAATTGGTGAAAACTGGGTCGCTGAGTTTGTTGACAGCGAGGGTAATCACATTGAGATTACCTCACCACTCACCTAGCAAACGTAAGCTAACTTATATTTAGTTCAAATATTTTCAGTAGCTAAAAACATTCAACTTATTCTTGACTCTACCTTTAGGGAAGCATATAAACTAAAATTAATAAATTTTAAGGAGTTGTTTTTTATGGGAGATTTAATCAAAATTCGTGAGGTATCAAGTAAGTATAATATTACCGCCAGAGCACTTCGTTATTATGAGGATATGGGATTGATTACCAGTGTTCGTAATGAAGATGTGGCTTACCGGATGTATGATGATGCCGCAGTTCAACGCTTGGAACAGATTTTGATTTTACGCAAGCTTAATATTAGTATCAAAGATATTCAACGAATTTTTGCATCAGCAGGATCTGAAGTGGTGTTGGATGTTTTGGGACAAAAGGTCGAAAATATTGATGAGGAAGTAGCACTATTAAATGAATTAAGAGAAATTGTTCTGGATTTTATTGAAGAGATTGAAAAGGTTAATTTCTTAGATAATTCAGATATCAAACAACTCTACAACAAGGCGAAGGATATTGAGACAGAGTTGACGAATGTGGAGTATGCTGGTAAGCCTAATAATGTGAGTCGCTTGGTAGAAATCACTGAAAAGCTAGATAAAAAAGTTCCAGATGTGATGGTCGTTAGAATTCCTAGTTTTAGAGCGGTGACTTCTGGTAAACGTTCTTTTGAAGAAATTTTTAGTCCAGGTGGATATATGTTCAAATTATGGCAACATTATGAGCTATATCAAACAGTGATTTTTGATTGCTTAGATTTTCTTTTGGTCAGTGAAGAAGAGGGGGAAATGATCTGTGCTGTGAAAGATAAAGTGACACAAGCGGATGTCAGCCCATTACAAATCATTGATTTCCCCGGGGGACTTTACGCTATGGCTGTTAGTATCGATGAGGATGATGAAAGCATTCAAAAAGTTCATGAGAAAATTTTTAAATGGGTGGCAGGCACGAACTTTGAAGTTGACCAAGCTCGTAGCTTTATGTTTAACATGCCCTATCTAGATGAAGAAAATAAATATCAGCAGGATATTGAAAAAGGCTTAGGCTATCGTCAAATGCAGCGTTATGTTCCACTAAAATTAAAAGAAGCTTAAAAAAAACACGTCTAGTGATTATCAAGCAGTTAGATAATAGTAGGCGTGTTCATTTTATCGTTGAAAACAAGTAATAATTTTATACAATGAAGTAAGGAGTTTTTTTATGATAGGGGGACTTTACATTGAGAAAAACATTACCTGAAGTGGCTAGCTATTTAAAAACTATTTTACCACCAGTAGCCGATGAGATGGATAGCATTCATTCTGATTTTCTGGAGATAGCGGGCGAAGAACAGATTAGGATAGGTGTGCTAAGCTATCGGACTTTTTTGGTCCGTTTATTTAACCAAGTAATGCTTGAGGGCCATACATATGACACAAGTAAAAAAGTCAATCATGCCTATGAAAACCGTACAACCTTGTCTGTTTATTATCCCTTTTTAAATCATTTAAAAAATCTGTTACTAAATATTGGTCTCATCGGTACACCTAGCGCTGATGATATGGATTTGATTTGTTCACCAGAGATATTTAATAAAAAACTTTCCACTGCAAAAACTCTTGAATGTTTGCGCTTTTTAAACTGCTGTGGATTAATCATTTCTGAGGTAGATCTTACACAAAAAAAGTAAATTTGTTTGAGCTATCTGAGATCAAAGTAAGTTATCCTGATGATCCAAAGATGCTCGTGGGATTAAAAATCATGGCTTTCGCTGAAGCTCAACGAGGTAATCTGAACAATCAAGATATTTTCTTTCGTTGTGATTACCATAGTTTAGAAAACAAACAAATAGAGCCTGATAGAATTCTTACAGATACAATTTCTTCTTTATCCAAGGAGATTCAAGATTTTGTATCGGAGCTCAATGAACGATATATAGCACAAGGATTAACCAGTATAATTGAAATTAAAGGATTTCATATCTATATCAGATATTGCTATAAACGCAAAGATGTTTTTGGCTTGAATGCTTCTTTGAACAATGGCTTTCATCTGAACGTAAAACCATTGAAAACTGAAAACTATCACGAACTGATTCAAACATTGCCCAACTATTTGAAGGAAAAAATTGAAGCAGGGTATGGCTGTGGGCGTAAACGAACGATTGCAAGATGTGACGGCGGCTGTCGTGGGATGACAATTCCATTAGATGACACGATTTTAGATTTAAAAAAAGATATCATAACTTGGTTTGATCAGGAAATCAGCTGGAGAAATAAAAAATCAGCAGGTGGAAAATGAGTAAACTCCCAATTTTTAAAACTCTTACTAGAGTAATGTTAACAATATAGAAGAATTAATTATTACGGTGACGGCAAAGACACTTGAAAGAGAAACGAAGAGCATCTGGATAAATCGGCCATTAAATGGCAATTAAGAAATTTATTGGAGGAGATATGAGATTTTTAAAAGCGAAGCTGGCAAGTGAAAAGTTGTCAGAAAGAATTGTTTATTGTTTAATTACTTTTTTAGTCAGTTTTATCATCATAGTTATTTTAAGTTACTTTTTATTACCAGATGGTTTTTTGAAAGGAAAGCAAAGTGCCAGCTTTGAATTGACCAATAGCCTTTTTGAAAATGCCCTGCGCATTTTTTGCTGGAACTTGTTTTCTGTAGTTTTCATTTTTATTGGCTCACTTTTTTCAAAGAAAAGAAAGAATGAATTGAATTATTTTTCGACAGGCTATTTGGTCTTTTTTGTGTTAATTGCAATTAATGCTGTAACCTTGGGCACTTGGTCATTTTCTGTTGAACGCACTGCTGTGCCGTTAGTTGAAAGAATATTTGGGCTATTTCATTTTACTCAGAACGCTGGTTTGATAGAAATGTTCGGTCAGATGCTGATTCTTTGCTCACTGGCAACAATTAGTATTGTCAAAGTATCCGGCAAAGAGGTCATCACCAAGAAGTTCAGAGATATTCGGCTAACAAGGCCAGAAATCATCGTGGTCTGTTTCGGTGTGGGATTGATGCTTTTGGGCGCCTTTATTGAAGGACTCGCCATTCAAAAGATATTTTAAAAATGATTTTAGAATATCAAGCTGTTCTTATACTTCCCAAATGCACCTCAAAATGATTTTAAATGACAGCTCCCACAAGTTTTTTACCTGCCCTCAACAATTAAACAAATGAAAGAGCAATAAACTAAAGCCACAAAGTAAAATGAACAGGAGCCAACTATGGATTTGCTAACACAACGCTGTCGGATTCGTGAGTTTAAAGAAAAAGATGTATCGCGATTTGCGGAGTATCACAATGATAGTCACTGGATGCAGTATCAAGGCTTTAAAAATCTCAGTGAAGAAGAATACCGCTTGAGTTTGCTTTCAGATAAGGAGCTAACGCAGGGAAAGCAATACGCAATTGCTGATATACAGACGGATGAGCTGTTAGGGGATATTTATTTGCAGCAGGAAAAAGATGGATGTTGGCTGGGCTATTCCATTCATCCCAAATTTTCTCGTCAAGGATACAGCTATGAAGCTGTATCAGCGATGATTGATTTTTTATTTCAGCAGGGCTATCAAAAAATTTTTGCAGAAGTAGAAATCGAAAATTTCGCCTCTATTCAGTTACTTGAAAAGCTGGAGTTTCGTTTATTCAAGGCTGAAACAGAATTAATTTATTTACGAACTAATAAAAAAGTATAATGAAAAGTGGATTTTGCATGGTAAAATTTTTGTGAGAGCAAAAGAAAAAGCAATTGAAGCTACAAAATACTTCTACAATAAGGAGAAAAAAATGAAAACATTGATTGTTTATGGGAGTAAATATGGCTGTACAGAGGACTGTGCGCAAACCCTCAAGGATCAGGTAAAAGGAGCCAGCACACTTGTGAATCTGAAAACTAATCAAGCCGTAGATTTGGAACAATTTGACCAAATTATTATCGGGAGTCCAATTTATGTTGGGAAAATCCGCAAAGAGGTCAAGCATTTTTGTGAAGTTCATTTAGCATCGTTGTTAAAAAAGAAGGTGTCCTTATTCATATGCTGTACAACACCCGCTGAAGTAGATGCCTTTTTTGCCAGCAACTATCCGCCAGAATTACTGGCTCACGCGACGAAGACTTATAATTTTGGTGGCGAGTTAAGGCAAGAAAGAATGGGTTTTTTAGATAAAAAACTCACTGCTCTGATTGCTAAAACAGAACCGAAGGAAACAGGGCTTTTACCTGGAAATCTGACGGAATTAGCGACGTTTCTTAATGCTTCACAGGTGTAGCGACTAAGTTTTAAAGTCCACTTGGGCTAATTTTTTGAGAAAAGTTAACAAAATTAAACACTTTTAGGAGGGTTCAACATGAGTAAGTTTGATCCGTTATGGCAAGCAGTGAAAGAAGACGGTCGTAGTTCTTTTAAGTTGAGTTTTGATGAGATTCAAGCGAAGGCGGGAATTCCGATTGACCTTTTTTTTTTGAAATTTAAAAAAGAGCTGCCTAGCTATGGCTATGAAGTGGGGAAAATCTCCATGAAAGAAAAGACTGTCGTGTTCAATAAACTGACTGATGAAAAAATTAGCAGTGACTGATTCAGGTATTCTTCAAAAAGAGGAAGCTAATTCATTGGATGGGAGCGGCAAAATGAAAAAAATTTTAGTCATTGATGATGAAATCGAGTTACTAGAAACCCTCAAAGATTATTTAACCCTCTCTGGTTATCAGGTATTCACCGCTGAAAATCCTTTAGAAGCTCGAGCTAAACTATTGTTAAAGCCGGATTTAATTTTACTAGATATAGCTATGCCAGAAATGGATGGGATTACGTTTTGTAAAGAAATTCGCGGAGTGGTCAGTTGTCCCATTATTTTTCTTTCTGCGCAAACCGATGAAGAAAGTCGTCTTGATGGACTGATGGCCGGTGGTGATGATTACCTATTGAAACCATTTAGTCTTAAAGAATTAGCAATGCGGGTTACGGCTCATTTAAGAAGAGAAGAACGTCAAAAAGACCAAGGTAGTTTAGGTTTTTTTGGGGCACTTTACATCAAATATGATCAAAAGGAAATCTGGATTGAAAATCAATTAGTGCCGTTGACCAAAACGGAATATCAAATTGCTGAATTATTAGCCCGGCATCCTGGTCAAGTATTTAATCGAGAAGAGATTTACGATGCACTCTGGGGTTTTGATAAAGAAGGCGATGCAACGATCATCACGGAGCATGTGCGCAGATTACGGACGAAGTTTAAAAAAATGACAGCACAGGAAATTATTCAAACAGTCTGGGGGCTAGGGTATAAATGGATTGGCTAGACGAGCGAATAGAGCAACTAAAAGGAAATGCTAAGAGTATTCGGTTCAGCTTAACCATTATTTTACTGGCTGGCTTTTTAATTGTCTTGTCCGCATGGCTTTTGACAAATGCCCTCTGTGTCTCTTGGGAAAGATTATTGCTGGAGGACACGAGTCATTTGTATTTTTATGAAATTTTTACGTGGCGACCGACAATCAATCTTGAAATTGACTATCTCTGGCCGATAAGATTATTAGAAGCCGTGCGCTTTGGCAGTATTTTTATCTATTGCTTACTTGCGATTTATTTTGTGGCGGATTTTTTTTCCAAAATGAAAATTCAACAGCCCTTATTATTAATGCAGTCAGGCATGACAAAAATTAATCAAGGAGATTTAAATCAGCCTCTTTATTATGAAGGGCCAAAAGAATTCACTGAGCTGATTCAAGAATTTGATCAGCTGCGTCAAAGTCTCAGAGGAAATCAAGCTGAGATTAAGCAATTGCATCAAGACCAAAAAAATGTGAATGCCGCTTTTTCCCATGATTTAAGAACACCCTTGGCAGTCATTCAAAACAATGTGGAAATTATTGAAGAGTTTTATGGTACAGGCCAGCTTTCAAAAGAGCAGCTCAGCAAAAGCCTAACCAAAATCAAAAACAATATCTTGCGTCTGACGGACTTCTCCGAAACAATGAAAACTATCCAACGGTTGGATGAAATTCAACTCAATCGCAAACAACAGTCGTTGCACCATTTAATTGAGTTAGTTCAAGACTTAGGGAATAGTCTATTAGGTGCTAAATTTTCATTCCATACATCTGGTGACATCTCAACAACAGCTCTGATAGATCTAAATCTCATAATGGAAATCATTGAAAATCTGTTAAGTAATGCCAAAGTTTATGCTAAAAATAGTGTGGAAGTGACCTTACAAAGAGAGGGCGGCTATTTATTTATTTTTGTCAAAGACGATGGCCCTGGATTTTCTAAACAGGAATTATTGCAGGCGACTCAAGCGTATTACTCAAAGGATAAAGCGGGGCATTTTGGTCTTGGCTTAACAATTCCTGAAGCACTTGTCAAAAAACACGGTGGCGTGTTGGAGCTGGCCAATGGCGTAACTAATGGCGCAGTGGTCTCCGCTACTTTTATTATTAATTAAATTGAGACTATGACATTAGTCTTTTTAACAGATAAAATTCCGAACTATATTGTTTTTGTCTCTGCGGGCCATTGGGTTCTAGAGACAGAAAATGGTATGTGACTGCGGTCCAGTTGGTCCTCGTCTCAACTCTGCAATATTTAGTGACTCTCACTGGAACTTGTTCGTGAAATTTAGTTCTGTTTTACTAATGTCCCAGTCTTTTTTTCTGGAAAAATCTAGAATGTAGAGAAATTATAGAGATTTGCTTGCTAAGCTGTATACAGGAACCAAGAATGAGTTTTTGATAAAAGGAGAGTTTCAGGATGGGAATTAAAATTCAACAGTTCAATCAGTTTTACGGCAAAAAGCAAGTGCTCTTTGATATTAATCTAACAATTCATAAAGGGATGTATGGCTTACTTGGTAGAAATGGCGCCGGCAAATCAACATTGATGAAAAGTTTAGTGACCTTACTGCCCGTCAAATCTGGCAGCATTGAAATGGCTGGGGTTTCAAGTCATGAATATCAAAAGATTCGTTCGATGATTGGCTATTTACCCCAAGATTTTTCAATGTACGGCAATATGACCGTTTTTGAAGCGATGGATTATTTGGCAGTGCTAGCAGGACTCAAAGGCCACGCTAGAAAAACCAGAATTACCGAGTTATTGGAGCAGGTAAACTTGTCTGCCAATTACAAAACGAAGGTCAAGGCGATGTCTGGTGGGATGAAGCGTCGCTTAGGGATTGCGCAAGCTTTACTCAATCAGCCGCAAATTATTATTGTCGACGAGCCGACAGCCGGGCTTGATCCTGAAGAGCGGCTGCGTTTTCGAAATTTATTGAGTGAGATTAGCGAAGAGCGAATTGTTCTGTTATCTACGCATATTGCCAGCGATATTGAAGCGACTGCTGATCACCTGGCAATTATGGATCAAGGAAGAATTATTTTTTCTGGAGAATTAATGGAATTATTAATGCTCACAGAAGGCAATATTTATGAGGTTTTGCTGCCTCGGACTGAAACAGAAGAAGTTAAGCGACAGGTCAAGGTCATCAGCTTACACGCTGAAGGCACGTCGACCCGAATTCGTTTTATCGGCAACCCAACTGCTACAGTAATGCAACATCCGCTAGTGGTAAAAGTTCAACCGACATTAGAAGATGCCTACCTCTATTGTTTAGAAAAGGCAGGTGAGTGACATGGCTCTACTTTTTCAAGAAATGAAAACGACAGTCAAAAGTCTGACGTATTGGATAGTGATTGCAGTGGTTGGCTTTTTTATCTTTACACAATTGGGCACTGACTTAACGGCGGTTAAAGCACCACAGCCAAATCAAGAGGACTATGGGACTAAAATCACGACTGATACCCAGGAAATTCAAGAGCAGACCTATGGAGACCTATTGTGGGATTATTATTCTGATGATTACACAGCTTATCCGTTAGGCTTTTTTAAATCAGTAACGCCGAGTGAAACCGAAAAAAATCAAATTAAAGAGATATTGGAAAAAGCCAGCGGGAAGAGCTATCAAGAATTAGAAACGGAATTACTTGCTTCTCTAGAAACACAAGATGGCATGACAATTTTTAAAGGGTATGCTTTCCCATTACTCTCAGGAAATTCCTATACAGATTTTGAAGAAGATATGGAGCAGGTGACCAAAATTCTTGGAGAAGGGTCTGATTTTGACCAAAATAAATACGAACAAACTAAGGTGCCAATGACCTACGAAGAAGCACTTGAAGAATATGAACAGATAATAAAAGACGATCAGGTGAGTGGCGCCTATGCTCGAATTGTCTGTGACTATTTCGGAATTATTTTGGCTCTTGCGCCAGTCTTTTTGGCAGCGACTGTGGTATTGCGGGACCGGCGTTCTCAAGCGCAGGCAGTCATTTATACTAAAAAGACTGCGACAGTAAAATTAATTGGATTACGGTACATCAGCACGGTGATGTTAATTTTAATTCCAGTCTTGTTGTTTTCTTTGATGCCGGCCTTGCAAAGTGAAATGATTGCCAGCAAATTAGGCGTGGCAAGTAATTTATTCTTGTATTATCAATATATTTTACTCTGGTTGACTCCGACCATTTTGGGTGTTGTCGGTTTGAGCTTTTTAATCACAGAGCTCTTTGGTGGTATTGTCGCAATTGCAGCACAATTTATTCTTTGGTTCGCCAGTATCAGTATAAATGGCCAATTGATTGGGGCAAAAGGGTTGAACCTGATTCCGCGTTTTAATACAGTAGGCAAGACGGATATCTTTTCCAAGCTCTTACCAGAGCTGATTACGAATCGAATTTTTTGGAGCGTCCTTGGGATAATTTGTCTATTTGGAACCATTTTAGTTGTGGACTTTAAGCGCAAAGGAGGACGACTCTTTGGAAAAAAACAGTAAGCTGGCGTATTATTTTTTCAAAAAGTATTTTAGTTTCTTCGTTGTACCAGTTATTTTATTGACTTGTTTTTTACCAGTTGTTGTGGGGATGGAAAACTTAGTTACTTCTCAAGCAGCGATTGTCCTCGAACGATTTTTTACCTTGATTGGTGTCGTCTTATTTGTGCCACTTTTTTTACTAGACGAACAACAGAGTATTTTACAGGTGGTGCGGACAAAAGAGACGGCCTACAGCCAAATTCTTATTATTCGTCTGGCCGAAATTTTAGCAATGATAGCTGTGGCCTTACTCCTATTTTTAGGAATTCTAAAAATAAATCAATCCACCTTTGATTTTATCAACTTCTTTTTAGCAGAATTTGCGACAGTGATTTTTTTAGGGGGACTTACTTGTTTTCTTTGGAGCATTTTCAGGCAAATGATTCCTAGTTTAATGGTGACATTTGGTTATTTTGTCATCTGCTTAACGAGTAGCAAAGATCAATTGGGACCATTCTATTTGTTTACTTTAGTTAGTGAAGATTGGCAATCGAAGCAGCTGCTGTTTGTGGTGGGGGTAATTTTATTAGCAGTCAGTATTTTTCTGGCCAATCGTATCACCAGTCGGAGGTAGGCAGACTCAAGTTAAAACAAGCTATGAAATCCTGTGGAGAACAGGTTTTCATAGCTTGTTTGATATTAAGCATGTATACGGTCCGCTGTAATCACACTATAGGTGTTGGCATTAACCGTGATACGAATTTTTTTGGTCGCATGCTCGATATAAAAATTCTTCCCTCGGCGTTCTATCGTACTTTGAGAAGCTGAAATAATTTCAGACATCAATTCCTCAATTTCAAAATTTGTCAGGGCTAGTTTAAGTTTTTTATTGATTCGTTGGTAGACTAAATCTGTATAGCAAAGGTGCTCAAGAATTTGTTCTTTCATTCAACTAAAACCTCCATGATGCGCTCCAAAAGTGTGTCCCAAGGGCGGGCATTTATCGTTAAAACTCCTAGCTCATTGCATTTTTCTGCGAGCCACTTACCATAGGCATAACTAATTTCCGCTCGATAGGGCTGAAGTTTTCCCTCCCGAGCTAGATAATTTTGCAGAATTTGCGCCTTCTCAAATTCATTAATAAAAATTGTTTTGACTCTCGAACTTTTTAGCGGGGTAGCGAGTTCAGGTAAAATGAAATCTCCTTCTAATAGCATTGGAATATTTTCTTCAAGGTGGTCAGCAATCACGGCGTTTAGCCCTGGTGTGAGTTCTCTGCCAACATTTATCAAATGAGTTACTGCTGCTGCAACACCTTCGTCAATCCAATTAGGATGTGTATTCCAATAATGGATAGCCGGATGGCTAATTGGTGTTGTGGTCGTCTCCAGCAACACCTGAAAATCATCTACACGTACCAAATCAAGCTCCAGCTGACGGGCCAGTGGACGGGCAATCATAGTTTTTCCAGAACCCGAGGCCCCACCAATTAATAAAATATCCCAACTTCGTGTTTTATCCATCTAACCCTCCATTAACAAAAGTCTTTCTCTTGATTTTATGCTATTCAATACCGATATTCCAGTTAATCTAGAGCTGCTAACTTAACTTATGCAATAGAAATCAATCTTAGGGTCTAGTCTCTTAAAAAAACTTGTTACACAGCATCATTAAAAAAAATTGCTAACACTTTTTTTTTAAATTGTTAAGTAAGCTTTGTCCTTGGATACTAGCAAAAATCCAAAAAATTGCTAATCTCAACATTTGGAAAATTGTGTTTTTTAAAGCGAAGAAGGCGAGGTCGATGTTAGAGTGTCTTGAAGTTAGCAATTAATACAAAAGATATTAAGGAAAAGAATTTAACTTGATATTTAAAAATATGAAACACTTTTTTACTATGTTAAAAATTCATGCTATTGTTTATTGGTTTTTATCAGAAGAACCCAAGGTGGGATTTCTAAAAATCCTACAAAAAAAGAATGACAAACTCTTATCTCATGAAGAAATTTTTTCAGGTATTCTCAATTACAGTTTTTTTCTCTCGCATGGACAATTTAGACAAGATTACGCCTCTCAATCTTTACGCAATGTTCAAACTCATGTTTATAAATAAAAATTTTTGTCCTACTACTTTCAATGATGCCATTAATCCACAAAATACGTTCGATTTGTTAGTCCAGCATGCATTAGTTCTGGGAATATTTTCACTTTTTTAATTGTGATAGGCTCAGTATCGCTTTTATATACAATTGAAAGCAATATATATTGCTAAAAGACCTATATATAGTATAACAAGAATGAAGAGAGGTGCTGAGGGTGTGAAGAATCTAAAAATGAAAGTTGCTCGGATTGAACGTGACATGAGCCAAGAAGAATTAGCTAGTGCAGTAGGTGTTACACGACAGACTATTGTGAAATCATATAATATCCGCCCTAACTCCGCCCAAGTTTTCGCTTGGGCGGAGTTTTTGAGCTACTTATCATATTTTTTTGAGTCTCTATACGAATATATCCACGGCCTCTATTCTGATCATTATCATCACACGAACTAATTTGTCCAAGATGTTTGAAATATAAGAATGACCTAAACAAACCTAATCAGCTTTTATGATTTAAACTGTTTTCTAGCAATATTGTTGTGTTTTTTAAGTGGCAGAAATTCCACTAGTTTTACCAAGTCCAGCCCGTCATCGTGTTTTTGCATTTTACTAAATCAATTAATCAAAGTAACTAAAAAAATCCAAAGCAAAATTTTTCATCTTTTGCTTTGGATTCACTCCAATTGAACTCACTTAATTTATTACTGTCATGTAGCATCAATATAACTATATAAAGTGTATTTAGAAATATTGAAAAATTTTGAGATTTTATCTCCAGATTTGGTAATTAAAAAGGCACCTTTGTTGTTTAAAAATTGGATGCTTTTGATTTTTTCATCCTTAGTCATTAGGGCAACAGGTTTGCCGACAATTTTGATGGATTCTTCAATTAAGTCATCTAGCAATTCGTTGACATTTTGTGGAATGTAATCTGGTTCTTTGGCATCCTCTGATTCTTCGGTGGCAATTAGCGACTTTATTGCTGATTCTGCGACAATTAAATTGGTGATATCTTGATTGATGGCGAAGATGGCATCGAGTTGACCCTCACGATTTTTTAGATAGACAGTACTGGATTTTAAAATTCGTCCATCATGGGTACGGGTCAAATAATTGATATGATCTTTTAATGTCCGAGGGTCTTTTTTTAAAGCCTCTAAGACTACTTGGGAAGGGCCGTCACCTAATTGTCGTGAGGAAACATGCCCATTTTCAATTGAGACGATTGAATTGTCAATACTCTGTTCTTGGATCTTATGAATGACAACTTCACAATCTTCACCAAATTGTCCGGCTAAGGCACGGGCAATTTGCGTTAAAAAAGTTAATTGCTCATCTGAAAGCATGCTAATCTTCCTTTCTAAAAACGTTCTCAAAGCTTATTAAATTCATGATAGCACGGGATTTTGTGAATAACAAGATTTTTGACTAAAAAAAATTTTTTAGGTAGCATTGTTTTTTTTTAGGTAGAGTGCTATACTCAAAAAGAAGAGAGCTTTAACAGAAAAAAATCAGTCAATTTAGCAGTTTAAAAACGACCAAATTTTTTTATCCAAATCAATGAAAGCGATTGCTTATTTTAATAAAGGGAGGAACAGTTACATGCTATTAATCGGAAACGGGCGCTTGGTGACTAGGAGTCAAGGAACAAGTTTTTATGAAAATGGTTGCGTGGCAATTGATGGAAAAAAAATTAAAAAAGTTGGCGACACCAATCAATTGAAAAAGGAATTCCCCGATGCAGAATTTATTGATGCAAAAGGTGGCATCATAATGCCGGGATTTGTTAATATGCACAATCACATCTATAGTTCCTTTGCTCGAGGTATGAGTATCAATGGTTATGCGCCACATAATTTTATGGATATTTTAGAAGGTTTGTGGTGGCGCTTAGATCGCACTATGAATCTGGCAGATTGCTATCACAGTGGAAAAGTCGCTTATCTTGATAGTCTGAGAAATGGTGTGACAACAGTTTTTGACCATCATGCTAGCTATGGTGATATCGCCGGCAGCCTGCATGAATTGTCAAGAGCAGCGGATGAATATGGCATTCGAACTTGTCTTTGTTACGAAGTTTCTGATCGAGATGGGGCTGAAAAAATGAAAGCTGCCGTCAAAGAAAATCTTGATTTTATTAAAGCGAGTCAAAAACGGAGCGATGATTTACAAAAAGCCATGTTCGGTATGCATGCTGCTTTTACTTTATCAGATGAAACTTTAGAATATTGTGTGGCTAACACACCAGCTGATGTCGGTTATCACATTCATGTGGCAGAAGATATTGCAGATGTAAAAGATTCACTGCAAAAATATGGCAAACCTATTGTCAATCGCTTGTATGATTTTGGGATTCTTGGTGAAAAAACAATGCTGGGCCATTGCATTCACATTGGTCCTCACGAAATGGAATTGATTCGTGACACTAACACGATGGTTGTGACCAATCCTGAATCGAATATGGGAAATGCTGTCGGTTGTCCGCCAGCTTTAAGAATGTTTGATGACTATCAAATTTTAATGGGACTTGGCACCGATGGCTTTACGAATGATGTCACAGAATCCTTTAAGTTTGCGAATCTAATTCATAAACATCATTTGGCCGATCCAACAGCCGGCGGTAGCCAAATTCCAGCGATGCTTTTTGATAATAATCCACAGATGGCGAATCGTCATTTCAAAACAAAATTAGGCGTTTTAGAACCAGAAGCCGCCGCTGATGTGATTGTTGTTGATTATCAAGGACCAACACCGATGACGGCAGCCAATCCTAATAGTCACATTTTATTTGGTGTTAATGGAGCAATGGTCAGAGACACAATTATCGATGGCGTTGTTAAGATGCGCAATCGTGAAGTGGTCGGCATTGATGAAGAAAAAGTTTGGCACGAAGCTCAAGTACAGGCCAATGATTTATGGCGTCGGATTAATAACTAAACAGTTGAAGGAGTGAAAAAGATGAGCGATATGATGCGCCCAATTTCAATTGACGCTTTATTCAATTGGGTTTTGAATGAATATCAAACTGAGGGCACAATTTTTGGCATTCGAAAAATATACCAAGCAGATTCCCAGAAGGTAATGACTTTATTTGGCGAAAAAATGGAAACCCCTTGCGGCCCAGCTGCCGGACCCCATACGCAATTAGCTCAAAATATTATTGCTGCCTATTTAACCGGTTCACGATTTTTTGAATTGAAAACGGTTCAGATTATCGATGGCGAGGATTTGCCTGTCAGTAAACCTTGTATCACTGCAGCAGATGAATGCTACAACGTCGAATGGTCAACTGAGCTAAGAGTGCCACAGGCAATGGAAGAGTACGTAAAAGCTTGGTATGTTTTAAAAATTCTCAGCAAAGAATTAGCAATCGGTAGTCCTGATGGATTTATCTTTAATATGAGTGTTGGTTATGATTTTGCCGGTATTCAATCGGAGAAAATTGATCGCTTTATTGAGCAGCTGAAAGATGCCAAAGATACGGCGATTTGGCAGGAATGTCAACAAGCAGCCAAAAAATATCTAAAGGATTTTAAACAGGTTGACGAAGAGTATCTGGCAACAATTGATTCCCATGTCTGCCGTTCGATTACTTTATCGACATTGCACGGTTGTCCACCGGATGAAATTGAACGGATTTCTACTTATTTATTAACTAAAAAAGGTCTGAATACATTTATCAAATGCAATCCGACAATGCTAGGCTATCCTTATGCAAGGGAGAAAATGGATAGCTTGGGTTTTGATTATATCGAATTTGATGATCATCATTTCAAAGAAGATTTACAGTTTGAAGACGCTGTTCCTATGATTCAGCGGTTGCAGCAATTAGCCGATAAAGAACAGTTGAGCTTCGGAGTTAAAATCACCAACACGTTCCCGGTAGAAATTGCCCAAAACGAATTACCTGGAGAAGAAATGTATATGTCCGGACGCTCACTTTTTCCGCTAAGTATTGGCCTAGCCAAAAAACTTTCCGATGCTTTTTCCGGCAAGCTACAAATTTCTTATTCCGGTGGAGCAGATATTTTCAATATTCGAGAAATTTTTGAGGCGGGTATTTGGCCGATTACCATGGCAACTACTTTATTGAAGCCGGGTGGTTATCAACGGATGAACCAAGTAGCAAATCTTTTAGGGGATGCACCTTATCCGAAAACGGTGCAAGTGAATTTAGAAAAACTAACTGAAATTGTCGCTAAAATTGAAAAACAAAGCCATTATCATAAGTCAATTAAATTACGAGAGAGTCCTAAAATTGAACGGAATGTCCCGTTAATCGATTGTTATACAGCACCTTGTCGTGATGAAGGTGGCTGTCCGATTGATCAAGATATTCCAGCCTACTTACGCTATGTCAGTGAAGGGAAATACCTCGAAGCTCTACGGGTGATTGTTGACAAAAACCCTCTGCCATTTATCACGGGAACAATTTGTGCCCATCCATGTATGACCAAGTGTACCCGTCAATTTTATGAAGAAGCAATTCAAATTCGGGAAGCGAAATTGGAAGCGGCAGAAGCAGCTTATGATCAATTGATGACTGAAATGGTTCGACCTGAGAAAAAAGTCGGTGCTGCAAAAACAGCAGTGGTTGGCGGCGGGCCCGCAGGAATTTCTGCTGGTTACTTGTTAGCACGAGAAGGAATGCCAGTGACTGTCTTTGAAAAAGCCACGACTCTTGGCGGTGTCTGCAGCCAAATCGTACCGGAATTTAGAATATCTCCTCAATCTGTAGAAAATGATGTTAAGATGGCGGAATTTTTAGGAGCTGAGTTTAAAACTGGGCAAGCAGCGCCAACTTTAACAGAATTAAAGAAGCAAGGCTTCACCAATATTATTTATGCAATTGGTGCTTGGAAACATGGAAAGCTTCACTTAGAAACGGGTTCAGCTTTAAACTCTTTGGAATTTCTAATCGCTAATCGTAAAAATCCTCATATCAATCCTTACGGGGAACGGATTATTGTCGTCGGCGGTGGTAACACAGCAATGGATTGCGCTCGGGCGGCTATGCGCTTACCGGATGTAAAAAAAGTTTCAGTTGTCTATCGGCGTGATAAACGCAATATGCCAGCGGACGAAGAAGAATTGTATCTGGCACTAGCTGATGGTGTTGAATTTTTGGAATTGTTAGCGCCAATCAAATTGGAAAATGGTCGCTTAACTTGTGAAATGATGCGCTTAGGTGAACGGGATCAATCGGGTCGCCGTAAGCCAGTTGGTACTGGAGAATTTGTCGAAGTGCCAGCAGACACAGTAATTGCTGCTGTCGGTGAAAAAGTTGATACTGAATTTTACCAATCAATCGGCATGGAAACTAATGATTGGGGCAAGGTCATTGTCAATCCCCAAACTTTGGAAACTAATTTGGAAAATGTCTATGTCATTGGCGATGCGAATTTAGGACCGGCAACGATTGTTGAAGCGATTGCCGATGCCACCAAGGCTTGCGCCAATATCTGTGAACTGCACCGAAATCATTTTGAAACAGATAATATCAATCAAGATCGCCAAAGTGTGCGGCAAAAACGTGGGCTCTTGTACGGAGCAGAAAATTCCGTCTGTCAAGCTAGTCGCTGTTTGGAGTGTTCAACCGTCTGTGAATCTTGCATGGATGTCTGTCCCAACCGAGCCAACATTGTGGTGACCATCAAAGGTTCTCCGCAAATTGTGCATATTGACCGCATGTGTAATGAATGCGGTAACTGTGAAACCTTCTGTCCATATCAAAGCGCGCCTTATAAAGATAAATTTACTCTATTCCAAACAGAAGCAGACTTCCATGATAGTACTAACTCAGGATTTTATGTCCTTGATAGTTTGTCGAAGGATTGCCTGCTGCGACTAGGAGCGCAAGAACAAGTTGTCAATGTCAATCAAACTTATCTGGATGTTCCAGAAGAAATTTTGGATTTAATGGATACGTTGATTGAAGAATATAGCTACACCTTGATGGCGTAAAAAAAAATCTAAGCCAACTTAAATTTAAGTTTTGAAGACCTTTTTGAAAAGAGGGAGAGCCATGTCGATTTTATTAAAAGGCGGTCTTGTGGTTACCGCAGTGGATAGACGTCAGCTAGATGTCAGAATTGAAGGAGAAAAAATTGTCGAGCTGGGAACGAGTTTACCAGTGGCGGACTCACAAGTCGAAGATGTTTCTGGTTGTTTTATCCTGCCGGGTTTTATTGATGCCCATACTCATCTAGAGCTAAATAATGGAGCTGGTTCCATTAGTACCGCAGATAATTTTGCCACTGGCAGCCGTGCCGCTTTAGCAAATGGCACAACGACCGTCATTGATATGGCGACACCGGACAAGGGTGGTTCTCTGCAAGATTGTTTAGACACTTGGCAGCGACTCGCAGCCGGTAAAAGTTCCTGTGATTATACCTTCCACATGTCGATTATCGACTGGAATCTTGATATTAAAAATGAGATTGCGGCGATGATTGCAGCGGGGATTACTTCTTTTAAAATGTACATGGCCTATGATAATTTGCGGACAACCGATGCCGAAATTTATGAAGCCATGACAGAAATAAAAAAATTTCACGGGATACTAGGAGTGCATTGCGAAAATGGTGACTTGGTCAATGAAGGCATAAAAAAATTGTTGAAGGCAGGTAAAACCAGTCCTCATTATCATCCGCTGTCTCGACCTGATGCAATTGAAGCAGAAGCGGTGGAACGCTATTTAACGATAGCGGCTCAAGCCGAACTGCCAGTGAATATTGTCCATTTGAGTACGGAGAGATCACTGGCAGCTGTTCGCAGAGCCCGCAAACGAGGGCAAAAACTTTTCGTTGAAACTTGTCCACAGTATTTAGTGCTGGACAATCATTTATATGACGCCCCTCATTTTGAAGGAGCTAAATATGTCTGCTCACCGCCTTTAAGAAGTTTGAATGATCAAAAAACTTTGTGGGAGGGAGTAGCAGCAGGTGAAATTGATACAATTTCAACCGATCACTGCAGTTTCAATTTTAAAACTCAAAAAATTCTAGGGATAGACGATTTTAGCAAAATTCCTAATGGGATGCCCGGAGTCGAGACCCGGCCACAGCTAATTTATACTGCCGGTGTTACTACCAAGCGCATCAGTTTAGAGGCAATGGTGGGACTTTTATCAGAAAATATTGCCCGCCAATTTGATTTATTTCCCCAAAAAGGGATTGTCCAAGTTGGCAGTGATGCCGATTTAGTCGTGTGGAATCCGGCAGCAACAAGCGTCATTTCAGCGGCTACCCAATTACAAAATGTCGATTACACACCTTATGAAGGACTTAAAACGCAAGGTCAGGCACAAAGTGTTTTCCTTAGAGGTCAAAAAGTTGCGGAAAGTGGCAACGTCCTTAAAGAAAAGCAGGGGCAATTCGTCTTTAGAACACCTAAATAAACAATGCCTTTAAGACATAAGCAAAAAGAAAAAAACGGCTGTTTCATCTGCAAGAAGCTTGTGTTATAGCCGCTTAAACTAAAGCAACACATAGAAATGAAAAATTTGTTACTAAATTTTACAATCGAGGAGGATTTTAGTTGGAAGAAATAAAATGGCTGAAAAATGAGATGCCAAAAACGGACGATCAGTTTTTACCTTTAATGTCAGAAGAAAATATCGGTAAGGCGTTGGCTTTTCATCAGAGCTTTCCGCAATATACGACGACACCTTTAGCTGAGTTACAGCAGCTATCCAATTACTTAGGATTTAAAGACTTTTTTGTCAAAGATGAATCTTATCGCTTTGGCTTAAATGCCTTTAAAGTGTTAGGCGGATCATTCGCTATGGCAAATTATATCGCTGAAAAATTAGGTGTTGATGTGTCAGAACTGGGCTATGAGGAATTAACTTCACCAGATTTAAAAGAAAAATTTGGTCAAGCGACTTTCTACACAGCTACTGATGGTAATCATGGTCGTGGTGTAGCATGGGCGGCTAATAAATTAGGTCAAAAATCAGTGGTGCTTATGCCGAAGGGTTCAGCAGAGATTCGTTTTGAAAATATTCAAAAAGAAGGTGCTGAAGTCACGATTGAAGAAGTTAATTATGATGAATGTGTCCGCATGGCCAATCAATTAGCGGAGGAAGCCGAAAATGGCGTAATGGTTCAAGATACTGCTTGGGAAGGCTACGAAAAAATCCCGACATGGATTATGCAGGGCTATGGCACGATGTCTTTAGAGGCAGCTAAACAATTACGGGCTGCGGGCGTTCAGCGACCGACCCACATTTTTGTACAGGCGGGTGTCGGCAGTTTAGCTGGAGCAGTCATTGGTTATTTTGCCAATCTTTATCAAGATAATCCACCGATTATGACGGTGGTTGAGGCTCAGGCAGCCGATTGTCTTTATCAATCAGCCAAAGTCAAAGACGGCAGTATTCGTTTTGTTGAAGGGGATTTACAGACAATTATGGCTGGTTTAGCCTGTGGCGAACCCAACACGATTTCCTTTGATATTTTAAAAAATCACACTGACTTCTTTATCTCTGCACCGGATTGGGTTTCTGAAAAAGGTATGCGGATTTTAGGCGCACCTCTTAAAGATGACCCACAAGTGATTTCCGGAGAATCCGGAGCGGTGGCAATGGGGGTTGTCGCTAGTGTGATGAAAGACCCGGCTTATCAGGATTTAAAACAAGCATTGAAATTGGATCAAGATTCAGTTGTCTTAATGTTTTCAACTGAGGGCGATACCGATCCAGAAAATTATAAAAAAATTGTATGGGGGCAAGAGTAACATGAACTTTGAAGAAATTAACCAAGCGGCAGCAGCTTACGGACCAGCCATGACTAAATTCTTACGGGAATTAGTCAAAATTCCTGGGGAAAGCGCTGAAGAAAAAAATAAAATGGAACGGGCTAAAGCAGAGATGGAAGCTTTGGGCTTTGACAAAGTGACCTTTGATCCAATGGGTAATCTTTTAGGTTATATGGGCACCGGTGAAAAAATCATCGCCTTTGATGGTCACATTGATACAGTGGGCATTGGTGAAATGAGTAACTGGAAATTTAATCCTTATGACGGCTACGAAAGCGATGAAGAAATTGGCGGTCGGGGTACTTCTGATCAAGAGGGCGGAATTGTTTCGGCAATTTATGGCGCTAAAATTATGAAAGACTTAGGTCTCTTATCTGATGAATATACAGTTTTAGTTACTGTGACGGTTCAAGAGGAAGACTGTGACGGACTATGCTGGCAATACATCATCAAAGAAGATAAGATTCGTCCAGAATTTGTGGTTTCAACTGAGCCAACCGATGGCGGAATTTATCGGGGACAACGGGGTCGGATGGAAATACGGATTGATGTCAAAGGCGTTTCGTGTCACGGTTCTGCTCCTGAACGGGGAGACAACGCCATTTATAAAATGGCGGACATTTTACAAGATGTCCGGGCTTTAAATAATAATGGCGATACAGAAAGCACTTCAATCCGTGGCTTAGTCAGAATGCTGGATGAAAAATATAATCCTGAATGGCAGGAAGCTCGTTTCTTAGGTAAAGGGACAGTTACGGCTTCACAAATTTTCTATTCTTCACCTAGTCGTTGTGCTGTTGCTGATGGCTGCTCTGTTTCTCTGGATCGCCGGATGACTGCTGGGGAAACGTGGGAAAGTTGTCTCGAAGAAATTCGTCAATTACCAGCAGTTAAAAAATACGGCGAAGATGTAGTGGTATCCATGTATGAATATGATCGGCCATCTTATACCGGTTTATCTTATCCAATCGAATGCTACTTCCCAACATGGGTTATTCCTGAAGACCATGTCGTAACAGAATCATTGATGGAAGTCCATCACAACTTGTTTGGCGATCAACGCCGAGGTTCTAAATCAACTGTCGCCATGAGAGAAGCTCGTCCGCTATTAGATAAATGGACTTTCTCAACCAATGGTGTATCAATCATGGGCCGCAATGGTATTCCATGTATTGGTTTTGGCCCTGGTGCCGAAGCGGAAGCCCATGCCCCAAATGAAAAAACTTGGAAGGAAGATTTGGTTCGTTGTGCCGCAATGTATGCAGCATTACCAACGACCTACTGCCAAAACATCAAATAATATCTAAGGAGCTTAAAGATGGATACTTTTAAAGAATATATTGCAAAACTAAATCAATTGGAATTTTCAGAAATGTACGAAAACGACTTTTTCTTAACTTGGGAAAAATCCCGGGATGAGTTAGAGGCGGTCTTTACCGTGGCTGACACATTACGCTATTTACGGGAGAATAATATCTCCACGAAAATTTTTGACAGTGGTTTAGGAATTTCCTTATTTAGAGATAATTCAACTCGGACTCGCTTTAGCTTTGCTTCGGCCTGTAACTTACTAGGTCTAGAGGTTCAAGATTTGGATGAAGGCAAAAGTCAAATTTCCCACGGAGAAACGGTACGGGAAACGGCCAACATGATTTCTTTTATGGCAGATATTATCGGCATTCGTGACGACATGTATATCGGTAAAGGCAATGCTTACATGCATGAAGTTTCAGAAGCAGTTCAAGAAGGTCATCAAGATGGCGTCTTGGAACAACGGCCAACTTTAGTTAACCTACAGTGTGACATCGATCATCCTACCCAGTCAATGGCAGATGCTTTGCATTTGATTCATGAATTTGGTGGCGTTGAAAATCTGAAGGGCAAAAAAATTGCCATGACTTGGGCCTATTCACCTTCTTATGGCAAACCATTATCTGTACCTCAGGGAATCATCGGCTTAATGACTCGTTTAGGGATGGAGGTAGTTTTAGCTCATCCAGAAGGCTATGAAGTGATGCCAGAAGTAGAAGCAGTCGCAGCAAAAAATGCTGCTGAGTCCGGTGGCTCCTTTACTAAAACGAATGATATGGCGGAAGCCTTTAAAGATGCCGACATTGTCTATCCAAAAAGTTGGGCACCTTTTGCTATGATGGAAAAACGCACTGATTTATATGGCAATGGTGATTTCGATGGTATCGATCGTTTAGAAAAAGAATTATTGCAGCAAAATGCCAATCATAAAGATTGGGAATGTACCGAAGAAATGATGCAGCTAACGAAAGATGGTAAAGCCTTGTATATGCATTGCTTACCAGCGGATATCACTGGTGTCAGCTGTGAAGAAGGAGAAGTCGCAGCATCTGTTTTTGACCGCTATCGGGTGGAATTATACAAAGAAGCCAGCTATAAACCTTACATTATTGCGGCGATGATTTTCTTAAGTAAAATTGAAAAACCAACCGAAACATTACAAGCCTTAGCGGATAAGAAAACACCTCGAGCTGTTCAATAAGCTAAGTAGCACCAAATTTTCTCTTAATGCTAGTCAGATGTTTTTCTCAGACAGAACACAAACAACAACTTTACAACATTCTTAGTGAATACCCTTAAAAATATGTAGAACCAAACCGTACTATTCTGAGATGTCAACTTTCTGAGAGATACTGAGAAAAACATCTTACTCTATATGAAAATAAACGAACAAGTAAAGAAGGTGGCTGAATGACAAAAAGAATTGTCGTTGCTTTGGGCGGTAACGCATTAGGCAATAATTTAAGAGAACAAATGTCGGCTGTGAAGGAAACTTCAAAAGCGATTGTCGATTTGATTGAAGCAGGTTATCAAGTTGTTTTATCCCACGGAAACGGTCCTCAGGTGGGGATGATTCAATTGGCAATGGAGGAGCTGACGCTAAGCAATCCTGAAAAATATCCAAGAATTCCCCTTTCCGTCTGTGTAGCAATGAGCCAAAGTTATATTGGCTATGATTTGCAAAATGCTTTACGGGAAGAACTATTAAATAGAAAAATCAATCACCCAGTCGGAACTGTCATCACACAAATTGTGGTGGATGCGAATGATCCTGCTTTTGAGCAACCGACTAAACCAATTGGTCGTTTTATGGCTAAAGCAGAAGCTGATCAGCTGGTTGCCGAAAAAGGTATTAAGGTGATTGAAGATGCTGGTCGTGGTTATCGGCAGGTGGTTGCTTCCCCTCAACCCCAAGAAATTATTGAGCTCAGTACGATTCAAACTTTATTAGAAAATGGGCAGACTGTGATTGCTTGTGGTGGCGGGGGCATTCCTGTTATTCAAGAAGGGCAGCATTTAAAAGGTGTTGGAGCAGTGATTGACAAAGATTTTTGCAGCGAATTATTGGCGGAAAAACTGGATGCCGATGTGTTGATTATTCTTACCGCCGTTGAAAAAGTATGTATCAATTTTGGCAAAGAAGACCAAGCAGAATTGTCCCAAGTCTCAGTTAACGAAATGAAACAGTTTGCTAAAGAAGGCCAATTTGCTCCTGGTTCGATGCTGCCAAAAGTTGAAGCAGCGATTCGTTTTGCTGAATCGAAGCCCGGCCGAAAAACTTTAATTACCCTCTTGGAAAAAGCCAAAGCAGGGATTAAAGGAGACACCGGAACGACTATCGTGAACTAGACAGAAAGGAAGAACAGATGACCAATAAAATGATTAATTCAGCCGCGGCACCAGCCGCAGTTGGCCCATACTCTCATTCTATCTTAGCCAACTCTACACAATATATCTCAGGACAATTGGGCTTAGATCCAGCTAATGGTACAATGAAAGAAGGAGTTGAAGCCCAAGCAGAACAGGCATTAATTAATTTAACAGCGATTTTAAAAGAGGCTGGTCTAACTAGTGAAGATGTGGTTAAGACGACAATTTTTCTGAAAAATATCAGTGACTTCGATAAAATTAATCGGATTTATCAACAATTTTTTACAACTAATCTGCCTGCCCGCTCCTGTGTGGAGGTGGCAGCTTTACCAAAAGGTGGATTATTTGAAATTGAAGCAATTGCAGTGGCCAATAAATAATAATGATGGAAAAAGACTGTTTTTCTAGGGTCAGCTCAGAGTTAAAGCTATTTTTTTAAAATTCTTGTGAACTTCTACACGTTAAATAAGCTTTAACAATTTGTCTCAGCAATGCGCACGGCCTTTTTCCTAAATGATGAAAAGGATGGATTGCGTTGAAGGATAAAAAAGCTTTATTTCAGTACGATGCAAAACTGCCGATTGCCGAAGCGATTCCGATGGGGCTCCAACACGTTGTGGCGGCTGTTGTGGGGATTGTCACACCTGGGATTATGATTGCTAAGGTTTGCGGGCTGAACGCTGCCGATACAACAATTATGATTCAAACTTCATTAATTTTTTCGGCGATAGCAACCGTAATACAGTTATTTCCAATTGGCGGCCGGGTTGGTTCCCGTTTGCCAGTAATGATGGGAGCCAGCTTTGCTTATGTGCCGATTCTCTTGGCTATTGGCGGTGATTTTGGTATCGCTGCGATTTTTGGCTCGCAGCTGGTCGGCAGCTTAATTGTAATTTTAGTTGGGCTCTCCATTAAAAAAATTCGCGGTCTCTTTCCGCCAATTGTGACTGGAACTGTTATTTTGAGTATTGGTTTTTCTTTATTTCCAGTAGCAATTAGGTATATGGCTGGTGGTGTCGGAAATGCCGATTTTGGTTCCATGCAAAATTGGTTGGTGGCTCTGGTTACATTTATTGTTGTATTTTATTTTAATTATTTTGGGAAGGGTTTCTTAAAACTTTCTGCCATTTTAAATGGCATGATTGTCGGCTATCTTTTGTCTTTGGCTTTGGGCATGGTCAATTTCACGCCAGTTAGCGAAGCGGCTATTTTCCAAATGATTTTACCGGGCCATTTTGGTTTGGAGTTTAAAATTGTTCCGATTTTGACTATTATTGTGATGTTTATTGTTGATGCAGTGCAGGCGATTGGTCAATTTACCGCCACTACTGTCGGAGCAATGGACCGTGAACCGACGGATAAAGAATTGTCCGGTGGGATCATGGGGAGCGGCTTTACCAATTTCCTCGGCAGCTTCTTTGGCTCAGTGCCCGTTGCAACATTTGGTCAAAATGTCGGCTTAGTAACGGTGACGAAGGTGATTAATAAATATGTGATGGTTTTTGCCTCGGCTATTTTATTACTAGCAGGTCTGTTTCCAAAAATTGCCTCGATTTTAACCACAATTCCTTATGCGGTAATCGGTGGTGCGACGATTTCAGTTTTTGCGACAATTTCTATGACGGGTGTCAGAATGATTACTTCTCAAGAATTGACCGTCAGAAATAACGGAATCGTTGGTATTTCCTTAGCCTTTGGAGTCGGCACAGCGTTATCTGCTGGCTGTTTAGCTGGGTTTCCCGATTGGGTGACGACTATTTTTGGCAATTCAGAAGTTATCTTAACCACCATTATGGCGATTATTTTAAATCAAGTTTTAAAAGATAAAGAACCAGCTTCACAGTTAAAATGAAGCCTTTAGCTGGTCTGTGACAAAAGTTAATCAAGCAGAAATTAAGTTTAAAAAAAGAAGTACGAGAACAGCTTTGATGGATTACTGAAATTTCATTTTCCTAAGCTTGTTTCAGAAGACCTTTGTACCAGTAATTTTCCATCACTAGGTATTATGAAATTGCTAAAACAGGTAAACTTGGTTTCAACTTTTGTCACAGCCCTGCTACTTTATATATTTTTTCAGAAACGAGGACAGGATGACTAATTTTTTTCTTGAAGGCCCACGGTTTTCTGGTAAATCTAGCTTGCTATTCAATCAATTAACCACTTTTGAAGATCTCGCCGGTTTTTATGTCGAACGTTGGCTGGATGAACAGGGGCAGGTGATGGCTTTTGAATTAAAGGATGCGGCTGATTTAGCAAAATCGATTCCACCCATTCCAGAGCATCGCTTTATTATCAAAGAACCGAAGCCTATATGGAGAACCGAGGTTTTTGAAGACTTCGGTAGCCGTTTATTGGAACAAGCAGCTGCTTCCAATAAATTAATCTTGCTAGATGAAATTGGTGGTATTGAATTATTGGCGCCCAATTTTAGCACACAATTAGTAAATCTTTTCTATGGGTCTCATAAAATACTAGGTGTTTTTAAGAGCGAAAAAAATTATCAAGAACAATGCCAGAGAATGGCAGCGCCGTTAGTCTTAGACAAAAAAAGAGCGGAGTTAAAAGCGGCTATTTTGAATCAAGGGGAAATTTATTATTATGATCAAGAAACTGCAGCAAGTGTAAAAGCTCAACTTCTTGAATTTCTAAGTTACTAATTTTCTATAATATTTTTTTTACTACGCGCTATCTTTTCTGAGAATAACGCAATGAATGTAGATGAGGAGGTTGAGAAATGATACTGGATTTTGACTATACCTTAAGCCTCAAATTACGGAAAGAAAAAAATTTTTTCGGTCCGGGTGTTGTTCAGCTATTGCAGGAAATTGCTGAAAGTCAGTCATTAAATGTTGCTGCCAAAAAAATGCAAATGTCCTATAGTAAGGCCTGGCGGATTATTCAATTTGCAGAGGCAGAATTAGGCTATCCTTTGATTAATCGCAGTGTCGGCGGCAATAGCGGCGGTGGTTCAACCTTAACGCCAGCCGGCAAAAAGATTACTGAACAATATTTAGCCTTTGAAAAAGCGGTTTATACAAAGGCAGACGAATTATTTAAAGATATCTTTATTGAGGAGGTGGAGACAATTGAAGGAAATCTTTCTTAAACTATTTGAACAGCTGCAGGCAGGTCAAGATGTGGTCATGGTGACAATTATTGCCAGCGGCGGATCAGCCCCCAGAAAATCCGGTTCTCGGATGTTAATCAATAAGGAAGGTTTAATCGCCGGAACTATCGGCGGCGGCGCAGTCGAGTATCAATCGCAAAAATTGGCGGAAACCTGTCTTGCTCAGAAGAAAACTGTGACCCATGGGTTCCTCCTCAGTCCTAATCAGGTGGCTGATATCGGTATGATTTGTGGTGGTCAAGTGACAGTTCTTTGCCAATACTTCTCAAAAGAAAATGCAGAGCTAGTTTCGACTGTTGCGGCCATCAACCAAGCGCTAGCAGATAATCTAACTTTCCAATTATTTTCTTCATTAACGGCTGGAGATTTGCGTCTTTATCTTGATGGAAAGTGGTCTGGCCCAGCCCTCTCATTGACTGAACCAGTTGAAAAAATCGAAAGCGGAATTGTTGAAGCTGCATCAGGCAATTTTTACGCAGAAACTTTTCAAATGACCGGACAAGTTTTTGTCTTTGGTGGGGGACACGTCGCCCAAGCGCTCGTACCGGTGCTTCACTTTCTAAATTTTTCAACGGTAGTCCTAGATGATCGACCTGATTTTTTAACGGAAACTTTATTTCCGTTAGCTGAAGAACGGATTTTAGTAGATTTAACTGACTTTCAGCAACAGGTGAAAATAGGTAAACAAGATTATGCAGTGGTGATGACACGGGGACATTTATTTGATTTAGAAATTGAAGAACAATTGCTGCAGACTGAGGCTCGCTATATTGGGGTGATGGGCAGCCGCCATAAAGTAGCGGCTCATATCAAAAAATTGCAGGAAAAAGGTTTTGCTAAAAGTAGTATTCAACGATTAACGATGCCAATTGGCTTAGCTATCGGAGCTCAGACTCCAGAAGAGTTAGCTATCAGCATCGCCGGTCAGTTGATTGAGGTCCGCAGTCAAGTTTAATCGAAGGAAGGGGAATTTTGATGCAGTCAGCTCTTGAGAAAAGAAAGAAAACCGTGCTACTTCTATTAAGCGGACTTTTCCTATTTACTTTTATTTTGTCCTTCTTTTTAGGAAAGTATCCAATTTCGTTTCCGGATTTTTTTAAAGCCGTAGCAGCACAGTTTATTGATATACCGCAAACTTGGGATCCGCAAATCAATACTATTTTATTTAATATCCGTTTCCCTCGAATCATTATGGCGGTAGTGATTGGTGCCGGGATTTCGGTTGCGGGGGCGACTTATCAAGCACTTTTTCAAAATCCGATGATTTCTCAAGATATTTTAGGGGCCTCACAAGGAGCAGCCTTTGGGGCAGCGATTGCTTTATTTTTCTCATTGAGTTATTCGCAGGTTATCGGCTTGTCTTTTATTTTTGGCATAATTGCTGTAGTGCTCGTTTTAGCTTTAGATCGAGTGCTTAAAAATCAAACAACCCTCAACTTAATTTTGATTGGAATGCTGGTGGGGACATTATTTTCTTCAGCAATTTCCTATTTGAAATTAGTCGGCGATCCTTTAAACACATTGCCGGCAATTACTTATTGGTTAATGGGTAGTCTTTCCTCTATTAAAATGACCAATGTTTATTCGGCAGTCCCGTTGATTCTTGTTGGTATGTTGCCGATTTTTCTTCTACGTTGGCGTTTAAACGTAATGACCTTGGGGGAAGAGGAAGCCTTGAGCTTAGGCGTCAACACCAAGTTATTACGGTTAATTTTGATTTTTTCAGCCACCTTAATTACAGCCGCCGCCGTTTCTGTCAGTGGCTTAATTGGGTGGGTCGGCTTAGTTGTGCCTCATTTTGCCCGTTTACTTATCGGCAATGACAATCGTCACAGCTTACCAGCGACAGCTTTAGTAGGTGGGATCTTTTTATTAATCGTCGATGACTTAGCACGAACATTAACCACTAGTGAGATTCCAATTGGGATTTTAACTTCCTTCATTGGAGCACCGATTTTTCTTAGTTTAATTGCCAGAAATAGTCGCAGGGAGGTCTGAGAATGTTATTAGAGGTTGAAAACTTATCCTTTAGTTACCAGCAGCACAAAATTTTAGAAAACATCAGTTTCCAATTTACCGAGAATCAGTCTGTTTGTCTGTTAGGTAAAAATGGGATTGGTAAGAGTACCTTGTTCAAGTGTTTGCTGGGTTTTTTAACACCGCAAAAGGGCAATATTCTGATTGACGATCAGCTGATGAACAGGGCTCCTGTTCAAGAACGAGCCAAAAAAATCGCCTATATCCCGCAAAAACAACAGGCAGTTTTTTCTTTTACTGTCTTTGAGATGGTCTTGATGGGAACAACGGCCGGCTTAAAAGGTTTTCAGCAACCGGGAAAAAGCCAGTATCAATTAGCGGAGCAGGCTCTTTCCATGTTAAAAATTCAGCATTTAAGAAACAGTTTCTTTTCTGAAATCAGTGGCGGCGAACAGCAGTTGACAATTATTGCTCGTGCTGTGGCCCAGCAGAGTAAGATTATTTTAATGGATGAACCCTGTGCTAACTTGGATTATGGAAATCAGGTGATGGTGCTGGAGATGATTAGCGAGTTAGTGGCCCAAGGCTATCTGATTATTCAATCGACCCATGATCCAAATCATGCTCTACAATATGCCGATCAAGTTTTAGTGATGCAAAAAAATGAGGAGCTTTTAAAAGGGACCCCTGAGAGAATTTTAACAGCGACGGCCTTAGAAAAAATCTACCAAGTTCCTGTCGAACTCTATTGTCTTGAAGCAACCCACGAACAAATTTGTGTTCCCAAAAGGAGTCGTTATGTGGCCAATTTATGATCAATTGATTGCTGGAATCCCGGCGGATGCTACTGTTGTTGATCTGCAACAGACTCAACGCTGGACTTTAGTTGCTAGTGAATTTGCTGTTGGTTCGGCAATGTCTTTTCAAGCAGAGATTAAGGAGCCGGAAAAATTTCGCGGAACAAGCCTGCGGGAATTAGCAGGCTTGATTAAATCAGAGGACTTGTCCATGGCAAGCTTGGGTTTGGCGGCTATCAATAGTTTTTATAATCAAGAAAAAATGTTGCAGAATAATTTTTCAAATTATGTTTTGTTAGAACAAGATGCCTTGAAACAAATTCACGATTTAAATCAGGAAAAGGTTGGCATGATTGGGCATTTTCCCTATGTCGATCGCTTTCCCGAAATAAGAAAATTTACAACAATTTTTGAACTAGCCCCTCGTGAAGGTGATTTACCAGCCGAGCAGGCAGAAGATTTACTACCAGAAATGAAGACTGTATTTATTACCGCCTCCACATTAGTCAATAAAACGTTACCCCGATTATTAGAACTGGCTCAGAATGCCCAGGTTATTTTAGTTGGGGCCAGCTGTCCGTTGACGCCGATTTTATTTTCGGCTGGGATTGATCAAATTGGCGGCACTTATTACCAACTATCTTTAAACGAATTATTAAAGAAAAAAGAAGAGAAGAGACTGCCTTTAAGTAAGTTAGGAAGACCTGTGTTGGCAGTTAAGGATGGAGTGTAAATGATGAAAAATGTCAGTAAAAAATGGGGTTTAACAGCAGGATTAATTTTAACTGTTTTAGTAACAGGTGCTTGCAATCAAAATACGGCAACAGAGCAATCTAGTAGCGATTCCAGCAGCCAAACGACGGCTCAAAGTTCAACGAGTGAGGAAACGACTAGAACCTTTGTTGATTCAGCTGGCCGCTCAGTGGAAATTCCAGCAACGATTACCTCGGTCGCACCATCAGGACCGTTAGCACAAATCGTCCTTTATACCAGTGCGCCGGATTTATTGGCCGGCATTGCTAGTCCCTTTTCAGATACAGCCAAGGAATATATTGATCAAAAATATTACGACTTACCCGTCTTCGGTCAATTTTATGGAAAAAATGCTAGCTTGAACATGGAAGCTTTAAGTGCGGCCAACCCAGATGTGATTGTTGACATTGGTGAGAAAAAAGATTCAGTGACGGAGGATATGGATAATTTGCAGGAACAATTGCAAATTCCAACAATTTTTGTTGAAGCAACTTTGGATAATATGCCTGCTACCTATGAAATGTTAGGCGAGCTATTTGGCAATCAAAGCGACATGCAGGAATTAAGCAATTACTGTGAAGAGGTTTTAACCAATGCCGAAACAATTTCCGCTGCGCTTTCTGATAGTGAGAAAAAATCAGTTTATTATGCAACTGGCGATGCTGGTCTAAATACCAACGCAACTGGTTCTGTTCACACACAAGTCATCGATAAGGTGGGGGCCATCAACGCTGCTGAAGGGGTCGAAGCAGCTTCTCAAGGAGGCGGTTCAGTCGTTTCTCTAGAACAATTACTGCAATGGCAACCTGATTATATTATCGCCGGTTCGCAAGCCGTTTATGATTTGATTACAACGGATGAATCTTGGCAGCAGCTTGAGGCTGTCCAAGCAGGCAATGTTTATCGGATTCCCGATCAGCCCTACAATTTTCTTAATACACCACCATCTGTTAACCAAATAATTGGTCTGCAGTGGCTGGGGAACTTAATTTATCCTGAGCAATATGATTTTGATATCAAAGAGGAAATTCGCACCTTTTATGATTTGTTCAATCACACAAGTATTACTGATGAACAAATGGATGCACTGTTGACAAACGCAGAATAAAAATTTTTTTCAAAATAATTTTGTTACCCAAACGATTAGAAGTTAAAATTTTTCACCACAAGACAATCAAACAAAAATGATTACTTTCGCTAAATGTTTCTCACTTCTGAAAGAATTAAACCAATAGAATTGACTTTCAGTACTTTCCTATGATTGCTATTCTCTAAAATTTCAAATTCAAATCGAATGCGAAAGCGAATAAAGCAATAGTCGAAAGAAATTTTTGTGAATTATTGTCTACTTTGGAAAAGACAAACTGATAATCGGTTGGGTATTTTTGTGGCTATTTTTGCTTTTATATCGGTTATTCAAATTTCAAAACAAAAAAAGTTTTTTTGCTTAAAAATATTTTTTAGTTTATTGTATTGTGATATAATCAAAGCATAAAATAATAGTTGAATTGAGGTGCAAAGATGTACTCTTTTACAGTAAATGATCAACCGGTAAGCTGTTCAGAAAATAAAAAGCTGATGGATTTTCTAAGGGATGATTTACGATTAACCGCTACTAAAGATGGTTGTAATCAAGGGGCCTGCGGTGCGTGTACCGTTCTGATTAACGGGAAAACTTCAAAGGCTTGTTTATTCAGCTTGGAAAAAGTTGCAGGGAAGGAAATTCTGACGGTTGAAGGTCTATCTGAACGGCAAAAAAATGTATACGCTTACGCATTTGCTCAGACGGGTGCCGTTCAATGTGGTTATTGTATTCCAGGATTTTTAATTTCAGCACAAGGCTTGCTGAATAAAAAGCCTGATCCGACAGATGAAGAAATTCGTAAAGGGGTCAGAGGGAATATTTGTCGCTGTACCGGTTATGTCAAAATTATTGAAGCGATTAAGCTGGCCGCTAAAATGTTTCGGGAAGAATTACCGATTCCGGAAGTCCATTCCAGCGGCAAATTAGGGGAAGATTTCCAACGGGTCGATGCCGTTGAAAAAACTTTAGGTACGGGAATTTATGTGGATGACATTGAAGTGCCGGGCATGCTCCATGCCTCTGCCATTCGTGCAGCTTATCCACGAGCTAAAGTTTTGGCGATTGATTCAAAACAAGCCTTGGCTCATCCAGACTGTGTTGCAGTTTTAACGGCAGCGGATGTCCCAGGCAATAATAAAATTGGCCATCTGGAATTTATTTCCGACTGGGATGTGATGATTCCTGTTGGAGATATTACCCGCTATGTTGGTGATGCGATTGCGTTAGTGGTATCTGAGAAAAAAGAAAGTCTAGCAGCCATCAAAGAATTAGTTGAGATTGACTACGAAGAGCTGCCTGCATTGACCACCGTAGAGGCCGCCCTAGCGGAAGGGGCGCCGAAGATTCATGAAAAAGGGAATTTACTTTCCCATGAGCATTTAATCAGGGGTAATGCAGAGGAAGTTTTGCAGAAATCGGCGCACGTTGTATCTGAGCATTATTCAGTACCGATCAATGAACACGCTTTTATGGAGCCAGAATGTGCGATTGCAATGCCAGAGGATGATGGCATTTTACTTTATAGCGCTGGTCAAAGTATTTATGATGAACAGCGGGAAGTGGCTCGCATGCTGGGCTTAGATCGAGAAAAAGTCCACGTTCAAGCAAAATTAGTGGGCGGTGGTTTTGGCGGCAAAGAAGACATGAGTGTTCAACATCATGCTTCATTGGCGGCTTGGTGTTTACAAAAGCCTGTCAAAGTTCTATTGAGCCGGGAAGAAAGTCTGATGGTTCACCCGAAAAGACATGGAATGGAAATGGATTTCACCACCGGATGTGATGAAACAGGTCGCTTAACCGCAATGAAGGCAGTCATTTACTCAGACACCGGTGCTTATGCATCTTTGGGCGGGCCTGTGTTGCAAAGAGCCTGTACCCATGCGGCAGGACCATATATTTACGAGGCGATTGATGTTGAAGGCTCAGCCGTTTACACCAATAATCCACCGGCTGGAGCTTTTCGTGGTTTTGGTGTTTGTCAAACTGCTTTTGCTACTGAAAATAATTTAAATTTACTAGCGAGTAAAGTCGGGATTACGCCATGGGAAATTCGTTATTTGAATGCTGTGTCACCGGGAGACTCTTTACCAAATGGACAATTGGTGTCCAATAATGCGGCGCTGAAGGAGTCCTTGATGGCGGTCAAAGAGGCCTACGATGCTGCACCAACGGTTGGTATTTCTTGTTTCTTTAAAAATAGCGGAATTGGGGTTGGCTTACCAGATGTTGGCCGCTGTATTGTTTCCGTTGAAGAAGGCAAGGTCCATGTCCGGACAAGTGCAGCTTGTATCGGTCAAGGCATGGCGACGGTCACAACTCAAATCGCTTGTGAAGCGCTGAATTTACCTGCTGAAATGATTATCGCTGAAAGTCCTGACACTAAGCGAACGCCGAACTCAGGAACAACAACCGCATCACGACAATCTTTATTTACTGGCGAAGCAACTAGAAGGGCTGCCATGCAGCTTCGTTATGAATTAGATATGGGACGCAGCATGGCAGATTTAGAAGGCAAAGAATTCTACGGCGAATATTCTGCGGTGACGGATCCATTAATTAATGACAAAAAAAATCCCGTCAGTCACGCGGGTTACGGTTATGCGGCTGAGTTGGCAATTTTAGATGAAAGAGGCAAAGTCGAACGCTTTGTTGCGGCTTACGATGTGGGACAAGTAATTAATCCTAAGGCCTGTGAAGGACAAATTGAAGGCGGCATCGTGATGGGGATGGGCTACGCTCTAACCGAAAAATTCTTATTAGAAGATGGTTATGTGAAGGCTCGTTATGCCAATCTAGGTCTATTAAATGCGGCCCAAGTACCACCAATTGATATTGTCTTTGTCAAAGCCGAAAATATTCATGAAGGCTTAGCCTATGGAGTTAAAGGCGTTGGTGAATTGGCGACCATTCCAACTGCGCCAGCGATTGCCGGAGCTTATTACGCTCGTGATGGTGTGTTGAGAAATAAATTACCAATCGAAGATACACCTTATCAAAAGAAACGCTGATAGCTTCGAGAAACTAAACTGAAAAATTTTTAGCAATTGAGGTGAGGCTAATGACAGCAATCTCATTAATAGCAATGGCAGCAGGTTTTTCAAAGCGAATGGGACAGAATAAATTACAGATGAGGTATCAAGGACAAACATTTATCGAAAGAATGTTTACCTTGACTGAAGCTTATCCCTTTTTTGAAAAGATTTTAGTGATTTCTCCTGAAAATTTAACGGGGGTTCAAGTTCCTGAGGGGTGGCAGCTTGTGTTGAATCAAGAGGCTTGTGATGGTCAGACGACAACTGTTCAACTAGGAACTAAAGCTGCAAAAGGTGATGGCTTTCTTTACTTGCCAATAGACCAACCGTTACTGACACCCGAAATATTACAGGAAATTTTAGTTACTGCTACAAGTGATAACATTGTTTATCCATTACATGCGAATGGAGCGCCCAGCAGTCCAGTGTATTTCGGAAATCATTTTAGAGCTGAACTTGAAACGGTAACAGGAGAAGGCGGGGGTCGCACTGTTCGCAACAATCATCCAGAATCATGTAAAGGTATCTCATTGTCTCGGCCCGACCTTTTACTAGATATTGATACAGCAGAAAGCTATCAACAGTTATTAGAATTATCTGAGAGGCGGGATTAAGTTGGTTCAAAACGTCTATTTGAATTATGCAGCAACCTCCATTCAAAAGCCGCAGCCCGTCATAGATGAGGTCTGCCGGTATCTTCAGTTTAATAATCAATTTAACGATAAACGCAGTTACGGTAATCAAGAAGACGAGCTAGTTTTTGCTGGCCGCGAAGTTGTTAATGATTTTTTTCACGGTGAAGATTCTGCTCGAGTGATTTTCACAAGCAATGTCACGCTGTCTTTGAACATGGTGTTTAACGGCTTGCTTCAACCGGGAGATCATGTTATCACTTCAACTGTTGAACATAATGCTGTCTTAAGACCTCTCTACTTGTTAGAGAAAAAAGGTGTTGCTCTCCAGCAGGTTTCTTGCAGTCCTGATGGGCAGCTTTGTTCGCAAGATATAGAAAAAGCGTTTCAGCCCAATACTAAAGTGCTAGTGTTGACTCACGCTTCAAATGTCTTAGGTACGATTTTACCAATTAAAGAATGCTTTGCTAAAGCACAGGAAAAAGGAATTATTACAGTTTTAGATATTGCTCAGACGGCTGGATTTTTGCCAGTTGATATGCAGGAATTACATGCCGATGTCTTGGCCTTTACCGGTCATAAAAGTTTGTACGCTCTGTCAGGTATCGGCGGCTTTTTATTGAGCGAGACGGCTGCCAAAAAAATGCAGCCGTGGCTGACTGGTGGAACTGGCAGTCTTTCACACTCAAAAGAACAGCCGGACTTTCTGCCAGATCGATTCGAATCAGGCACCTTAAACAGTATTGGAATTTTAAGTCTGACAAAAAGCATTGAGTGGCTGCAGGAAATTGGTTTAGAGAATATTCAAAAAAAGGAGCAGGCTTTATACAACTACTTTTTAGCTGGTTTGCAGCAGCTGCCCCTAAGGATTTTAGGAACACAGAAAAAAATAACTTCAGTGCCAATCTTGTCAGTGGTGCCAGACAAAATGCCGGTGAATGAATTAGGTGACCGCCTTTTTCATGATTATCAAATCGTTACCCGCTGTGGGTTGCACTGTGCGCCAGACGCCCACCAAACTGCCGGCACCTTTGAAACCGGGGCTTTGCGGTTTAGTTTAGGCTATGAAAATACTGAAGCTGAAATTTCCTACACCCTGAAAGCACTGCAGGAGGTTTTAAGATGAATCCAACAAACGAAAATGAAATCAGTATTTTATCTAGCTGTACCTCAGGTGGTTGCGGTGCAAAGTTGGCAGCTAGTGATTTGCATGATATCTTGCAGCAATTGCCGCAACTAACAAATAAGAATTTGTTAGTCGGCTTTGATAGCACAGACGATGCAGCGGTCTATCAGCTGAATCAAGAGGGCATTATTTCAACATTGGACTTTTTCTCTCCAATGGTAGAGAATCCCTTACGCTTTGGTCGGATTGCCGCAGCCAATGCTTTAAGTGATGTTTACGCGATGGGCGGAGAAGTGTTATTTGCTTTAAATATGATTTGTTTTCCGCAAAAGCTACCTTTGACGATATTACAAGATATTTTATTAGGTGGTTCGCAAAAAGTGCAGGAGGCGGGTGCTGTGATTGCTGGCGGCCATTCAATTTATGATCATGAACCAAAGTATGGATTGGCGGTGACCGGTCGAGTTAATCCGCAAAAAGTTATTCATAATAATACACCACAAGCGGGTGATCTGCTGATTTTAACAAAGGCTTTAGGTGTTGGTTTGGTTCAGTCTGCGGTGCGGGGCGGTGTTGTTCAAAATGACGACGAAGAAATTTGTCTACAATCTATGGAACGACTCAATAAATACGCTGCTCAAAATCTCCACGACTTTCCAGTGCACGCATGCACCGATGTAACCGGCTTTGGTTTGTTAGGCCATGCCTTAGAAATGGCAGGCGAACACTTTACGTTGGTCATTGATATGGAAGCGTTACCGTTATTGCCTGGGGCTTTAACCTATGCTGGCGAATATTTAGCGACAGCCGGTGGTCAGCGAAATCGCCAGTTTGTCAAAAATGTTTCGTTAAAAGGCATTGATGCCGCTATGCAGGAAATTCTATTTGACCCGCAAACTTCTGGGGGCTTGTTGATTAGTGTCGAAGCGAAACAAGCTGCTGAATTATTAACTAGTATTAAAAAAACTGACCCAGTTGCGACCATTATCGGTGAAGTTGTCCCCCGAAGCCAGACCGCAATCTTATTGGTATAAATTTTGTGAGGAGGAAACAGTATGGAAAAAATTACGGTTAATATGTTAGGCAAGCCATGTCCGATTCCAGTGATTGAAGCCAAAAAAGCGCTACAAGAGTTAGGTGATAAAGCTGGACTTGTCGAAATTTTAGTGGACAATCAAGTAGCTATTGAAAACATCAAAAAAATGGCTAAAGGGAAACACATACCAGTTGAAATAAAAGAAATAACCGCTGAAGAATTTATTGTTCTGCTAAAAAAACCGAACTCACAGGAGGAAAAAAATCAAGAGTCCTCAGAATTTGTAGTCATTTTTGGGAAACAGATTTTAGGAGAAGGCAATCCTGAATTAGGAAAAATGATGATGCAAAGCTATATCTATTCCTTAACGGAGCTCCCTCAAGCTCCGACGCAGCTAATTTTCTTTCATGGAGGAGTCTTTTTAACCAATCAGGACTCGCCAGTTTTAGAGGATTTAAAAAAGTTGGCAGACCGAGGAACAGAGATTAGTACTTGCGGCGCTTGTTTAGATTTTTTTGATATCAAGGAGCAATTGGCAATTGGTGAGATTACCAACATGTATACAATCAGTTTGACTTTAGCTACAGCGGGGAAAGTGATTTCATTTTAAGAAAAGTGGTGAAGAGAATGGATTACTTATTAACTTTTCAAAATGTGCATGGTGTGATGAAGGGGCAGAAGGCTTTACAGGACTTGCCGATTGAGGCAACCATCATACCGCTACCAGTTAGTCTTGGCGACTTATGCAATATGTGCCTGAGAGTAAAACAAGTGGATATTTTAGAGGTCGTCAAGATGCTAAAAGAAAAAAATGTGCCCCTGCTGGAAGTTTTCAAAATTGGCGGGACTGATCAAGAGAGGATTTATCAAAAATGGTAAAGTTGAGCAATTGTTTTTTGACAGCAGGGAAACAATTCTTCTCAGTCATCGGTAGCGGCGGTAAATCAAGCCTGATTCGTTATCTCGCTGAAGAGTTGCGGCATCAACGGATTTTAGTTTCGACAACTACAAAAATTGCCTACCCGCAGCCGGCAGAGTATGACTATTTGTTTACAGATGCCTTTAGTATAAATCAGCCAGCGCTACCGGGAATTACCATTATTGGCGATGTGTTATTGATGGAAAATCAGCAGAAAAAATTACAAGCTTTGAAAACTGTTAACTTTTCTGCCTTAGCAAAAAAATATGACAAAATTTTTTTGGAAGCAGATGGCTCTAAACAACTGCCACTAAAAGGCTGGGCTGTTTTTGAACCCGTGATAGTAGCTGACACAACAGCTACTATTGGTGTGTTACCAATCAAAGTGCTGGGTAAAAAAATTTCTGCTGAAATCGTTCATCGGCTGCCAATATTTCTTTCGTTAACGGAAACCAAAGAAGGCGAAATTATTACGCCACAGATATTGTCAAAGTTAGTAGAAACTGGACTTTTTCAAAAAGCGCAAGGACAGAAAATTTTGTATCTTAATCAAGTAGAAACGTCAACAGAATTAAAAGGTGCTGAAGAAATTAACCAATTGCTGAGGAAAACGGCTACTGTTGATAAAATTGTTGCTGGCAGTGTCAAGGAGCAGACAGGAGTGATTCTATGGCAAAAATCAACGATGCAATTGTAGTTGTTCGAGGTGGTGGGGACATTGCCACAGGAGTCATCCAAAAATTTAAACGAGCGGGTTTTAAAGTCGTTATTTTGGAAGTTGCTTTTCCATTATCAATTAGAAGATCCGTCGCTTTAAGCTCAGCAGTTTTTAAACAAAAATTTAAAGTGGAGGATGTTACTGCCGAGCTTATCGATAGTCCAATAGACTGTCAAAAAGTGTGGCAATCAAATTGCATTCCGTTGTTAATTGACCCTGAAGGAGAAACACTAGAAGTCTTGCAACCGTTGGTGGTAGTTGATGCGATTTTAGCCAAGAGAAATTTAGGGACGACTCGTAAAATGGCCCCCATCACAATTGCGTTAGGCCCCGGCTTCACTGCTGAAAAAGATGTGGACGTAGTAATTGAAACCATGCGTGGGCATTCCTTAGGGCGCCTGTATTTCACCGGGGCAGCTCTTCCCAACACTGGAATTCCAGGCGAATTGGGTGGGAAAAGTCGTGAGCGGGTAATTCATGCGCCGGTTGCTGGAACTGTAAAATTGATTTCGCAAATAGGAGATGTGGTCAAAAAAAATGAGCCATTATTTTTTATTAATCAGCAAAAAGTTTTGTCGCCACTTGATGGTACAGTGAGAGGTTTGATAGCAGATGGCGCAATTGTTTCCAAAGGATTAAAATGCGGCGATGTCGATCCGCGACCAGCCAGGGAGGTTGACTGGCTAACCATTTCAGATAAAGCCCGCAATATTGGTGGAGCTGCTTTAGAGGCGTGTCTTTATTTGGGGCAACAAAGAGGATTGATTGAATAAAGAAAGTAAGATAGAAGAATTGGAGATTAAGAGCATGTTCAAAATCAAAAAGAGTAGTCAACTCTCAGAAAATGAGTTTGACTTTTGGATTGAGGCCCCGCTGATTGCAAAAAAAGCTGAACCGGGCCAATTTATAATTTTAAGAATCGATCAACTTGGCGAACGTATCCCGCTAACAATCTGTGATAGTAATCCTGAGGCTGGTCAAATTCGCATAATTTTTCAAGTGATTGGCAAGTCTACAGCAGACCTAGCTAAATTACAAACTGATGATAGCATTTTAGATGTCTCTGGACCATTGGGGCAGCCGACCGAAATCAAAAATTATGGGACCGTGATGATTGTTGGCGGGGGCGTTGGAATAGCCGCCATTTATCCGATTGTAAAAGGCTTGAAAAAAGCCGGTAATCGGGTAATTACTATTTTAGGTGCGAAAACGAAGGAATTAGTGATTTTACAGAAAGATTGTGAAGCCTATTCTGACGAAGTCATTGTGACCACTGATGACGGGTCGCTCGGACAAAAAGGTTTAGTGACTGAGGCGATGGAACAGGTGATTCAGCGGGAAAAAATTGATTGTAGCTGGGCAATTGGACCAAGCATCATGATGAAATTTTGTACTTTAACTGCTGAAAAATATGACTTGCCAATCTATGTTTCGTTAAACCCGATTATGATTGATGGTACTGGGATGTGTGGTGGCTGTCGCGTGACAGTGGACGGAAGCATCAAGTTTGCCTGCGTAGATGGACCGGAATTTAAAGGCAGTGAAGTGAACTGGATTGAATTTATCAGCCGTATGAAGCAGTATAAAACAGAAGAAATGGCTTGTTTAAGTCCATCTCCAGGAAAGCAGGTGACTCCCCATGGCTAAAAAGAGCCGAACTAAGACACCGATTGCCGAACAAGACCCACAAGTTCGCAGTCATAACTTTGATGAAGTTTGTCTGGGATATACAATTGAAGAAGGGCAAGAAGAAGCTGTCCGCTGTTTGCAGTGTCGTAACGCCCCTTGTATTGCAAAGTGTCCTGTGATGATTGATATCCCTGGTTTTATTTTAGCCATTAAAGATGGAGATATGGCTAAAGCTGCTGAAATTCTAAGCAAGTACACTAACTTACCAGCGATTTGTGGCCGGGTTTGTCCGCAAGAAAAGCAATGCGAGCAAGTTTGCCGGCTTGGTTTGGCAAAAAATTATGAACCAGTAGCCATCGGTAAACTAGAGCGATTAGTGGCGGATTGGTCATTGGAAAATCAAGATTTTTCTGCTGAGCCTACAGCATCTGTTGAAAAACTTGGTAAGGTTGCTGTGATTGGCTCCGGCCCTTCTGGATTAACAGTTGCAGGCGATTTAGCGAAACTAAATTACGATGTGACAATTTTTGAAGCCCTGCATGAGCCCGGTGGTGTTCTAACTTATGGCATTCCAGAATTTCGCTTGCCAAAAAGAATTGTAAAAAAAGAAATTGAATCGATTGCCGCTTTAGGTGTCAAAATTGAAACCAATATCATTGTTGGTAAGACTCTTAAAATGACTGAAATCATGGCGGACTTTGATGCCTGTTATATTTCAGTGGGCGCTGGAACGCCCAATTTTATGGGAATTGCCGGGACTTCTTTGAATGGCGTGTATTCATCAAGTGAGTATCTGACGCGAATTAATTTGATGCACAGCTATGAGTTTCCTCGATATGCAACGCCGATTAAACATTCTAAAAAAGTTGTGGTGATTGGCGGTGGCAATGTGGCGATGGATGCTGCTCGTTCTGCTAAGCGATTAGGTGCTGAGGAAGTGACAGTGGTGTATCGCCGCTCATTGGAAGAATTACCTGCAAGAATTGAAGAATATCATCATTCTGTTGAAGAGGGCATTGAATATCAGTGGCTGACTAATCCAGTTGAATATCTAGGCGATGAAGAAGATAATTTAATGGGAGTCAAGTGTATCAAGATGGCTTTAGGTGAGCCTGATGAATCAGGTCGCCGCCGCCCAGAAGCAATTGCCGGCAGCGAATTTATAATTAAGGCCGACACAGTGATTGAAGCGATTGGCCAAGGCTCTAATCGAGTTCTTTTAGATACCTTCCCGGAATTAGCCTTGAACAAATGGGGTTACATTGCTGCTAATCCTGAAACTGGTCAAACCTCTATTCCCGGAGTTTTTGCGGGAGGTGATATTGTCACGGGAGCAGCGACCGTCATTTTGGCTATGGGCGCTGGTAAAGTCGCTGCTGTTGAAATTGATAAGTATATTCAAAGTAAAGCAGCTGTTTTGGAAAATCTTTAAAAAGTAATATATCGCTTAGAAATGTTTTTCTCCTAAGCCGCTGCAAGTAACTGATTTCATAGACTTATATAATATTTTTCATTTTGTTTTGACTGATAGTCAAAGCTACAATTCTCTGTCCTTTTCTACATTGCAAAAATAAATATCCTCATATAAAGTAAAAACGAATAACCCATCAAACTAGGATTGATGGGTTATTTGTTTTGGGGATATATCTAGAAATAAAAACTCTTTGATTATTAATCAGGAAATATTTGATTTTCAAGTACATTAAATTAAAAAAAAGAAAAGGTTGCTTGTAAACATAAAACTTTTCTCTTGACTTAAAGTGGACTTGAACAGGTATTCTTAAAATAATTCACAGGAGGAAGAGGTATTCCCTAAAATAAATAAATTATGAAGATGAAATTTATAATTCATTATTAAGGATTGAAATACAGTTCAACCAAACATTAGGCGCAGATGAATGATGAGTACATGAAAACTAAGAAGTAATTTTTGAAAGGATGACAACAAATTGACAAAAAAATATACAGTAATTACAGGGGCTAGTTCTGGAATTGGACGGTCTGCCGCAATCAAATTTGCTGAATTGGGAAAGAACTTAATCTTAGTTGCTAGAAATGAAGCACTATTGAGTGAGCTAAAAAAAGATTTGGAAGAAAATTTTGACGTTTCAGTTATTGTAAAAAAAGTTGATTTGGTTCAAAAACAAGCGGTGAAAGATTTTTATGCCAGCTTAGCGGACTATCAAATTGAAACCTTTGTGAACAATGCTGGCTTTGGCAAGAAAACCACCGTTGATCAAATGGATTTAGAAGATATCAGTGAAATGATTGATTTAAATATTAAGGCTTTAGTCTATCTATCTACAAAATTTGTGGCGCAATACAAGGATGTAGCCGGAACAACTTTAGTGAATGTTGGTTCTTTGGCGGGCTATTCGATTTTTAATGAGTCGGTGGTCTATTCAGCAAGCAAATTCTTTGTCAGTGCTTTTACTGAAGGCTTGGCTAAAGAATTGGAAGTGAATAATCATCCTTTAAAAGTGAAAATTCTAGCGCCAGGGCCTGTTGAAACTAATTTTGAAGCAGTCGCTAAAAACGTTCCAAAAGTTAACTACCAAGAAGCTTTTCCCAAATATCATACAGCAGACCAAATGGCTGATTACCTAATTGAACTAATAAATAGCGATAAAGTCTTGGGTAAAGTCAATCGTGATGAAATGACATTTAGTCTAGTGGATGGGATATTTGAAAAAATCGGCTTCGACACTTCAAAATAGTATGTTTGAGTAGCCTAATAATTTTACTTGTTGTGGACTAATGGAATCATTGAATAATAGACTAAAGAACTGAACTCATTTGGTTATAAAGTCAAAGAATAATCTGTTAGAATGATACGAACACTGCTTTAGTGGTTTATCAAGTAACAAATGATTTAATAATGAGGAGAAATACGAATGACTTACGCACTTGAAATAGAGAATTTAGAAAAAGAGTATGATACAGGCGTAAAAGCCTTAAGAGGAATTAACCTTCGAGTTGAAAAAGGCGACTTCTATGCTCTTCTGGGACCAAATGGGGCCGGCAAATCAACGACAATTGGCATTATCACTTCACTTGTAAATAAAACATCGGGGAAAGTCAACGTTTATGGATATGATATTGATACCGATTTAGAAAGGGCAAAACAGCAGATTGGCCTAGTGCCACAAGAATTTAATTTTAATCCTTTTGAGACTGTGCAACAAATTGTTGTGAATCAAGCTGGTTATTATGGTGTCCCACGAAAGGAAGCACTAAAACGTAGTGAAAAGTATTTAAAACAATCCAATTTATGGGAAAAACGCAATGAACGTGCTCGCATGCTCTCTGGGGGGATGAAACGCCGGCTAATGATTGCTCGAGCATTGATGCATGAGCCGCACCTATTGATTTTAGATGAACCGACTGCAGGAGTGGATATTGAACTTCGACGGGAAATGTGGGTGTTTTTAAAAGAGCTAAACGAAAATGGCACCACGATTATTTTAACAACCCATTATTTAGAAGAGGCAGAAATGCTCTGTCGAAATATTGGTATTATTCAATCGGGGAAGCTTATTGAAAATACTAGTATGAAAAATCTTTTATCAAAATTACAGTTTGAAACATTTATTTTTGACTTAGCCCCTTCTGAAAAAACGCCTGAAATAGTTGGGTACAACTATCTTTTAGAAGATGAGCTGACCTTAGCGGTTGAAGTGGAACGAAATCAAGGAGTAAATGATATTTTCAGCCAACTCAGCAATCAAGGGTTGAAGGTCTTATCCATGCGAAATAAATCGAATCGTCTAGAAGAACTATTTCTAAAAATTACAGAAGAGAAAAATCTGCAGGAGGAAAATGATGCTTAGTCTTTATTTTACAGCTTTAAAAAGTCTCGCAGTCAAGGAGACGAACCGCTATATGCGCATTTGGGTGCAAACTTTAGTCCCACCAGTGATTACCACCTCATTATATTTTATCATTTTCGGGAAAATGATAGGTGGCAGAATTGGCGATATGGGCGGTTTTTCCTACATGGAATTTATTGTACCGGGTTTGATTATGATGTCAGCTATTACTAGTTCTTATGCAAATGTTTCTTCTTCATTTTTCTCACAAAAATTACAAAAGAATATCGAAGAATTATTGGTGGCACCAGTGCCACCACATGTTATCATATGGGGCTTTGTTCTTGGCGGCGTTGGGAGAAGTTTGCTAGTCGGCACATTTGTTACGATAGTTTCCCTATTGTTTGTGCCCCTCAATGTTCATTCATGGGTTATTGTTGTCTTGACATTATTAATGACAGCAATTCTATTTTCATTGGCGGGATTACTCAATGGTATTTTCGCACAATCCTTTGATGATGTATCCATTGTCCCAACCTTTATCTTGCAGCCTTTGACTTACTTAGGTGGCGTGTTCTATGCTATCTCAATGCTGCCACCAATTTGGCAAACTATTTCAAAAATCAATCCAATTGTTTATATGATCTCTGGTTTTAGGTACGGCTTTTTGGGTACAGAAGACGTGCCGATAACAATTTCGATTTTGATATTAGTTTTATTCGTTCTGGTTCTTTACACTGCATGCTATTATTTGATTCGTACTGGCAAAGGGTTGAGAAGTTAATCATCTATAGCCTTTTTCACGCAATGGTTACAAGCAGTAATTTGTAACAAGCCCACCAGAGTCAAGTTTGGTGGGTATTTATTTGGAAGTAAAAACTTAAATAGATAGATTGAATATTAAACGTTTGGGAATAATAACTTATTATTTCAGATATAAGGTGAATTAATTTTTTTAGATTACTTCCAGGATATGTTTTATTTCGTAAGATGGGGTTATGATTGATTGAGTGCATGAATAAAAAATTTAAAGATTATTGGATACAAAAACTCCAGGTTACTGTAATTGTTTTAGTTTGCGAGTTACTTAAGCTTATTGATTTTAAGAATTAAAAAAAATTTCTAAAAGGAGAGCCTAAACAAAGAGGAGTCAATCAGACAAATGTCTTACGGGCTTTTCTTTGTGAATTTAGAGTAGTCTAGTTATGGACTGGCTGAAAAAAATAAAGTTGGATTTCAGATTCATTGTGAACTGTTTTTTTCTTTTATTTCAAAATTGCAGTTTAATTGCTGATACAACAAAATCAAATCATTCTAAGTCGTGAGTGGATTAACTCAGGGTTTTATGTATTAAGTCTAAGGGCATTAAAAATTTTGAAGCTAACCATAGATTAGCAATGTCGCATAGTAAATAGTGGATATAAGGTTTCCCCATCCGCCATAGAGGATAACTAAAAATGGTTGTGGAAGATATTTCCACAGGGGTTTTAATAGATATAAAATTCCAGGTGAAATGAGACTAAAAAATCTGGGGTAAATAGTTTTATCAAACATAAACAAGAGGAATAGACCAAAATAGCTGATTCCTATAAAAATAGCTGAAATGGAGCCCATCAGAGTGATTGTTGAGGCTATTTTTTTCATTTGGAAAGAAGCGTCTTGTTTTTTAATTAGCCCAAGATAAATAAATTGCGAATGATAAGCACCACCAATTATAATCCCAAGGCAATAAGTGGCATAAATCATAAACACGAGACTACTGCTTACTGATTCAACAATAAAGAACAGATGATAAAAACCAAAGCAATAGATAAACGCAGCTATAGGACCTAGGATGCTTCCTAGCTTTAAGCGCCACTCAGGAATTTTTGTCATGATATCTATCACAGGATTTAAACTTCCATCAGATTCATAGGGAGTAGTAACAAAATAAAACAACATATCGCCGGAAAACATGATTAGAGAAGCAAGTATTCCTAATCCTAATGAAACTTCTAAGTTCATTTATTTTAGCCCCTTTTGTCTAGTATAACAAAATTATCAGAGGAAATTGGTTCACTTTAAAGTTCACTAACGACGGATTTCGTCTACTCAAAATAAGTAACTAGTTCTTACCATACTATTGAGTGAGAGCTAGTATTTTAGACTTATATTGTTGACACCTACAGTCTGTTAAATCAGGGTTTACTTAACTGAAAAATTTTAATTCGCTAAGAATAAAGGTTGGAGTTTATACTCCGACATTTTCAAAAAAGCCAGTAACCTAGACGAAAATCGTCACGTTACTGGCTTTTTTTGAAGCATACTTTGAAATTTGTTTTTTTTATTCACTAGTGTCGTCAGGTAAAGCAATATTTTAAGGAATGCGATTTTCTGTAAACATGTTATCAGGGTCATATTTAGCCTTAACCATACGTAATCTATTTGCGGTTTTCTCAGACCAAACCCGTTTAGTTTCAGCAGCACTCATATCTCTGGAATAGGCACCATACACGCCTTCTGCAATTTTTTCAAATGGCGCAAACAACGGCAGAGCTTCATCAGCGAATTCGTGATTAAACCAAAAGGCAATTAACAGCTCTGCGTTACGATTAGACCAAGCGTTGAAATCACTGCTGACATCATTGACTGCACCACCTAAAGCTCTAAGCTCCACACCATAGACAAAAGGATGGTTAAGTAATTGAGTGATTAACTCAATGGTTTCTGATGAAAGCTCCTTGATTAAAATATTTTTGCCATAAGCAGTATTTTTACCTGCCAGCGGAGTATGTTCAGGTTTAACAAAATCAGCATACTCCATCACCTGTAAAGATTCTTCGACCACACTTGCTAAGTCCTGCGTTTTTTTGAAAACCGCTTGGGCAGAAGGCGAATCAGCCCTATACCAGAAATTTTTAACTTGACCGCTGACAGTGTTATCAGCTCCTTGGTTGAACAAGATAATACTAGTCAATTTTCTAGATGAATCAGCGACCCATTGTTGCCAAGCCGGAATGAAATCTTTTAGGTCTTGAATAGAATAGTTGATTTTTTGCACAATTATCGGGACATCAAAATCAGATTGTCGACTGTCAACTACATCTGCTTGGAATAAAAAATCGACTACAACACCAAATTGACCGCCACCACCGCGGATTGCCCAAAATAAATCTGGATGATTTTCTTGATCTAGCCAGCGTTTTTTTCCATCAGCGGTAATAATCGTTGCACCGATAACTTTGTCTATGGTTAATCCAAAGGAACGCAGGACAATCCCCATACCGCCTGAGACTGCTAAGCCGCCAACGCCTGTATCACCATGGTCGCCACTGGAGATGACCAGGTGATGCGGATTGAGTGTCTGAGCAACCTCACCCCAGATGGCACCAGCCTCTATTTTTACCAAACCTTTTGTTTCATCCATAATATGTACGTGATTGAGACTAGAGAGATCTAAAACAATTCCATCATCATTGACGGACGTGGTGGTTAAACCGTGACCACCGCTTCTAACAGAAAAAGGAATGTTTTGAGAAACATTACGATTAATTTTAGCGACAAATTGAACTGCAGCCATCACATCAGCTTCTGTTGCAGCTAACAAAACCAGCTGAGGGTAACCAATTCGATAATCATTGCTCCTTACTTCGTCATAGCGAGAATCATCAGAGAAAATAGCAATCTTTTGCAACTCGACAGGTAAATCTGAAAATTTCACTTCCATTTTGCATCCTCCATCTTGGAAAATTTTCTGTCTCAAAGTATTATGGCATGGCCGCAAAGGAATGTAAAAATCGAAGACTAAAAAATGTATTCGTTTTCAAAAAATTAATAATTGATGTCCTTTTTTTCAGAATGGACCATAAAGCTGGTGGTCTTTATAACAAGTATAATTAAGTTTCGAAACTCTGATAACTTGAAGTTTTCAGAGAGTAGACCAAAAAAGTTTTATGAATGGCGAAAATTGGTTTAGACAGGGAGATACCAATTTTATAAAATATTCTGACAACTAGATGAATTTTACCGAAGGGAGTTTCTAAAAGATGGCTAAACTCTTATCAGTCGGGGGTTTTGATGATTGCTTTGACCTATGCCTTAGCGCGAATGAGTGCTGGTTTGTTTATGCCGAGTATTGCTCAGTCTTTAGCTCTGACTGATTTGGAAATTGGTTTAATCGGATCATCGGGTTATCTTTCCTATACTTTTTCGTTGCTCGCTGCAGTTCCACTTATTGACTTTCTTGCGAGTAAGAAAGCCACTTTACTTGCCGGTTTTTTTGCGACAAGCGGATTGTTAGCAATTGGCCTGTCAAGTTCATTCAAGACGTTACTTGTAGCCGTGTTTGTTGCTGGACTTGGTGGCGGCATTGCCTCTGCTGCATGGACACAGATTGTGAAAGAAACGGTCCTTCAAAAAAATTGGAATCAGATGAACACTTGGATTAATAGTGGGGCCAGCTTAGGCTTTGTTTTAATCACCCCGCTAGTTCTGTTTTTTAGAAATCAGTGGCGCCTCAGCTACTTTATGATGGCTTTTTTTGGTAGCCTAATTTTAATCAGTAATTTCTTAGTTATCCCAAACGTTAGCAAACTAAAAAAAATCCGGCTAAATTTTACTAGATTTATCAAACAAGATGCCTTAGTATTATTAAGCGCTTCATTTCTATTTGGATTTGTTTCAGCAATCTATTGGACCTTTTCAAGAGTTTATGTTGCTGAAACAAACTTGCTCGGGGAAACTGAGAGTTTAATTTTTTGGTTGGTGATGGCTATCAGCGGCTTTTTGGGTGGATTTTCGGGGAAAATAGCCAACGAATTTGGCCTTGCGAAGTCTTTTCACCTGAGTTTTCTCCTTATGAGCCTTGCAATTTCTATGCTTAGCTTAGCAAATTCTTTGTTGTTGTTTACTTCGGCAGTTCTTTTTGGCGGTATTTATGTCCTTTTGACTGGATTTTTTATTGTTTGGGGAACGAAAATTTTTTCAAAAAATCCGGATGTCGGCGTGAGTTTTTCTTTTTTTGCTTTGGGGATTGGGCAAGCAGTCGGTGTTTTTTGCAGCGGGCTATTTATCGAGGCGTTTTCGTATGAGTGGGCCTTTTATTTCTACGCAATCATTGGCTGTTTTTCACTATTGATTAAAGTTTCTAAAGAAGTTAGATAGTTTCTAATTATAGCCGTCTGCTGAATCAGTGAAAGCATCCTTCTACCAAGTAGGGAAAAATACAAAGATTCTAGGTAAGAGCGATATAGAAAATTCTAAGCTCATATTGTTTAAAATAAGGTCAAGATGTGTGTCGGTTTATATTGATTGTGGCTAAAAGGGCTGAGTTTGTATCCAAGTCTTATTAAAATTATGGCGAGTCTGGCCATATGGATTGCTAGTTAAAGTAGATCTGTTGTCATTGCTTGATAAATGACTTAGGAGGAAAAAGATGAACAAGAAATTTCAGAAACTTGTTGCGATTGAACCCACGCGACTTTTACCCGAAGATGAGAGTCGATTAAAAGAACTAGCTGTTGAAAGTATTTTTTATAATAACTAACCTGAAAATGATAATGAAATTATTTCGCGAATTGGCAAGGCAGATGGTGTTTTCGTCAGTTTTTCAACGGAAATTTCAGGCAATGTTATTGAACATTGTCCCAATATCCAATATATCGGCATGTGTTGCAGTCTCTATGCGCCAGCAAGTGCCAATGTTGACATTTTGACTGCTGAAAAACATGGCATTATCGTCAAAGGGGTTAGAGATTATGGCGATGAAGGTGTCAGAGAGTACGTGGTGAGTGAATTGATTAAATTTTTACAAGGACGTGACCGCCCTCAGTGGAAAAACGAAGTTTTAGAATTGACCGGTTTAAAAATTGGAATTGTCGGTATGGGGACACTGGGCAGTCTAATTACTAATACGCTGCATTTTTTTCAAGCAAAACTCTTCTATTACAGTCGTAGCCGCAAACCAGAGATTGAAAAAGAGCTAAGTTGCACTTATTTACCATTGGCTGAGCTGTTACAAGAGGTTGATGTGTTAATCACTTGTCTCAACAAAAATGTCTGTCTAATTGGCAAAAAAGAATTCGAGTTGTTTGGCTCTGGCAAATTATTTATGAATGTTTCTGGTTCACCTGCCCATGAGATGTCTGCTTTAAAGGATTGGTTGAAAAATCCTAATAATTACGGGCTGAGCGATACGATAGAGGGTTTAGGTAAAGAAGTTAGTGACTTTCCCAATGTTTTTACTGGAAAAAAACATGCCGGTATGACTTTCCAAGCGAAAGCAAGGTTAGGGCAAAAGGTTGTATTGAATGCAGAGGAGTTTTTAGCCCAAGGAAAATGATGAAAAGCTTTGATTTATTATTGGATTGATGATCCAGTAGACAATAATGGAACTCAAAAAAATGTGGCAGTCTTTAAAATAATCTGCCTTCAGCAAAATTATTCTTACTCACAATTTGATTTTCAAGTTGTTTAGTTTTTAGTCCTTTACCTGTACTCAGGCAAAAGGATTTACAAAATCAGCTACCTTTTTAGTCCACTATTAATAGCCTAGAATAATTTTTTCATTTTAGCTCGCCAAATAGGTGGGCTTTTTTTGCTAACTAAATCTTGAATTAAGACTAATAGATGAGAGGGAATCTAGATTTTTCATCGGTAAACTTCACCATCCATTGAAGTCTATGACAAGCAATGAATAAAATTGCTCTCATTCTAGTAAAAAATTATCTCGTCATCGACGAACTTATTATGCGAACAACTTAGCTCATTTTTGTTTAAAAAATCAAAAAAAATGAAGAATTATTTTACTATCGTAAAAAAATAGTGTATAAAGTGGAGGTTTCGGCTCCTCTCAGTCCTTTGAAATAATATCTTAAAAAGAAAATTAATAAAAGAAAGGCATTAATTTTGTTCATAAAAGCAAAATGTTTTAAATTTGATGTGTAAAAAAACAACAGTTATGCAAAGGTGGCGCTCATGGAAACTCAACAGCGATTTGAAAAAATTTTTTCCTCCAAAAGAAAAAGGCTTTATGCAATCAGCTTGATGATTTTCAGCATTTTGGGGGCCATCTTTGCTCAACTGTTTTTCGTGGGGCGGGCAGAAGCCGCGATTGCGGATATTGAAATTCTTGCAAACGTTAACACTGATAATAGCAGTCAGACAACTAGTGACAACCGATGGCCGACAACCTCAACAAGGGAGGTGACCTTTCAAATTCGTGGTGGCGGCCTTGGAAATATTTCAACACTTTTGACTGGACCTAAGACGGCTGTTTTGGTAATCCCCGCTAATTTAGCAGGGGAAGTAAGTCCATTGGGGAATGCTGTGATTGAAACAAATTTAACAGTGGACTTACGGAATATTAGTTTACTGACGAATCTTTTTTCGGCAATTGATAACTTATTAAAAGTTTTAGTAGATATTGTCAATGGTGTTTTTGGCACCTTAGTCGGGGTCAATTTAAATCTCGATGAGGTTTATCAACAGCTGGGGCTTTTGGATAGTCTGGAAAGTTTACCAAATCAAAGCTTCACTGAGCCATTGACCCTCAGCCAAAATAATCAAGTAATGAGTGTCAATTTGGACAATGGTATTGGCAAAATTTTAGCGGACAATTTAAAGGGGATATTACAAAATCTTTCCAGTGCTGTCGGTGCTTTATCTGCTGAAGGCAGCGGCTTGGTGTCAAACACTGTTGCTCTTTTAATCAATACAGCATTGGCACCAGTCAAATTAGCATTGACGGGAGCCATTGCCGCAGTACTGCCATTATTAGAACTTGGCGGTTCGTTAGTTGGGGTATTGGCCGATGCTTCTTTGCTGGGAGATACGACGGTGACAATGAGTACAGAAATTGCGGCCCTGCCAAATGCTGCGGTAGATTTGGATGCTGAATTTTTCGGAACGGTTGTGAAATCGCAAGTGTTGGATATCGACATTTTGAAAAACAGCTCAGGAATTTCATCTATTTATTATTTAGGAGAAAGGTTTGAACTTGCACAAGAATTGTTGCCGACACGATTTGATTTTGGTTCCCACCCTATTCAAACAATCGCCGACGAGACTTTTCATATTACTGAAGGCTTGGGAGCCTTTCAGGTGGAGGATACGCGAACTATCACAAAAGACTGGAGTATGAAAGTCAGTCAGATAAATAATTGGAGTGATACGTCGGAAAATCAGCTCAGAAATACTAGGATGACACTGTACGGTGGTCCGGTCATAACGGATTTTTCTGACGGCAACATTATTCATCATTTTGAAAATGGGCTGACAATCCAACCTAACGAGCAACAGACTCTTTTTTCTGTTAAAGAAATTAATTCTATAGGAACAGTCACAATTCCTTTGGTCCGAGCCGAACTTTTTATTCCTAAAAACACTCCAAGAAATGCCACTAGTTATGAAACAACACTTGTCTGGACATTATCAGAAACACCAACCTCATAAAACAAGTGATTACGATAAATTAAAATAAATTTTAGGAGCGAAAGAAATGAAAGTAAATAAGTGGTTTTTATTAAGTCTCATCGGAGCGGTTAGCGTGGCTTTGCCTGCTGTAGCTTATGCGGATACTGACACGGAAGCAGTGGTCCGCTATACAGACGGCGGGATCAACTTTGATCCGGCTGATCCTGAGAGTGGAACAACACAATTGCCGACAAATATTGACTTTGGTAGCCAAACATTGCAAACCGCACAGGTGAAAATTTAACAGCGACAAATCAAGACGGTTCTACCACAACAGGCGGTGTAGCCGTTAGTGATAATCGGGAAACGCCAACTGGCTGGCATGTCAAAGTTAATCAACTTGCACAATTTCAAAATGCTGACAGTCAGTCTCTAGAAAATGCTGCGTTAACAATTCGCACGGGCTCAATTTACAATAATATTGGTCAGCAACTGAGCGGAGCAGAACAAGAAAATCAGAACCATGCCCTCACAATCAATGAAGATTTAATTATTTTGGAGGCCGCAGCTGGAGAAGGAAAAGGTGAAACAAGTCTAGCTTTAGCTGGATTTGATTTAGCTGTTCCTGCTAATATTGAAAAAAGTGCAACTCAGTATGGGACCACCTTAAATTGGATTTTTTCGGAATCCCCTAGCACAGTTGAATAAATAAAGGAAAAGAGGATGTTGTAGTAAAAAAAGGGTTGGCAATGTTGGTTATGGTACTTTCGTTATTTTTGGTTAAAGGCGAAGTGAAGGCTGCTTCATTAAATGTGTTTGAAGTGACGGTCAATCAGCCGACAAGTCAGATTGATCCTCAGCAAACGTATTTAAATTTAGAGCTGGCGCCATCAGCAAATGAAGTGATCACAATTGATCTTAAAAATACAACGGAGCAGCCCTTAAAGCTCCATTCATCTTTTAATCGAGCTATCACCAACAGCCAAGGTGTTGTGGAATATTCTGGGAAACATACGGATACTCTTGAGGCCTTAGGAACCGATATCGAAGATTTGGTGCACTTTGATGGAGATGAAATTCAATTGGCTCCCAATGAAGCTCGGACCATAACGGCTGAAATTACCATGCCTGAAGAAAATTTTAGCGGTGTTTTAGCCGGCGGATTTTATTTCGAACAAATACCGGATGGTCAGGCGACGACCGGGATTCAAAATATTTTTTCGAGGGAAACGGCTCTTTTACTGAGAAATAATCAAGAAACTGTCGTACCAAACTTAGAAATTTTAGCAGCCAAGCCCAAGACAGAAAATGGCCGTAATCAAATTGAGTTGACCCTGGAAAATACTAGCGGAACCTATCTCCACAATCTGCAAATTGATCATGAAGTCGTCGTCAATACTGAGCAGTTTTTGACAGGTAGTAAACAGGGCATGAGTGTGGCCCCGTATTCTCATTTTAATTACAGTCTCCCCTTGGAGGATGTCGAATTTAAAAATGGTGATTACACAGTCCACCTAGTTGCAACAGCTAATGAAAATAGCTGGGAAGCCAGTCCGACTTTTACTGTCAATCGGGAGACTGCCAAGCAATTGAATAATAGTGATGTGATGATTGAAGAGACTCAGATTCCTTGGTGGCTGTTTTTAATCGGGGGAATTATCTTGCTTCAGCTAGTGGTGATAGTTGTATTGCTAAGTAAAAAACGCAAGAAAAGTTTCTAAAACAGCTTTGTGCTTTATTAGAATAAATAACTAGACATGTAACGGTGAGCAAGTTTAAAAAACTGCTTGCCGTTTTTGCTTGTAAAAAGGGGCAGTTTACAATTAAAAAAGTCTTTTAAAAATAAGAATCCAAGTTTCCTCCATATAATTCTTTAAAATGAAGAATTATGCCTCTGCTTCTGATAAAATTAAAGAGACTTAGTTGTAATCACATAATAATATTCTATAAGGAGAAATATTGATGACCAAAGTTGAATGGTACGAAGGAAAAGAAGGGAAAGCAGAACACTTAGTCTATTTGAATAAAGAGGGGAAAGAGTTAGAAAAACTGTTGAATGGAACTAAGACGCTGATTATTCGTGGAGCAGCTGGCAAAAAATCACCATTAGGCGGCAGAGCGAAAGTTGGTGATGCAGTTTATTTTGTAGAAACCGGCGGGGATTTGACGATTGGATATCGTGGAGTCATTGCAGAAGTTGTCGAGTCGCCAAAAATGGCTAAGGAAGAATCGATTCAATTTGTTGAAAAATATCAGGATCAGTTAAATCTATCAAAAAAACAATATGAACGCTGGGCTGGCAAAAAATATCTCGCAGTATACAAAATTGAACAGCTTGAAGCAATCGAACCTTTTACGTATAATCGAGAAAAAAATATGGATGATTGGATTATTACAGATGACATTAACAAAATTAGGGCATAATTAACTGGTAGTTTTTGTTATTTGTAAAATGAGTTTGTGCTGTGGGGAAGTCAGCCCTTAGATAAGGATATGAGACGCAACCGACGCCAAACTTTCTGCAAAAATGTTGACAACTAACCACCATAATAAAAATCTGATAAAACAGTGTTTAGAGAAACTTAGTCGAACGTGCGATGCTGTTGAGCAGTTTACACAAAGAGAGGATAGATATAAATGTTATGGAGTGAAAAATATACCAGAGATATTGAACCAACGCCGCTGCAAGTTAAGAATTTTATCAATAATCCGCTGTTTGAAGAATTAGACCACTATTTACAAGATACTTATAAAATAAAAGCGAAAAAAGCTTACAGCGGTTGTTCTATGGACCAGGGGATTTGGAAAGGCTGGAATATTAAATATCAGAAAAAGGGCCGTTCTATTTGTACCCTCTATCCTCAAGACGGATATGTTTTAGCCTTGCTACCTTTAAATCATAAGGAGTTAGCAGAGGCAGAGACGCTTTTACCGACACTTTCCAATGAGACTCAAGAAATCTATAAAATTGCTAAGGTTGGTCATAATGGAAAGTCATTGCCGTTAAAAATTCAAAGTGAAAGCACAGTCAAAGATGTTAAACAAATTGTTTCCTTGAGAATTCATGAGTAGCGACTTAGGATATAGCTGACAAACGAAGCATTTCAGTTACTCAGATAGTAATCCAATTTTCACTGTCAAATTGAATCAACTGGCAGTGGTTTTTTATGTTCAATAAATGAAAAGAGTAGTGGATAAACTCAGAATTTTCTAACTCAATAAATCATTCAACTTTAGCAAACAAAAAGTAACCATGCTTTCCCTATAGAAAGACTTGACTTTAACGTCGTGTCGCAGTTTATCATGGAGATAGAAAGGAGAACATCATGGGGTTAAAGACAATCACACAAGTGTCAAAGGAGTATGAAATTTCTACAAGAACACTGAGATATTATGAAGAGCTAGGATTGATTCAAAGTCAAAAAATCCCAGATTATGCTTATCGTATGTATGATACTGAGAATTTAATTATCCTACAGCAAATATTGATTTTTCGTAAGTTGCGCATTCCTTTAAAGGAGATTCAGATTATTCTAGAATCTAAAAATAGCGAGAAGATTTTTAGTATTTTGGAGCAGGCGATAGTTGGTATTGATAGCGAGATGATTGCACTAAAAACTATCCGGCACGCCTTAAGGATAGTTGTGGATGAATTGAAAAAACTTTCTTTTGAACATACCGAAATAAATAACTTTGATGATACTCAAGTGATAAATCTAATTGAGGAAATCTCCACTCAAACATTGAAAAGAAAGGAGAGCTTGCCATTGGCGACTATTGACGAAGCAAATAAAACGATTGAGAGTATTAAAGATTTACGGATTATTTATGTTCCACCGATGACAGTTGCAGCTTTTCACCTAGAGGGTCAAAATAGAGAAGAAGCTGTAGGACTAGAAATTCAGAAATTCATCACAGAAAACCAGTTGAAAGAAAATAAACCAGATTTTCGTTTATTTGGCTTTAACAATCCAGCTGGTGATGAGAACATATCCAAAGGTTATGAAATGTGGGTATCAATACCAAAGGAAATGGCGGTGAATCCACCGTATGTAAAAAAGCATTTTCAAGGTGGATTATATGGGGCTAAAATGATTAAGTTTGGTGATTTTCATGAGTGGGAAAATTTATGGCAATGGGTGCTCACCAACGGGGAATATGAATTTGATTATAGCTCAAGAGTTATACCTCTTTCTAAAGAGGCCGACCCTGCACTAGAAGAAACGCTCAATGCCATCAACCACATTGAAAGTGCAAATAAAGAGCATCTGCAACTTGATTTATTGGTGCCAATCTCATTAAAAAAAGATACTAATCAAGAATAAATTTGAATTATTCCGTTCATACCTGTGTTACTCCTGGAAAATACTTTTCATAAACAACAAAACTTTTTATGAGTCCATTAACGATGGATTTCATTGACTTCAAACCTCACTACCAATTTACTTCAGTGTGTAGCAATTTTTATTCGCTATAAATAAAAAGAGCAGTAGATAAACTAAGGATTTAGTGATTTTTTTGAAAATAGTAAGTGATAAAAATTCTATTCACATTTCATGGGTTACATTGTCACCATCAACTAAATATGCGCGATGAATGATGATATAATTGTTTAAGGGTGATTGTTATGGAGACAGATTTGACTTATGGTAATCCAATAAAAAAAGTTTTTTGGTTTACAATTCCGATCCTTATTGGAAATCTATTTCAACAATTCTATAATATTGCAGATACAATAATCGTTGGGAAATTTTTGGGAGTTAACGAACTCGCAGCTGTTGGGGCAACAGGAAGTCTAATGTTTATCGTGCTTGGTTTTAGCCAAGGCTGTGGTGCTGGGTTTTCCATCATTATATCGCAGCATTTCGGAAGTAAAGATCACGAGAAGGTAAAACAGGGCTTCGGTACTAGTCTTGTAATAAGTGCTTTAATCGTGCTTATTTTAACAGTTGTCAGTTTTGCAGCGATTCGTCCACTATTAGTATTTATGCGTACGCCAAGTGAAATCTTTGATTTGTCCTATCAGTACCTGTCAATTATTTATTTAGGGACAATTGCTTCTTTTGCTTTCAATTTATTGAGTAACGTACTGAGGGGGCTTGGAGATAGTCGAACGCCTCTCTATTTTTTGATTATAGCTTGCATATTAAATATTTTTCTTGATTGGTTTTTTGTTCAAATAATACCTTTAGGTGTAAAAGGAGTTGCGATTGCAACTGTTATGGCACAAGCTATGGCTTCAATTGGGTGTATGATCTATATCAAATTCCGATTTCCTTTACTTCAACTTTCCAAGGAACATTTCAAAATTAATAAACATGAAGTCAAAAAGCAATTAGCTTTAGGAATTCCAATGGGTTTTCAATACTCAATTATTGGTTTGGGACAAGTCGCAATCCAGTATTTTTTAAATTTATTAGGAACCGCAGCGGTGGCTGCTTTTACAGCAGCCGGAAAAATTGAATTTTTCTCTTCTATGCCAGTTCAAGCTTTAGGAACAGCACTTGCTACTTTTGCTGGTCAAAATTTAGGAGCAAAGAAAGTCAACCGTATTCTATACGCCTTTAAGCGCGTTTTTCTGATTTCACTTGGAATAGCTGTGTTGATGGGTGCTATAAACTGGTTTGCGGCTAGTAATTTAATGAGAATTTTTGTTAACCAATCTGAACTAGAAGTTATTAAACTTGGTGCCCAAGTCTTACAGGTTAACGGATTAAGTTATTGGTTGCTGGCAATTCTTTTTATTTGTCGTTTTACTTTGCAAGGGCTTGGAAAAAGCTTCATTCCTACTGTCTCTGGAGCAATGGAATTACTTAGTCGATTCCTTGCCGCTTTTGTTTTATCGAAACAGTTTGGCTTTTTTGGACTGGTATTAGCTAACCCCCTTGCCTGGTTATTAGCAGCATTACCATTATTAATTGCTTGTTTTTACACCTTACGTCGGCTAAAATTCCAAGAAAATAACTATCATTCATGAAAATATCGATTAGTCCAAGTAGTTCGTCAAACCAATGGTTGGCGGGCTACTTGGTTGTGTAATAAATTTCACCTTTTTCTACCAGTGAACAATTGTACAATATTTTTCTTGGGGATTCGATAACTTTACGATTTAACAGAATCAATGCTTAAATCGATTAGGGTTAATCCACTAACGACAGATTTCTTCTACTTAGATAGTAATCAATTTTTCACTGCCAACTTGAATCAGCTGGCAGTGTTTTTTTATGTTCAATAAATGAAAAGAGAAGTGGGTAAATTCAGGATTAGTGGACTCATCATGAGCCTGCTAAGACAATTCAAGATCAGAAATCACTCCTAATGTCGTCATATCTCAACATTAGGAGTGATTTTTGTATATTAGTTTAAGCCAATTTATTGTACTCATCTAAATCTACTGGTTCCATCCAATCAGTTCCACCAGCTTGAATATTTGTTGAAATTGAAATATGGGTGAACCAAGAATCTTTAGCAGCTCCATGCCAATGTTTTATATCTGCTGGAATCTGAACCACATCACCTGGATGAAGTTCTTGAGCGGGTTTACCTTCTTCTTGATGCCAGCCACGACCATTCGTGCACAATAAAATCTGACCTCCTGCGTGACTATGCCAGTTATTTATACAGCCAGGCGCAAAAGTAATATTACTAGTCGGACAGTTTAAATCATTTTGAGGGACTAATGGCTGGCGATAAACGTCTCCATTGAAATACGGGTTTTCGAATATTTCTCCTAAGGGAAAAACAGGTGTAACTAATTTTTCGTTAGACATTTTATTTCCTCCATTCTCATTTTTCTTATTTAAAGACTGAGAGTGACTCTCTCAGTAAATAAACGAATTTAAAAGTTTTTAGCATAAACAAATTGAATCATAGATTGCGACCGTTGCGTAAAATCAAGAGACGACAAATCATTGCTACTTCTAACACTAATTTTTTGACTTCCGAATAGGGTCTGTATTTCTGGAGTGATTTGTTTGACAACAAATCGATTAAAACCAACTTTAGAAAGAGCCTCAAACTGAACCAATGTTTGAATGGTAGTTGAATAATTTACATGAGATTCAGGCAATAAAAAAATTCGGTTTCCATTTAACTCAAGTTCTTCTTCAATCATCTGGGCATTCAAATTTAGCGACAAAAAGCCAGTAGAATCAGAAATTTTTTGAAAGTAAAATTTTTTTGAAAATCGATTGAGCTCATTTTTTGTTGGTTTTAGTGAGGATACTGACATTTGAATTAGTTGAAAATAGTCTTTTTGAGTTAGAGTGTCTTGTGAAATTCCAATTACTGCAAAATCGTCTTCAATGTATCGATGCCGATAGAGCCAGAAAAAATTTTTATAAATTTTGTCTCGCGCGACAGTTTCCAAAGCGTCAAAAAGAATATAAAGGGCTGAAGCTTCTTTTTTCATGTTGATAACATCTCCATTCACAGAGAGTGTATCCTTGAGAGTATACTCTCAGTCAATAAAAATTTTCCAATACAGCTAATCCTATTTACTCTAGAAAAGGATGTAGTTCTTCTGAGCGTTTTTTTATTGCCAATATGTCTGCAGGTATTTCTGATTCAGACATATTCTCATGAATAGTGGTAGTCCCAGCTTCCTTTGAAACTTGATAGCGCCACTTTTTATATTGAATAAATGCTAAGTACTCTTCCATTTGCACAATTTGTTCTTTGACAGCTATTTCTCGTTCCTCAAACAAGGCCAAACGATCATCAATCGTTTCGTCCCCAGTCATGGCCCAATCCACAAATTGTTTGATTTCTCGTAAAGGCATACCGGTATTTTTTAGACAATCAATCAGAAAAAGCCATTTAAAGTCTTCCTCTTTAAACAAACGAATACCACTTTCGCTTCGTTCGACAAAGGGTAGCAATCCTTTGTTTGAATAATATCTTAATGTATGTGGGGATGTGTTAATAATTTTTGCGGTTTCAGCAACAGTATACATCATGGTTAGAACCTCCTTTAGACTTTAGAGCAACTCTAAGTTCTTATAACGTTATCACGGGTTTAAAATTATTTCAACTGAAGCCTTGACTGAGAGTATACTCTCAACTTTATCCTAGTGTTAAAAGGAGGGCTTGTATGAAAAATAAATTTGTATCAATTGGAATTCTTTTTGTCCCTTTACTGCTAACAGCCTGCAATACAGAAACTGAAACTGTGGAATCGAGTGGTAGTGTTTCTTCACAAGACTCAGCGACCCCTAATGAAAGTAGCAGTTTTACCGAAACTACTGAAAATACAACAAGAGAAAGTTTGGAGGAAGAAATTATGTCAGAGATTTCTGTTAAAATTTTAGTTCAAGATCAAGAATTGGATGCTATTTTTTTTAATAATGATACAACGCAAGCTTTATTATCCCAGTTTCCATTGACAATCCCGATGATGGATTTGTACTCCAGAGAAATGTGTTATCGTTTTGCAGAAGATTTACCGGCTTCACAAGCGACTACCAGCGGCTACCAAGTTGGTGATATTGCCTACTGGACTCCTCGCCATAGTTTTGTGATTTTCTATGAACAAAATAATGAAGTGATTAGTAATCTACAAATTGTTGGACATATTGCTTCTGGTGTTGAACTTTTTGCCACAACAGGCGATACTGAAGTTACATTTGAAGTGAACAATTAAGAGCTAGGCTTTAGTGTTCACTAGGAAAAGGTGGAATTAGGATGTACTTATTTCAAAAAATTGAAGAAGATGCTGTCCGTCATGAAGATGCCAGGAAATATATTGGTGATTTCCTTTTATTAGAAAAAGGAAATGTTAGCCAGTATTCCATGCAGCAGATTGCTGAAAAAACATTTACCTCTAAAACAACTTTATTTCGCTATGCAAAAAATCTTGGCTACTCAGGTTGGAAGGAGTTCTTACAAGATTTTTTGGAAGAGGTTCACTATACAGAGCATCATTATTCTAAAGTAGACCCTAATCTTCCTTTCATGCCAAAAGATACCATTACCGATATCATTGAGAAAATTACGACCATTCAGACAGAGAGTTTGCGAGAAACTGCCGACCAGATGAATGTTAAAAGCTTGGAATTAGCAGCTGAACGAATCCTTCAAGCAAGACGATATATAGTTTTATTTGGTATCAGTCCCAATAATCTATTAGGCGCTATTTTAAAACGAAAGTTTGCAAGTATTGGCATTCTAATGGAAGTCGCATTGACAGATGAAAGTGGAACATACGCTTCCGCAATGAAAGAAGGCGATTGTGGTATTATTCTTTCTTATTCTGGGAACAATGAAGAACGTGAACCGATGCGCTTTGTGAAGACTTTAAAAGAACAAAAGGTCAATCTAATAGGTATTACTGGTGGCGGCAAAAATTTTCTTAGAGAAGAAATTGATTGTATTTTAACCATTTCTTCCAGAGAACGCCTGTACAGTAAAATTTCGAATTTTACCACAGAAGAATCGATTATGCATATTTTCAATTTACTGTATGCTGTCTGTTTTTCAAAAAACTTTGAGGAGAACTATGAGCATAAAGTTGTGACTTCTAAAAAGTTTGAAAATCGCCGCAATGCTTCTTTGATCAATATGCAAGAAGGGAACTTTGAAGAATCCGATTAAGCCAAAGCTGACCAGACAATTGACTGGTCAGCTCATTTTATTAGACGGTTACTTCAACTGGTTCATTTTTTTCAAGTGCAGATGCCCCATTTGTTGCAATCACTTCTTGATACCAGTAGAAAGATTTTTTCTTGCTTCTTTGATAAGTCCCTTTGCCATAATCATCCAAATCAACATAAATAAATCCATAACGTTTGGACATCTGACTAGTTGAGTTCGACAATAAATCAATGGGACCCCATGCTGTGTATCCCATTAAGTCCACACCATCTTGAGTAATTGCTTGATACATGGCATTAATATGGGCCTTAATGTAATCGATTCGGTACTGGTCATCAATGATGCCATCAGGTAATACTGTATCTTTTGCACCTAAACCATTTTCGACAATCATCAATGGTTTTCGGTAGCGATCATATAAGTCAACTAAAGAAAGACGAAGACCAGATGGATCAATTTGCCAACCCCATTCACTAGCTGGCAGATGGGGATTTTTAATTCCAATCGTTGTATTACCAGCAGTCAATGCTAGGCCAGTAGCATCCGCTGCCACGCAAGAAGTTTGATAATAGCTAAAGGAAACAAAATCAACTGGATTATCTTTTAAAATTCTAGCATCTTCTTCGGTCATATCAATCTGAATATTGTTGTTCTTAAATTTTGCTTTTAAAAAGGCTGGATATTCACCAAAGACTTGAATGTCGCAAAAGGCATAGACTTGACGCATTTTTTGTTGCGTGGCTAAAACATCTTCGGGCTTACAAGAAAATGGATAGTAAGTCAATTTGGTCGTCATACAACCAACTTTTGCTGTAGGGTCAATTTGATGAATGAGTCCAACGGCTTTGGCACTTGCGACAAATTGGTGGTGCATGGCTTGATACATAACATTTTCAAATTCTTCTTTTGGAAAACGAGACTCAATTAAGCCGCCGGTCATAAAGGAATGGCGTAAAATACTATCAATTTCATTAAACGTCAGCCAGTATTTCACTTTTCCTTTATAACGACTGACAACAGATCGTACATAATTCATAAAGAAGTCAATGGCTTTACGATTATACCAGCCATTGTATTCTTGGCAAAAATACAATGGTGGCTCATAGTGGGATAAAGTAATAATTGGCTCGATGCCCTGGGCTAAACATTCATCAATGACATTTTCATAAAATTGTAGCCCCTTCTCGTTTGGTTCGACTTCATCACCTTTAGGAAAAATTCGTGACCAGGCAATCGAAAAGCGATAAACTTTAAATCCCATTTCGGCAAACAGAGCAATGTCTTCTTTATAATGATGATAGTAATCAATACCGTGGCGTTTTGGATAGCTATTTTCGTCTGTACTTGCAAGTGCCTCTGCAATCATTTCATCCGTTATATCAGTATTGGCGTGAACATTGTTCAACTCTTTTAATGACTTAGGATCACGAAAACGCATCATATCTGCAGTAGAGGGTCCTTTATCGTCTTGATTCCAAGCACCTTCAATTTGATTGGCAGCAGTTGCGCCACCCCATAAAAAATCTTTTGGAAAGGTAGTTTCCATAATAAGCAGCTCCTTTTATTTATCTATATCTAGCTTAGCAGAAAATTTTACCGTTGTTGTTTCGCTCTGTTCCGTAAATTTATCTTTCAACAGTCTTTTGGAGAAACGCTGTTCCTACTTCGTTGGAAACGCTTGTATGTAACAATTTACCATGCTAATCTGTGGTTAGAAAAATTCGGAGTTAAACTTTGCGCAAAGTTGCCAACATCCAAATTATCCTATCAATGTAAACAAAGGAGCAGGAATATGAGTGATCAATACAAGGATTTAGCAAAACAAATTGTTGATAATGTTGGTGGCGTAGATAATATTGATTCTTTACATCATTGTCAAACTAGACTGCGTTTTAAACTAAAAGACAACGATAAAGCAAATCAAGAAGCGATTGCAGCTTTAGAAGATGTACCCAAAGTGTTAATTAATGGCGGGATGTTTCAAGTTGTTATTGGGATGAATGTTAGAGAAGTGAATGAAGAAGTTGAAAAATATATGAAAGAAAAAGGTTTTACTGGAGGTGGTAGTGCAGAAAATAATGCTACTGAAAAGAAAAAGCCCTTAGATGTCGTTGCTGACTTTGTTTCTAGTATTTTTTCTCCAATCATTCCTGCTTTAGCGGGGGCCGGTATGGTCAAAGCGTTATTAGCTATTCTTGTCACGTTTAATTTAGTGGATACAGCGAATCAAACATATATCATCATTAATATGATTGGAGATGCGACTTTTGCTTTCTTACCAATCCTACTGGCTTTTACCACAGCACAAAAATTGAAAATCAATCCTTATTTAGCAGCCGTTGTTGCCGGAATTATGGTTCATGCAACTTGGGGAACATTAGTTGCAGCAGGTGAGCCAGTAGATTTATTTGGCTTTTTGCCCTTATACCTTGTTCGTTATACAAGTTCAGTTATACCAGTAATTTTAGTTGTGCTAGTCCAAGCGCCAATTGAGAAATTTTTAAATCGAATTGTGCCTAAAGCATTACGGCTTGTGTTTGTGCCGATGATTCTATTTTTAATCATGGGTGTGTTGGCTTTATCCATAATTGGACCAGCGGGAGATTATATCGGAACCGTCTTTACTTTTGCCTTCACTTGGTTGAGTGATAATGTCAGCTGGGCTCCAGCGATGGTAATGGGTGGTTTGTATTCTCTATTAGTAATCTTTGGGTTGCATCATGGCTTAGCGCCATTAGGATTTGTTTCTTTGGCGCAATTAGGGTACGATGCTGTATTTGGACCAGGTGTGTTAGTTGCGAATGTTGGTCAAGGAACAGCGACATTGATGGTTGGCTTACTTTCTAAAAATAGCAAAACCAAACAAATCGCAACTTCTGCTGGAATTACTGGTTTAATGGGAATTACTGAACCAGCCTTATACGGTGTGAACGTACCAAAAAAATATCCATTGATTGCAGGCTGTATCGGTGGGGCTCTGGGTGGACTATTTGCCGGAATTACCGGAACTAGAAGATTTGCGACTGGTTCGTCAGGATTACCTGCCATCGTCATGTATATTGGTGACGATACAATGCGCTTCTTTTATCAGATACTTATTTCGGTGACAATTACCATTGTTGTCACAGCTGTAGTCACTGTTGTTTTATTCAAGAAATATGAAAAAGATTCAGTTGAACAAGCAGATGCTCAAGAACCTATTATGACAAATCAAGAAGTGACAATTCTTAGTCCAGTTGCTGGTAAAGTTATTCCGCTATCTGAAGTAAAGGATCAAGTATTCTCAGAAGGTATTTTAGGTAAAGGTGTTGCCATTGAACCGACTTCAAACGAAATTTATGCTCCTGTTACCGGAACCGTTACAACATTGTTCCCAACAAAACATGCAATTGGGATTACATCAGAGAACGGTACAGAAATATTGATTCATATCGGTCTAGAAACGGTTGAATTAAAAGGTGACTTTTTTGAAGCACATGTCAAGCAAGGCGACCAAGTCACACAAGGACAACTTTTAATTACAGCAGATTTTGATCAAATTAAGCAAGCTGGTTATATTATTCAAACGCCAGTCGTCATTACAAATTCACAAGAATATCGTGATGTCGAATTCTCTCAAGATAAAACGATTACTACTGACGATATTCTTTTAAGCGCATTGCCAAAACTATCATAAATTATAAAAAATTTGGATACTCTTAGTGTCCAAATTTTTTTATGCTTTTCTCTTGACTGAGAGTACACTCTCAAGCTTAGCCTATAGAAGTAGTAGAAATGAAAAGAGGGATATCGAGTATGAAAATATTTATCATTGGTGGTTCAGGCAGAGTTGGCCGAGCCCTAACTCAGGAATTAGTCAGTGAAGGACATGTCGTATATGCAGGAGCTAGAGATATCAGTAAAGTGATAGATGATCCAAATGTGACTCCTGTGTACTTAGACTTACATGCAACAGTTGAAACTATTTCAGATGCTTTTAACGATGCAGAGATAATTTATTTTACAGCTGGCTCAAATGGATTAGATTTGTTTCAGATAGAAGCCTATGGGGCTGTTAAAGCAATGCAAGCAGCAGAAATGAAAGGCATCAAACGGTTTGTTCTATTGAGCGGTTTTTTTGCGACAAGGCCGGAACACTGGGATGACCCAGAAATACTCGGCATGAAAAATTATTATATTGCCAAGTTTTTTGCAGATAATTGGCTCATGACCAATACTAAGCTTGACTACACAATTTTGCAGCCTTCTCGTTTAATAGAAATTCCTAAAACCAATCAAGTTGCATTTGGTGCCAGTGAGTTAGGAGAAAACTCAATTGGAGATGTGGCAGAAGCATTAGCAAAAATCCCTTTATTTGAAAATACCAAAAACACTATAATCCGTATGGCATCAGGTAGACAAACAATTGATGCTTGCTTAGCTGAAGTGTAGAAACAACTAAAGGAGAGCTGAAAATTGGCACAGTTTATTCAAATGCTTACTATTCAACTGAGTTTGGTTATTTATATTTTCGTTGGGATTCTCTGTTACAAGTTAGGAATTATCACAGATAAAAACCGCCAACAATTCATTGATTTTATCTTACTGATTATTATGCCTTGTATGATATTTGATTCCTTTAAATCAGTGACAGTCGATATTTTAAAAGAAGGTTTCTTAGCTTTACTGATTTCTTTTGGAGTATGTTTTTTTACCTCTGTTATTGGGCGCTTCATCTATTCTTATGCACCTGAAAATCAACGAAATATTTTAAGATATGGCACTTTGATTAATAATGCTGGTTTTGCTGGACTTCCAGTAGTTCAGTCAATGTTTGGGGCAGAAGGCTTAATACTAGCATCCATTTTTCTGATTCCTATCCGAATTTTTATGTGGTCAGCAGGAATTACGATGTTATCAGAAGAAAAAAAATCACCGAAAGTGGTTTGTCTTCAATTGGTAAAAAATCCTTCGATTATTGCAGTGATTTTAGGCTTAATAAGAGGGCTATTAGAAATTCAATTCCCCGTATTCTTAGATACCTCAATTGAATCACTTTCAGCGGTGGTTTCGCCTTTCGCTATGATTGTGATTGGTTCGATTATTGCAACGATTCCGCTAAAGGGATTAATAAACAGAAGTATTCTTTGGTTTTCAGCTGTTCGCTTAATCTTGATACCTTTCATTACTTTTTTGATTATTTCAGGATTAGGACTGTCTTCAACTTTAGTTGGCACGGCAGTCATCCTTACTTCAATGCCGGCCGCAACCACAACTGCTTTACTCGCAGCGCAATATCACTCTGATGTGTTATTTGCCTCAAAAATTGTCTTTGTCACAACAATTTCATCAATCATTACAAGTCCGCTTTTAATGTTATTACTTAATTGATAGAAGGTAAAAAAATGGAAATCTCAAACAAAAATAAAATGAATCGCATGTTTCTTTTCTCCTCATTAGCTTTAATTGGTCTTTTTGCGGCTTCTGCTAGTCCGATTCCTTTATATTCAACTTATACTGTCCAAATTGGTTTGACAAAGTCGCTTATTTCACTAACTGCTGTTTTCTATTTTGTTGGTTGCATTATCTCATTGATTATTTTATCGAGGTTAGCTAACTGTATTGGCAGAAAACCAGTTGCTCTCACAGCTCTGACATTAGGATTGATAGGATTAGCTTTTTTAATAGCTGCTGAACAACCAGTAATAATTATTATTGCCCGTTTTTTTCAAGGGTTGTCTTGTGGGCTAGCCTCAAGTGTCCTGTCTTTATTAATCGCAGAAAGTGGTATTTTTAAAAAGAGTAGCTTAGTAACTGCGATTTCTGGCTCGGCAATTTTTCTGGGTTTAGGAATCGGTGGGTTATTATCGGGAGCTTTAGTTCAACTAAATTCTAATGGAGCGTCTCTTGTCTATTGGATTATCCTATTTTTCCTAGTATTTTGTCTTGTTGGGATAGCCTTTAGTAATGACACTTTATCCGAAAGAAGAAAAGGTGCGTTGAAGTCCCTAGTTCCCAATATATCGATACCTGACAAAGCGAAACCTTATGCTGTGCCGGCGGCTTTTGTATTCATGACAAGTTGGTCAATGGGGGGCTATTTTCAAGCTTATAGCTCGACAGTTGGAGCAGAGATTTTTAATATCAACAGTCCTCTTCTTGCTGCGATTATTCTTTCCATGTATATGATTCCTAATCCGATTGGCATTCGAATAGGACAATTTTTTTCAAGAACTAGAGCTCAGCAGATTGGCGAAATTTTGTATGCCAGTTCGGTTGGACTACTCGTAGTTTCTTTTACTATACAGTCATTAATTTTGTGTTTTGTTGCAGTACTAGGTGCAGGGATTTCTCAAGGGATTAGTTATTCTAGTGCCATGCAAAACTTGCTCGATAATTCAAAGCTAGAGGAAAAAGCAGGTGTGTTGTCCTTTATATATTTACTATCCTACGGTGGCGCAGCTTTGCCTAGCTTTATATCTGGAAGGATTAGTTCTGTTGTCAGCTTTACGGATATCACGCTTGCTTATTCTATTTTGAATGTCATTTTATGTTTACTAACCTTAGTTTCTCTAAAACGAATGAAAAAAGTAAGTGGAAGGAGGAAAAAGGATGCCACATATTGATTTGAAGATTTCAGCAGAAGTCCCAGAGGAGATTAGAAAAGAGTTAGCCTTAGCTTTTGAAAAAGATTTAGTTGAGATAGCCAAACGCTCTCCTGATGAAATATCGATAGCCATTGAAGGAATTCCTAAAGGAGAATGGCAGCCCATATACGATCAAGAAATCGTTCCTAAGATGGCTGAGTTATATAAAAAACCAGGATACAAACTATAATTTTTAATGAACAAGCCAATGAGGAATTGAAATAAAAAGCGTGATGAAATGGGGTGAGTTCCTGTGATAATAGGAAATATATCCTTAGTGTTTTACAGTATGATGTTATTGCTCCCACATGGGATAATCTTTATTTTAGAATTTTTTAGAAGTCTTTTTTCAAAAGAAAGAACATCGATTTCGAAGCATATTTTAAAAAATTCGCTTTATTATATTTTGCAATGTCTCTTGCTAACAGTCATTATTGGGTGTCTAATTTTTTTATTTCTAAATGCGGATACTTGTTTTGTAGGAAGGAACTTTTTACGATCTAACTTACTTATTTTTTCTCTCGCCGTTTCTTTTTTAATTACTCTAGTCAGATGTATGAATTATTTTATGAATCATACATTGGCCAGTAAACAGCAATTTTATCCACTAGTGACAATTTATCAAATTATATCAGTTTTTAGTGCAGGATATTTTCTAACTGTAGGTCTAAATTTACTCAGCTGATAAGATATTGAGTATTATTTTTGACTGAGAGTATACTCTAAAGCTTATGCTAGTGTTTGTGATAATTAAATTTTTGGAGGTTTTATTATGTCAATTGAAAACAAAGTTGTGGTCATTACAGGTGCTTCTTCCGGAATCGGAGAAGCAACCGCAGAATTATTAGCTAAGGGTGGTGCCAAAGTTGTTTTGGCTGCTAGGCGAGCAGATAAACTAAAAGAGATTGTCAAACAAATTAATCGAGATGGTGGCCAAGCTATCTATAAAGTAACTGATGTGACAAAACAGGAGGACATGCAGGCTCTGATTGATTTTACGCTTTCTGAATTTAGTGGACTAGATGTCTTATTTAATAATGCTGGGATCATGCCAACTTCTTCGGTCAGCGCATTGGAAGTTGAAAATTGGAAGAAAACTGTTGATATTAATTTAATGGGCGTCTTGTATGGCGTTGCAGCAGTTATGCCGATTTTCACAAAGCAAAAGCATGGCCAAATTATTACAACCTCTTCAGTAGCTGGCCTTAAATCTTTTGCGGGCTCAGGTATCTATGGCGCTACGAAGTTTGCGGTAAAAAATTTAATGGAAGTTATCCGAATGGAAAGTGCTCAAGAAGGAACCAATATCCGCACAGCTACACTATATCCAGCAGCGATAAATACCGAATTATTAAGCACAATTACAGACGAGTCAGCCAAACAACGTATGGAAGCTCATTATGAACAAGTAGGGATCAGCCCTGATGCGGTGGCTCGAGTGGTTGAGTTTGCGATTAATCAGCCTGAAGATGTCAATGTAAATGAATTTACAATTTATCCGACAAAACAAGTATAGTAAAATTTTAGAGAGGTATTTTACTAAATCTCATGCCTCAAATTTGAATTAGATGTATATTTACTTAACTAAAAATCCTCAAGTCATCCTACTAAACCAATGACTTGAGGATTTTCAATTATTTTTGGGAGTCTCGTTTATTGAAAGACTTCTTTCGCTAAGTTAAATGCAGACCATGCTTTGGGCCAGCCTGTATAAAATGCTAGCTGAGTAATGATTTCAACAATTTCATCTTTTGTAACACCATTATCTTTCGCTTTGTTCAGATGGACAGTTAGCTGTTCAAAATTTCCGGCAGAAATCAAAGCGGAGACTGTGACAATACTCCGATCTCTTGCGGATAATTCTTGTTCTCTGGACCAGACTTCTCCAAACAAGACATCATCATTCAATGCTGCAAACTGTGGGGCGAAATCTCCTAATTTATCTCCACCTGCTGTAACTTTTTTTGTCATGTAATTTCCTCCTACTCCTTGAGTATCTAGATTTTACACTTGAGAGTATACTCTTAGTCAAATGAATAGCTTAATGACTATGAACCAACTTCATACTTAAATTTAAAAAAAATTATCGAGCAAAATAATTTATGCAGTATCTAGATATACGTTAAATCAATCCTTTTATCTATTTATGGTGAATTTGTGTGAGAAATTTTTACTGCAAAAAAATTTCGTGAGTCCACTAATGACAGATTATATCTGCTAAAAAGTTTTAATCCACCAAGATTTTGTTCTTGGTGGATTTTTCACTACTATAAAGATTAAAAAGTTCGTTGTGTAAAAAGGGGGGATTGAGTAAAAAAAATGGAATCTGACTCCCCAATTTATACGCTGAATTATCATTGCTAAGATCGATATACCAAGGGGCTGTTTTTATAAGGAGTAGGTAAACATCGAGTATAATATTCCGGTGAATAAGCCCGTACTAATTGCTGTGATGAGAAGTAGGATTAGATCAGCGGAGTTTATTTTTTCACTTCTTTTGAGAAAGGGATTCTCTTCAACAGATATTCCGTTCTTGTTCACATAGCTGAGTATCGCTCCATAGGTTTGAAGCAATTTCGAACCCCTATGCGTCATCAGTTTGAATATGGAAAATAACTGGGTGATTAGACAGCCAACAGACAAACATAATGCCCAAATTCCGATTCGGTGATACAAAATAGCTGAGCTAAAGATGGATATAATTCCAGCAAAGGTTGCAACCCAATAACATTGTTTTAGAGGAGTTCGATAGACAATGAGCTCAATATCTCCCAAATCATCAATCAATAATTCAAGTAATGGAATCCCAAATGCAGCACTCAATTTTTTTATTTGAAGGATAGTTGGATACATGTTTCCTAATTCCCAATCAGATATTTCTTTTTCGCCTACACCGATTTTCTGGGAAAGTTCAAATTGTGAAAGATGATTTACCATCCTAAAAGTAATGATTTTATGCCCTAATTCCATAGTCTCTCCCTACAGTTTTCAAATTTGAATGAATTCCTTTTCTGGTCGATGAAGCGATATTAACTGATACAATTTCTTTTTCTTGGGGAAGTTGATAGAATCACTCATTTAATTAATTATCTTCCATTAGGAGTCAGACTTTCCCATTTTACTGTCTTGTAAAATGGGTCACGTTCTCCTGAAGCGAATCGCACATTGATTTTTGAGATTAATACAAGCGTGCCATCTTCAGAATACCTGACCACATATTCTTGATGAGCTACTGGTTTCTTTCCTTTGCCACTTGGTAAAGCTAGAACTACATAAATTCCTTGCAATTTAGATTTTGCTAATAAGACACTGCCACTCTTTTACTATACTATATGTTGAGGTATATGGTAATGTAATGTGTTGATATTTCGATTCACAAAAAAAGCGTTTCGTTGAATGGACATAATCCGATTGCGTTGCATTGAATAAATCTTGCAGTCTCCTATCACACTAAGTTAAATGGTGATTTCCTTGCTAGTCTACAATGTGAAGAACAATAGAATTAATCTAGTTCTAGCAATTTCTTTAAAATTTTTTTTGGTAAATGGAGCAACATAATTTCCTGTTTAAAAAATGTTTATTGTTGAATTGAAGTTAATGAAACAAGTAAAATCCATCTAGGATATAATGATACAAACAAAGGGCTTAACAGACTTAGAAAGAGCCAATATTTGCGGGAATTCTGACCTATCAATTTCTGTGCTAAACTCAAAAGAAATTTAAAATACCAAAAATGGTTATCATAAATCCAATGATAACGCCAAAGTTTGAGTATTTTTTGAGATTCTCATTTAATGAAAAATGCTCTTGCTTTATTATCACAGAAATGCCCATTACTATTAGGCCAATAAAAATTGAAATTAAGTTCATACCAATTCTCCTTTTTAACTAATTGATTTACTATACTTTTTAATGGTCAGAAAAGCGTAGAAACAAATTTCACGCAAATTTCATACACTCACAATAAACTTTTCAAACTTTTACAATACTCAGTACACAAAAAATTCACACTTACAAGTTATTATTAACTCATCCCAATAAAACAAACCCAATAAAACACTTTTTCATTTTTTACTCCTAAGCCCATCGGTCCCCGCCGATGGGCTCCCTTTTTGTCTTCAGGAAAATTTTTCCCTGAATAGTACCGGGCCGCATACAGTTCAACTAAGAGAGAAGGTGGAGACTAGTTAATTCGATAGAAGTTGAACTAGCATCCTAGCCCATAGGTCCTAGCCCATCGGTCCCCGCCGATGGGCTCCCTTTTTGTCTTCAGCGAAAAATTTTTTCCTGAAGAGCACCGGGCCGCATACAGTTCAACTAAGGGATAGGGGGGAGATTAGATAATTCGATAGTAATTGAAATAAGATGCTAGTCCATCGGTCCCTGCCAATGAGGATCCTTTTTGTTAAGTTTGGACGAGTATTTCATATTCAAATGCAACACTAAAAGTTTCAAGCCTAAAGAAAAAGCCCTTGATTTCTCAAGGGCTTGACGTTGATTTGTAAAACAAATATTAACGACGGATTTCTTTGATACGAGCTGCTTTTCCGTGTAAAGCGCGTAAGTAGTACAATTTTGCACGACGAACTTTACCGTAGCGAACAACTTCGATTTGTGCGACACGAGGAGTGTGAACTGGGAAAGTCCGTTCCACACCAACACCGTTTGAAATTTTACGAACAGTGTAAGTTTCGCTGATGCCAGCACCACGACGTTTGATGACTACGCCTTCGAAAAGCTGGATACGTTCGCGGGTTCCTTCGACTACTTTCGCATGAACGCGAACAGTGTCACCAGGGCGAAACGCTGGAATATCCGTACGTAGTTGTTCTTGAGTTAATTCTTGAATTAATGGATTCATTTATTCCTTCTCCTTATTCCAAACATTCATAGGACAGCTGCCCCAGCGGAATATCGTAATAGATGAGTGTTTACACTCACCAAATAATATTACCATAGACCATTTTGGCTGTAAAGATAATTTTCTTGACTGGTGCAAATTTTTGTTGTGGGGCAAGGAGTTTGCTATAATTTAGAAAATTGATTAGAAAAGAGTGTGGGCCATGACAGTAACGATTCGGGCAATTAAAGACAGTGATATTCCTATTTTATGGAAATTGGAAGAAAATATGTGGACCAATGATAATACCCCCAATGCCAATCAGCAACTAAGCTTTGATGCCTATGAAAAAAGTCAAAAGGATCGGGAAATTTTAGTTGCGGTAAATGATGATAATTTATTGGGCTTTATCAGCTATCAAAATCCGACAGCGATGAGCAGTCACAGTCGTCAATGGGAGCTGGGAATTGGTGTTGCTAAGGAGGCCCAAGGTCAGGGGATTGGTAAAAAATTAATTGCAGCGGTCATTGAAAAAGCCCGCCAGCAAAATATCGGCAAGCTTTCCTTAAGAGTGATGGACAGTAATCCACGGGCCAGAAAATTTTACGAAGCGTTGGGCTTTGTTCGAGAAGCCCATTACAAAAATGAATTTTGGATTAATAATCATTGGGTTGATGATTATCATTATGCTTATTATTTAGAAGACACTTTATAAAAATGAATAGAATCGACTGAAATATTCTACAAGTGAAGCTAGCTTGTAGAAATTATTTCAGCCGATTCTTTTTATAGGGCTTTTTTATTAAAGATGAGACAGCTAGCAATTAAACTGAAAATAATCCAAATAAGTGTGACTAGGATAGCTGGATAAAAATCTGATAGCTGCAGGCTGCCATTAATCAGCTGCAGGTTCTGCGAAACTAGATAGAGTGGGTTATACTCACTGACTTTCGGAAAAATATTTGCCAAAAATAGACAGGCCACAAGTCCGCCGCAAAAAAGTAAAGTGCCGCTGGTTTCAAAGAAAAGAACACTACCAAGGTATATACTGGCCAAAAGAAATATTCCGAAAAGCCATAGAAAGCTTGCCGCTAGGAACAAATGATTTTGCAGATCAGTTGGCCAGTAAAAGGCCGTATAAGCATAGGTAACAGCAAAAGCTAACAGATTTCCCAAGGTCCACAACAGACCGCTGACCGTCAGCTTTGAAAAAATGACGGTTGTCCGGGGGAGTCCTTTAGTCAGCATGTTCACTAGAGTTCCTTTGGTCAGTTCGCTAGTCAGACTACTGCTGAAAACAATCACTAAAATAATCAAGCCAAATTGTGGTAGATTTTTATAGTATTGCGTCCATGAATCAAAGGCGGTTGGTGTTGGAACGGTCAAGGTGATGCCTTCCAATGATAAGCTTGAAATTAAATCCGGGGTAAATTTTGCAATCAAAGGATTCATTAAGCCCAGCAATAAAAAGATGACCGTTAATAGCAATAATTTGCCGTTTCTTAATACCGCTAAACCTTCTTTTTTGGTAAAAGCTAGGTAAGCGCTCATTTCACCACCTCCAAGAATAAATCCTCCAGTGTCGGTTCTTGGATTTCCAATTTTACCGGCACAAGCTGCTGCTGATTCAAAAGCTGCATTAATGCAAAAATAGTTTGATCAGCATGAAGGGTACTAATTTTCAGCTGTTCAGAATTTTGTTGCTCAATTGTAAAAGATTGAGCAGCCCTGTCTGTAAATTTTTTGAGGCTGCTGTCATCTTTAAATTCTAAGAGAATCGTCTCTTGTTGCTGTTGATTTTTTAAGGTTTGAATGGCGCCGTTTAAAACAATTTCCCCTTGATCTAAGATGGCCACATGGTCACAAATTTTATCGACATCTGCCAAAATGTGGGTTGAAAACAAGACGGTGGTCTTATTTTTAATCCGCAGCAGAATTTCTAAAATTTCTTTGCGGCCTAAAGGGTCCAAAGCAGAAGTTGGCTCGTCACAAATCAGCAGCCGTGGTTCATTTAATAAGGCTTGAGCAATGCCCAAGCGCTGCTTCATTCCCCGCGAAAAGCCGCCGATTTTTTTCTGTTCTTTTTCAAGGCCAACAAGCTCCAACAATTCAGCACTTCGTTCTTTGATTTTGGCTGCGGGCATATGGGTAATCTCTCCGCAGAGTTTCAAATACTCTGCGGGCTTCATAAAATCATAAAATTCTGGAACATCCGGTAGATAGCCGACAAAGCGGTTGGTTTTAGTTTGGCCAAAGGCGACAGACTCGTCAAAAATTTTGACAGTTCCCGAAGTGGGCTTCAATAAACCCAGCATAATTTTCATGGTGGTGGTTTTGCCGGCACCATTTTTCCCGAGAAAACCGAAAATAGCTTTTTCCGGGACCTCAAAGGAAACATCCTTTAAAATTTGCTGTTTGCCAAAATTTTGATGCAAACGATTCACTTCAATGGCGGCCATCAAGCATCACCTCGCCCGATAGAAAAGTAAAGGACAGGCCCGATAATCGTGACAAAAGATAGCAAAAGCCAGAGCCATTTATTACCAAAACGGTAATGGGGATGCCGTAGCACATGGATAATCGTGGCTGCTGCTAAGGCGAATTCTAAAATAATTAAGGGAATCAAAATAGGTAAAAGATCGGCACTCATGTTTACTCCTCCTCATAAATTAAGAGACATTTTTCAAAATTTCTTGGTATTCTTTTTTTGTTTCCTCTGCATCGCTGGCGGTAAAATAATAATCCCGGTCGGCTGTTTTCAAATAAATAATTTCCTTTTGATCAAGGCGAACGTAGAGCGTTGCCGAGCGACCATTTCCAGCAAAAGAACCGGTTGCATAGTTTTCGGTACCCATGCCGTTCACGCGGATTAAGCCTTTTGGCAAGTCAGTTAGCAGTTCAACAGACTCAATATCGTGAAAGGGGACGCTGGATTTGCCGACAAGCGGGGCTGTCATTACGACATCTTCTTGGGTGATTTCCATGCGAATCGAATTTGTTTGAAAATCATATTGGAACAGCGGCACCATCACAAAAGTTAAGATACCCACTAAAAAGATGACAAGAATTCCGCCACCGATTTTCGCGGCAGGTTTTGCCATGTTCATGGTAATATTCATACCAACACGATCCGGTAGCATCAGACGCTTATCATTGGGATTGTAATAAATACCATAGCGCCAATATTGGTCGTCACCGCTGTAGCGTTGTTCGCCGGTTTGCGCCATTAGTTGATCTTGTTTTTTCCGCAGTTTAAATAAAAGAGCAATCGTAGCACCGCAGCCGATAAAGAGCACTAAGAAGTAGGCTACCGAAATGACCGTCACAATTGTTGGGTTAAAAGTCAACAGACCATAAGGCAATAAAATCAAAGGAACAAACAGATAGCTCAAGATAATGGTAATCAGTGACCAGTAAAATTTTGTCAGATCATTGTATTGCTGGTTGAGCTCAGTCTTTTGCGACCAAGCCTTCACTGGAAAGCGGCGGATGTAATAATACATCGCCAGACAAAGCAGCCATAAAATTCCTGCTGTCACAATCATCACGAGGTTCATTGTGAAGCTATTTAGCTGAAGGATTGAGATGGCTGCTGCGACAATCGTCAGCAGCAGACTGCCTAGCAACCATTTGAATGACAGCATTTTGCGATTTTTTAATTGAATCGCTTGGGTATCAATCAGAATCGGTTGTGCTTGTAACAGCCAGCCCATTTTAGCTTGCAGATCGTGAAGTTTATGAATGTAATGGACTTGGTAGAGATACATCGTACCTAGAAAACCAAAGATCCCTAGCATAAAGCCAGTCAATAAAATAGAATCATAAGGCAAAAAAATCAGTGGAATTGTTGTCAAACTAAAGATTATTGTGATAATTAAAAGTCCTTTGCGGTAGTCTTTGATTAAAGCTTTCACGACAGGAGCGTTTAACTTATCCATTGGTAACGTATTTTCTAAAATAATATTGGCGTGGGGCCGGCTGGGAATGATGCCCATCAAGCCCATTAAAATAAATAATGCAATTTCAATCAGAATCATAAAAGACATGTAAATCACTCCTCAAAAAAATCTGTTAGTATTTGTTGGACACTTTTTTCTATTTGCTCGGTGTTGACGGCGTGCAAACGAATTTCTGCTAAAATCAAGGTCAGTTGGAAAAATAAATCCGGCGGCAGGGGACCAGGCTGCGGTTTTAATGGGGCGACTTTGGTTCCCAGTCTTCGGTCGGTAATTAAAAATCCCTCATCCTTCAATTGATTGTAAGCTTTAGAAATTGTCATATTGTTCACGCCAATTTCATCTGCTAGCTGACGAACAGAGGGCAGCTGCTCATCTGGTTTTAACTGGCCTTTGGCAATGCCGATAATAATTTGGTCCCGCACTTGTTTATAAATGGGAATATCTGATGTTGTGGAGATTTCAAAAAGCATTGTGTCACCTGCTTTCTTTTTTTGTATTGTTTGTATTATATATTATAATACAAAAAACTTGTTTCAACAAGTGACAGGTCAACAGGATTTTTCAAAATTTTTACTGGCAACAGAGATTTATTAAGATGACAATTGTCTTTTGAAACTGTATATTTAATGAAGAAGTTTTAGCAAATTTTTTTGAAGGTAGGAAAAAATGCATGGGAAAAATTCGTATAAATAATTTAAAATATTTTACAAAAAATGGTGTCTTGAAGGAAGAACGCGTGCTGGGACAGCAAATCGAAATTGATGTTGAACTAAGACTAGATTTGACTGCTGCGGGCAAGAGTGATGATGTGGCAGATACCGTTAGCTATGCAGAAATTAATGATTTGATTGCCAAGCGAGTAGCAAAGAGTTCGTACAACTTAATGGAAGGCTTGGCTGCGGCAATTTTAGATGATATTCAAAAGGATTTTGACAGCCGTTTAACCAGTGTACTGCTGCGAATTCGTAAATACAGCGTACCGATGCCCGGACTGTTTGACAATATTGAAATCGAAATGGAAAGAGCCTTCAAATGATAACTTATCTAGCCTTAGGCAGTAACATGGGAGAGCGTTTAGAGTTATTGAAGGCCGCCAGAGAAAAATTGGCAGCTGATCCTCAAATCGAAGTCTTGGCCTCCTCAAAATTATATGAGACTGATCCATACGGTTACACGCAACAGGAAGATTTTTTAAATGCTGTCATTAAAATCGACACGAGTTATCAACCGGCAGACTTATTAAAAAAAATTCACCAAATAGAAGCGGCCTTGGATCGCAAACGCTTGGTTCATTGGGGACCACGCACCATCGACATTGATATTTTATTGATGGGTGATTTGAACATCACCACTGAGGAATTAATTATTCCTCATAAAGAAATAACAAAGCGCTCCTTTGTCTTAATTCCTTTAAAGGATGTCTATCGTGGAGAGCTTTTCAAAAAAAGTTTAGTGGCTTGGATTGAAGCCAGTGGAAATCAGCAAGAAGTAAGATTAGCAAAAGAGGTATGGTAAATGAATCCAGAACAGATTGCTCAAATTGAAGCTGCCGTGACTCAGATTTTAACGGCAGTCGGCGAAGACCCACAACGGGCCGGCTTAGTCGAAACGCCCCAACGGGTTGCCCGCATGTATCAAGAAATTTTTAGCGGCTTAACGACAGACTTTGATGATTTTAAATTATTTGATGCCGGTAGTGCCGGTGAAATGGTGGTCGTCAAAGATATTCATTTTTATTCGATGTGTGAACACCATTTGTTGCCATTTTTCGGCAAGGTGCACATCGCCTATATTCCCTCTGAAAATAAAGTCTTGGGACTAAGCAAGTTGCCCCGACTTGTTGAATACTGTGCAAAAAGGCCTAGCGTTCAGGAAAACTTAACGCGGCAAATTGCTGAAATGATTGCCGAGCATGTTCCGGTTTCAGGCGTGGCGGTTTCAATTGAGGCTAAGCATTTATGCATGGAAATGCGGGGGGTGCGTTCTCCCGACAGTAAAACGAAAACATTCTTTTATCTCGGTGCCTTCAAAGAGGATCAGGAGTGGAAGCGCGATTTTTTAGCGGCGATTAATCATGACTAGCTTGATTGTTGCAACAAAAAATTTAGGTAAATTGCAGGAGATGCAAAAGGCCTTTGGGGAGCAAATTCAGTTAATTGGTCTCCATGAATTAGCACCAGACCTGAAGAGTCCTGTTGAAAACGGTACAAGTTATCTGGAAAATGCGCGGCTGAAAGCCAAGTATTATGCAGAAGCATTGCAGCAGCCGGTTTTAGCCGATGACGGCGGATTAGAATTAGCAGCTTTTCCGCAGCTGTTAGGAGTGCAGACTCATCAGTTTTTTCAGACTGAGACTGCCCCAGAACAAAATCAAGAAATTTTAAATTTATATCAAAAAAATCCGCAACAAAATCGCGCGTTTGTGCTCCATGCAGCTTTGGTTTATTGGGGAAAAACAGAATTTCAGGTGGAAAAAACGCTGACCGGTGAGATTGTTGCTCCCCGAGGTCAGCTGGGTTACGGATTTGATTCTATTTTATGGCTGCCCGCTTACCAGAAAACTTTGGCTGAGCTGCCGTTAGCCCAGCGTAACGCTTTAAGCCCTAGAATACAGGCGCTAAAAATAATTTTGCCGCAAATTTTAGCCAGCTTAAGCGTTCATTAAGAAAAAAGCCAAAGAAAATTTACTTTTAAAGACTAGACTGACAAAAAGGAGGCAGGCCAATGTTTGATTTTACAAAAAAACAGCAAATCATGGGAATTTTAAATGTCACTCCGGACTCTTTTTCTGATGGTGGGCACTACACTGATATCGAAGCGGCTGTCGAGCAAGCCGAAGCTTTGGCGCTAGCCGGCGCCGATGTGATTGATATCGGCGGCCAATCGACACGGCCAGGCTATCAAGAGATAACACCAGCAGAAGAATTAGCCAGAATTTTACCAGTTGTGGAAGCAGTCAAACAAAGAATTTCTGTGTCGCTATCGGTGGATACTTATTTTCCTGAAGTCGCCCAAGCGGTGATTAGCGCTGGTGTGGAAATTATCAATGATATAAAAGGTCTCGATCAACCGGGAATGGCGGAGCTGTTGGCGGCTAATCCTGAAGTTGCGGTGGTCATTATGCATTCCCGCAAACGCCGAGAAGTTTCATTGATAACCGACCTGCAGGAATTTTATCAAGAAAAAGTAGCTCAATGTCAACAACACGGCATCTCATTAGAGCGAATCGCCTTTGACCCAGGTGTCGGCTTTCATAAATCTGTCGCAGAAAACTTAGCGATTATGGCCCAGCCACAAAATTTTCGCTTTGAGAAACTGCCGCTGTTGTATGGTGTCTCCCGCAAGCGCACGATTGGCACGGTGACGGGAGAAACGAATCCCCTTGAAAGAGATTATGCTTCAGTTACAGCTTCGCTTTTTGCCCTTGAACAGGGAGTTGAAATGGTGCGGGTCCACAATGTTGCCGGCATGAAGCAGGCTTTAACCATGTGGTCGGCTTTAAAAAATTTAAACTAATCTGAAAAAGGAGTTGTGAAGATGACAATTGAGGAACTAAAATTCCTGCAGGAAAATTTTTCTGAGGAAAAAGTTTATCTCACTGATGGTTATTATCGTTTCAATCAATTAGCAGCGGAGGAATATGAAATCATGTTTGCCTTGGCGGGCAATTGCGGCACCAGTGAGTATCATCCCCGCATCCGTTTTGCGGTTGAAGCCGGACAGATTGTACCGATTTCTTTGATGGATGTTGTGACAACGCCTGTTCAACTGATTGACTATTCACCAGAAACAGCAGCAGAATTAACATTAGCCTTAGAAAAATTAAAAGATAAATTTTTTGCCGCCAAAGCTTAGCAATAACTTAATAAAGAATACAGCCAACTGAGGGATTTAAACAATCAGACAGTGACTATTCGTTAGCTCTTTTAAGTTAACGAATAATCACTGTGGAATCAGTCTGGCTTTTTTGTTAGCATATATTTGGTCTTGTGATAAAAAACACAAAGGGGTGTGTATATGGAAAAAATTTTTATTAGTCCGGCCCGTTATGTTCAGGGCAGGGGCGTTTTGAAAAGTGGTATTTCTCATATTAAAAAAATTGGCAAAAAATCGTTATTACTTTGCGATGATTTTGTCTGGCAACTTTGCGGTGAAGCATTTGCTGAGAATTTAAAAATAGAGGGACTCACCGTTTTACACCTGTCCTTTGATGGTGATTCTTCTGAAAAAACTATTCAAGCAATTTTGACAAAAGCCAGCGGTGCGGATGTGGATGTTGTTTTAGGTTTGGGAGGCGGAAAGACAATCGACAGCGCCAAAGGAATTGCTGATTGCTTATCTTTACCGGTGGTTATTTTACCAACAACAGCCTCCACTGATGCACCGACATCGGCGATTTCGGTAATGTATTCAAAAGACGGTATTTTTGAAAAATATCAGTACTATCAAAAAAGTCCAGAGCTCGTCTTAGTTGACACCGAAATCATCGTCCAAGGGCCAGTTCGTTTATTGGCCTCAGGAATTGCCGATGCTTTGGCAACTTGGGTTGAGGTGCGGGCTGTGCTGCAAAGTCGTGGCAAAAATTTATTAGGCGGCGGTGTGACTTTAGCGGCGCAGGCGATTGCTGAAAAATGCCAAGCTGTCTTGTTTGAATTTGGCAAACAAGCACTAGCGGCAAATCAAGCAAAAGTTGTGACAGAAGCCTTTGAGCAAGTCGTCGAAGCCAATACGTTATTGAGTGGTATCGGTTTTGAGAGCGGCGGTTTGGCGGCTGCCCATGCTATCCACAATGGCTTTTTGAAATTAACAGGAGAGATTCAGCAGCTGACCCACGGAGAAAAAGTGGCTTACGGAACACTGACACAACTCTTTTTAGAAAATCGTCCTAAAGTGGAGCTAGATTGTTTTATTGATTTTTATCAAGAATTAAACTTGCCGACGACCCTAGCTGAGTTACATTTAGAAACGAATTATTCACAACTGTTGGAGGTAGGGCGACAGGCGACAATTCCTCAGGAAACGATGAGCCGGATGCCTTTTAAAGTTGAAGCGGCTGATGTAGCAGATTGCCTTTTGGCAGTTGATAGTTACGTGAAAAGTTTAAAAAATGAAGGTAAGTAAGTTGCAGCTAACCAAGTAAGCTCTTAAATAGAAAGAATATTTGCAACGTCCAATTTTTTGTGGAAAGTGCAATTATTATCATATTCTGAAAAAATATGGCATATTTAACGTAGTGTAGCTTTTAAAGGATTTAGTGAAAGCAGATTTCGAGTTGAAACAGACAAGATACTTTTTATTTTGATTGAACAAATGACGAAGGTGAGCTAGTTGAGAAAAAAATGGTGGATTTTAAGCAGCGCTTTACTGATAATTGGTTTAATTGGGTTGGTCAGTTGGCGTTTGCTGGAAGCAACTCCAAGTGTCAGCGGCCAAACAGCGACGGAAACCACAACGGAAACCACAACCGCTAGTGAAGTCATCTTAGACGAACCAATCCAAGCCAATAATTTAGATGGTTCAGCCGCAACAAAGGAAAAAATTAATCAAATTTTATCGGAGGACCGCTTCGCTGGTGTCGCCTTAATTGTTCAAAATGGGCAATTGTTTAGCAACCAAGGCTATGGTTATGCGGATGCAGCAAACGCTCAGACAAATGAAGCAGCGACCGCTTTTCCTGTGGCCTCCATTCAAAAAACTTTGACGGGCATTTTAATTGCCCAACTAGTTACGGCTGGTGAGCTGTCCTATGACCAAAGCCTCGCCGATTTTTATCCGCAGGTTGAAAATAGTTCTGCCATTACGGTGCGCATGCTTTTGAACCAGACTTCGGGCATTCAAATGGACGAGATTGCTCCGGCAGAGGTTTTGACAACGCAAGCGGAGCAGTTGGATTATGTCTTAGAAAGTTTAAATTCGACAAACGATTTTGATTTTTATTATACCAATGCCAACTATACTTTATTGGCGGGAATTATTTCTCAGATTAGTGGCGTTGACTATGAAACGTATTTAACGGAAAAAATAATTCAGCCTTTAAATCTTCAAGGAACTTATTTTTGGGATACTCTGCCTGAAAATGTGGCAGTTCCCAATCCTTATTATTACGATCTTGAAACGAACACGGAATATCTTGATTACGGTCCAGAACTAGTTCGTGACCGGCCGTTATTTTCCAGCCTTTTAGGTGCCGGTAATCTATTGATGACTGCGGAAGATTTATTAAAAGTCCAAGAGGCGTTGCGGGAGCAAACACTAATTAGCAGCCAGGCTTTTTTTGAACTTTTAGAAACTGACAGCGGCTATAGTGCTGGCTACTGGCAGGGAGAGCAGTTGGAAAGCGCCGGTGTTTTAGGTGCTTATACCTCCATCATCTACACCGACTGGCAATTTCAAAATATTGTGATTTTATTGGAAAATCAAGTTGGCTTAAGCGACGTTGCGACACTGGCGGAGGATATTTATTCTTTGACAGCCATTTAATAACACAACCTGAGTATTTTGACCATTTCAATGATATTCAGATTTTAATTTTTTTGTAAGAGGAAAGCCTATGACCATTAAGCGCAAGTTATTTATCTCCCATATTATTATGATTGTCGTGCCAGTATTATTGAGTTTATTAGTGCTGACTGGTGCCTTAGTTTTTGTTTACGAATATTTTTGGGGCGGCTATCAAAATGCCTCTGATGAAAATTACCAGTTTCGGGAGCAGTATGCCCAAGTGGAAAAGCTGGTTAATTCTTGGGAGGGAGCAGACACCGACACACAGCAAATCATTGAAGATGTCGAGGATTTTTATCAAGATTATTTTTCCACCAGCATCGCTCTTTTAGTTTATCAAAACGGTGAGTTAATCGATTCAATTGGAGAGGTGCCGGATAGTAATTTACTGGCGGTCGCTTTAAATGAAGACGGTGACCACACCTATATTGTCGATCAGCTTTTTGTCGCCAGTTTTGAAACGACTCAATACGATGTGATTTTATTTAATACAAATTACACCAATGATTTGTATTATGAAAATCCAATTTGGGATAAAGATTACGACGTTGCTATGTCGAATATTTTAATTCTGATTTTAATTGCCGTATTGCTGGTGATTTATCTGATGAATCGCTTTTTAACGAAGCGCTTGACTAACAGTATCACTCAGCCGCTGGAGGAACTGGCTTTTGGCTTCCAGCAGATTAAAGCGGGGGACTTACATTATCAAATTGACTATCAAAAAGATGACGAGTTTGCTCCTATCATGACCGACTTCAATCAGATGGCCCAGCGATTGGAACTGGTTATTAATGAACGAGATCAAAATGAAAATAGTCGTCGGGAATTAGTCGCTGGCATTTCCCACGACCTGCGGACGCCGCTCACCTCGATTGAAGCCTATCTTGAAGGTTTGGAAAAAGGCGTGGCGGCCACACCGGCGATGCGGGATAAATATTTTGCAACCATCAAGCGGAAAACCAAAGATATGGAGCATATCATCAATCAGCTCTTTCTTTTTTCAAAACTGGACACTGGCGAGTTTCCTTTTAATTTTGAAGTGGTCAATGCCAGCGATTTTTTACAGGAGTATCTACAAGTGGTGCAGCCGGAATATCAAAACCGTGGCTTGCAGGTCAGTTTAACTGGACCTTTTGAAGAGCGTTTGCCAATTAAAATTGATGTAGCTCAATTACGGAGTGTCTTAACGAATTTATTGGAAAATACTCTTAAATATTCTGATAAACAGCTGACGACTAGTCATATCAGCTATCAGAGAAAAGCTGACTATTTAGAAATTCAGCTGTTAGATAATGGTCCCGGCGTTGCTGCAGATAATTTATCGCAGCTCTTTCAACTTTTTTATCGCAGTGACCAAGCCCGCAGCAATCCCAGTGATGGCAGCGGCTTAGGCTTAGCAATTGCCCGCAAGACAATCGAAGGCTTCGGCGGAGAGATTAGCGCCTTCCTGCCGGAAGAAGGCGGCTTCGGTGTCGTGATTAAAGTGCCGTTGTTTAAGGAGGACAAAAGATGAGCAAGAAAATTTTGGTAGTAGAAGATGATGCAGACATTGCTAGCATTGAAGTTGATTTTTTAGAAATCGAAGGCTATCAGGTAACCGCTTTGGCAGACGGCCTGGAAGGGTATCAAGCCGCTTTAAGCAATCAATTTCAATTAATTTTACTGGATTTAATGCTGCCGGGAATGAGCGGTTTTGAAATCTGCAAACAAATCCGCGATAAGGTGGACGTCCCGATTATTATGGTGACCGCCAAGACTGAAGAAATTGACAAGCTCAGGGGCTTAGGTTTAGGAGCAGATGATTATATTGCCAAACCTTTTTCGCCAACAGAGTTAGTTGCTCGGGTCAAAGCAAACTTGGCCCAATACGACCGAATCAAGGCCCATGTTGAAGGTCCAGCTGTCACTGAAAGTCAAGATACCATTAAAAAAGGGCCCATCACAATCAATCCTAAAACCCATCGCGTTTTTGTAAACGAACAAGAGGTTGGTTTAAAGCATCGAGAATACGAGCTGCTATTATTCTTGATGGAAAATGCCGAAATGGTCTTTAGTAAAGAAGAACTCTACGAAAAAATCTGGGGCTTTGATGCCATCGGTGATTTGCGAACGGTGGCGGTTCACATCAATCGTTTGCGGGAAAAAATTGAAAAAGATCCCAGTAATCCGCAGCACTTGCAAACTGTCTGGGGTGCCGGCTATCGCTTTGCTCCCTGAAAATTCCAGCTGGTTTCATAACGAAACTAGAAAAATTTTGCTACACCGATAAGAAAAAGTATCTACTAAAATAGCTTCAAAAATTATTTTGGCCGCTGTGCCTATGAAAAATAATTTTTGAGGCTATTTTATTTGGCTCAATATCTTGGCGAACCCTTCTCGCTGTTGATAAAAAGCATCAAAAATTTTTCGATATTTGGGAGCTAAGGCTTTTTGCTGGGCAGTATATCCGGTGGAGCCATTCTATAAGCGTATTTCTTAGAAAACTTTAATTCGCGGGAGCTTTTAGTCTTCTCTTAACTGGTCATTCCATAAGCTCATTCCGTCAAAAACATTGGTTGCACCGATAGCTCTCTTGGCTTTTTGGATATCAGGGAGGGCGGGTTCAAAGACGGCCAGTCCTCAGTAATCTTTTTGATTTCCAAAAAAGTTTATCTTTTGTTTAACACTTCATGATGTCTTGTTTATTTTCCTTTGCTAAACTGGCTTCAATAAAATGAGCGGAGGTGATCAAGTGGCAGCAATCGAATTTAAAGACGTCTCGGTTATTACAGACGATCCGTATGAGTCTTTTAGGGATTTCAATTTGTCAGTTGCCTCAGGAGCTTTTTTTGTGTTGACTGGATTAACTAGTGCCACTGAAAAAAAATTGGTCCAGCTATTGCTAGGGTTAAAAAAACCTGCAACCGGTCAGATTTTCCTTGATCATTTTGATATTAGCCAAGAAGCACAGCGCAGGCAGGCGTTTCAAAAAATCGGTGTTATGAGTCAAGATATTTTGCAAGAAAGATTGACAGTTCAAGAAAATATCGCCGCTATTGGCCGGTTTCAAAAAAATTATTCAAAGGTACGACAGGAGTATTTATTAAAAAAATTAGCTCTAGCAGAAGTCAGAAAGCAGCGAGCTGATGCTGTAACCAGCTTTCAACGACAAAAGTTAGCTTTGGCTCTTGCTTTGTTACATAATCCAGAAATTTTAATTATTGAAGAGCCTTTCGAAGGTTTAAATGACAACGAAATACAACAATTGATAGCGTTATTTTCAGCAGAAGCTGGTCAGCAGAAAACGATTTTTCTACTTGCTGAAAAGTTGGTTCCGCCTTTAGAGGCAGCCTCGGAGATTGCCGTTATCCATCAGGGCCATTTGACAGTTACCAGTAGCCAAGCAGACATCCAAAAAACCTTCAGCACACTAGCTGAATTTTATGATTTTTACACGGGAGGGGAGGTTATGCGATGAGCTTTTTGATTCCTTTTGAGCTGGATTTTAATCGTTTACGAAGCTCAAGTTGGTTCAAACGAACCTTGCTAATCATCTGTTTGACAATTATCAGCGGTTTTTTTATTGTCAGAGCTTTTTCTCCTCGACTGCAAAGTCATGGTGGTGCCTATCCTTTTTTTGTTTTGCATTGTCTGGAGCTTGTGATAATTCCTTTGATTATCTTTTTTTGCAGCAATCAATTGATTGGTAAAGCCTTGAAAAATCAGGAAATTCGCCTGTGGTTTTTACAATCCGCCTCTAAAAGTAGTATTTTTTTAGGGAAAATGCTGGCTACCTTAGGGATTATTTCATTAGTTTACGGAGTGAGCTTCATTGTAAGCTTAATAGTGACCTTAAGCTTTAGCGGCTTGACAGCTGTTTCGGTTATTAAAGTGCTGTTTGTCTATACCAGTAGTTTTTTAGGATTTTTACCAATCATTCCGTTAGCTTTTCTAGTCGTGTTACTTGTTAAACAGGCTGGCGTTGCTTTTTTGATTAACATGGTTGTGTATTATAGCTTGCTCGTTTTGGAAAAAATTGAGCTGACAGTTTTTAAGGAAAAGGAATTGCGGATTTTAGCTCCCAGTACGTTTTATTCCGGACATATTTTTACAATCGGCCAGTTTTTTTTGATTTTTGGGCTAACAATTTTGGCTTCAATCGTGGTTTATCGGCTAGCTTTAAGACGATTTAAGCAGGTTGAATTGTAAATGACGAGAAAATTTCATGATAATTAATCAGTAGTTTAACAATTGTTTATCTTTTGGCGGTTGGGTATTTAACTTTAGCTTTTATACTAACAATGTACTCAGATCAAGAGTTTTTTTACAGGAGGGCGCATATGAAATTAATTAAAAATTGGTGGTCCAATGAAGCCGTTAATTATTGGCTGAAATTTGTCGGAAAAACCATATTTTTCTTCGCAGTCGTCGTGATGCTCGTCTATTTATATCATTATAAAAATATTCAAGGCGGCACATTTATTTACAATGAATTTTAGGAGGTGGCAAGATGCTGACCAATATTGTAACAACCATTGATAGCTATGGCGTAACTGATCCACAGCGGATTGCTTATCGCGATGAAACCAGCCAGTTTACCTTTGGACAATTAAAAAAATATTCAGATCAAGTCGCTGTTTTTTTAACGAGCAAAATAAAGGCAGCCGGCCCAATCGTCGTCTATGGTGAATTGGAATTTGAAATGCTGGCCGCTTTTCTGGGGACTTCCAAAACCGGGCGGGCTTATATCCCGATTGAAAGCAATACCCCTCAAGAACGAGTGGAGCTGATTTTACAAGTTGCCAAACCAGCGGCCATTTTAGCAGTAGCGGACTGGGCGGGTCCCGCAATCAATGCAATTCCAATTATTTCACCTTTGGAATTACAAGCCATTTTTGAAAATGAGGCTGAGGTAAAAGATTTTTCAATCGTTAAGCCAGAGGACACGTATTATATTATTTTCACCTCAGGAACTACAGGTGTGCCAAAAGGCGTACAGATATCCCACAAAAATTTATTGAGCTTTGTCAATTGGGAACTGACTGACTTTGACTTGCCAGAAGGTGCTAGCTTTTTGTCACAGGCACCTTACTCCTTTGATTTATCCGTGATGGGAATTTATCCAGCTTTGACTTCAGGCGGGTCATTGGTACCGATGAAAAAAGAAACCATCAATGATTTTCGCCGGTTGTTTAGCGCATTGCCAAAACTTGATATCAATGTGTGGATTTCAACGCCGTCCTTTATGAAAATTTGTTTGATGGAGCCGACATTTGATGGCCAGCATGTTCCTAGTTTGCAGACTTTTCTATTTTGTGGAGAAGAGTTGCCGAAATCAACAGCTTTGGAATTATTGATTCGCTTTCCTCAAGCTAAAATTTTCAATACTTATGGACCGACTGAAGCAACTGTGGCTGTTTCAGGAGTTGAAATCACCAGCGAGCTTTTAGAAAATTATGATCGAGTTCCGATTGGTTATGTTAAAGAGGATACGCAAATTTTATTTATGGAAGAGGGCAGGGTGTTGGAAAATGGCTCTATTGGAGAGATTGTCATTGTCGGTCCCAGCGTCTCAAAGGGTTATTTAAATAACCCTGAAAAAACAACTGCCGCCTTTTTTGAATATGGCGGAGAGCCGGCTTATCATACCGGCGACAGTGGCTCGATGACCAAAGAGGGCCTGTTACTCTACGAAGGCCGCATCGATTTTCAAGTGAAATTTCACGGCTACCGGATTGAGCTAGAAGATATTGATCATCATCTAGATGATGTCAGCTTAGTCAAACAAGCCGCCGTCGTACCCAAATATGTGGAAAATAAAGTGGAACAATTAATCGCCTATGTCGTACCCGAGGCAAATGATTTTGAAAAAGAATTCAAATTGACCAAAGCGATTAAAGAGGAATTAGCTAGTTTAGTGATGGACTACATGGTTCCACAAAAATTTATTTACGTGGAGGAATTGCCATTGACCGCCAATGGCAAGGTCGATCGTAAAGGCTTGATTGCTGAGGCAAACCGCTGATGAGTTGGCCTCATGTGATTCCTTATGCGAATCCCATATACTTTCTTTGGTTAGCCGTTGCGCTGTTGCCAATGATTTTCATTTTACTAATCAAGGGCAAGCGCTGGGGTTGGTACCAAAGTTTAATTACTTTAATTTTTCTTTACATTAGTTTTGGCGGCAAATACTGGCAGCAGGGCCTCGCTTTAATTGGCTATGTGATTTTTCAAACCCTGCTAGTCTGGTGTTATCATCATTATCGGCAGCAAAAAAATGCCTCAGGAATTTTTTATTTGGCGGTTGCTTTGGCAATCCTGCCGCTGACCTTAGTCAAAGTAATTCCCTTTGTCGATGGCGGGGCAGCAGCGATTTTTGGCTTTTTAGGTATTTCCTATTTAACCTTTAAGTCAGTTCAAATGATTATGGAAATGCGGGATGGCACGATTAAAGAATACCATCCATTGCGATACATTCAGTTTTTACTCTTTTTCCCGACGATTTCATCTGGTCCGATTGACCGGTATCGCCGCTTTGAAAAAGATTTGTTGGAGCCACCCACCAGAGAGGTGTATGCCGGGTTATTAAACCGCGGCATCTGGAGCATTTTCTTAGGCTTTTTCTATAAATTTATTCTCGGCTATTATTTCGGTCAGGTTTGGCTACCGCTGTTAAATAAAAGCTTGATGCATCAAGGCTTCTTCTCTTGGAGCTTAATTTTATACATGTATTGTTACAGTATGTATCTGTTTTTTGACTTTGCCGGCTATAGCTTATTCGCAGTCGGTGTCAGTAACTTGATGGGCTATGACACACCGAAAAACTTTAATAAGCCCTTTATTTCTGACAACATCAAAGAGTTTTGGAATCGTTGGCACATGACCTTGTCTTTTTGGTTTAGAGATTTTATCTACATGCGCCTGATGTTCACTTTGATTAAAAAGAAGGTCTTTAAAAGTCGGATTGTCGCCTCAAATGTCGGTTACTTTGCCCTCTTTATGATAATGGGAGTCTGGCACGGTCTCACTTGGTATTATCTGCTATATGGTTTTTATCATGCTAGCTTGATTTGCCTGACGGATGCTTGGCTCAGATTTAAAAAGAAACATAAAAAACAATTGCCTTCCAATAAATTTACGAAGGCTCTAGCAATTTTCTTAACCTTTCAAGCAGTTTGTTTCAGCTTCCTGATTTTTTCAGGCGTTTTAGATCAATTATTTTTCCACCATTAAAAACTTTTAAGGAGACGATTTAAATGAACACACAAGATGCAGTTTTAGATATTTTAGAAATGATTACCGGTACCGATGAAGTTAGAGAAGATTTGAATGTGAATTTATTTGATGAAGGCTTAATGGATTCTTTAGCCACTGTCCAATTACTCGTTGAATTAGAAGGCCAACTAAGTGTGCAAGTCCCAGTTTCAGAATTTGACCGTGCTGACTGGAGTACTCCCGCTCAAATTATCGCTCAAGTTGACGCCTTAAAAGCTGCCTAATGAAAAAACAACTTCTAGCTATCTTTGGGCCGCTAATTTTAGCTGCGGTCCTTCTGGGGGGCTTTTTCTATAGCCCCTGGAAGTTTGATGTGAGCGACTCAAAGGTGATAGCGAAGGCCTCAACTTCAATGGCAAACAGTGTACTGCGGGGCACTGAGATTACCTCAGAAGCTTTGTCCTCTGGAAAATATGTACCGTTTTTCGGTTCATCAGAATTAAATCGTGTGAGTTCCACACATCCCTCTGTATTAGCCCAAAAATACAATCGGAATTATACGCCATTTTTATTAGGGGCAGCGGGTACTCAGTCATTGTCACAGTTTTCCATGATTCATTCGCTAGCCAAAGAGTTGAGTGGCAAAAAAGCTGTCTTCATTGTTTCCCCCCAATGGTTTACACCAAAGGGCGTGGACAAGGATTACTTTAAAAATTGGTTTTCAGAAGAACAGACCTATCAATGGCTGCTGTCTTTAAAAAATATTTCAGCCGATGACCAATATTATGCAAAACGTTTACAGGATTTTGAGATTGTTAAAAGTAATAGTACCTTAGTAGCGGCCTTGGAAAAAATTGCGGCAGGCAAACTGCCGAAGCAAAGTGAACTGGATTATTTCCAGCTGCAGAGCAATCTGCTTTCTAGAGAAGATCAGCTCTTCAGTGGCATCGGCCTCAACCGCAACCTGCAAAAAGATATCAATCAAGCGGCGAAAGCTTTGCCAGAGCAATATGACGAAAGTGCCATTGATCAAGTGGCAACAACAGAGGGCAAAAATGATACGAGCAACAATGATTTAGGCATAAAGAATTCTTTTTATACCTCTCGTTTGAAAAAAGATATCAAGAAGTTAGCAGGTTCGCAAAAGGATTGGGATTATCGCTACAGTCCTGAATACAGCGATTTTCAATTGGTTCTAAATGAGTTTGCTAAAAATAATGTGGATGTCTTATTCATCATTCCGCCTATCAACCAAAAATGGATGGACTATACAGGATTGTCCAACGAGATGCTCGCCGGCTTTGCTAAAAAAGTCCGGTATCAATTAACCAGTCAAGGCTTCACGAATATTGCCGATTTAAGCGGTGATGGCAATGAAGATTATTTTATGGAAGACACCATTCATTTAGGTTGGCGCGGCTGGTTGGCTGCGGATCAAGCGATTGAACCATTTTTAGACAAAAACAGCACAAGCAAATTAAACTATCAAATCAACGACGATTTTTTAAGCACAGACTGGCAAAATCAAAATCCAGATGCATTACCAGGAAATTAATTCAAGGAGGGCTTCCCGTGAAACATAAAAGACATCACCGGATTATTCTCGGCTGGTTTGTTTTATTTTTAATGTTGGGTGTTGTTTGGGGAGCCAGCCAATTTGTTAAAGAGACACCATCGAATGCGTCAGTAAATGAAACGACAGCTGCTAGTAGTACAACTACCAGCAGTACAACTAGCACAGTGGCCAGTTCCTCTTCTACGACGAGCTCAGCTACTGATGCAACAGTCTATGCCAACTTAACTAATGGCCAAACTGTAGTCGCTGGCAATGAAGGGACCGATTACGATCAAATCGTCCAAAAAAGTGGCTTTTATGGCTCCGTTTTGGTTGTGCATAATGGTCAAATAAAGTTAAGCAAAGGCTACGGCAATGCCGATAATGCCAAACAAATTCCCAATTCGCCAACCACCCTTTATAATATCGGTTCCACTCAAAAAGGGATGACCGGCACCTTGATTATGCAGGCGGCAGAGGAGGGAAAACTAGCATTAAGCGACAAGCTGTCAAAATATTATCCGCAGATTGCCGGTAGCGATCAGGTGACGCTAAAAATGATGTTGGATATGGCTTCTGGCTTGCAGCTGACGAATTCGCCTAAAAATTTGGCGAAGGATAGTGACGCCTTGCCATTTTTCACCGCCAATGCTGCCATCAAAAATACTGTCGGTAAGTTTGACTACCAGCCTATTAATTTTAATTTACTCGCCGGTATTTTAGAAAAAGTGTATCAGCAAAATTATTACACCATTTTTGATAATTATTATGGTACAAAAGCGGGCATTACGAATTATAGTTTTTACCAAAATATTGCTAATAACCCGAATGTGGCTGTCCCATATTCAAATAATGACGGTACAACGCCTTATGGCACTGTTGCCACCGAGAGTGCAAATGACTACATTAAAGAGCTTGGTACCGGTAATGTCTTTATGAGTACCGGCCAATTGTACCGCTATTATTCATTATTACTGTCGGGCCAACTAATTTCTGCGGCGGACGTTAAAACCCTGCAAACACCAGAGGAAGCCAGCGGCGCGCCTTACGCCAGCGGCCTCTACAATGAAAAAACTTATTACGCCAGTCATGGCCAAGAGCTGACCTATGAAACCTATGTCGCTTTGTCACCAGACGGTCAAACGGCTGTGATTATCGCTAGCAATCAAGACCAAGATAAAACTAAAATTGACCGGACTTTGCTGACGGATTTATACAAAGAGCTGACTGGAGTCACTTTAGATTTTTAAAAAAATAAAAATAGCGGACTTGTTGAGGAATATCCCTCAGCAAGTCCGCTGTTTTTATATATTAAGGATTGTAGAACACGGTGGTTGGATCAATGTAGCCAGACCAAAGCGCTGTGGAAACCCCCAAGTGCAAATGCACGCCAGTTGAGCGGCCAGTTGTTCCCATGCCACCAATCGTTTGTCCAGCAGAAACGGTATCGCCGGCTTTAACCGCAAAACTATTTAAATGCATGTAATAAGAATAGAGACCATCCGCATGTAAAATAATGACGACATTGCCGGCAGAACTATTATTTTCAGCTACAACGACTTGACCTTCACGGGTAGCCATCACCGGCATATTTAAATAGCCGGAAAAATCAATGCCATTGTGAAACTCACTGCTTTCGCCACCAAAAGGATTCGAACGGCTACCAAAAGGCGAGGTAATATTTAGCGAGGTGAGAGGTGCTACCCAGCCATCTGGATTATTAATAAAGAAGCCGGAATTTTGCGCTGCGGTATAGCGCATTGTTTCTTCAGCAGAAAGCTGAGCTGCTGTGCCCGTAAAGACTTCCACTAATGACATGCGTTCTGCAGCCAGCTGGTCAAAATTTTGCTGCAATTCTAATAATTGCTGATTCAAAGTGTCCATTTCCGCAACTTCTGTCGAGCCCGCTGAACCCAATTCTTCATTTTTACTGGTTAGATTCGTCAGTGTAATCGTATTGGAAACAGTTTGAAGAAAAGAGGCTGTCGTACTTTTTTCACTGGTCTTTTTGTCAATCGCTGTTTGCAACTCAGTCATCTGTTCGTTTAAGCCGGCTAATCTTTCTTCGACAGCTATTTTTTCCTCAGTCAACGTATCAATTTGTTCTTTGAGAGCGGTAATCTCGGTTTGAACTGTGACTAAACGTTCTTCAGCCTCAGATTGTTGAGCTTCTAATTGGGCATTGCTGCCTTCTTCAATTGGGCGGCCAAATAAATCATCGGTCGCAAAAACAGTTGCCGGTGCTGCCAATAGTCCTAGCAGCAAGCTGCCCAAAATTAATTTTTTCAAAATTTTTGCGCCCCCTTTAAAGTTTCTGTTACTTCTATTATATAAAAAAAATTCTGTTTTTTAAATACGATTTCAGCAAAGTTTAACATTATATCAAAAAACAGTCTTCTCTGATCAGCGAGGGGCTAAAAAGAGAAGACTGCTGAGGTTATACTCCTAAAAATGAAGAAGGATTAACATAGCCAGACCAAAATCCAGTGGAAATTCCAAAGTGTAAGTGAACGCCAGTGGAAGCACCCGTCGTGCCCATGCCGCCAATCACTTGTCCGGCACTGACTTGTGAGCCAGTGGAAGTGGCAAAGCTGCTTAAGTGCATATAGTAAGAATAGTAGCCATCGCTGTGTTTAAGAATGACAACATTGCCGCCGCCGCTTTCATAAGAGGCAAAAACTACCTCGCCAGCTTTAGCTGCCATCACCGGCATACCTGAATAGCCGGTAAAATCAATACCATTGTGCATGCTAGAACCGCCGCCGCCAAATGGGTCACTCCGCATACCAAATGGACTGGTTACATTTAATGAAGAAAGAGGAGCTGACCAGCCGCTGCTGTTAGTAGCAGGCGGAGTCGTGTTGCTTGTTGAGCCACCTGAATTTGTTTCAACAGTCGTTTGGCCATTGCTGCTTAAATTAGAAACAGCCGGTTCTTCTTCATTGGCTTTTGCTTCGGCTGCAAGAGCCGCTGCTGTTGCTTCTTCTTGCAGGCGTTTTTCTTCAAGGGCTGCCAATTCAGCTTGGCGACGAGCTTCTGCTTCCGCTTTTTCAGTTTCTAAAGCGGCTTTTTGATCTTCTTCAGTTGCCAGTTGAGCACTCAAAGCAGTAATTTCAACTTCTTGATTAAGACGAGCTTCTAATAACTCATCTTGTTTATCCTGCAGTTCACTTGTTTTTTCTGTAATTAGTACTAAATGTTCTTCTGCTTCAACTTGCAAAGCAGACAATTGTTCTTTGTCAGTTTTCTGTGCTTGAATAATCTCGTTGTTGGCACTGACTAAAGTTGTTAAAGCCATTGTTTTAGTCACAGCATCACTTAAAGATTCAGCACTTAATACAATATCAATGTAAGAAGTCGCATTTTGATTGGTCTGTGTGTCACGGGCTTGTTTTTCAATTTGTTCTGTCCGTTGAGCAATTGTTACTTCCAATTCGCTAATCTGACTATTGATTTCTGTTAACCGTTCCTCAGCTGTTGTTTTTTCTGCTAAAACAGCCGACACTTCATTTTCAATTGCAGTAACATCTGCTTGAATCGCCGCCAATTGCGCTTGGGCTGAGGCTCCTTGATTTTCTAAAGCAGCAATTTTTTCTTCTTGAGCTGCAATCCGGTCGTCAATTTCAGCTGCATTAACAGCAATCGGCGCCAAAAGGAGACTAGCTGCCAAGGTAATCGTTGATAATTTTGTCCATTTATTCATATAAGAGTTTCCCCGCATGTCTTTTTTTAATATCCTCAATCAGTTTATAAATCAAATGTGAAGATTTTGTGAATTTGTGACGTTTGTAGTAATTTTTCATGAAAGTAATGTGGCTGTAATATTACCTGATATTCTGCAATTTAATTGAGCTTTTTGAGAATAATTCTAAAGTGGCTGAGCAACCGGCTTGACCGCCAAAAAAAAGCGTGCTATTCTAAATGGAAATACGGATAATTTTGTGTCGCCGGACACTTAACAGATGTGTTCTTCACGCCTAGGCCAAGATGGTGTGAAGGAGACATCTTTTCTTTTTAGGCAAATTTAATTTCAGGAGTGTTTTATATGTTTACTTTATTATCCATGACGTTAGTCACTAGTGCTGCCGATAGTCTAAATCCGATTGCGATTGCCCAACAATTGGTTTTTCAATCCGTCAGCCGTAAAAAAAATGATATTATCGGCTTTATTTTAGGCATTGGGTTAACCAACTTTGCTGCCGGCGTTTTAGTTTACTACGGTCTCGCCGCTTTAGTTCAGCGATATTTGACGGGCATCCTTACTGCTTATCCGCAAATCATTCCAATAGGAGAAATAATTATCGGTCTTGTCCTAGTGGGCTATTTGGTTCATCGTTGGGTCCGTCGCAAAGCAGTTGTGACAAATGAAGAAACGGAAATCAAAAAACCAACCAAGACTTTGGATTTTAAAACCTTGTTTGGCTTAGGCATCATTTCCTGTGGCCTAGAGTTGACAAGTGCCTTACCTTACTTTGCCTTCTTAGCCATTCTTTTACAATATGAATTGCCTTTTATCGGAGTCGTGGCAATTTTAGCGATTTATAATGTGATTTATTCTATGCCGCTAATTGTTATTTTTGCTTGTTCCTTATACTTTAGTGACCATTTAGATCGCTTCTATAAAAAATTTACGGTCCTAATGGGATTTGTCATCAGTAAAGTCATTCCCTTTGCTTTGGCGCTACTAAGCTTTGGCTTGCTTGTTCATGGTATTTTTAGTATGATGCAAATCTAAGAATATTTTTTTCAAATGGAGGCTAAGCAAATGGCTTGGGTAGATGCAAAAGAAAAAAAAGCTGCTTATGATTTATTACTATTACAACAGGCAGGATTGTTAGAGGGCGAAACCAATTATTTAGCGAGTTTAGCTAACTCTTCAGCAATTTTGAATCAAACTTTACCAGACACCGTTTTCGCCGGTTATTACCTATATAATGGTGAGGAATTAATTTTAGGCCCTTTCCAGGGTCACGTTTCCTGCACACGAATTGCTATGGGCAAAGGAGTCTGCGGCGAAGCGGCGGCAACCAAAACAACTTTGATTGTTCCAGACGTCCGCTTGCATAAAAATTATATTGCTTGTGATTCAGCAGCCATGTCTGAAATTGTTGTGCCCATGGTCAAAGACGGTCGCTTGTTAGGTGTACTCGATATTGATAGCAGCATAACAGACAGCTACGATGAAATCGATCGCGAATTTTTAGAAAAATACGTTGCACTGCTAGTTGAAAAAATGCAGATTACTGAGCTGGTAGGGTAATTTCTGTTGGTTTTTAATTAGAAATTTGTTTCGAAAATGACTCAGAATAAATTTTTGACTTTCTTCAAAGTATATGCTATAAAATAACTAATTTTTATCAGAAACAATTAATTGAATAAGGGAATGAATGTCTCCCTTGGGTTATCCAAAACTGCTAAAGAGCTGATGACTTCTACAAATGAGTTTATTTGTAGAAGTCATCAGCTCTTTTTGTTTTAAAAGGAGATGTTGCGTATATATAAATGAAAGTTAATAACAAAAAAATTTTCTATATTTTTCAAAAAAATATAAAATTTAGAGTTATTTTAAAGTTTTTTTCTTGAAACTATATATTATGCGAATTTGTTAAATAAATTAAATTAATTTTGTTTACAATTAGATTTTAAATGTAATCATTTCTCCTGTCAATCCTATTTTGTGTAAAAAATTATGGATTTTGATAAAAAAATAATTGAAAACAATTAATATTTCAAAATGATGCATTCGGAAATATAGTTGCAAAAAAAAAATATAAAAGCGAGATTTACTAATTTCGTCCTTAAGCTGGTAAATACTGATTTATTAAGCTTTAGAGAAGGCTTTATTATTAGCCGTCAAAAAAAACGTCAGAAATGGAGCTGATTTTAATGGCAAAACGTGGGAAAACATCTATAGAAGAAAGGATGGCCGCTGGGAAGGTAGATATGTTAAAGGCAGGACTACAGAAAATAAAATTGTATATGGTTATGTATATGGAAAACGATATGATGAAGTGAAGAAGAACTTAATGATTTTAAAGATTCAAACAGAAATAAGAATGGAAATGGATAAAGAGAGTCAAAAATATGGGGAATGGTTTGTCACAGAGTATTATCGTAAATTAAAAGGACGAATCAAAGATTCCACAGATTCCAGTTACACTAGAATTATTGAAACTTACATAATACCCTTTCTGGGAGATTTTACTTTTGCGGAGATAGATGGAAATAAATTACAAAATTTCATCGATACATTAGTAGAAAAAGGCCTTAAACCAAATACTATACAACTAATTTTCAGTTTGGTGAAACAATCGATTAGGGAAGCAATCAGATATGAATACTTAACTGAAGATCCTTTGAAAAGGATTGTTTTACCTAAATTAGAACGACCACACGTAGCTGCGCTGAGCTTAAGTCAGCAAAACCAACTCGAAAACTTAGCAAAAAAAAGTTCCTACGGTGCACCAATCCTTATCTCTTTGTATTCTGGATTGAGGATTGGTGAAATTAGTGGGCTTACATGGGGGGATATTGATTTTGAGCAGAAATTAATAAAAGTAAATAAAACAGTTAGTCGAATTAAAGATAACAATGGTTCTAAGAAAACCAAACTAATTATTGGCTCTCCTAAAACGATGTATTCTAACAGAGTCGTTCCTTTAGTAGACACTTTATGTGACTACTTACTCCCATACAGAAGTGTGATCGATAGTGACCCGGTCATTTCAACTATACATGGCCTGGCCGAACCAAGGACAATAAGTTTTCGCTTTAAACAAATTATAAAAGATACTGAATTTTCTGATACTCATTTTCATGTATTACGACATACTTTTGCTACACGATGTTTAGAACAAGGGATGGATATTGCAAGTTTGAGTCGAATTCTTGGACATCAATCAATTAAGTTAACTTTAGATACTTATAGTGATTCATTAATGGAACAACGAATTAAAGAGATGAAGAAAATCAATTTTATCTATCAATAAATAATCGTGATAATTAAAAAAAACTAGAAAATTTATTTTTCTAGTTTTTTTATACCGTCAAAATAAGCCGTCACTGCTAGTGAAAGTCGTTACAGTTCAAGAAAAAAGCACGATTTTCTTGAAATATATAGTTTTAAGAAAAATATAATTGTTCAAATTTCGACCATTTGAAATTTTAAACATTGAGTGGAAGATAGTCAAGCAATTATCCGCTTTGTTTCTAATCATTTTTTTCTCAATGTTTGAAATATTTGAAAGATGGAATCAGTGCATAAAAAAATAAGAGATTGGGGTGAGTAGGTTGAAACAAATCCTTTTGTTAACAAAAAATATTTTTGTAGAGGCAGAATGGCAAAGAAGAATACAGCAATTGGGCTACGAAGTATTTTGCTCAACCCAATTACTAGAGAAAATTTTGCTAAAGAGAGACTATATGACATTTAGTTTGTTCAAAACAGTAATTTTTAGTGAAAGTGTTACAAATGAGGAGGTAGCCAATGTTATCCAGAAAGATACCTCAAGTAATGTATCTTTCTACAGGATTGATGAGCAAGCATTGCCTAGTGAAGTTAACACAGGAGATAAGACACAAGAAACGGTTATTGTACTCAATTCTCAAATGACACTAAATGAACTACGTGAAAACTTATGCAATAAGAATTCTATTAAAATTTTGACAACTGTTTTATCCAATCCAAACAGTTCAGATCAATTCGAGGGAATTCCAGTGCATCTGATTGCTACACTCGTTTCAACAATGTCAAAGAAGGAAAAGGAGTTGTTTCATCTGCTTTATGAAAAACACGGTGATTTTGTTTCCCGTGTCGAGCTAAGCGAGACAATCTGGAGACAGGAAGTTTCCAACTCTTCCTTGACGCAACTCTCGCAAATAGTTCGGCGACTGAAGGCAAAGATGAAAAAAATTGGATTGGATGAAGAGCTTATTGAGACTCATTGGAATAAAGGATACGCTCTGAGCAAAGTTTTTTGTGAAAATATTGACATTTATATGGGCGAAAAAATTTTCTAGCCATTGATGCACAAATATTTCTAAACATCGTTACTCACTAAGAAATGTTTTAGACATGCTACGTCATGTTTAAAGATAGATATCTCTGTTTTTACAAAGAGAAATCAAAGATTCACGAATGAGGGAGGGGTCGTTGGGTACTAGAAAGCTGTGAGTTTATCAGGTAAGAAATTTGTTAGTCATTCCAGATTAATGAATATCTGAAAGATAGGCAAGCAATCTCATACAGCTGCAAAAAGAAAAGGAGATTGCGGGAGGTTTCTAAAAAGGTTTGAAGGAAGGGATGTAAAAGGTTATGAAATTTAATTTACTAAAAAAAGTGTTGGTTACTGCAGGTGTTTTGGCGGTTACATTTTTAGCGGGAGGCTTGAAGGCTGATGCTGCGGGCATAGATTTTAATACTGACTTAAAAGGTTATGATGCAACTATCAGTACGGTCAACGGCAAAAATGTTATCTCCACTAAAAAAGGAACTTGGGATTTAGATGAAAATAGTCAAATTTACAGTTCTAAGGATTTGAAAATTTATCTAAATAATACAACACCTGTAACAATCGATTCCATCTACACCAAAAAAGATTTGGAATTCCGCGGTGCAGGAGAGTTAATTGCTGATACTGAAGGTCAGTTTGGCTTGAATGTCGGAAATCATTTAAAAGCTTTCAAATACACCAAAAATGGCGTTGGTAAAGTAGTTGCTACTGGTACTGAAGCAGGTATGCGTGTTGAAAATGAAGTGCAAATGGAAGGCGGCTCAATCGAAGCCTATGGCCAACAATACGGTTTATGGTGTAACAACGATATCAAACCGCATTATAGCGCAACGATTACAGCAGTTGCCTCTAATGTAGATGGCATTGGTATCTGGGCTTACCGTGATATCTATGCTTACGATGGCGCTAGCGTTTACGGTGAAGGTGGTCAAGCTGGTGGTTACAGCCAAATCGCTCACATCGACGCTCGTGATGGCAGTACAATCCATGGTGTTTCTAGAAATATCAACAGTCCGCTAAGTGCGTTACATTGCCAAAAAGAAAACCTACGCTCTTACAGAAATTCTACTGTGATTGAAGAGTATCGTTTTGCAGATTTTGATGAAGAGCTAGCAATTAAATGGTCAACAGGTGAGCCGATTAATATTTTACAATACGCTTCAATTAATCGGAATATGAAAAACATCCAAAATTATGAGTGGAGCGTATACGGAGATTTTGGTGGACAAGTAGAGGTAACTCCGACAGGACTGCTTCTGACTGATTTATTCCAATCAACATTGGAAGGGGTTCGTTCAACTAGTATTAAAAATGAGCCTACTGAAATTAAAGCTCCAAGCCGCCATATTTTGCGCTTTTCTAATGTATCTACAATTGCTTACTAAAATTTTATGAATCGGTAAAAATGTATGGGGCTCAAAGGGGCATATAAACTACGATAAGATTTCACTTTGAGTTCTATACCTTTAAAAATTAAAAATAAGGAGGTGATTGAGTGATGAAAAAAACAGAGTCGGCACTGATTCTAAAAATTTTAGCCCCAGTGCTATTACTTTTACTGATGCTTATTCCTACTAGTGCATTTGCATCAACGAATGTACCTGATGGTTTTACGAGTATCCTTGAAGCACCGAAGATAAACATTGTTGGCGAAAATAGCAACTTAGAGATTTCTGGAGACTATGCTTCTTATTTTCAGTTAACTAAAGAGACATCCTATGAAGTTCATGGATTGAACCCAGCCGATCCTTACAATACTCGAGAGTATAGACTCTCAATGGATAGGAGTAATAATCCTAGTGTCTTGTATCGTTTTGATCCAAATTATACTGATGAAGAGAAATATATCATAGTCAAAAACGCTGGTCTGTTTCAAGGTGAAAAAATAGATTTAAGGATTAATATTTTGGAGCAAAATACTACTGCTCAAGATGATGGCACATATGCTAATTTGGGCTTTAATGCTATCTCCTATGCGGATTATGCAAATTCAAATACTGCAATAGTAGGTAGTAATGGAGGCTTTCTAGCTTCTTTTTTAGCACTAGGTTATAGTTCAGGGAATGGTACTAAAAATACTACTGGTGTTAATGCTGGTCAATATACAGGTACTTTTGACGATGATGTGCGTTTCAGTGAACTGATTAGCACCGGAGATTCCATCAAGTATAACTATGAAATATACTATGCAGGTACTAATCAACTCATCACTACCTACAAAGGGTTTTGGAACTTTACTAACATCAATACTTACAAAACGCTGACTTTGCCAGTTAAAGCTGAAGACAACTTTAATGATTTATTTGTTTATAGCTTAGATTTAATCAATCCATATCCATCGACTGGAACAACTAAGAATGTGATGGGTTATAGAATTAACAGTCTAGGTGAGATAGAAATCAAGAGTAACAGTTTAAAAGTATCAGCTACTAATAATCCAGAAGGAGAAATGAGTCGTTTATTAGAGAGTCCTAAAATAGAGATTAATCAAGCAATGACCGCTACAGCCTCAGGTGGTGGCTCTCGCACAGCTGGAATGGTGATATTTTATGTCACAGACCCGATTGTTCGAATTGCACCGGCCACACCAATTGTTATTGGTGAAACCAACGACGCGACTAATACCGATCCTGATTACGGTAAACTGAAATATCGGATTGTTCAAACGGTAGTTAATAATAAAGCGGATAATCGTGATGAAAAACTTGTTATTCAAACAACGTTGCCAGATAAATATGAGTTAAGTACTGAAGATTTTCAGAATATTACGATTACTAATTATGGTACTGATGTTAATTTGAAGGATTTGTTTGACATCACGCAAGATGGTAAAACGATTACTTTCACAGCGAAAGATGACAAGATTAAAACTGATGACTTTGTTGGAAATGTGTTTGATATCTCAATAGAAGCTAGTCGAATAAATAGAACTGGTGATACAACCAATGGATTTAAAATCACTGATTTTGACGTAACTGATGATAATTATGAAGATAGCTACATGCATTATCAGTTGGGTGGTTTAACAAAGACTACTTATACCTATTCAAAAGCTGGTAAAGTTGATGAGGTATTGACAAGTGTGGCAGATGAAAGATCAATCGCTGAAGTTTTGTACCAAGCTACGCCATATGCAGATCCGATTTTAGGACTGACAATTCCTTTCAATACTGATATAGCGGCATCAATTTACTCAGATCCTGAGTCAATAATTAAAAACTTGAGATTAGACACAGGAGAATCGATTTTAGATTCTTCTGGTAATCGGATTATTGATGTTTCTTATGATTCTAGTAGTCCAAGTAATTCTGGCTTAGTTCCTGGAGTTGTGATTACCTTGATTGTATTATTAGAAACCAAAGATGGCATCCAAAATACTGTCGAGGTTCCGATAACGGTTGGCTATGATTCATTGAAAAATGTATCAGCTACCAAAACACAAAGCTTTAATCACCCGAATGATTCAACTAAATTTGATGATGTCACGAAGGTCGGTGCCGATACGATAGTGACTTACACTATCAATATTGCTAACAACGAAACTGTGAGTAGTGGTTTAATCTGGGAATCCGTTGATTTTACAGATGAAATCGATGAAGGACTAACCTTCGATGTGAGCAGTGTTCGCGTGGACGGAGCAGCAGTTACAAATGCTACTTATATTGGAAATCTCTTAACCGTGCCACTGGGAGATATTGACCCGGGGGTTTCAAAAGAAATTACTTTCACGGGAACGGTCAAAGCTTCTGCAATAGGCAATACTATTACTAATATGGGTCATGCTGCTGGAGTGGATGAGGATGGAGATACCGTTGAAAAAGATACTGACAGAGTCGATATTCCGACAGTACGAAACAATGCTTTAATAGTTCATTTCGTGGATACAAATAATCCAACTGGTACGCCATTGCGTCCGTCAATTACCATTTATGCTCCTGTAGATTCAACTGTGGACTTAACTCAAAACGAAGCAGTTCAAGATGTGATTGCGGAATTGGAAGGAGTTAACTATGAAGTGACTTCCCGGCCAAGTCCTGAAACTATCACAATTACAGGAGACGGTAACGAAGCGACCTATGAGTTTGAATCATTAGGAACAATTACCGTATCCGCTCCATCTGTAATTGACTTTAAGTCGATTACTTATAATTCTGCGATTCAAAAAGTATCAGATCCAGATTTAGGTGGTGACAAGTTGGTAGTCACAGATACCCGTTCTAAGCAAGAGACCGGCTGGACTCTACAAGCTAGCTTATCTAGAGAAATGACCAATGTGTCAGACTCAGATATTATCATGAAAAATGCTTTGATGTATCGTACCAATGACGGAACGGAAAAAACGCTAAGCTCTTCTGCGATAAACATTCGCTTCCAATCTGCCGGCGGTAACTTAGCTATTTCTGATGCGTGGGGCACAACTGAAGAATCAGAAGGATTGAAATTGGTTTACGATCCAAAACAAGTTGTGAATAGCACAGATAATACTTTAATTGTTTCTAGTGTCGGTAGTTTCTCTGGTGAGATTACTTGGACGGTTATTGCTGGTCCCGTAAATGAAGGGGGATAACATGAAAGGATGGAAAAAATGAAAAAACAAAAATGGGTTTTTCTTCTCATCCTTGGTGTTGTTGTTGGTCTCTTCTGGGGTCAGACCACTAGTTTAGCAACAAATACTGGTAACGGTCAGGTAACAGTTGAAGGTGGGATAACTTTTTATGAAGAGTCTTCCACATCTTCATCATCTAGTGATAGCAGCTCGAGTGAAAGTGTCACCACCACATCTAGCAGTCAACTGCCGATAACTGGCGGTGGCGGAAAATTACCAAATACTGGGGAAGTTGTTCGTAATATGAGCTTTCTAGGTGCCGGCCTTTTATTACTTTTTGTACTGTTCATCTGGTACAGAAGAAAAAAAGGAGGGGCGCAGGATGAAAAATAAGAAAAAATTACTTTCTGTTTTAACTGCCAGTCTTCTTTTTTCATTAATTGGCACAGCTCCATCAGTTCAGGCGGCCTCCCATAGTCTTAATGGTCAAGGCTCCGTATCAGTGACTGACTCTGGCGTCACCCCACCGGTTGATCCAGAGTTTCCAGATAAAGAAGTCGATCCTGGCGAAACGCCTTCGACAACTGGACCGCTGCGGATTGATTTTGTTTCACAACTGCGCTTTGGTTTGAACAAAATCACAGACACAAATCGAGAATACCTTTCTTTAGCACAATTATTTCATGACGATACTAATGCTAGAGGCTATTACGTCCAAATAACAGATAGGCGAGAAGATACAAATGGTTGGGAACTGCAAGTCTCTCAAGAGAATCAGTTTCACAATGACATCATTCAAGATGTCAATGAACAAGAACTAGCAGGTGCAATGCTCTCCTTTGACAAAGGTTGGGCAAACTCTGTTGGCACAAGCGGAACGCCGCAGGTAACGAGTGACACGATATTGATGAACGATATCAATAATGCGTACACGGTTGCCGTTGCTGGTGACAATCAAGGGGTCGGTACTTGGACCATTGAGTTTGGCGCTTCAGGGGATAATGAAGATAATCTGGAAAATACTTTAGCTGCTCTCGTTGACAGTGAAGGCAACGCTGTTGTCAATGAAACATTCAACAAGGCTGAATATAGTAACTCAGCAATTAAGCTGACGATTCCAAATTCTACCAAGATTCACCCAGTCAAATACACGACGTCTCTGACTTGGATGCTGATTGCTGGTCCAACAGATTAAAAAACTTAGCAACACCTTAAATTCTGACAAATTAGGGGAAACCTTATTTGTAAATAAAACCAAAAGGGAAAAATTAGGAGGAAATAAAATGAAATTCAAAAGTTTATGCGCAACAACTTTATTAACGGTCATTGCTGTCGGTACATTAGCGCCAGCAGTTGCCGGAGCAGCTTCAACACCTCACTCAGTAGTCAGTGAAGGACGTGTTACTGTTGGTACTGAAGATTTAGATCCAACAGATCCAATTATTGATCCGGAAGATCCAGACAATCCTGGAGGAATTGATCCAGATAATCCAGAAATTACTCCTGGCGAAAATCCTGGGACTTTAGGTATTACCAACGTGACCAAATTGAACTTTGGTACTATTAATGTTGGTACTACACAACAGGATTACTACGCAGCAGCAGTTGATGTAGAAGTCTTTACAGATGAAACTCTTACTACTAAACAAGCAGTTAAGCGTGGTGCAATGGTTCAATTTGGTGACAATCGTGGTTTGAACTATGGTTACGATGTATCAGTTCGGATGACTCGTCAATTCCAATTAGTAACAGCTACAGATCCTACTACTGGTGCGGCAACAGCGTGGGACACAACTAAGACATTAGCTGGTTCAACAATCACATACTCTAACGGCATCATGGAAACAAAATCTACAAATACTGCAACACCTGGTACTCTTAATGAAACACTAGCTCCTATTACTGAATCAGGTAACTCAGTTCCTGTAGTTGAAGCTGGAGCAAATGAAGGTCAAGGTAAATATGTCTTGGAATTTGGTCAAAGCGAAGACTACGATTATGCAAATGCCAATTTAGTTGTTTCACCAGGAGCTAATCCAGGAACGGATGCAAGTTCAGTTAAATTGAATGTACCATTAGATACTCTAAGTAAATTAACTGTAGGTAATTATACTGCAGATATTACTTGGACAATCACTTCAGGTCCTGCAATCTAATTTATAAATCAAAGTAGGTAAAGAGACAAGGTCTTTTACAAAATGAGTTATCTTTGATTTTGTTGAGCTAACATAGGTGACAGTTTAGTATCTGTTGCCTGTGTTAGCTTTCTATCTAGGATTGGTCTTATTCGAAGGCCTTGTTTTTTTGTTGCTATACATAATTATTTTGAAATGATTTTAAGCTTATGCAGCAATATTTTAAAAAATTAATGTTGAAGAGGTACATAATGAAAATAATATACTGGAATAATTTAAAACAAATTTCCTTATTTTTTTGCGGGGTTATAACAATCGCAGCGCTTTTCTTTTCCCACAAATGTCAGGGCAACTGCTACTTCGGAGAGTTCAGCAAGCAGTGCTGTCGGTTCATCGACTAGCTTTACCTATGAGTTAGAGATGCCTGCGAGTCAGTATATCGGTGATGCGGGTTACTATGATTTAATGTTAGAACCAGGCCAGCAAGAGACATTAATTTTACGATTGAATAATCCAGGGACTGAGCCGGTGACAGTCAATTTAGCACTAAATTCCGCTAAAACCAATAATAATGGGGTAATTGAATATAGTCGTTCAGATATTGAGAATGACACTTCTTTACAATTTGATTTTGTAGATATTGTGACAGGTCCTGAAAGTGTCGAGATTGCTCCGGGTGAAACGGAAACGGTTGAATTAAATGTCCAGATGCCTGAGACTGCTTTTCAAGGAATTATTGCGGGTGGCTTGACTATCCAAGCTGATGATTCAAGTAGTAGTGACGAAGGCGGCACTGGTTCTTATGTAAATAATAAATATGCTTATGCGATAGTTATTTTATTACGGGAAGATCAGACCGAACTGACACCAGATCTAAGTTTTAACCGAGCTTATGCGGGACAGCAAAATTTACGCAATACTGTTTTTGTCAGTTTTTCGAATATTGTGGCAGATTATCTTTCGGGTTTAACCGTAGATGCTCAAATCACCCGCAGCGGCAGTGAAGAAGTGCTATGGGAATCTCGTTCGACCGCGATGCGAATGGCACCAAACAGCTTTATGGATTATCCAATTAGTATGGGAAATGATCGGATGGAGGCTGGAACTTATACAGCCCACGTGACAGCTTACGCTCAAGGTTTGCAATGGGATTGGACAGAAGATTTTGAAATTACTGAAGAAGAAGCAAATACTTATAATGAACGAGATGTCGGTTTACAACAAAGTCGGGCGATTGATTGGAAAATCATTGCCGCAATTGTCGGCGCCTTTTTATTCATAGTTATTCTAATCTTTTTAGTGGTAAAACGGATTCAGTCGCAAAAGAAAAGTAAGGCGAAAAACAATAAAAATAAGAAAAAATCATCTAAATCTAAAGAATAGTAGCGGAGGATAAGCCAATGAATATCTTAGAATGGCTTTTGATAGCGGGGATCTCTGCAACGATTATCTTCTTTGTTTTTTTCTGCTACTTTTTTATTCGTCTTATCATTAATATAGTGAAGATGAAGAAATTGCCGAAACGTTTACCTAAGAACAAGAAAAAGCGTCGTCGAATCATTTTGGCTAAAAGAGACATCGCTCAAAAGAAACGTTCTTCAATCAAATTCCTAATCATCACACTTGTACTCTTAATAATATTTGGTGGTGGAACAGCCTATGGTAGTTATTATCAATCCACCAATTTATCTAGTGAAGATGCCGATCGAGTTGTTAGCTCCTATTACTTAGTGCGAGATTTTCAAACGCAGCTGGAAAAGGCTGCTAATCAAGCGGAAGAGGAAGATGCGCTTCAGCGGGATCTTCGCTACCTATCATCGAAAATGGCAAGCTATAGCAGCTTTACTGCCAGTAATATAAATACTGTTGATGGACAAACAGCTTTAAATCGGTATTATGCCGCTTTAGGTCAATTAGGGATGAATGCTAGTCGTGAGGTCAATGATTTCTATGGAAACACCGAACTAATGACAACTTATCAGCGGGACGTTGAAAGAGTGATGGCATTAGAGGAACAGGCATTTAGTTATTATGAAGTAGATGAAGAGGCCCTGGCGTCAGAGGTTGAAATGAGTGAACCTGAATGACAAAAAAAATAAAAACAGTATCAAAAAAACAGCAGAGTAGTTCTCAACAAAATAAACGAAAAGCAATCCCAAAGAGCCCGTCTTCTCAATCAGAGAGGGCGGGTTTCCCCCTATCAGAAAAAAAGCAACGAAAGAAAATTAAAGCAAGTAAGAGGCAAAAAAATAAAAATGAATCGGCTATTGCTAAAAAAAATACTCCTCAGAAACGAAGAAAGAAAAAAAATCGAAAAAGGCAACTGTTAAGAAAAAAACAAATAAAAAAAATAAAACAATATAGTTTATATTTGGCACTTAGTCTCTCAATAGCAGTCGTCCTTTTTTGGGGAATAGGTTCCTTCTTTTTTTCCTTTAGTAAAATTTCGGGTTTTGGTATGGTTCCGACAGTGCGTAATGGCGACGTCGTTTTATTGCAAAAACAAGCTGAAATCCAACGCTTTGATTTGATTGTATACCGGCAAGGAACTGAAACATTTATACGGCGAGTCGTCGGCTTACCAGGAGAAAGTTTAGATTATCAAGATGATACGCTTTACATTAATGATGAACCAATTATCGAGCGATTTATTGTTGATGAAATCAATAATGCTCAGAATAATGGCAGCCAATTTACAGAAGATTTTCGCCTTGTTGATATTATCGGCGAGACGGAAATTCCTGAGGATAGCTATTTTGTATTGGGGGATAATCGTGAGTACAGCTTGGATAGTCGCAACTATGGTGTTGTTGAGAAGAGCCAAATTCTTGGGAAAACATCAATTCGCTTGTTGCCATTAGATGCAATGGAAAGCATAAGATAGTGGCTACTTTGTGAACTGATTCCAAACTAACTAGAATTAGCTCGGCAAGTGGTATAGCGTATTTTTGAATAGTGTAAAGACTGATACTTTTGTAATTTTTTAATAGTATCAGTCTTTTTGAGCTTTGAATTTTTCTCAACTATTTAAATATTGGAACGTAGAATAATCTGAAAAAACATCTGTAAAAGATGATAGAAATCTGAATCATATAAAATTATTTGACTAACTAATCGTAGAGGCTATAAATTTTTTGGCTATATAGGAAAGGTTACGTAGAGGTTATGTAGATTCTAAACGAGATTAAAAATCTAGAAATATTCTTACCATAAGTCATCATTTCTCTAGCTTAGGTAATTTTTTATTTCCTTGACACCTTCACAAAGAGCGGAGTAAAATAAAAGCGAACATACGTTTGTTTTTTTGTTTGAGGTGATGTAGGATGAATTTTCGATATGAATTGGAACCAACAGGGGATTATGCCTTTATTGATATGAAATCTTTTTATGCTAGTTGCGAAATAGTTGCTAGAGGCCGCCATCCGTTAAAGGATTTGCTGATTGTGATGAGTCATGCGGATAATACCTCAGGATTAGTTTTGGCCAGTAGCCCCAAGGCCAAAGAGTTGCTGGGAATTACGAATGTGACGCGGATCTTCGAATTGCCAACGGTTGAGGAAAATCCTGCGATGGAGCGTTTGATTGTCGCACCGCCGCGGATGCGCTACTATATTGCGGAAAATTTAAAAATTCAAAATGTTGTTCGCCAATATGCCGCAGATGAGGACATCATGTGGTATTCCATTGATGAAGGCATTGTTGATCTTTCCCGCAGCCTGAATTATTTTGTTCCCGGCAATCAGTCACGAGGGGAAAAACTCGACCATGTCAGTCAAAAAATTCAAGAGGATATTATTCGTGAGACCGGCATTTTTTCAACTATTGGCATGTCCAACAGTAATCCACTGTTGGCTAAATTGGCATTGGATAATGAAGCCAAGAAGCAGCCGCAGATGCGGGCTTTGTGGAATTATCAAAATGTTGCCGAAAAGGTTTGGAAGATTGGCGACATAAGTGATTTTTGGGGCATTGGTAGTCGCATGAAGCGCAATTTGATGGAGCTGGGCATTACTAGTATAAAAGAACTAGCCCACGCCAGTCCGTATAAACTCAAAGAAAAATTTGGCATTATGGGCCTGCAGCTCTACCATCATGCTAATGGAATTGACCGCAGCAAATTACAAAATGTCTATCAGCCGAAGTCGAAAAATCTCGGCAATAGTCAAGTGTTGCCACGGGATTATTTTGGGGAAGAGATGCCGTTATTGGTGCGGGAAATGGCTGAGCAGGTGGCGATTCGTTTGCGCCGCCATCACGCTAAGGCGGGCGTTGTTTCGTTATACGTTGGCTACTCTAAAGCGGAGACAGATAAAGGCTTTAGCCGCCAAGTTAAAATCACGCCCACTGACAATACCGATGAATTAACCAAGCATTTGTTGTATCTGTTCCATAAATTTTACAATGGTGACTTGGTGCGGCATTTGGGGGTAACTTATTCTGATTTACACTATGATAGTGGTAGTCAGTTGAACTTATTTGAAGATCCGGAAGAGCAGATTAAAGATGAAAAAATCGATTTGGTGATGGATCGGATTAGAGAAAAATACGGATTTGTTTCGATTGTGCGTGCCAGCTCAACCTTGGAGCATGGCCGCAGCTTGCCCCGCAGCCACTTGGTAGGGGGACACGATGGCGGTGGTGGTGCTGGTGGTTTAGATGGATTGTAAGAAGGCCTGCAAAATTTTCTGCTGCGTCAGTTATTTTGAATGGTTTTTAAATCAAAGCGGCTAAATCGTAGATGGCAACATTCAGTTTACATAATGAAACTAATTACGATTCTATTAAAACTTATTGAATAAGATTGATGATGATTTTGAAGATATTTGCGGTTATTTTTTATTGCCAATGGATTGCTAATTTTCTATTTTGGAGGTGGTTAGAATGGGAGAAGCGTTTATGAGTTATCATCAAGATCCTTGGATTAGAGAGTATCAAGATCGAGGCATGGCAAAATGGTTGGGCTTTTATTTAAGTGAGCATACAGCTGAAATGGGCAAGGAAAAGCAAACGCGAGAGACAACTTGGCAGCATCAGCAGCAAATGACTGACTTGGAGATTTCTGACGTTTTAGAAAGCGCCTTTTTTAATCATCAGACAGTCACACTGCAATTAAGCACTTTAGATGAACAAGGCCAAGCATTCCCTGATTTAACTGGAACAATTGCAGGGATGGATGAAACCACAATTTTTTTAAGCTCCTTAGAGGGGGAGGTTCAGTTCATCCAACATGACGCAATTTATCATGCTAGCTTAATCAGCAATTTAAAGTGGAGTGATGTTTCATGACTTTGAATGTGGAGGATGCTCAGTTTGAGTACCATACAAAAAATTCCGAGCGATTAATCAAGGATTTTCTGAATTTTGTTGTTACCGATATTCCTTTTTTCGCCCTGCAGGAGGAATTGCTGTATTTGATGAATCATCGAGGGATTACGCAATTTCGCATTCCAGCCTATATGACAGTTGATAGTCAGGAACATATTTTTTATTTTAAAATCAAAGAGGTTGAGGAAAATCAAAAATTGCGGACTTATCAGTATCTAGGAATGGATATCAAAAGAAGGCCTCAGCCTTTGGCATAAGAGATAGCAGTTTATTTTTTTGAAGTATTGATTTTTTAGCGGCTCAAGTTGTGTTTATTATAGACAGATTTTGTCAAATAAACGCAAGGAGTGGTCAAGATGAAACGATATTTTTCTGGGGTAATTTGGTGGCTGACATTTGTGGGAGGCAGCTTGGCAGATTTATTAGGCGGGGTGGACCAGCTGTTGCAAAGCTTATTTTTCTTTATGATTGCCGATTATATATCAGGCATTTTTCAGGCGGGCTACCACAAAGCCCTCAACAGCAAAATTGGCTTTCAAGGCTTAGTGAAGAAAAGTTTAACTCTGTTGATGATTATGATTTCAGTTGAATTGGAGCAGCTTTTGGGTCAGACATTGCCTTTTCGTGAGATGACAATCATGTTTTACCTTGCCAATGAGGGCTTGTCATTGCTGGAAAATATCGGCAGTGTGATTCCGCTGCCGAAAAAAATCCGCCAGTATTTTAGTCAGCTGAAGAATAAAGCAGATGAATAAAAAAGACTTTAGCTAGAAGTTTAGTCAGTGATGACAAGCTTCAGGCTAAAGTCTTTTTTTGTTAAATAACGATACCAAAGGTCGCCAATTCAGCTTTTAACTGCTGAACATCTTGCCGAAAGACAATGCTTTCCATGCCAGCTTGCTGAGCGGCTTCAACATTGGGGGCTAGGTCATCGATAAAAAGACATTCTCTAGGAATTAAGCGAAAATGACTGCAAAAACAGCGATAAATTTCTTTTTCCGGCTTAATTGTTTTCCAGTCGGCGGAAATGAACAGGCCGGACATGTTTTCTAAAGCAGGAATCGTTTTAAGTATCTCGTAGATGTCTGTGGGTGCATTGGACAAAAGATAAGTTGGATAGCCCTGCTCCTGCAAAGCAGAAACGACAGTCGCCATTTCCGAAAAAGGTTTGATTTCATGGTACCAGTTAGCCAAAACCTCGGTAATAATTTCTTTTAAATCCGGACGTTTAGCAATTAGTTTTCGTTGAATCTCAGCTTTAGTCATCGTGCCCCGGTCAAAGGCAATCCACTCCGGTGCTTGAAAAATATTTTGCAAAAGGAATTTTTCAACCTCAGCATCTTGGGTATAGCTTTTAATGAATTCTGTTGGTTGAAATTTCACTAAAACATTCCCTAAATCAAAAACGACTTGTTTAATCATCGAGCTCCTCCTCAAAAATCTCTTTTGTACCATTGTAGCAAGAAAGCGCTAAAACTAAAACTCCCACTGAATTCATTTTGAAAAAGTTCGTTTAAAAATCAAAGAAAAACATTTTCTCGCTAATCCTTTGTCAAGCCCTCCAAATAAGTCATGAAGGGGCTAGTTACTTCAATGAGCTGAAAGACTTGATAAGGCCGACCAATTTTACGATAAATAGTTTCTGATTTGACTATTTGCTGGCTTTCCAAAAACTGGACATATTTTCTTACGGAAACATGGGAAAGCCCAATTTTTTCAGAGAGCTCTAAGATAGTAAAGGCGCCGTCAAATTGGCGCATAGCTGCAAAAATCAGACCTAAAGTTGCTTCCGTTAAGCCTTTTTCCAATTCAAAGGATTCATGTGTTGCTGCCACTTGCGGTTTTGTAGCTGCTGCTTGAAACAAGGCATCGACTTTTGCCTGTGGCAGTGTGTCTGTTGTTAGCAGCTGCTGTTTTTCTAAAAAGCGCAGATAGCTCTCTTGAAAACGCTCGAAGATAAAGGGCTTAATCAGATAGTCCAAAATTCCCAGATGGCTAGCTTCTTTGATGTAGTGAACTTCGGTAGCCGCACTGATTAAAATTACTTCGCCGGCAAAATTTTGCTGGCGCAATTCTCTTAACACGGTTAAGCCATTTTCCTGGCCCAAATGAATATCCAATAGCAATAAGTCGATTTCTTTTTCAGCGAGAATGTTTTCAGCGGCTGTTGCATTCAAGCTGACAATGACTTCAGCTGTTGCATCAATTTTTTCTAAATAGCTTTTATGAATAAATTGCACCATCGGATCATCTTCTAAAATTAAAATGCTGGTCATCCATCTCACCTCGATATAAAGTTGTAATTTTTAGCTGCAACCACTGCTGCTGATAATCCCACTGAATCTCTCCATGACTATCCTTCAATAAGCGGACAAAGAAGGGGGCATGCAAAGCATTTTCCAACGCTTTGACAAATGTTTCGTTCGCTACTAAAGCATATTCGCTAGTCAAAGTTTGCTGCTGATAAGTTAATTGAAGCAGCAGCTCATCTGGCATCTGCTGTTCAGAAAAGAAATGATGCAGATAGCGGTAAATGTTCAAAATTGTGTCGGTTTCAAAGGTGTGGGAATTACTAGGGATTTCCGGTGTGACTTCAATCCACAGTTGACAATTTTTTTCTGAAAAAGCCTGGCGCTCTCCTAAGAGGAAGGCTGCAAAAATTGGATTTTGCACCAAGAGGGCCAAACGATGAGTCAGCTCCCGCTCCGGTTGAATAATATCTGTTAGATAGTCATTTAATTCCTGATGAGCGCCCAAATCCGCAAGCCCATAAATCACATGCAGCTTATTCATAAATTCGTGGGATTGGCTTTGCAAAGCCAAAGCATAACGACTGGTGTTAGATAATTGGTCGGCTAAAAATAAAGTTTCCGTTGTGTTTTCTAAAAAGACAATATAACCTACTTGGCGCCCGACTATAATCGGCGCCACTGAAAAGAAGAAATCTTCCCCTTCTTGTTGATAGAACTGTTTTGTTTTTTGCTGGAAATTGAGCTTGTCCAGATGATAAATGATAATAGAAAGCGGCTGGCCGACTAAAGCTGTCTCAGTTTTTTTCTGAAGTTGATACATTTGTTGGGCTTGGTTATTCGCCAGCAAAATATTTTTTTGCATGTCGATGACCAGCACGACATTTTCCGTTTCATTCAGCATGGCATTTCGTTCTTCTAATAAACGAGAAATTTCTTTTGGTTCCAGATTATGGAGCTGATTTTTTAAGTAGTAGGCCACGATAAATGAGATTAACAGCCCCACGGCAACACTGGCGACTAAAGCCGTCGTATAATTTTGCTGAGAATTTTCAACTAAGGTCGATAAATTGGTTAAGGTAATCCCCAAAGCAACTACCCCAATTTGCTGACCATCTTCGGCAAATACGGGAACAAATCCCCGTAGGCTTTCGCCTAAGCTGCCTTCACTAGTTGATAGATGTTCATTTCCCGCTAGAGCAGGGGATTCATCGCCGCCGATAAAGGGCTGCCCAATCTGCGTTTCATCTGGATGGGTCAAGCGGATTCCCTGCATATCCATAATCACCGCAAAATCCAGTTCATAGGATTGACTGATTCGTAATGTTAATTCCTGTAATTCAGCAGAAGAGGTGTCAGCTTGCAAAGCTTCAATGACTTGCGGTTCTTTGGCCAGCATTCGCCCAGTCGCCAACAAAAGATTTTCTTCGTTTTGTTGGACTTCACGATTTTGCTGCAAAAGGGTCAGCAGATAAAAAAGTGTCAGGGTGCACAGTAAAGTTGCAATAAAGATTGTAGCTAATAAAGTCCATAAGCGAATTCCCTTTTTCATCTTGACTCCTTTCTGTCAGCTGTTGCTGGGTATTTTTTTGTTAGTTATTAGTTAAAAGTAGCTTTTTGATAGAGGTATGTTTAGCCTAATTTTTCGCAAAGATAATATCTGAACCTATTTTGTGAGTGTCGTGGCTCAGTAAACCCGTGAGACTGATAAAACGGATTTTTTGTAAGTCTGATGAAATCAAATTGCAAACTCACAATAATTGCTAGCACTTTTGATTTGAGTGTAAAAACTTTTGAAAATTTTTTTGATAAGGTTGTGTCTTAGCCGACGTAAAGGGGAAACACACTAAACAGCGCCGTCTGCATTTTTAATATTTGCAGAATGAGCAGCTCTCCGGGAAATTATACCATATCAATTAAATAAGTTTCATTTAGTTAAGTTAATTAAATAAAGTGTTTTTTTCAAGCCCTGCCGATTATGATAGGGCTATCAGAAAGAGCTTACATTTTTGAGAGTAGAGTTGAAAAGTTAATTAAATTCTAGCAATCAAAAGTGGATAATCTATCAGTTAAGTCAAACCGATTCAGCAAAAGCAAATTAGGAGGAAAGAAAATGGAAACAAAATTACAACAAACCAGTATCAGCCAAAAGCCGCTTGTTGAGAAAAAATGGTGGCAGAAAATTCAAGTCGGTTCTGTCTCACTGCCAGTCTACTGCGCTTTATCGGCAGTCATATTCGCAACGGCTTTACTGCAACAATTGCCTGTTAATATGCTTGGCGGTTTTGCCGTAATTTTAACTTTAGGGTGGTTATTGGGCACAATTGGCGGCAATATCCCAATTATTAAAAACTTTGGCGGTCCAGCAATTTTTTCTTTACTTGTTCCTTCAATTTTAGTTTTTTTTAATTTTGTAAATCAAAATGTATTAGACAGCGCCAATATTTTAATGCGGGAAGCTAATTTCTTATATTTTTACATCGCTTGTCTAGTTTGCGGCAGTATTCTAGGCATGAATCGCAAAATTTTAGTGCAGGGATTAATGCGGATGATTATCCCGATGCTAATTGGCATGATAGCGGCGATGGGTGTTGGCACTTTAGCCGGCGTTCTTTTAGGGATGGACTGGCAGCACACGTTGTTTTTCATCGTCACTCCGGTTTTAGCCGGCGGGATTGGTGAAGGAATTTTGCCGCTTTCTCTTGGGTATAGCGCAATCACGGGCATCGCTAGTGAACAGCTGGTGGCCCAATTAATTCCGGCGACAATTATTGGTAACTTTTTTGCTATCATGTGTACGGCTCTCTTAAGTCGCTTAGGAGAAAAAAGACCTGAGCTTTCTGGTCAAGGTCAGCTGCTACGCTTTAATAAAAAGAACAAAGATGATTTAAGTGACACCTTGGATGAAACAGATGATCCGATTGATATTAAAAAAATGGGGGCCGGTGTCCTGACTGCCTGTACGTTATTTATTCTCGGTGGTCTATTAGAACATTTAACTGGTTTTCCGGGACCGGTTTTGATGATTGTTGCAGCAGCTTTGTTAAAATATGTTAATATAGTACCTGTAGATACCCAAAAAGGTTCGAAGATGTTGTATAAGTTTATTTCAGGTAATTTCACCTTTCCTTTGATGGCTGGTTTGGGACTGTTGTATATTCCTTTGAAGGATGTGGTCGGCGCCTTGACTTGGCAGTATTTTATCATCGTCATCAGTGTTGTTTTCACGGTAATTGTCACTGGCTTTTTTGTTTCCCGTTTTATGAATATGAATCCTGTTGAAGCGGCAATTATTTCAGCCTGTCAAAGCGGTATGGGAGGAACTGGGGATGTTGCGATTTTAAGTACAGCTGATCGGATGAACTTAATGCCTTTTGCGCAAGTTGCTACTCGTTTAGGTGGTGCCATCACCGTTATTTCCATGACCGCAATTTTACGGATGATTTTTTAAGTGGCTAATTAAAAATTTTGAAAAAAATAACCATTTTGGAGGAAATTGAAATGACACAAACAACAAAAAAAGACGTGAAGGAAATGGCCTTAGAACAGGCTAAAAAAAATGGCGGTAAGTTAGAAGTTGTTCCTAAAGTTGCCATCAACAATAAAGAAGATTTAAGTATTGCTTATACACCGGGAGTGGCCGCTGTTTCTTCAGCGATTGCTGAAAATCGTGAGCTGGCCTACGAGCTGACAACGAAGAAAAATACCGTAGCGGTGGTTAGCGATGGTACCGCCGTTTTGGGACTAGGCGATATCGGTCCAGAAGCGGCGATGCCCGTCATGGAAGGCAAGGCAGCGTTGTTCAAACGCTTTGCCGATGTGGACTCGATTCCAATCGTTTTAGATACTAAAGATGTGGAAGAAATTATTCAGACCGTTAAATTAATTGCGCCAACCTTTGGCGGAATTAATTTAGAAGACATCAGTGCTCCCCGCTGTTTTGAAATTGAGCAGCGTTTGATTGAAGAATTGGATATTCCGGTTTTTCATGATGATCAGCATGGCACTGGAATTGTCGTCTTAGCCGCTTTATACAATGCTTTAAAGTTGGTGGATAAGAAAATTGATGAAATCAAAGTGGTAGTGAACGGCGGCGGTTCGGCGGGCTTGTCAATTACCCGCACCTTTATGGCAGCTGGCGTTAAACGTGTTGTCGTTGTAGACCGCTTCGGCATTTTAAATGAAAATGAAGATGCTGAGTACAATCCTTATCATCAAGAGATTGCGAAAGTGACTAATCGGGAACACTTGTCTGGTGATTTATCTGTGGCTTTAAAAGACGCAGATGTTTTTGTTGGGGTTTCAGCGCCGGGCGCTTTAAAAGCAGAGTGGATTTCTGAAATGGCAGCTCAGCCAATTATCTTTGCAATGGCTAATCCGACACCGGAAATTTTCCCTGATGAAGCATTAGCTGCTGGTGCTTATGTTGTCGGAACTGGCCGCAGTGATTTTCCAAATCAGATTAACAACGTGCTGGCTTTTCCAGGAATTTTCCGTGGAGCGATGGATGCCCGAGCTACTAAAATCACTATGGAGATGAAAGTTGCCGCAGCGAAGGGGATTGCTAGTTTAGTCAAACCAGAAGAGTTGACCACAACTTATATCATCCCAGATGCCTTTAATGAAAATGTCGCCAAAGTTGTCGCGAAAAGTGTTAGCGAAGCTGTTCAATAAAACCGAAATTAAAGCCGTTAAGATTATTCCACGGAATAATTTTAACGGCTTTTTTGTCTGCCTTTGTATATTTCAAATTATTTTTTATTCAAAATGATTGACAAAAAATTGTCGTGGTGTATTATTGTGTTAGTACACTAGTTTGTTAGGAGGCGAAGTTGTGGATTTTGTCGAGGACCGTCCGATTTATTTACAAATCATGGATGAAATTATTCAACAAATTATTACCGGTAAATTGCAGCCGGGGGAAAAAGTTATGGCAGTGCGGGAGATGGCCGTTGAAATGTCAACTAATCCCAATACGGTGCAACGCTCGTTACAAGAATTAGAGCGGATGGGGATTTTATTTTCTGAGCGAGGCAAAGGACGTTTTGTCACTGAAGATCAATGGGTATTAACAAATTTAAATCAACAAAAAATTACCCAAGTGATTACCGATTATTTGTCGCAAATGGAGCAATTAGGTTTTACCGCAGCACAGGCGCTGGAAAAAATGCAGAGGTTTATTGAGGAGGAAAGCAAATGAGTTTTGTTGAGGTGCAACAGGTCAGCTATCGCAAAGGTGGCAAAGAAATTTTTAAAAATTTGAATTTCAATTTAGAAAAAGGTCGGATCATCGCCTTATTGGGGGAAAACGGTTCAGGGAAAACGACGATTATGCGTTTGCTTTCCGGCTTAGCCCTTAATTGGAAGGGAAAGATTACCGTTGACAATGCGGAGCTTTCTTATAAAACCAAAAATCATGTCGCTTTTTTAGTTGATTTAAAAGATTTTTCTAAAGAATTTACCGTTAAACAGGTTTTGGACTTTTATCGCCGTTTTTATGCGGACTATTCAGAAGAGAGAGCTCAGGATTTAATAGTTTTTATGGAGCTGGATGTCAACGCTAAAATCAAAACACTATCAAAGGGACAACAGGAAAAAGTCGCCTTAGTTGCCACCTTAGCCCGCAAGGCAGCCATTTATTTATTGGATGAACCTTTGAGCGGAATTGATTTATTAACCCGTGAAAAAATTATTCAATCTTTACTGCGCTGGTTTGAAGAGGACAGCTTGCTGTTAATTACCACCCATCAAATGGCAGAAATTGAAAATATTGTCGATGAAGTGATGATTTTAAAGGATCAGGAAATTGTTTTACACCAAAGCATTGAAAAATTGCGGGAAGAGCGGGGACTTGGTTTAGAAAGTTTGTATCGGGAGGTGCTGAGCTGATGAAGTGGTTAAGTTTTTTACTCAATAAGCAAATAGCCAGCCTCTATGGGACTGGCGTCATTGCTGCTATTGTTTATTTTATTGCCAATTTGTGGGGATATTATCATTCTAATGGGCAGTTTTTAACTGCTACTTCAGCCGCTTTAATTGTGTTGATGATGTCACAATTTTTATATTATGATGGCCGGCGCTTCTTTCAATTTTTCTCTGACCGCAAAGTTCGGTTATTAGCTGCTTCTGCCGTCAAATTATATGTCATCAATGTGGCTTTCACGGTGATTAATCTTTTCCTTTTGGTTGGATTATTAGTTTTCTTAATGGGGTTTAGCCATTTAATTGTCTATCAGACTTTCTTGATTCCCAATTTGGAGATAGCGGAACCAAAAATTTGGTTGATTGTTTTTGGATTTTATTTAATGGTGTTATTTCTATTTTTATTAGTAAATTCAATCTGGCAGGGAAGTAGCAAGCTTGGTTCGTTGGTTAAACTGTTGCTTTTGGGCATCGTAATTTGGGCCTTATTAGGCTTTTTAGGCAATATAGTTTTTCCAGAGCTTTCGGCGATTGGCTTGTTACTAGTTTATCTAATATTTTTGGTTATTTCTTTGGTAGGTTCTGTCTATTTAATTGGCCACTATATTGAGGGGAAAATACGATGATTACACTTTGGCAGCAGCTTTTGCTTGAGAGAAAGAAAAGATATATTTTGACAGGAATCGTATTGGTGTTGGTTGCTGGCTTTGCGTGGTTTCAATTTCAAAAAAATGAATTTGATCCCCTCCAGTACGGTTTTGATGTCGCAACATATCCCATTTATTTATTGATGCCAGTTGTTTATTTTCTGGCTTACGAGAATGAAGAAATTTTTAAAGCGTGGAGCAAAGCTCGTTTGCGGCTTTTGCCTATCAGCAATTTGAAGTTTTTGCTTGGTAATGTTTTGCTTGGTCTGTTCGGTTTTTTAAGCTGGAGTGCAGTCACGTATCTTCTATGGTACGGGGTTGGCAGTATCAGCGGAGTTATTAGTTTGCCGAGTGTTGGAGCGATGGCTTATGTATTTATTATGGCGGTGGATCTTTTTTTAGGAGTCACGATGATGATTCAATCAATTGGCTTAGTTTCTAAAAGCATCACGGATTTTTGGCCTCGCCGCGGTAAAAAGGCTATCAGATTTTTGTTGATTGTGCTTTTATTTTCATTAATAGTTATCTTAACCAGTTTCCTTCCGGGAATGCCGAATTTATACGGAGAAACAACCGAATTTGGTTTTGATATTGGCATCTCTACTTTAAATACTAAAGATGGCTTGATTTTTATCTATGATGCAGTCCAAGTCATTTTGATGGCAATAGTATCATACTTTTGCTTGGAGAAATTTTACGAAGGGGGCCAGCAGGCATGACAAGTATTTTAAAAATCGAGAAACTCTCTAAAACAATTGGTCGAAGGAAAATTATCCAGCAGACCAGCTTTGAGGTAAAAGCTGGTCAAGTTGTGGGACTTTTAGGGCCAATAAGAGACGTAGCGTTAAACTAATTTAATTTATTTACTACTAAAAAGGCCTAAGAATGCAGGCGCTGTTTTAAAAGTTGTAAGAACCAACTTTTAAAGAGCCTTTGCGTTACAGGGCTTTTTTTGTGTTCAAAAAATGGGTTGTTTAGCTACTGTTGAAAAGTTCTCTGAAGGAGATGGGAAAAAAATCCGAATTGCATTCTGTTAGATTTTTGAAAAACTATTGCAGAGCGTGATAAACAAAAGAGTGAAAAGCTGCGTCTTTAAACGCAAAGTTACTTGAGATTTTTAAACCTATGGAGGGTTAGCGAAAGGGTTATGGATTGAAGCAGACTAAGAGTTGAGTAGCTAACATTACTATAGAAATTAGATTCTCACCTCGGGAAATCGTTTTCAATAATGATTGTTATTTTAAACTTTCAAAAAAGATGCAAATCATAAAAAAAATGAATGACATTCTGAGTTCTTAAAATTGCTGGGAAATAGTTATCATGGTAATCTTACCTAGAATTAATTTTAACAAAAAAATTAATTACTTTTGAGAAAAAAACGCATTTAGAAATTAAGTTAGTTATATTATTGAATTTTATTCAATAGTTAAATGATAATTCGGCTGATTATGAGCGAAATCGTCAAAATCAGTAGTAAAAAAGGAGGAGATGCTGGTGTTACTCAATATTTTTGCGAATATAGGCATTATTATTTTAAATATTTATTTGATTTTTCGCTTAAATAGTGAATTTGAAGCACGAGGATATTCATCATTAAAGAAAATAGTCTTTTTTATTTTACTTGAAACATTGGTGGGCGTTTTACTGATGCAATTTTCCAATGTACTGATTAATGTGCGGGTTGATTTTCGCTTTCTGTTATTTGCCTTGTCGTTAAAGTATCTCGGCTGGAAAATCTCCCTACCGACGATTTTTCTAGTTGCCTTGGCCCGTTTTTTATTCGACATGAGTAGCGCGGCTTGGGTTAATATCGGCGTGGCTTTCTTTTTGATAGTAACGATGCCATTGGTATTGAACTTTTTGATGAAGCACTTCAGTAATTTGGGCCAATTACTGTGGCTGCAGACGTATACAATTTTAGTTGTGTTAGTTCCCACTGGAATTTTACTAGACGAGCTGCCGGAAATGCTAGCGATAAATGCTATCATGCTGGCTTTGGGCTCAGGTCTGACTATTTTTCTTTACTTCGTTTATGAGGATGTGGAGAAAGTTTTCAGCCTAGTCAATATTGATGAGTTAACTCAGTTGGGAAACGTCCGCAAGTTTCAAAAGGACAGCAGTCAATTTGAAAAGCAGGGAAAACGTTGCTCGATGATTATGTTGGATATTGATCATTTCAAATACTTTAATGATACTTATGGCCATCATGTTGGAGATATTGTCTTAAAGGAAGTCTCGCAAATTTTTCTTGATTTAGCCAATCCCCATGCGAGTTTTTATCGGGTTGGCGGGGAGGAATTTGTTGTTTTAATTGCCGATAATCGTGATTTTGGTGCCTTTGAATTTGCCAATAAAATTTATCAGCAGCTAGCGCTTTTAGAAATTGATTACGGAATGACCGAAAAATTAAAAGTAACTGCGTCAATGGGGGTTGCCCATCAGGGAATCCTGGAGGAAATCAATCGGACGCTAGCGCGGGCCGATGGCGCTTTGTATACCGCGAAAAATTCGGGTCGAAATCAAATCGTTATTGCGTAGACAAAATACTTTTGCAAGTTATCTATTAATAAGTTTGTAGTGAATCAAAAGGAGTGAGACAAATGAATCCAGCAGAGACAGTTGTTGTGATCCCGTCATTGGAACCGGACGGCAAGCTAATTCAGCTTTTGAAAAATATTCGTCAACGTAATCGCCAACTGCCCATCTTAATTATTAATGATGGCAGCGGACCGGCCTATCAACCGATTTTTCAAGAGGCGGTAACGGATTATCAAGCGAACTTGATTAATTTTTCAGAAAATCAAGGGAAGGGGGCCGCTTTAAAAAAGGCGATGGCGGTTATTCAAGCCGATTATCCCGATTCAAAGCAGATGGTGACAATTGATTCAGATGGTCAACACAGCTATGAAGATATGATGAAGTGTGTTGCGTTTGCGGCGAAAAATCCGGATGCCTTGGTGTTAGGTACCCGCAGCTTTGGAAAAGAAGTCCCCTTTAGAAGTAAATTCGGCAATATTTTGACCCGCAATATTTTGCGCTTAACGACAGGCATTAATATAGAAGATACGCAGACTGGCTTACGAGTGATTCCAGTGAGTATGATGGCGGACTTTGAGCAGGTAGCGGGTAATCGTTTTGAGTATGAAACTAATATGCTGATTGAAACTAAGAAAAATCAGTGGCCGCTTTTAACTCAGCCGATTTCGACGATTTATTTAGAGGAAAATGCTTCTTCGCATTTTCGCGTGATTGCCGACTCAGTCGCCATTTACGGAATTTTTTTCAAATACCTGCTCTCCTCAGTCGCTTCATTTTTAGTCGACGTGGTTGCCTATGCCATTTTAATTCATTTATTAACGAATCTAACACTATCAGCAATTTTGTTGGCATCGATTGGCGCGCGGATTATTTCGGCGATTTTCAATTATTTTGTCAATCGAGAATTGGTATTCAATGAAGACAGCTCTTATAGTCTGGTGAATATTTTAGCTTAGTGGTTATTCAAATTGTGACCTCAGCTTTAATTGTTTACCTACTGCATCTATTATTAGGAGTCAATAGCACAGTTATTTTAAAAATTGTCGTGGACAGCCTACTCTTTTTCCTCAGCTATCAGATTCAAAAAAAATATATTTTTAGAGGGTGACCCCATGTCAAAATACAAAGTTCCTAGAAAGCTGATTTACATCCTTGCCTTTTTCTTTTCTATTATTTATTTGGTTTGGCGGGGCGTTTACACGTTGCCTTTTGGTGGTTCATTATTTGCCCTTATTTTTGGAATCTTGCTCTGGTTTAGTGAAATTATTTCCAATTTTACCGCTGTGATTTTGATTTGGAGCAAAAATAAAGCCAAGCAAATTGAAAAACCGGAGATTGCGGCTACAGAATATCCCCATGTCGATGTTTTGATTGCCACTCATAATGAAGAGGTACCGTTACTTTTAAAAACGGTCAATGCCGCAGTCAACATGCATTATCCGGATAAAAGGAAAGTCCATATTTATTTTTCTGACGATACCAATCGCCCTGAGGTCAAGGAGCTGGCGGAAAAATTTGACGTTGGCTATTTAGGTTTAGAAAATAATCAACATGCTAAATCCGGTAATCTCAACAATGCTTTGGCCCATACAACATCGCCTTTAGTCGCCACCTTCGACGCAGATATGATTCCCTATTCAGATTTTTTAATGGAGACAGTGCCTTATTTTGTTGGAAATGCCAAAGAGCGGGCCGAAGACGACCGAATCAAACCAATCGGGCTCGTTCAGACGCCGCAAAGTTTTTACAATGCTGATTTATTTCAATTTAATTTGTTTTCCGAGGCTTCGATTCCTAATGAGCAGGATTTCTTTTCTAGAGAGGTCAACATCTTAAATAATGCTCATGATGCGGCGATTTACACGGGCTCAAACACAGTGATTGCCAGAGAAGCGATTGAAGCGGTGGGGGGCTTTCCCACTGATACGATTACCGAGGATTTTGAATTGGGCGCATTGATTAATACAAAGGGCTATAAAAATATTTCTACCTTGGAACCGATGGCTAGCGGCTTGACACCGACGGATATTCCTAGCGTTTTAAAACAACGGATTCGTTGGGGCCGGGGCGTCGTCCAAAGTGTGCGCAATCTGCATATTTTAACTAATAAAAATTTGACGCTGCAGCAAAAATTGGTTTATCTAAATGGCTTCTTATACTGGTGGTCTTTTTTCCGCCGGTTGCTCTACATTCTAGCGCCGATTCTCTTTACCGTTTTCGGTGTGATGGTAGTGGACACAAATTTTTGGAATCTCTTGCTTTTTTGGCTGCCTAGCTATTATTTTTTACATTTGGCGATGCAGGATTTATCCAGCGACATCCGCACCCAACGTTGGGGAGAAGTTCAGGAAACGATTTTTGCGCCATTTCTGATTTTGCCGATTTTTTTACAAACCATCGGCATCAAGGAAACGAAATTTAAAGTGACTAATAAAAATGCTAAGCAATCAAAGCGAGATTATCTCTATGTGTTGCCTCATTTAATTTTGTGGGTGCTGACAGTAGTGGGATTGGTTAGCTTTAACTATGGCAAATACGGTTCTGAAATTTTCTACGGAGCTGTCATTACGTTTTGGCTGCTGACTCATTTGTTTAACTTAACATTTTCAGTTTTATTTTATTTAGGACGGCCGATTTATCGGAAAAATGAACGCTTCCTCGCCGAAAATCAGGTGACTGTCAGCTACCAAAATCAATCCTACGAGTTGAAGACTAAAAATATTTCTGAGGATGGTTTGTCCTTTGTCAGCACGGCACCTCTTTATTTTCCGGAAGATGCACTGCTTAATTTTTCGATAAAAAAGGGCGATTATCAAACGGAGCTGACTGGAAAGATAGTCCGAGTCTACCGAGAAGAAGAGGATTGGATTTATGGTGTTGCTTTGTCAGAGATGACAGAGGCTGTTTATCTGGTCTATCTGCAAATTATTTATGATGGATTTAATCGCAGCTTGCCGCAATTTCGTGATCCTTGGGTAACGCCCTTTGATTTGTTTTTCGCCAATCTAAAAGAACGGCTGCAACACTTTGGCAAAAAAAGACCGACTGCTAGTGCCCAGCCGACGATTCCTTTAAATCAAGTGATACAGCTGACCAACTTCGATGTGCTTTTACGGGATTTTGATTACCAGACAGTCAGTTTTGCAGCGGCTGAAAATTTGAAGGAACTGCAAAACATTCAACTGCAGATTGATGAAGTGCCCTTTGATTTAGAATTTTTAGGGCAGACAGACCATGGAGATTACCGCTATCGAGTGGCTAATCTCAGTGACATCATTCAAACAGCGTCGTTTAAAAAATTAATCCACAAGTGGGTAGAAAAGGGTGACGAAAGTGATACTAACAGTTTTGCGTATTAGTGTATTAATAGTTGCCCTTTATGGCTGGGCGGTCTTTTTTCGAGAAGACTTAAAATTCAACGCAAAAATTAGCTGGCTAGCTGGGATTGCGGCAATTATTTGGGTCTTGTATTTGGCTGCTTATCTTAGCTTGTTAGCAATTGCCGGTTATCTATTATTTACCGCTGGAATTTTGCGGGCTGCCGTTTATCTTTTTCAAGGCTGGCGCAAGAAAAGTTTGCATCTACCACCTTTAGATACTTTAAGAATTTGGTTAGTTTTTTACTTTTTATTATTTGCTTATACTTTATTGCAAAGCCATCTGGTTCACTATGATAATTTTTCCCATTGGGCAACAATCGTCAAATTTTTATATGCGGAAGGTCGCCTGCCGACAGCGGCAGACACGATTATCAGCTTTACTTCTTATCCGATGGGCAGTTCTCTGTTTGTTTATTTTGGAACACTGATTGCCGGCTTTGGTGATAATGTGATGCTACTGACGCAATTTATTTTAATCTTCAGCTGCTTTTATGCTTTTTTTGCCATTGTTAGAGATGAAAGCCGGACGTTGATTATCACCATGATGTTCAGTTTTATCGCTGTTTTTAATTATTTCAATATTGCGATTCGCATGAATAATTTATTGGTGGATTTTCTCTTGCCGTTACTAACTCTAGCCGGGATTGCCGGCATTTATAAAATGCAGCGACAGCTGGTGCAGATGACCAGCTACACGATTTTAATCGGCGGAGCCTTGAGTATCGTGAAAAATAGCGCGCTATTTTTTGTAGCGATTTTGTTGATTTATTATCTTTCTCGAGTTGTTCTACTGTGGAAATTTAGAAAAAATAAATTTCAGCTAGTTGGTGTCAGTCTGCTGACGATGTTTGCGGCAATTGCCCCTTACTTAGTGTGGAGCCGTCATGTAGCGGCGACCTTTACTGAGTCTAAACACGAGGTTAGCTTAAGTTCGTATCAAGAAATTTTTAGCGAAAAGGGCAGCCAGACCATCAGCCAAATTGGCTCGGTCTTTTTGAAAACCATCGCAAGTTTAAGTACGCCTTCTACACAGGGAATTTTATTGGCAAACCTTTTGATTCTCGGAGCTTTTTTAGTAATCCGTTTTCGTTTGCATCGTAAAAATAGTCTGCTGCGTTATTGGGGGATTATGAATGTGATTGTTGTCAGCTATTATCTTGGAATTTACGCCATGTTTCTCTTTTCAATGCCCACAGACGAAGCCCTGACCTTGGCAGGCTTTGAGCGTTATGCTTCCAGTATTGTTATTTTTGCGTTAGGCTTGGTGATGTTTGTTTTAGCCAGAGAAATTGATTATTCATTTTTCGAGCAAAATATTGCTGTTCGCAGCTTTAGAAGTTTCAAATCTTTGAAAACGAAAAAATGGTACCAGTATTTTACTTTGGGTTTCTTATTCTTTGCGACCTTAATGATTTTATCGGAAAATAATGGCATGATGTACAACAATGCCACTTTTGAAGATTCAATCCCAGCGCAATATCAAGAAGTAACCGGCAATCAAATGACGTTGAATCAGCAAAAATATCTAGTCGTTTCCACCGATCAAACGGATGTCGATAGCTATCTAGTCGGCTATGTCGGCTCTTATTATTTATTTTCCGCTAACGTTACCGGTCAGGAAAATTTTGTGCTGGATGATCAAGCCTTTATCGATTTATTAAACCAATATGATCAATTGGTAATTTTAGAAGACCACTATACCTTTGACGCCATGACCGAAAAACTTTACGGCTTCACATTAGAGCCGGGGGTTTACAATATTGAAGAAACGTTTGGACAAACGAGCGTTAGCTAAACGCAGCAAAAGATATTTAGAAATAGGGGGAAAGCAAATGGCATTGCATTTAGAAGAGGAACTCGCTGATTTTTATTTTGTGTTTCAGCCAATTTTTCAAGTGAATCAAGAAGGTCAGCCGCAGGTATTAAAATATGAACTCTTGCTCCGCAGTAAAAGCCATCCCGAATTTCCCTTCCAAGTTTTTCAAGAGATGATTGCCACGCAAGAGCATAACCGTCAGCTGATGGATTGGTATTTTAGCAAAATCAGTCAGGTTTTAGAGGAAAAAACTTTTGCCTTCGGGTTTAATCTCGACCCGCAGCAGCTACGTTATCCTGAGACTTTAGAAATGTTGGAGCAACTGGCCGACAAGTTTTCAGTGTCTAACGTGACAGTTGAAGTGACGGAGCATTATTATCAAAATGTGACGGACATGGAGCTAGAAATAAAAAAACTCGTGAAGACGGTGAAAAAAATTAAGGGCTTGGGCTTTCAAATTGCCTTTGATGATGTCAGCAGTGGCTTAAATGATTTTGAGCTCGTCTCACAATGTTTAGGTGATATTGATACAATCAAGTTATCTCTGCTCTCCTTTAAGGAATTGAGCTTTGCCGAAATTTTTTGGATCACCCAAACGTGGCAAAAAATTGCCGTCAAGCATCAGTTGCGCCTGATTGTCGAAGGCATTGACAATCGCCAGACCTTTGATTTTTTACTGGAAAACGGAATTATTTACCAACAGGGTTTTCTATTTGGTCAGCCGCTGGATTATCTAGACTTAGAGCAAGTGTAAAGATTTTATCTAAAAAAACTCCCTAGTCAATCTCAGAATAATGAGATTGATTGGGGAGTTTTACTTGGCCTAGCGGAGAATTTTTTCCATCTTTTTACCCTTGGCTAATTCATCGACTAGTTTATCCAAATAGCGGATTTCCTGCATTAGCGGTTCTTGAATGTCCTCCACCCGCACGCCGCAAATCACGCCTTTAATCAAACGTCGGTCTGGGTTGAGTTCCGGTGCTTCAGCGAAAAATTCAGTAAAGGTTGTTTCCCGTTGAATCTGCTCTTGTAATTGTTCAGTGGTGTAACCAGTCAACCACTGGAGAATTTCCTGCAGCTCAGCAACCGACCGTTCTTTTCTTTCAACTTTTTTAACATATAAAGGATAGACACTAGCAAAGCTCATCTGATAAATTTTGGGAGTAGCCATAATAACCTCCAAGTCTTTTTTTCTAGTATAAGCGATTGGCAATTCAATGGGAATTATTTTGCTACTTGTCTGAGAAAGTGCGAGGAATCTTTGAGGGAAATAGAGCAGAAAAAAATTTTGTGTCCTTTAAAGAAAAATGCTGTAAACCCTTTAAGTTATATTATAATGAAATGAGCAATTTAAATTTTTAGCGAAAAGGACTGCTCCTTTTAAGAGACTATCAGATAACAGCTTTGGATATTCTATTTAGTTTTTCAGAGATAGCTTGATTCTGTATAGAACTATTTGACTAGTTTCACAGAAAAGAAATAAATCATCAGCAAATTTTTGTAATCAAAAGCTAGTTAAAGAAGGACATTTATATTTTTCTCTGAAAATATAAAAAGGTACAGGTTACCGATAAAATTGAAATGGAGATGGGCAAATGTATGTAGGAATTGATATTGGCGGCACAAGTATTAAATATGGTTTAGTCAATGTAGCGGGTCAGGTGAGTCAAAGTGGAAAAATTAAGACAGATCACTCTCTTGAAGGACTGTTAAATGATTTGACCGCCATCATTACAGATTTTCAAAAGCAAGAGCAAGTTGAAGGCGTTGGAATTAGCGCTCCAGGAATTATTCAAAGTGATGGCTTTATGACTACCGGCGGAGCGATTCGTGAATTGTACGGTGTGAATTTAAAGGAATTGATTGGAAAAAGAGTTCAGCTGCCGATTTTCGTTGAGAATGATGCCAATGCAGCGGCAATTGCCGAGCAATGGGTAGGCAATGCCCAGGGCAAAATGAATTACCTTTGCGTTGTGATAGGCACTGGCATGGGGGGCGGCATTATTATCAATGACCAAATTTATCGGGGTGCCCATGGCATGGCTGGCGAGTTTGGTTTTATGGTCACTAAAGATGTGGTGGATGCCAATGATGTTGAGGCGGCTTCCTTGAATAAGACGGCTTCTGTTATCGGTGGCATCTGCAGTCAGTATAATAATTTGCAGCCGAATGCTGAACCGATTTTCAGCTCAGAAAAAATTATGGAGCTGGCGGAAGCAAAGGATGCCAATGCGGTCAAAGTGATGGCCGATTTTTATCATAATCTAGGTGTTGGCCTGCTAAATTTAATTTCTTGTTTTGATCCTGAAGTAGTTTTGATTGGTGGCGGTATCAGTGAGAATCAACAATTTATGGAAAATCTGAGACGTTCTTTAACTGAGCTAGAAACCAATCATCAAAGTATTAAATTTCTGATGAATAAAACCTTCGCTGAGGTCCTGCCGGCCAAATTAAAAAATAATGCTGGCTTGATTGGCGCCGTTTATCAAGTTCATAAAGTTGTCCAAGGTAAATAAAAGATTGCTGCGGCAGTCTTTTTTATTTTGGTTTAGTTTATTTATTTGTAGATAAAATTTTAATTTGATTGTATAATTACCAACAAAGGAGGTTTTTGTATGCAACAATTGACTTCAGAAATTATTGAGGCCGGCTATTTTGAAAAGGGCGGCGAGTTGGTGTGTTTATTTTGCGGTGCCAGCTATTTAAAAGAAGAAATTTTTGCTGAGGATGGTCGTTTTTTCACGAGCCATTATCAAATGCAACAGCACATTTCAAAGGTTCATGGAGGAGTCCTCAAGGCTGTTTTAAACCTGCCCCAAGAGGCCACTGGAATTTCAGCAACCCAAAAAAATATTTTAAGTTTATTTGCAGTCGACTTAACGGATGAGGAAATTGCCCAGCAATTAACGGTCAGTACCTCAACTATTCGCAATCATCGGTTCAAACTAAAGGAGAAAAAACGTCAGGCCCAATACTTTTTGGCGGTTATGGCACAATTAGAAAGGAGCAACAAAAAAATGCAGGCAGAAGAAATCAGTATTGCCAATTATGATGATCGGTTTAATATTTCTGAAAAAGAGCGGCAGAAGGTCTTGCAAAACTTTTTAGATGAAAAGGGTTGGGCGGAAACCATTCCCAGCAAAGAAAAAAGTAAGATTATTCTTTTGCAAAAACTAATTGGCGAGTTTAACGAAGAAAAAACGTATACCGAGGCCCAAGTCAATCAAATTATCCAACAGATGTTTGCGGACTTTGTCAGTGTCCGCCGTTACCTGATTCAGTACGGCTTTTTAGGTCGAACAAAAGACGGTCAGAAATATTGGCGGATTTAAACTGAAAATCGCCCAAATTCAAATAAATTTTCTGAATCTTAAGATTTATTAGTTAATCTCAAAAAAATTTGCCATGAAAAAGAACTTCTGCTTGACTTAAAGTCCACTTCAGGCCTTACACTGAGGGAAATAATACGCAAAGGTTCAATTAAATGAGGGAAGCAAGATGATTTATAAATGGCAAGTTAAAGAATCCAAGCTGATGATTCAGATGGGAGATACGTTATCTGAAATCGCAATCGAGTCAGAGATTCTTTTGGAGGTCAAGGGCTGCAGTTTGCAAACACCAATCTATTTTGAAAAAAATAAGCTGGAAAACTATTATTTCTCCGATCCAGTCTGCATGAATTTAACTGGAGCTGTTAAAGAATATTCTTCTGTAGGGGATGTTAGTTATTTTCCAAACAGTCAATGTATTGGCATTGCACTGGCAGATGAGGAGCTGACATTAGGCGTGCCCCGCATCAAAATCGGTCGCATTAAAGGCAGCCTCTTAAAGCTGCAGACTTTGGCAATCTATGAAGAAGCCATCGTCTATTGGGATGTGAAATTCATTAAGCAGTTGTGAAAGTGGCAATCAGGAAAGTGGCTTTCTTCTTAATTTTTAGATTTACCCACTTAGTTTAACTGAAGAAATTTTTCAAGATGTATCTGTTTTTTCGAGTAGCTACAAAAAATAATTGATTTTTTGTAAAATTCCCCTTGACTTAAAGTCAGCTTTAAGGAGTAGGCTTAAGCTATAGAAATTTATAAAAGAGGGATTAAATATGAAAACAATTAAACAAGCCGTCTTAAGCGGCGAACGGGCTTTATTTAAAGCACAAAATTTGAGAATTGAAGATTCAGTTTTTCTAGATGGCGAATCACCATTAAAAGAAAGCAGCAATTTGGAATTGGTCAATGATATTTTTCGTTGGAAGTATCCTCTGTGGTACAGCAACTTTTTAGAAGCGGAAAATATCACCTTAACTGAGACGGCTCGCTCTGGTATCTGGTACAGTCATCATCTTGCAATCAAACATAGTCTGATTCAAGCGCCTAAAACTTTCCGCAGAGCCTCCAATATTCATTTGGAGGATGTCCAGTTGCCAAATGCGGAGGAAACATTTTGGAATTGTCAGCAGATTACCTTAAATAATGTTCAAGCAACTGGCGACTATTTTGCTATGAATAGCCAAGATATTAAAGCGAATCAGTTTACTATTTCTGGTAACTACGCTTTTGATGGTGCTAAAAATATCGAAATCAGCAACGCCCGCATCCTCAGTAAAGATGCATTTTGGAATTGCGAAAATGTCGTGGTAAGAGATTCGGTCATCATCGGCGAATACCTCGGCTGGAATTCCAAAAATATTAAATTAATTAACTGTTTGGTGGAGAGCAATCAAGGGATGTGTTACATGGAAAATCTGGAAATGATTGACTGCAAAATTGTCAACACTGATTTAGCTTTTGAATATTCAACAGTTCAAGTTTCGACGGATTCAGTGATTGAAAGTATTAAAAATCCGCTTGCCGGAAAAATTCAGGCCGCAGCCATTGAAGAAATTATTTTTGATGATAATGCTATCGACTTCAGTCAAACGGAATTATCATTAGGCAATGAAAATCAGGTGGCCCTATGAGCTATGATTTTGATCAGCTCATAGATCGCCGCCAAAATAATTCTTACAAGTGGGGTATTAAAGAAAATGAGCTGCCGATGTGGGTGGCGGATATGGATTTTGCGACCGCTCCAGCCATTACTGAGGCTCTAAAATCACGTCTTGAGGAAAATGCTTTTGGCTATAATACAGTCCCCGAAGAATTTTTCGCAAGCTTTATCAATTGGTGGCAAGACTATCATCAGGTGAGTATGCAAAAATCAGGTCTGATGTTTTGTACGGGCGTCGTGCCGGCAATTTCCTCGATTGTCCGCAAGGTGACCAAGGTTCATGATAATGTCGTTATTTTGACGCCCGTCTATAATATTTTTTTCAATTCGATTTTAAATAATCAACGGCAGGTCTTAGCTTCACCGATGACTTATCACGAAGGAAATTATCAGATTGACTTTGAAGACCTAGAAGAAAAACTGGCTTTAAAAGAGACCACGCTTTTTATTTTTTGTAATCCCCATAATCCGATTGGCAAAGTTTGGTCGCAGGCTGATTTGGAAAAAATCGGCGCCCTCTGCGTGAAACATCAGGTGCTATTGTTAAGTGATGAGATTCATTGTGATTTGACCCATGAAGGGTATCAATATCGTTCTTTTATTGATATTTCCCCGGCGATTTCGCAACAACTGATAGTTTGTTTGGCACCGACGAAGGCCTTCAATTTAGCCGGACTGCAAACTTCGGCAATTTATGTGGAAAACCCAGCACTTTTTGAAAAAGTAAATCGGGGGATTAATACAGATGAAGTGGCGGAACCGAATACCTTTGCCATTCAAGCGGCAATCGCAGCTTTTACTGACGGTCGCCCTTGGTTAGAGGCGCTAAATTCATATTTAAGTCAGAACCGAAAGATTTTGACGGCGTTTTTTAAAAAGCGTTTTCCTGAAATTCGCCTGATTGAAAGCCAAGCGACCTATCTGGCTTGGTTGGATTGTTCTGCATTGACGAAAGATACGGCTGATTTTTGTCAATTTTTAAGAAGGACAACCGGTTTAATCTTATCGGAAGGGGATATTTTTGGCGGCAACGGTCAGCAATTTGTCCGCTGGAATTATGCTTGTCCTGTCAGCCGTTTACAAGACGGCTTGGAGCGCTTTGAAAAAGGCACTAGAGAATTTCTTTTAGTAAATAAAAAATAAACGCAAGCATTAACAGCTTAAGCAACTTTGTTTAAGCTGTTTTTTTGCATTTTTTTGAAGGACATAGAATAATTTAATACAGCTTATATGGCTGTTTTATAAAGAAGCCATAATTTTATAAAAAGGAAAGAAGTGGTTAGATGTATTCAGAATTAGGCAATAAAGTTGCGATTATCACCGGCGGGTCAAAGGGAATCGGCACCGCCATTGCTGAACGATTTGGCAAAGAAAAAATGAAAGTGGCCGTCAATTATCATTCTGATGAAGCGGGGGCTAAAGAAGCCGTCGCAATCATTGAAAAAGCTGGCGGAGAGGGCATTGCCATACAAGCAGATGTTGCCACAGAAGAGGGCAATCAAAAATTATTAGCTGAAACACTAAAGGCCTTTGGGGATTTGGATATTTGGATTAATAATGCTGGTCTGGAAAATCAATACAATACCCATGAACTACCTCTGGCTGAATGGGAGAAAGTTGTCAGCACAAATCTGACTGGCGTTTTTCTCGGAGCTAAGACAGCTCTTAATTATTTTTTAAGCCAAGATAAAAAAGGCAATATCATCAATACGTCTTCAGTGCACGAACAAATTCCTTGGCCGACTTTTGCTCATTATGCGGCATCAAAAGGCGGTGTCAAATTGTTCACCGAAACGATTGCAATGGAATATGCAGCTAAAAAAATTCGCGTTAACAGCATTGGACCGGGAGCTATTAACACACCAATTAATGCTGAAAAGTTTGCGGATCCCGAAAAATTAGCAACGACCACCAGTATGATTCCGATGGCCCGGATTGGGAAACCGGAAGAGGTGGCGGCAGCGGTCGCTTGGCTGGCATCAGATGAGTCTAGCTATGTGACGGGCATTACCTTGTTTGTGGATGGCGGGATGACCTTATATCCTTCATTTCAAGGCGGACGAGGCTAAAATAAAAAAAGGATGAGAACTCATGGGAATTTTAATTGCATTAATTCCCGCTTTAGGTTGGGGCTTACAGCCGTTAATCTTAGGAAAATTAGGCGGGAAAACTAGTAATGAAGTTTTAGGAACAGGAATTGGCGCGCTTGTCGTTGGTCTGTTAATCAAATTATTTTTTTCACCAGCAGCGATTTCTTGGCCGATTTTTTTAGTCAGCATGGCCTCAGGCGCCTTTTGGATTTTAGGACAGTCGGGGCAATACCGCTCACTAGAAATTATGGGCGTCAGCAAAACGATGCCGATTACCACGGGCTTGCAATTGGTGGGGACTTCGATAATTAGCGTACTGGCCTTTGGTGAATGGCCAGGAGTTACCAATAAAATTTTTGGAGGGGTTGCGATTGTTTTACTAATTATCGGTGCCAGCATGACCTCCTTTAGTGAAAGTAAAGGCGGCAACAATCAGTTAAAACAGGGGATTAGTATTTTGGCTTTGACCAGCTTTGGTTATTGGATTTATAGTGTCATTCCCAAAGCAATTGATGCTTCTGGCTTGTCCATTTTCTTTCCTCAAATGTTAGGAATTTTTGCCGGCGCTGTTGTTTATACGCTGATTAAAGAACCAAAAGCTTTTACCGAGAAAAAAAGTTGGCAAACTAGTATTGTCGGGGTGATTTTTAGTATCGGTGCTTTAGCTTATATTTTCTCTGCAGAAGAAAATGGCGTGGCTACTGCCTATATTATCACGCAGTTAAATGTTATTGTCGCAACTTTAGGAAGTATTGTTTTTCTAAAGGAAAAGAAAACGCCTAAAGAATTGCGTCTGACTTTAGCCGGTCTAGCTCTGATTGTCGGCGGCAGTATTATCACTGTTTTTCTCTAAAATGAACGATAGCCACCTCAATTTTGAGGTGGCTATCTAACTAAAGAATATTCATAATTTAAAGCTTACAGGTAAAACTATTACTATCAGTTAACTATTTCTCATTTAAACAATGACATCCCTACCTCTATGTCATCCTTGCAGCTCTCAAGCTACGCCAGTGAGAATAAATTTCTTCAAAATAAATTAAATTGTCGCATAAAAATATTTTAGTGTAATAAAACTATAGCATACCTTGAGGTCAAGCCGTCGAAATCTTAAGGGAACTTAATAAATATCCGTCTCAAGTCTGAGAGACCGACTCAAAATCAGTCTTCACAAAATCGAAAGAAGCCAACAAAAAAAGCATCTACCATGAGGATTGGCAGATGCTTTTATAAATGGTACGAAGAATAGTTCTTCACGTGAGTGGACACTCCTTAGATAGATTTTTTCAATTCTTGTACAGCTTTTTCAATCGTCGTACCAGTGGCTACTTGATTAGGATTTACTTTGTTGAAAACAACAAACAAATTTAATTTAGTATCCAAGGTTACTCGGTATTGAAAATTTTTGTTATCGAATGTCATAGTCATTCTCCTTTCAATTGTCTTAGGAAAGGCAACGATGTATTGATAACGAAATTCCAATTGTTATTATAGCATAAGTTCCCACGAAGGGGTAATAATCGAGCCGGCAAATTTAAAATCTCTTAATTTTTAGCCAAGTTTCTTCAAATACCAGCGATTCATCTGTGTGTGTTCTGTTTCAATCAGCGGTGCAGATAGCCTTTTAAAGCCAAGTGCTTCATACAATTGACAAGCCTCAGTAAGCTTTGAATGGGTCTCTAAATAGCAATCAGTATAATGCTCACGGGCAAAAGTCAAAGCAGTGTTCATTAATAATTTAGCTAGGCCTTGACCTTGAAAATCATCTCGAACATAAAGTTTTTGTAACTCACAAGTATTTGGATAAGGAAAACTGCCGATACCGACACCGGCGATAATTTCTTTTTGATAAGGAATCACCCAGTAAGTACCAAAGGCTTCTTGTTGATAAAATTCATAGAGTTGAGCCAAATAAGGATCGAAATAAGCAGTCCCCGGCAAGTCCATCTGCCGCTGTTTTAATGAATGTTGAATCAAGTTTTTAATGTCTAAATTATCTGCTCGTTGAATTTCTCGTAGCTCTATTGAATGCTCCTTGGAAGTTTTTTTCATCATAACCTAAAACGAAGCTTTAGCCAAAATTTTTTTTGAAAAAATTTTTAGGGATGAGCTACAGAAAAAGCCTTTCATTTCTCTATAGGGCAAAACAATTTTCAAAAAATAAAGAAAAAATCCTTGGTTTTATCGGAAAGAAAACACTTTTCAAAAAAGTGTTCATTCCAGTTTCAAAAAATATCAAAACTAGTTTAGCGGTGGTATGCTAACCTACGAAATAAATTAAGAGGTGATTGAGATGTTCTTAGCAATAAAAGAAATGAAATATGCAAAACTCCGCTACAGTTTAATTATCGGCATCATGGTCTTAGTCGGCTATGTTGTTTTCATGCTCTCCGGCTTAGCCGATGGACTTGCCAGCGGTCATACAAAAGTTGTCACCGATTGGCAGGCATCAGAAATTGTTTTATCAGAGGATGCCAATAAAGTTGCCACGGCTTCCCAACTGACTGCCGGCGACATTGACCGGGTCAGCACAGATGATGACAATAAAGCGGCCGTCAGTATTTTTTCTGGTTCCATCAGTGAAAATGCCGACTCTGATGATAAAACCAACATCACCGTTTTTGGCGCAGCTCAAACGAGTTTTGTTGTCCCTGAGGTAACGAGCGGCACGACGTATACTGCTGATGATGAAATTGTGATTTCCCAAAACTTAGCCGATCAAGAAGGCTATCAAGTGGGTGACACTGTCAGTATCGGCAATGACGATAGTTTGACAATTGTCGGCATCATTCCAAGTTCTTCTTATAATGTTGCACCAATTATTTATACTTCTTTGGCAACCGAAGCCAAAATCAAATACGGCGATCAAGATTTCGGCGGCGCAGAAAATATTCCCGTCAACTTAATCGTGGTGCAAAATGAAGACAATGTTGCGGTGACAAATGCTGATGGCGATACTAAAATCGAAGCAATTGATGAAGCGACTTTCATTGAAAATATTCCCGGCTACAGTGCTGAAAGTTTAACCTTGAATTCCATGATTGCTTTCTTGTTTGTAGTGGTTGCAGCAATTGTCGGCATCTTCATGTATGTGATGACGTTGCAAAAAACTAGTCTCTTTGGAGTGATGAAGGCCCAAGGGGTGGCAACAAAATATATTGTGCGCTCGATTATCGCGCAAGCCTTCTTTGTCGGCTTGTTCGGCGTTATTATCGCCTTTGCCTTGTCCTATGGTACGAGCTTCATCTTACCAGCAGCGATGCCATTTGCGGTTGATTTAATCAAATGGTTAGGCTTTGGCGGAATTTTAATTGTCGTAGCAGTCTTAGGCGGCGTCTTTTCAATTAGAACCGTCACCAAGGTTGACCCGATTACAGCGATTGGAGGAGAATAATCATGGCAATTTTAGAAATGGAAAATATTAAAAAATCCTTCGGCAGCGGCCACACAGCGGTTGAAGCCCTCAAAGGAATTGATTTCAAAGTTGAAAAAGGTGAGTTTGTCAGTATTATCGGCCCTTCAGGTTCAGGAAAAAGTACCTTTTTAACCATCGCCGGTGGCTTGCAAAATCCCACCTCAGGCACGATTAAAATTTCCGGCAATGACTTTACGCATTTAAAGGAGAAAAAAAGAGCAGCCCTGCGCTTTAAAGAAATCGGCTTTATTTTACAATCAGCCAATTTAATTCCTTTTTTAACTGTTGCTGAACAATTTCAATTTGTTGAAAAAATTGAACACCAAGCAAAAGCTGACTTTGCCAAAGATTTATTAGAGTCTCTCGACATCTACGACTTAAAAGATAAATATCCGAAAGATTTATCCGGTGGTGAAAGACAACGGGTGGCTATCGGTCGGGCGCTTTTCAATGACCCAGATTTAATTTTAGCAGATGAACCGACTGCCAGCCTTGACACAGAACACGCTTATGATGTGGTTAAGCTTTTAGTCAAGGAAGCCCATGCCAAGGAAAAAGCAACGGTGATGGTGACCCATGACCAAAGAATGGTGGAATGGTCTGATCGCGTTTTAAAAATGGAAGACGGCCAATTAATTCCGCAAATGTAAAAAAGTTCAGTCCAGAATTTATTTTGGACTGAACTTTTTTTATAACTGATAACCATTCTCAACTCTCTTTGGTTGTGATATACTTAACGAATAAAGCGAGTGAGGTGTGGTTGTTGAAAAAAATCCTGTTTATTATTTTAGGTGGCTTGATGTTTGGTTTAGGCACGTTAGGTATTTTTTTACCATTTCTACCAACGGCCGTTTTTTATCTGCTGACCGCCTTTTTCTGGGTGAGAAGTTCTGAGAAATTATATGGCAAACTTGTCTCTTCAGATGCGTATCAAAATTACGTGGTGGAGACGCTTGTCAAAAAAAATATTTCGACTAAGAGTTTGCTTCGCATGTTTTTTGTGATTGGGCTGGTCTTTTTGATTCCGGCGATTTTAGTCGATAATCTCGTGATGCGGGTCACAATGGCGATTGTTTATGTCGTCCATGTGATTGCCTTGTCTTGGTATATCAAGGGACGCAAAACTAAAAATAGGAAAGTTGCTGAGGTGCAAAAGCCTTATGATCGATAAACGACTGTTTCAGTTGACGGCGAAAAAGCCGCTGCTTTTATTAGTATTTTATAAACTAATCAACCTTTTATTATCGATTCTGCTGTGGTTTTTAATCGCAGAAACAATTGATTTATATATAAAAAAAGGTACCATCAATCCAGCTGTGCTTTTGGGCGGCGGACTGGTGGTTTTATTTGGTAAAATTTGCTTGAGTCAGCTGACTGATCATGCGACTTATGCGGCCTCCGCTAATTTGCGCCTGCAATTAAGAGAACAGGTGATGGCCAAAGCTTTTCGTTTAGGCAACAGTCAAGCCCAAATTTCAGCTACCCGCTTGAGTCAATACTCAGTCGATGGTATCGAACAGTTGGAAATTTATTATGCTCGTTTTTTGCCGCAGCTCTTTTATTGTTTGGCCGCTTCTTTAGTTATTTTTATTGTGCTGGCGCAATTTGCTTGGCAGCCGGCTTTGATTTTATTAATTTGCTTGCCAATTATTCCGATTGTTATTATGGCGGTGATGAAGCTGGCAAAAAGAATTTTAGCGGGCTATTGGCAAAATTATACTAATCTAGGAGTTAAATTCCACGAAAACTTGCAGGGCCTAAGTGTTTTGAAGGCATTTAATCGGGACCAAGCTAAACAGCAGGAGATGGCAGCAGATGCTGAAAAATTCCGCAGAGTGACCATGAGTCTTTTGTCGATGCAATTAAATTCAATTACGATTATGGATATTGTTTCTTACAGTGGAGCTGCTTTAGGAATCGGGTTAGCGTTATTCGCTTATCAAAGCGAACAACTCTCCTTAGTGGGTGTGCTGATGTTTATTTTATTGAGTGCTGAATTCTTTTTACCAATGCGGCAGCTAGGTTCACTCTTTCATGTGGCGATGAATGGCATCAGTGCCTGCAAAAATTTATTCGATTATTTGGAGCGACCGGAAATAGCTTACGGTAGTCAACAATTAACAGAAGAGTTAACCAGTATTACCGTGAAAAATCTTAGCTTTGGTTATCAAAATCAAGGGAGCGTTTTGAAAAATCTGCAGGTGACCTTTAAGAAAGGTCAGTTCACCGGGATTGTCGGTAAATCAGGTTCCGGCAAGAGCACCTTTGTCCAGTTGCTGACCCATCAGCTGGTGGATTATCAAGGGGAGATTTTATGGAATCAGCAGTCTTTAAATGATTTATCCCGCGCTGAAATTAATCAGCGGGGCAAGTTGGTTAATAATCACGGCTACCTCTATCCCATCAGCTTAAAAGAAAATTTATTGCTGGCTAAGCCGACTGCCACGGAGGCTGAGTTATGGAGGGTCTTAGAAAAAGTTCAGTTGCGAAATTTTGTAGAACAATTGCCGCAACAATTGGCAGAAGTTCTAACTGAAAATGGCGGCAATTTATCCGGTGGTCAACGTCAGCGTTTATTGCTGGCTAGAGCTTTACTAAGTGAAGCCGAGTTGTTTATTTTCGATGAAATTACTTCGGGGATTGACTTAGCTAGTGAGGAAATTATTTTGCAGGTGCTGACAGAATTAGCTGAAGATCATATCGTGATTTTTATTTCCCATCGGTTATACAACATTGCCCATGCCGGCCAAATTTTGGTCTTTGAAAATGGCGAACTAGCTGCTCAAGGTTCGGCTGAAGAATTAGCCGAGAAGTCAGCTTTTTATCGAGATTATTTTGCTGAGGAAAAACGTCAGCTGGAAGGAGTCGTGACAGAATGACGAATATAAGCTTAATTCGCTGGCTTTTAGCTTTTGTCAAACCACTCCGCTGGCTGATGGCTGGCGCAGTCAGCTTAGGCATCATTAGTAATATTGTGGTGATTATCATTCCGGTATTAGCGGCGGTGACCGCCTATCAAATTTTTAGCGGCATGACGGTCAATTTAACAGCGATTATGATTGTTTTAATTTGCTGCGGCGTCATTCGTGGGGTAGCCCGCTATTGTGAACAATATTTGAATCATAATATTGCCTTTCGCTTGCTGGCAATTATTCGGGAGAAAATTTTTGCTCAATTGCGCCTTTTAGGACCAGCCCGCTTGAGCGGTAAAAAAAGCGGCGATTTAATCACAGCCATTACCACGGACGTTGAAGCGCTAGAGGTCTTTTTTGCTCATACTGTTTCCCCCGTTTTAATTGCTTGCGGCACGACCATTTTGACAGTTGGCTTTGTGGCTCGCTATCATTTGGGGTTGGCGCTGATTTTATTGGCGGGACAATTAATTGTTGGTGTTCTATTGCCATTTTTCAGCTACCGCAAACATCAGCAGATTGGCGATAATTATCAAAAAGATTTTGTTGCTTTAAATCAGGCTGTGATGGAGGATATTGCCAGTCTACAGGACATTGACCAATACAATCTCCAGACAGAAAAATTATTCGAGCTGCAGCAAAAAGGAGCCAATTTAAATCAACAATACCGCCTGCGTTTGCAACAGGGGAGTGTTTTGCGGATAGCTGGAGAAGTGACCTTGATTGCCACTTCGGTCATTATTTTAGTCTTAGCTGCTTTTTGGCAGCTGCCAATGGAAACAATTATTGTGGCACCAATTTTGAGTTTAAGCGGCTTTGGGTCAGTGTTAGCTTTAAATGGCTTGGGAAATGATTTATTGATGACCTTTGCCAGTGGCCGCCGCATCTATGCTTTAATGCAAGAAATACCAGCTGTGACCTTTGGAGAAAAAGAAAAAACTTTTGCTTTAGATGAAGTGAGTTTGCAAGATGTTGCCTTTAGCTATGAGCAAGGCAAACCGATTTTAGAAAATATTAATTTTACTCTAGAACCTGGGGAATGGTTGGGCATCGGGGGTGAAAGCGGCAGCGGTAAAAGCACCTTGGTGAAATTATTGATGCGCTATTGGAATCCTGAAAGCGGTCAGATTGATATCAATCAAAATAATCTCAGCGAGCTTTCAGAAGAAGCTCTCCATCAATTAGAAGGCTTGATGGAACAGCAGACTTTTATTTTTGAGACGACTTTGTTGGAAAATATTCGTTTAGGTAATGCCGCTATTTCACAAGCGGCTGTCTTAAAAGCTGCTGAGGAAGCCGAAATTGCGGAATGGATAAACAGTCTACCAGATGGCCTGCAGACGGTGGTAGGTGGCCAGGCCCGCAGCTTATCTGACGGCGAGCGGCAAAGAATCGGCATTGCCAGAATGCTGGCCTATGATGCGCCGCTGCTTTTATTAGATGAGCCGACTAGCAATTTAGATTATCTAAATGAGCGAAGTATCCTGAACACCTTGACCAAGAAAATTCACGGAAAAACAGTTTTATTGATTTCCCATCGTCCAACGACTTTGGCAATCACACAAAAACAATTGCATGTGACTGGAAAAACCTTAAAACCATAAATAAAACCCTCGATTAAACAGACGAGCCATGCATCAATTAATTTAGCAATTAATTGAGTGGCTGAGAGTTTAATCGAGGGTTTTTTTGTTAGTTTTCAGTAGGTAATTGATAGTGCACTTCTGTTTCATTGTTAGCTAACTGAACAATTTTGGTGGATAGTTTGATCGTTTGAGAGTCTTCTTGACATCGGATAAGTTTTTTTGAAGTAGCAAGAAACTGACTAAATAGTTTTTTGAAGCTGACTTTTTGCCGTTGTACTTTTTGCGGTGTCACAACTTCTTCGACAATTTCTGTTTCCAATGGCTGATCATAATCCGTTAATTGGTAGGCTTCAATGATTGCATTTAATTTCAAAGCGTAATTTTGATCTGTTGCATACCGCCCTTGTAAAAAGGCAGTCGCATCGGTATAGGAATTTGTTGTAGTTTTCCAAGTAGACTGGTAAAAATCAGCGTCACTTTCCAAACCATTTTTCAAAAGCTCTGCATAGTCTAGCAAACTTTCTTTGTAAGAAGGATATTGTCTAAAGTCGGCAGTGATTTGATAGATTTGGCCTTCCAGTGATTGTTCGAGGGTTTTCATCGCAACAGCTGCCCCTTGATACTGACCTTTAATGCCAAATAAATTGAAATTCGGTTCTGCACTGAGGGTGCTGTTACCTGAGCCGCTTTCTAAAATGGCTTGGGCAATCATCACGGAAGCATACAAATCATTTTCTTGCGCAATTTCGCGGGCGTCCTCTGCAATTTCAGCAATAAATTCACTAGTTGTTTGATTTTTTGTCACGATAAACTCACTCGACCAAGTGGTATCAACTGAATTGCCCGCAACTCCACCAAGAACACTGATTGCATAATTTGGCATAAAGCCGGCGGAGAAGGTTGAGATTTTAACAGTTTGGCCAAAAGTTGGGGCCGCAATGTATTGATTATTTCCTAAATAAATCGCAACGTGATGGGAATAATTTGAGTCACTATCCTGCCAAAAAAGTAAGTCCCCCGGTTGGGCTTGAGCAACAGGTTTATGCAGACCAATATTTTGTTGTTCACCAGTCCAGCCCCCAATGTTTAGACCTAATGCTTGTTTAAACACATATTGGGTAAAACCCGAGCAGTCGAAGCCTTGAGGAGTTTTTCCACCCCAGACATAAGCAACGCCAATATGCTTTAAGGCCTCTGCAATAATCGCTTGCTGCCCAGCCTGCGATTGAGTTGGCGAAACAAAATCTAAGAGGGGAGCTGCTTCTTGTTTGACAGTAGTCGTTGTTGTTTTTGATTCAGTGGAGGCTTGCGCTTCTGCTGATTTGGTTTCTGTAGTGACATCAGGAGTTGTTGTCTCTTCTTTTGATCCAACTGCTGCATCGTCAGTTTTTGCTGGTTCTTCTATTGTTGGTGTTTCAGTTGCTGCTTCTGATTCAGGAGGAATAGTTGATTCAGGTGTTTCGACCGGTACTTCACTTGGCGTTTCTGGTTCAACCGTATTTTCTTCTGCAGGAACTTCCTCAGGTATGTCAGTTGCTTCTTCATTCTCAGTTACTTCAAGTTTTTCAAAATTAACGGAGACACTTGGTTGCAGGGCGGTCAAAGTAAACGATCCAGTCTTGCTTTTTGCATCATAAAAATAATTTTCAACGTTTCCAATCATCAAGCTGACTAGCTGATAGTCAACGGCGACTGTTGCGGAAAATGTGATTGTTTCCCCTAAAAGTAAGTTGCTGTTTTTACTAAAGACAATCCCGTTAACACCGCTTGCATCATAATAATTATTTAATTGATAATTTAAATTTTGACTATCAGCTTCTGGTTGTTTTAACAGTTCCTCTTGATTTTCTTCGGCTTTCACAGGTAGGGCGAAAGCAAACATTGAAGGAGCAATTAAGACCAGGGCAGTCATTACTTTTGTTAACTTATACTTTTTCATTTCATCACCTCAAGTATAACGATACAAATTAAATGCGTTTCCTGCACTTCAAAATCCAGCCTTTTATGACAAAAAAATGACAAGGAATCAAGCAGCCTGCTGTGATTCCTTGTCATTTGCTTTGTAATTATCTTATCTCAAAAATTTGCTTTCAAAAAAATTGTCCTGATAGCTGATAAAAAAGAAAACTCTATCATTTAAAAGATAACCTCAGCCGGAAATTTCATCGTTACTCTTGAATTAATCCTAACTGGAGGCAAGCTTTCCAAATACCATCGTCGCCAACATCTGCGGTGACTAAGCGGGCTTTTTCTTTAAGCTGGGCAGTAGCATTGCCCATGGCGATTGGAAAACCAACGGCCTCAAACATTTTTAGATCATTCTCTTCATCACCAAAGGCTATTGCTTCGGCAGGTGTGAGTTTTAACTGATTAAGCAACGCTGAAATTCCGGAGGCTTTGCTAATTTTTCCGGCGTGAATATTAGCAATTGTCGGGGCTACTTTTTCCACGACTACTGCTGGATTAGTTAGGGAAAGCGGCTGATTGTCAGTTAGCTGACAAATAAATTGTAAAATATTTGGTGGTAAATGAGTCTTACTTGTCAAAGGCTGTGGATTCAGCTGACTATCGCCACGAAAGTCAGCTTCCGGTGGATAAAAAATGGCCTCGGTTGTTTCAATTAAATAGCCTATCTGGTGCTTTTCCAATTCCTCAATAATTTGCTGAACTAATTGCGGGGCTAATGCATGCTGCTGGATAGTTTGTCCGTGGTGAGTAACTTGGGCTCCATTAGAAGCGACGATGCTGCCAATTTTTAAGCGAGCTGCTAATTCTTTGATAAAAGAATAGCTGCGCCCAGTGGCAATTACCGTTTCAATCTGTTGTTCTTGTAATTGCAGCAACGCTTTTTTAGCCAAAGCGGGGATTCGGTCATAAATACTTAAGTTTTTGGGCAGCTGATTATCAGCTAAAGTGCCGTCAATATCAAAAAAAGCAATTTTATAAGCGGTCATTGGGACTCTCCTTTAACATTAAAGTCAGAGATAAACTTCTGATAGACAGAAATTATTTGATTGCGCTTATTAATCTCTAACTTAATAAAAATATTATGGACATGGGTTTTGACTGTGCCGATGGATAAATACAAGCTATCGGCAATCTCTTGGTTTGATTCTTGTTGCAATAGCCGCTGAAAGATTTCGGTTTCCCGTTGAGTCAATTGATAATGGCTTTCAAAAGCCTGGCAAATTTTTTGATCAGCTAAATCAGGTTTGTCAGGAGAAGCCTGAGAGCTGGTTTGTGTTAGGGGGAGGTCCTTCAAAGTGTAGCGTAAAATCAAAAGACAGCTGGCAATTGAAAATAAATCTTCGCTAAAATTGCGATTGAAAATTTTTAAGGTTAAGGAGCTGTATTGATCAATATTAAAGATAACAAAAGTATCTTCACTTAAAATACAAATGCCGCTGATTAAGGCCAAGACGGCAATCGCCTTTAAATAAAAAGTTGCTGTTTGACTGGGCTGCTTGCTTTTTAATTGAAGCAGACAATAACCACCCAAATAAAATAGTAGGAGTTGATTTGGTAGGTAAAAGAGCCAGACTTTTAAAGCCGAGTCGGCTAGCATCGGCACTGAGAGCATCCAAATTGCCATGATGATTAAAATGGTCAGTTGAGTGGTTTTGATTTTTTCTCCCAAAATCAAATTGATAATCCAAATACAACAAAAGCTGTTCATCAATAGAATGAGGGCTTTAATAATAGGCACGAGCATAAATAAGGAGTTGTAGCTGGCTGCAAAACCGACTAAAAATTCTGTCATATAAATAATGACATTATCGAGAATAAAGAAACTCAATAAACATAGCATAGCTACAAGAAGCGGTTTCTTATCTTTAAGGTAACTGACAAAGACCATCGAAAAACTAAAAGTGTAGAGTAGAAGGAGTAAAATATTATAAATAAAAATAGCGACCATCATCATAAGAACCCTTTCAATTAGCAGTGACAAAAAATTTATTCTGCTTTTTCTTTGACACGTTCAGTATAACATTTTTCCCCTCAGTTATTTTGCTATCTCAGCTAAACTTCCAACTAAACTTTTCTAAACCCTTGATAAAACTTAGGTTTATACCTCAATTTAAACCCGTAATTTTGCTAGGTTTTCAAAATTGGTAGCGTTTACATCTGTGAGTTTATCGTAAACCTGCAAAAAAATTGTTAACTTGAGGATGCAAGAAAGATAAACCTGAGGAGGAAACACAAATGAGTACAAAAGATTTTATTACAACAGAGGATTACAGCAAGGAGGAAATTTTGAAAATCGTCCATCTTTCATTAAAGATTAAAGCGGCTATCAAAAATGGTTTTTATCCGCAGCTACTGAAAAACAAATCTTTAGGCATGATTTTTCAACAATCTTCTACTAGAACACGGGTTTCATTTGAAACAGCCATGACCCAATTAGGCGGTCATGCCGAATATTTAGCACCAGGGCAAATTCAATTAGGCGGTCACGAAACTATTGAAGATACAAGTCGAGTACTATCACGTTTAGTGGATATTTTAATGGCTCGAGTAGAACGCCATCACAGTGTCAATGATTTGGCGACCCATGCGGCGATTCCAGTGATTAACGGCATGTCTGATTACAATCATCCGACGCAAGAAATAGGCGATCTATGTACCATGTTTGAACATTTACCAGTAGGTAAGAAAATTGAAGACTGCAAAGTCGCTTTTATTGGAGATGCGACGCAAGTTTGTTTCTCTTTAGGATTGATTACAACCAAAATGGGCATGGATTTTGTGCAATTTGGACCAAAGGGTTTCCAATTAAATGCCGACCATCAAGCGAAGCTGCAAAAAAATTGTGAAATCTCCGGTGGAACGTTTGTCGTGACCGATGACTTGGAGGCAATTGTCGGTGCTGATTTTGTATACACAGACGTTTGGTATGGCTTATACGAAGCGGAGTTATCGGAAGAAGAACGGATGAATGTCTTCTATCCGAAATATCAAGTCAACCAAGAATTAATGAACAAAGCAGGAAAAAATGCGAAATTTATGCACTGCTTGCCGGCTACTCGTGGCGAAGAGGTGACCGATGATGTCATTGATGGCAAAAATTCCATCTGTTTTGATGAAGCAGAAAATCGTTTGACATCAATTCGGGGACTGCTGGTGTACTTAATGGACAATTATGCAGCTAACCATCCGATTGACATTACTAAACAAGCCGAAGCTAAAGCTGATTTAGAAATTTTCTTAGGCAAACCACTGTAAAAGTTCGTGGCAATTGTGGAAGCAAATTTTTTCATTTGCTTCCACAATTGCAGCGCTAGAAAGGATGAACAGCATGGAAAAAAAGAAAAAATTTAGCTTGATGAGTGCTATCTTGTCGGTTATCTGCGTCGTTTTTGTAGCAGAAGCGGCAGCTCCGGTAGCAGCCATCGGTAATTCACAATTTTTCTGGTGGATTTTTTTACTGATAACTTTCTTACTCCCCTATGGTTTGATTTCTTCTGAATTAGGCACAACTTATCTTGGCGATGGCGGCATTTATGATTGGGTCACCAAAGCTTTTGGTCATCGTTGGGGTTCACGGGTTTCTTGGTATTATTGGATTAATTATCCTTTGTGGCTGGCTTCTTTAGCGGTGATGTGTCCGGAGTTGGTGACAACTATTACCGGTATCGAATTTCCAACAATCGGTGCGGTCATCATCGAGCTGATTTTTATCTGGGTAATCGTTTGGATTAGTTTTTATCCGGTTAGCGATAGCATTTGGATTTTAAATGGTGCAGCAGTAATTAAAATGCTGCTGGCGGTTTTAATCGGTGGCTTAGGTGTCTACGTGGCTTTGACAAAAGGTATGGCCAATGAATTTACTTTAAGCTCACTTTTACCAAGCTTTGATTTAAACAGCTTATCCTTTATTTCGGTGATTATTTTTAATTTATTGGGCTTTGAGGTCATTTGTACTTTTGCCGATGACATGGAAAATCCCAAAAAACAAATTCCCCAATCAATTATTGCCGCTGGTTTAGTGATTGCCGCTATCTATATTTTTTCTGCTTTTGGGATCGGTGTGGCAATTCCGACTGATCAAATCAGCACCAGTAGCGGCTTGATGGATAGCTTTAAATTATTGACCGGCTCAACTACCGGCTGGTTTATTATCGCGATGGCCTTTCTATTTTTACTGACGCTGTTTGGAAATATGATTTCTTGGTCCTTAGGAGTCAATAACACAGCCTGCTACGCCGCTGAAAATGGCGATATGCCAAAATTTTTCACAAAACGCAGTCAAAAAAACGGCATGCCAACTGGTACGGCCTTAATGGATGGTATTGTCGCTTCTGTCGTGGTGGTGATTGCGCCGATTTTACCAAATCAAGATTTATTCTGGGCCTTCTTTTCTTTAAATTTGGTGATGTTCCTATTGTCTTATGTGCCAGTCTTTCCAGCATTTTATAAACTGAGAAAAATTGATCCAGATACGCCAAGACCCTTTAAGGTTGGCGGCGGGAAATTCTTTTTAGGTTTACTAGTTGTTTTACCAATGGTGATGATTATTATCTCACTTATTTTCACAGCCCTGCCTTTACAATTCGATGCAGCTTCATTAAGTGAGCAGCTGCCGATTACAATCGGGGCAATCGTCTTTATCTTATTTGGCGAAGGAATTATTTGGGTAAAAAAAATAAAGAAAACAAAGATAGGAGAAAATCAAGATGGCAAAGAGAATTGTGACATCAACACCGAAACAGGACGGCTTTAGAATGCCGGCTGAATTTGCAGCTCAGGAAAAAGTTTGGATGATTTGGCCAGAGCGTCCAGATAATTGGCGGGACGGAGGTAAACCAGTCCAGGCGGCTTTTACCGCTGTGGCTAAAGCAATTAGTGAGTTTACGCCGATGAATGTAGTGGTCTCGCAGCAGCAATTTCAAAATTGCCGCCGGCAGTTGCCACCAGAAATTACGGTTTATGAAATGTCGAATAACGACGCTTGGATTAGAGACTGTGGACCGACCTTTTTAATTAACGACCAAGGTGAGCTGCGGGCTACCGATTGGAAATTCAACGCATGGGGCGGTTTGGTAGACGGCTTGTATTTTCCGTGGGATCAAGACGATTTAGTAGCGCAAAAAATTTGCGAAATTGAAAAAACGGATTCCTATCGAACAGAAGATTTTGTGTTAGAAGGGGGCTCCTTCCATGTTGATGGAGAGGGGACAGTTTTGACAACTGAGATGTGTCTGCTTAGTGAAGGCCGGAATCCTCAGATGACTCAAGCAGAAATTGAAAAAATGCTCTGTGAGTATTTAAATTGTGAAAAAGTTTTGTGGTTGAAAGATGGCATTGATCCAGATGAAACCAATGGCCATGTCGACGATGTTGCTTGCTTTGTTGCTCCCGGCGAAGTTGCCTGCATTTACACCGAAGATCAAAGCAGCCCTTTTTATGCCGCCGCTAAAGATGCCTATGAACGTTTAAGTAAAATGACCGATGCCAAAGGACGCCAGTTGAAGGTCCACAAGCTGACTTGCCCCGTTGAAAATGTCACGATTAAAGGGGAATTTAAAATCGATTATGTTGAAGGGACGATGCCGAGAGAAGATGGTGACATTTGTATTGCCTCCTATATGAATTTTTTAATTACCAATGGCGGCGTGATTGTTCCCCAGTATGGTGATGTCAATGATGCTTTGGCTTTAGAACAAATCCAAAAAATGTTCCCCGATAAAAAAGTGGTTGGCGTCAATACGGTTGAAGTGGTCTATGGCGGCGGTAATATTCACTGCATTACCCAGCAACAACCAAAACGGTAGAGGGAGAGAATAATATGGCAAAAGTAGTAATTGCTTTAGGCGGTAATGCATTAGGAAATTCAGCAAACGAGCAATTGACTAAGGCTGAATTGGCGGCTAAATCCATCGCCGATTTAATTAGTGCCGGCCATCAGGTAGTCATCGCCCATGGCAATGGTCCGCAGGTGGGACAAATTCGGTTGCCCTTTGAAAAATTCGATGCAGCTGAACCGGAAAAAATAATGCCGTTTCCAGAATGTACAGCAATGAGTCAAGGTTACATCGGCTATCATTTGCAACAAGCGATTGATGAGGAGTTAGTCAGCCGTGGCTTTCAAAATATTCCAGTCATCTCAATGTTGACACAAGTTGTAGTTGATCCCAATGACCCGGCTTTTTCAAATCCTACAAAGCCGATTGGCGGCTATTATTCAGAAGCGGAAGCCAAAAAAATAATGGCTGAAAGTGACGATGTTTATAAAGAAGATGCCGGTCGTGGCTGGCGCCGGGTCGTTGCCTCGCCAAAACCGGTTGATATCTATGAAAAAGTTAGTTTAAAAACTTTAGTAGAGGCCGGACAAGTTGTAATTGCCTGTGGTGGAGGTGGTATTCCAGTTGAATATAAAGGAACTCGCTATCAAGGAGTTGAGGCGGTAATTGACAAAGATTTTGCCGCAGCGAAAATGGCGGCTCTGATTGACGCGGATATTTTTATTATCTTAACTGCTGTCGACCATGTCTTTGTCAACTTTGGCAAAGAAAATCAAAAAGCATTAATTGAGGAACCTGTTTCAACGATGCAACACTATATTGCAGAGAATCAATTTGCCCCCGGTAGCATGCTGCCTAAGGTGGAAGCTGCCATTAATTTTGCGGAATCAAAAAAGGGCCGCAAAGCGATTATCGCTTCTTTGGAAAAAGCGACAGAAGCGATTGCCGGTTCAAGTGGGACAGTGATTGTCAATTAAACCAAAAACCTATTTAAAGTCCCGGCTTGTACCGGGCTTTAAATAGGTTTTTAGTATTTAGCAAAGAATTTAAAAACAAATCTGTTAGTTGACTAAGGCAAAGCCGATATTTAAATATGTGGCAAATAAAATCCACACTAGATAAGGAACTAATAAATAAGCCGCCCACTTGGAAATCCGTCGATAATAAATAATTTGGCACAAGACGAGTAAGTCCAAAGCTAGAATATTAAAAATCGCCAAAAACATTTGGTCGCCGCCGAAGAAAACCAAGCTCCATGTGAAATTTAATAAAAGTTGTAGGCCATAAATTCCATAGGCAAACGTCTTAGTCGAGCGTTTTGCCGGAGTGATGATAATCAAAAATAGTGAAAGCCCCATTAAAAAATATAAAATCGGCCAGACGATGCCAAAAAGTGAGCCTGGCGGTGAAAGGGGAATTTGATTAAAGGATTCATACATGCCGCGGATGTCGCCGGCTAAAAGTCCTGATAAGCTACCAACTAATTCTGTCCCAACAACGGCTGCTAGTAAAATCAGCCATCTTTTCTTGTTCATGTTAACGCCTCCTTGTTTTTCTTTAGTCTAGCAGAAGTAGGCGAAAAGAGCGGGTTAACTGATTAGGACAAATCTTTTACTGGACAATAAACTTCTAAGTGTGCCGGAAGGAGTTTTAAATGAATTGGCAGCTTTAAACCACCATCGCCATCGACATTGACGGGTAGCTGCTGGTGATCGGTTAAAGAAATTTCAGCCTCGGTAAAGGTGCGATAGCTTAATTTGGCACCATCTTCTGTGACACCCATCAGCAGTTGCGGAGCAGAACGAATCATGTCTAATTTATTTTGATCCTCTAAGTAAATCATATGAAATTTTCCGTCATCAACTTTCGCATCAGGAAATAAATTTTCGAAGCCCCCCATCGAATTGGTCAAACCAATCATCACGGTACTCCCGACAAAAATTTCCTGCTGACCGTCAATGACCATCTGGAATTCATGGAGCTCATTTTTAATAAAACTTTTAGCACCAGCAACAAAATAAGCTAGGCTGCCTAATTTAGTTTTTTCCTCAACGCTGACATTGTTTACCGCCTCAGAAATATCGCCCAATGCAACGGAATTCATAAAATAGCTGTCATTGATTTTTCCGACATCTAATGGCCGTGGCTGATAAGCGACGACCTCTTGAATCGCTTGTTCCGGTTCTAGCGAAATCCCTAAGGCCCGTGCTAAATCATTGACAGTGCCCAAAGGAAAGAAACCAAATTTTGGTGGCCGCTCAGCTCCCGCCAAGCCGCTGATTGTTTCGTTGACACTGCCGTCGCCCCCCATAACGAAGACAGCATCCATATTTTCATCGACGGCGGTTTTCGCAAATTTTGTCGCATCACCATCGCCAGTCGTTTCTTTGGTCACGACCTCTGTAAACATTTTTTGTAAACTTTCCTGCGCCCTTTTTTTGTACTCTGCGGCTTTTTCGCCGCCCGAACTTGGATTGACAATTAATAAAACTTTAGTCATGTGATAACCTCCTTAAATGATTTACTCTAAGGATAGCATGGATTTTTTTAAGGGTAAGCTATTTTGATTTTTGAAAAAAATGATATGCGAACTTTTTGACAGCATTTGAGTGAAGAAATTCAACTTTATACGAAGAAAAAAATTTCGTAATGCTTAAGGTCATCTCACGATTTACTTACATGCCTGAAAAGCATAGGTGAGATTTTAAAGAGTATTAGACAAATATTTTTATAACTTGTACTCTTAAATAGAGTGTAAAATTTAGGAGGCGACTTATTCAATGAAAAAAAGAAAAATCGGCAGTTTAACCGTAGCGCCAATTGGCATGGGCTGTATGGGCTTTTCCCACGGCTACGGTGCAGTACCTGATGAAGATTACGCAATTGCGGCTATTCAAAAAGCCTATGAATTTGGCTGTGATTTTTTTGATACAGCAGAAGCTTATGGAAAAGAAATGTTTTTTGCGGGTCACAATGAGCAGCTCTTAGGCAAAGCGTTTAAAGATTTTCGTAACGAGGTCGTCCTGGCTACTAAATTGCATATTGACGAAAAAGAGCTGACGGCTGAAAAAAATTTATCCCAAGTCATTCGGGAACACCTGCAGCAATCATTAAAAAATTTACAGACAGACTATGTCGATTTATACTATCTCCACCGCATCAATGAGGCGATTCCTTTAGAGGATGTCGCAGCGGTGATGGGGGAATTAATTGCCGAAGGTTTAATCAAAGAATGGGGGCTGTCACAAGTTTCAGCAGAAACTTTAGCCAAGGCTCATGCAGTTACACCGGTGGCCGCTGTTCAAAATTTGTATTCAATGTTGGAGCGGGATGCTGAGATAGATATTTTTCCCTACTGCTTAGCAAATGGCATCACAGTGGTACCATTTTCACCGATTGCCAGTGGTTTTTTGTCGGGAAAAGTAACCAGTGAAACCAAGTTTGAAGGCGACGATGTGCGCAAATTTGTACCCCAGCTTTCTAAAGAAAACATTGCTGCCAATCAACCGGTGTTGGAAATTTTAAATCGCTTTGCAACAGAAAAAAAAGCGACTAATGCACAAATCTCATTAGCTTGGATGCTCCACAAATATCCAAATGTCGTGCCGATTCCCGGTTCTAAAAATCAAGAACGCATCCTAGAAAATCTAGCGGCTTGGAATGTGACACTAACTGAAGAAGAGTTTAGCGCTTTAGAAGCAGCTCTTGATAAAATCACTGTTCATGGTCATCGGGGCCATGTTGAATCGCAACAGGCAAGTTTTGGCCAACAATGGTCCAAAAAATAAGAAAAATTGTAAGTTTAGTGCAGCAGTCTATTGAAACAAAAAAGCGTCAAATGCCTTTTAAGCATAGTGAAGTTTGCTGGAGAAGTATTGGACGAAAAAAAGGCCCAGCAGTAAACTTAATGGGTAAATAATTTTAAAGGAGCGGTCTTATGGAGTATACAAAATTAGGAAATACTGGTTTAGATGTCTCAAAAATTTGTTTGGGAGCGATGAGTTTTGGCGACCCAGTCAACTGGTTTCACAAATGGGTGCTGGAAGAAGATGCCAGCCGGCCGATTATTAAAGGCTCGTTGGATTTAGGCATTAACTTTTTTGACACGGCCAATGTATATTCAATTGGCCGCAGCGAAGAAATCTTAGGTGCTGCTTTAAAGGATTACGCTGACCGGGATAAAATTGTTTTGGCCACCAAGGTTCATCAAAAAATGTTTGATGGGCCAAACGGCGGCGGGCTGTCCCGCAAGCATATTATGTCGCAAATTGACCAAAGCTTAAAACGCCTGCAAACAGATTATGTCGATTTGTATATCATTCACCGTTGGGATTATACAACACCTATTGAAGAAACAATGGAGGCGTTGCATGATGTAGTCAAAGCCGGTAAAGCTCGTTATATCGGCGCGTCGGCCATGCATGCTTTTCAATTTCAAGCTGCCAATAATGTTGCTGAAAAAAATGGCTGGACGCAATTTGTTTCCATGCAAAACCATTTGAATTTAATTTATCGGGAAGAAGAGCGGGAGATGATTCCTTATTGTGAATCAAAAGGAATTGCACTGACGCCTTATAGTCCGCTGGCTTCTGGTAGATTAGCCCGCAATAATAACGAGACTTCTAAACGTTTAGAAACAGATGATACGGCGCGTTCTAAATATGATAAAACTGCTGAACAAGACCAGCTGATTATTGATCGCGTTGGAGAATTAGCAGAGCGCTATGGTGTTAGCCGTGTCGAAATTTCTTTAAGTTGGCTCTTTAGTAAACCAACTTTAGCAGCCCCAGTAATTGGCGCTACCAAATTGTCCCACGTTGAAACCGCAGTGAAGGCTGTCGATATGAAATTAACACCAGCCGACATCGCTTATCTAGAAGAACCTTATCTGCCTCATTCAATCGTCGGCTTTAACTAATAACATGTCTGCAAAAGGACTGTGAGAGTATAAGTTTTATCACAGCAGTAACTAAAGTCTTGTCTACCGTCTCAAAATTTGTCGGCTATGGACAATAGAGAAAAGTTGCTGCTGCTGAAACTTAGGTCTCCAGTCTTTTTTTAAGGAGTGAGAAGATGTATTTATTTCAAAAAATAGAAGATGCGGCCTTTAAAGAAAACGATGCCCGCCGTTCGATTGGCGAATTTCTTTTGGAAAATAAAGACCAGCTGGCGAATCTGACGATGCAGGAAATCGCCCAGCGAACTTTTTCCTCTAAGCCGACCTTGGTGCGCTTTGCTAAATATTTTGGCTATTCCGGCTGGCGGGAATTTATTTACGCCTTCACCCATGAAGTTGCCAGTTTAGAATTAAGCGCCAGTGACAGTGTCGATCCTAATCTACCTTTTGACGAAAATTCTGAGACTCTGGAAATCATTGAAAACATTGCCAATTTAAAAATACAAAGCCTGCAAGAAACAGTAGCCCTTTTTGAAGAAGAGGATTTAAATACGGCGGCGGCTTTAATTAACCAAGCCGAAAATTTAGTGATTTATGGGGCGAGTCCCAATTCTTATTACGGCGAATTGTTTCGCCGAAAACTACTTTCCATCCAAAAAAAAGCTTTTATGGCCCGCCCCAGTGAAATGGGACTGATTTCCCACTCACTGACTCCTGCTGATTGCGGCTTAATCATTTCTTATTCTGGCAATAGCCCAGAAAAAGATCCCATCAGCAGTGTCAAAATTTTAAAGCGCAACGGGGTGCCGATTATCGGCTTAACTAGCGGCGGTCAAAATTATTTGCGGGATTATGCGACAGTGGTATTAAATATTTCTAGTCGGGAAAAGCTCTATTCTAAAATTACCAACTTTGCGACGGAAGAATCAATTATGATAGTCCTAGATGTGTTATACGGAAAAGTTTTTGCTTTGGATTACCAAAAAAATCTTGCAATCAAAATTAATAATGCCAAAGATTTGGAATCAGAACGGGCGAGTAATTTTAAAGCGATGCAAGAAGATTTTTAAAAACGCCTCAAAAGATGGAATAAATTTCATAAAAAAACGGGTTTTGAGAACTTTCTCGAAACCCGTTTCGTTGTTGCTGGAAACTATTGGAAGCGTTAACTTTCCGTGTTAATCTTCTGCTATAGAACTAGTTCAAACGTTGAAAAGTTTTTGCGGGACTTGAAAGGAGCCTCTTTATGAGTAAAAAATACCAAGCATTAGCCAAAGAAATTATCCAAGATTTAGGCGGCAAAGAAAATATTAGTGACGCCTATCATTGCCAAACCCGATTGCGCTTTAAAATCAAAGACGAAAGCCAAGTGCAGACAAAAGCCCTTGAAAATTTGGATGGAGTGGCAAAATATCTTGTCAGTGGTGGGGTCCATCAAGTGGTGATTGGCACCCATGTGAAAGAGGTCTTTGAAGAAGTCGAAAAAGATATCGATGTCAGTGGTCCTGTTGAAAATGGCGAGAAAAAAGGCATCTTAAATACAATCATCGAATTTGTTTCCGGTACGTTTCAGCCGGTTATTCCAGCTTTATCCGGTGCGGGGATGGTTAAAGCGGTGTTGGCCTTGCTAGTTGTTTTTAATCTCACTACTACGGATTCACAAACCTATTATTTATTAAATCTTTTTGCTGATGGCGTCTTTTATTTCTTGCCAATGTTGTTGGCCTTTACCGAAGCGCAGAAATTAAAATCAAATCCGATTTTAGCAGTGGCGGTGGCAGCGATGATGATGCATCCCAATTGGGCCAGTTTAGTCGCTGCAGGGGAGCCCGTGCAACTCTTTAATATTATTCCTTTCTCTTTAGCAACTTATTCCAGCACGGTTATTCCAATTTTAATTATTGTATTTGTACAATCCTATGTTGAAAAAGCACTGAATCGTGTGATACCAAAATCAGTCGAATTAGTTTTTGTGCCGCTGTTAACCTTTTTAATTATGGGAACGCTAGCTTTTTCAGTTTTAGGTCCTATTGGCAGTGTCTTGGGAGGCTACTTAGCCAGCTTCTTTACTTTCTTAAGCGTCAACGCCAGCTGGGTACCAGCAGTATTAATCGGTGGCTTTTTACCAATCATGGTGATGTTTGGTCTGCATAATGGGGTTGCACCTCTAGGCATGATGCAAATGGCAGAATTAGGCTACGATAGTATTTTTGGTCCCGGTTGTGTTTGTTCCAATATCGCTCAAGCAACAGCTTCAGCCGTGGTGGCCTTTAGAACAAAAGATAAAAAGTTGCGGCAGATTGCCACATCCGGTTCAATCACTGCCTATATGGGCATTACCGAACCGACCTTGTATGGCGTTAATTTACCGAAAAAATATCCGTTAGTCGCGGCAATGATTGGTGGCGGCTTAGGCGGCTTGTACGCTGGCTTAACCAACACCCATCGTTTTGCTACCGGTTCATCTGGCTTGCCTGCGGTTTTACTTTATATTGGCGATAACACGATGACTTTTTTCTGGAATATTATTATCGCCTTAATTATTTCAGCTGCGGTGACTGCGGTGTTAACTTATGTTTTAAGTTTTAAATTTGAAGACACGACGATTCCCGAGGTCAAAGAAATTATTTTAGAAGATATTTCCTTGGTTAGCCCGCTTAAAGGAACGATTATTCCTTTAAGTGAAGTAAAAGATCAAGTTTTCGCTTCAGAAGCCTTAGGTAAAGGCTTCGCTGTTGAGCCAAGTGTAGGGGAAGTTTTAGCGCCCTTTGATGGCAAAGTCGTGACAATTTTCCCAACAAAACATGCAATCGGTTTGGAATCTGATACTGGCGTCGAAGTTTTAATTCACGTTGGCTTAGATACGGTGGAGTTAAACGGTCAATTTTTTGAAACCTTTGTCGAAGATGGTCAACGAGTTACAAAGGGGCAGCTGTTGTCGACCTTTGACATTGAAAAAATCACAGCTGCCGGCTACAGCACCCAAGTACCAGTTGTGGTCACCAACACGCCGCAATATTCAACGATTGAACCGTTAGTAGCCGGTCCGACCACTTGTAACGAAGATGTTTTGGCAATTAAAGTCTAAGAATAATACTGGAGGAATTTTCAATGTCTTTACCTAAGAATTTTTTATGGGGCGGCGCAACGGCTGCTAATCAAGCCGAAGGGAGCGTCCTTGAAGATGGTCGCGGCTTGTCAAATATTGACATGCTGCCCCTTGGTGCTGACCGTAAAGCGGTCGGTTTGGGAGAATTAAAAATGTTAGCGTGGGATGATGAGCATTATTATCCCGCTCAAAAAGCGATTGACATGTATCAGCGCTATCTCGATGATATTCAATTATTTGCGGAAATGGGCTTCAAGGTCTATCGCATGTCGTTATCTTGGACTAGAATTTTTCCTAATGGTGACGATACCGAGCCAAACGAAGCCGGCCTGCTGTTTTACGAAAATATTTTCAAGGAACTAAGAAAGCACCAGATTGAACCATTAGTAACAATTGCCCATTTTGATGTGCCGTTGGCTTTGATTAAAAAATACGGCGCTTGGCGAGACCGTCAGATGATCGAGGCTTATGTGAACTATGCCCAAACTGTTCTGACTCGCTATAAAGGTCTGGTAAAATATTGGCTGACCATTAATGAGATTAATATTTTATTGCACCAACCCTTTGTCGGCGGCGGTTTAGTTTTTGAAGCAGGGGAGAACCAAGAAGAAATTAAATACCAAGCTGCCCATCATCAGTTAGTTGCGGGTGCCTTAGTGACTAAAAAGGCCCACGAAATTGATTCAGAAAATTTGGTTGGCTGTATGTTAGCGGGGGGCAATAATTATCCTTATACTTGCCGTCCTGAAGATTATCAAGAAGCTATCAATCGCGACCGTGAAGGGTATTTCTTTATTGATGTGCAGGCACGTGGCAAATATCCCAATTATGCCTTAAAGCGTTTTGAACGCCTGGGCTTAAAAATTGAGATGGACCCAGAAGACTCGAAAATTTTAGCCAGCGCACCAGTTGATTTTGTGTCGTTTTCTTATTATTCTTCCCGAACCGTCAGTGCCCACGAAGAGGATTATGAACAAACCACCGGCAATATTTACGGCACGATTAAAAATCCTCATTTAACAAATACTGAATGGGGCTGGCAGATTGATCCACTGGGTCTGCGTAATTCTTTAAACCAGCTCTATGATCGCTACCAAAAGCCACTCTTTATTGTTGAAAATGGTTTGGGGGCCGTTGATACTCCTAACGCAGATGGTTTTGTTGAAGATGATTACCGCATCGATTATTTAAGACAGCATATCCAAGCCTTCACCGATGCGGTCACAATCGATGGCATTGAGCTAATCGGTTATACAACTTGGGGCTGTATCGATTTAATTGCCGCCTCCACCGGACAGATGAGCAAGCGCTATGGCTTTATTTATGTCGATTGCGACAATCAAGGCAATGGCAGCTTTGCCAGAAGCCGAAAAAAATCTTTTTATTGGTACAAGCAAGTCATTGAAACCAACGGAGAAAATTTGGCAACGATTGAAATGGCAGCACCAAGTTCAGTCAAGAGCTGAAATTGATTTTAACTATCAAAAAAATTATTTGTGGAAAGCCAACTTGAAGGAGGGAGAAATTTGCAAACAAGAATGTTAGGTAATGATGATTTTCTTTCATCAGCCATCGGGTTTGGCTGCATGGGATTGAACCACCATCGAGGCGTTGTTAAATCAGCAAAAGAAGTCAAAGCAATTTTAGACCAAGCCCTCGATGCTGGCTATACGATGTTTGATACTGCGGAAGTATATGGGCCGTATACAAATGAAGAACTTGTGGGACAAGCCTTAAAGGACAAACGCAATCAGCTGCAAATTGCTACAAAAGGCGGCTTTCAAATTGATGGTTTGAAAAATTGGCCAGACAGCCGCCCTGAAACCTTGAGAAAATCACTTGAGGGTTCCTTAAGAAGATTGCAAACTGAGACCATTGATTTGTATTACATTCACCGAGTTGATCCCCATGTTCCAATCGAAGAAGTTGCTTTTACCATGCAGCAATTTAAAAAGGAAGGGAAAATCAAACATTGGGGACTTTCTGAGGCCAATGGTGAAACAATTCGACGCGCCCATAACATTGAACCCTTGACAGCTATTCAAAGTGAATACTCAATTTGGTGGCGTGATTTGGAAAAAGAAATTTTTCCAATCTTAGAGGAGCTGTCGATTGGTTTAGTAGCCTATAGTCCATTAGGCAGAGGCTATCTTTCTGGGAAAGTCACGGCTGCATCGATTGCTGCGGAAAATGATAATCGCAAAGAGCTGCCCCGCTTCACTGAAGAAGCATTAGAAGCCAATCAAAAATTATTAGACCTCTTGACAATTATTGCTCAGGAAAAAGCTGCTAGCTTGGCTCAGATTGCGATTGCTTGGATTTTAGCGCAAAAGCCGTGGATTATTCCGATTCCTGGCACCACAAATAACGAGCGTGTCCAAGAAAATGCCCAGGCTGCAACAATTTCTTTTACAGCAGAAGAATTGAGCAAGCTGAATCAAGCACTCGCTGCGATCACAATTGTCGGTGACCGCTATCCCCAAAGTGAAAAGGAACGCACAGGCAAGTAATTCTACAAAATTGATAGATGAGTCACGAAAAAATCCCCATCTTCGCTAGTTTTTTTAAATCTAGCAGAGGATGAGGATTTTATTTTTTACTGATGAGAGACTAATGAAAAAGCTTCTCCAGCCGCCAACACCCGAATTCGTTCGGGATTTGTGACGACTGGAAATAAATCATCAGGGTTACCGTTAAAGACATCTTTATCAAAGGCGTCAACAGTACCCCAGTGGCTTAGAAGTAAATCAGCATGGGGATAAGTGTTGGCTAGTTTCACAGCATTATCAAAACCAATATGCCAGCTGTTATCTGAAAAATCAAAAAGAATTGCATCTGGTTCAGGTAGAGTCAATTGCTCTGGCAGCAATCTTGAATCGCCGGGAATAAAAAGTGAACCATCAACGGTTTTTAGATAAAAACCACAAAAATCTTCAAACCGAAAAACACGATTAAATTTTGTCGTGTCATTTTGCCAAGCATGATCAGCCGGTGTGACTTCGACTTCAATATCGTTGACCTTAAAATGGTCATGAAGGTCGTGACCGCTAGCCGGCCCGCCAATTTTTTCTGTAAATAATTCGGCGACATATTTTGGTCCATGGATAGTCGGCGTTAATCTTTTTAATTTTGTTAACGTGGGCACACTAAAATGATCATTATCAGAATGAGTTAAGAGCACTGCATCCAGTTGAGGAATTTCTGCGGCATTTAAAGGCATATCAATTAAAAGCGGAATGTCAAAGCCCTCAAGCACTGGGTCCACCAGAATGGTCGTCCCTCTACTGTTTATCAATAAACCAGAATTTCCCAACCAGTACAAAATGGTTCCCTCTTGCTTGTTAAAAGCCTTTGTTGGAATAGGCTGTGTCTTATTTGGAATGGCTTGGCCCTTTTGATTTTTCATCTATTTTGAATTCCTTTCCGTTGATGGATTAATGGTTTCAATGTAAGTGAAGCTTTCTTCGTGGTAGGCAAATTTTATATAGCCGCAATTTGCCAGCTGCAAAGGTTGCTGACCCAAAGGATAAATTTGCTGTAAAAAATAAAAAATAGCACCATTGTGAGAGACAACCAAAGCATTTTCTTGAGTCTCTTCCATAATAGAAGTCAATTCTTTACGCATTCTCTGACGCACTTCCTCCGCTGATTCCCCACCAAACTGTTCGTAAAAATGCTCATAATTTTCCGGCCCCACTGGTTGCAGTCGTGTACTTTCTCCTTCAAAGCTACCGAAATTCATTTCTTTGAGATTTTTTCGGCGGCTATACGGCTGATCCGTGATTACTTCAAGTGTATCACAGGCTCGTTCCTGTGTTGAAGAAAAATAATGGTCAAAAGTGATATTATGCTGAGTTAAATAATGTTTTGCTTGCAATGCTTGTGCTTTACCAGCTTCCGTCAACGGAGAATCACACCAGCCTTGGATTTTGTGCAGCTGATTAAACAAAGTTTCGCCATGGCGCATAAGGTATAAATATTTCATTGTGGCCTCCAAAGTTTTTCTTTAGTGTACAACTTAAAGGTCACTGGAAGTCAAGGGGGGATTTGTAAAATGATGTTTGCTGGAGAAAAGAGTGGTTTAATTATTTTTGAAATAGATAGGTGAGGGAGATAGATAACAAGAAATTAATCAGGCGGATGAATGTGATAATGCAAAAATGATGCAGAAATATTTTTCTGTCGTTGAAAACTCAGAAAATAAAAACTCCGAAACCCTTGATGCTCAGGTTTCGGAGTTTTGCTCATTTCCACAGAATTAATAGAAATGGAGACGGCGGGAGTCGAACCCGCGTCCAAACACATTGCCACTTCAACTTCTACGCTCATAGTCAATTCAATTAAGTTTCACTTGGCCCGCTGCCGAATGACAGGCGACGAACTTCGCTAGTCTGATGAACTCTTCTAAATTTTACAGACGGAAAAATTTAGCGTATCCCACTTAGTTTTGAGACCCTTACCCGAGCACATGGGCGATGCCGGGAGGATCTACGCAAGCAGTTTTTAGGCTGCTAAAGCGTAAGAGTTGTTTTCGTTTTTAGCAGTTATATTTAACTGTAACGTTTTAACGTAGCCGTAACCTACGAAGCGCAATTCAAGCTCAAACTATGCCTGTCGAATCCGTAACGCCCCCGAAAATTAAAGGGTGCACGGGATTTGTGCTCAAACAGTATAACATGTCTGCGAAAAAAAGCAAAGCTCGCAGTTCAAAAAGTAAGAAACTTGTTGTACTCAGAAATTAATTGAAATCTGTTGGGTGGAAATTTAAATTAATTCAAAATGTTTTAGCGCCTGCACAATGCCACCTTCAGTATTTTTAGCTGTGATATAATCAGCTGCTTCTTTCACTTCAGGGCGAGCATTATCCATCGCAATTGCTGTATCACAAGCCTCTAGCAAGGCTAAATCATTTAAGCCATCGCCAAAGCCGAAAGTTGGCACATCTGTTAAGTTCAAATTGTGTAATAAATTTTTTACACCGGTTCCTTTATTGGTTCCTTTTTTTACTGTGTCAATTGAAAAAGGCGAGTTACGATAAAAAGTTAGCTCAGGAAATGCGGCAAGATATTGTTCATCATGGTCGCTACCAAGAACCAATAGCATATTCACTGTTTCATCTGGAAATTCGGAAACAATTTTCGGCATGTTGGCATGGATGAAACTATAGGCTTTTTCCATAGAATCATTTGTGTCAAAGGCCCAAATTCGACGCGCATTGTAAAAGCTGACCTCATGACCTAGATTTTTGGCAAAATGATAAAAACGCTGATAGAGTTCTGGTGCAAAAATATCTTGATAGACCGTTTCGCCATTAACTCGAATAAATTGGCCGTTCATCACAATACAGGAATCAATGCCAGCTGCCTGCATAATTGTATCTATTTCAACCTCTGTCCGGCCAGTAGCAATCACCGGCAGGACTTTATTTTCTTTTAGTTGTTGCATTGCTTCAGTTATTTCTGGAGTAATTTGACTGTTCTCATTTAATAAAGTGCCATCTAAATCAAAAAATGCCACTGCTTTTAGCTCGTTCATGGAAAACTCCTTTAATAATTTTCTCTCATTTTAGCAGATTGTGAAGAAAAACGGAAACTTTCTTGAAAAATGACTGTCAACATTGGTCTTTTAAGGATTTTCTTGTATACTAAAGCAGAGGATATTTCAATTTTTAGAAAAAAAGTGGTTTGCTTAGTGCAGGTTTTTTTTGAAATAGAAATTTTATATCATGAAATTGTTAAAGGAGCGAAAATGAATGAATATTTTAATGATTGAAGACAATGAATCTGTCTCTGAGATGATGCAGATGTTCTTTTTGAACGAAGGTTGGGACGCAACCTTTAAATATGACGGCAAAGAGGGCCTTGATGCCTTTTTAGCTGAACCGGATAAATGGGATATGGTGACCTTGGACTTAAATCTACCAACGATGGATGGTATGGTTATCGGTCGGGAAATCCGCAAAGTTTCCACCACGGTACCGATTATTATGCTGACGGCCCGTGACTCAGAAAGTGATCAAGTGATCGGTTTAGAAATGGGTGCGGATGATTACGTGACAAAACCCTTCAGCCCGTTGACTTTGATTGCCCGAATCAAAGCCTTGCATCGTCGTTCAGAAATTGCCGAAACTACTGGACCCAGTGAAGGCGGCAGTGATAATAATTTTGATGTGCAAACAGATCATTTCAAAATGAACACTAAAACCCGCGAAGCTTACCTCAATGGTAAATTGATTGAAGGCTTGACACCGAAGGAATTTGATTTGCTTCATACTTTAGCCAACAAGCCGCGGCAAGTATTTTCCAGAGAACAGCTGCTGGAATTAGTTTGGGATTATCAATATTTTGGTGATGAGCGGACGGTTGATGCCCATATCAAAAAACTGCGGCAAAAAATTGAAAAGGTCGGTCCCCAAGTTATTCAGACCGTCTGGGGAGTCGGGTATAAATTCGACGACTCCGGTGCTGAACAATGAGATACCTCTATCAACAACTTTTAGCCTTTTGGTCAGTCATCATTATCGTGATGCTGATCATTGGCTTTTCTTTCACCCAATTGACCAGAAACACCATGGAGCAGAATAATTATCAGCAGCTGTATAATTATTCTCAATCAGCAAGTTTACTTGAATCAGCGACAGATACTTATCAATCAGCCTTGACTTCTGTGACGAACTTGCTCGCTCCTCAAGGTGTAACTTTTGCCATCTTTGACACAAATGGCGATTTAAGTTATCCAACAGATGATAGTACGATAACCTCGATTACTGATCAGCTAACTGATAGCGAATGGACAGCCTTAAGTGATCCTTCAAGCAGCACAGTGATTAGCAAGACATTAGAAACCAATCTAAAAGGAGAAAAAGAGACTACTTCATATGTTTTCCGTACAATGGTTCAAAACGGGACAAGTATTTATGCGGGTGTCCTCGTAATTAGTCAACCCGCCCGCAATCTTCAACAAAGTATCCAAGCAATTAACTCTAATTTGATTAAAGCATTCATCGTATCCTTATTTATCGCCTTAATCATGAGTTACTATTTTGCCCGTTTCCAAGTCAAAAAAATCAATCGCTTGAAGCAGGCGACCAAGCAAATTTCTGAAGGGAATTTTGATGTGGAAATTCCTAATCACAACAAAGATGAATTTGATGAATTAGCGCAAGATTTCAATAAAATGGCGGGCTCGTTAAAAGAATCAAATGAAGAAATTGAACGACAAGAGGAACGCCGCAAGCAGTTTATGGCGGATGCTTCCCATGAGATGCGAACGCCGTTGACGACGATTAAAGGCTTGTTAGAGGGCTTAGAATACAATGCGATTCCTGAGAATCAAAAGGAAAATGCGATTCATTTGATGCAGACGGAAACCGAGCGTTTGATTCGCTTAGTTACAGAAAATCTCGATTACGAAAAAATTCGGACTAATCAGCTGAGCATTGTTATCAAGAAATTTGATGCCACGGAAACGATGGCGAAAATTTTAAATCAGCTGGAAAGTAAAGCTCAAGCCTCCAATGATAAATTGGAATTGTTGACTACAGATGCGGTCGATGTCTTTGCAGATTATGACCGATTTACTCAGATTATGGTTAATATTTTACAAAATGCGATTCAGTTTACTAATGACGGCACCATTTCCGTTGCCGTTGACAAAGGTTATCTGGAAACCATTGTGTCAATTACAGATACGGGTATCGGTATGGACGAAGCCCAACGGAAAAATATTTGGGAGAGGTATTACAAGGCCGATCCTTCGAGAACTAGCACGAAATACGGTGAGTCTGGTTTAGGTTTATCGATTGTGCAACAGTTAGTCAAATTACACAAAGGTTCAATTGAAGTGGAGAGTGAAGCCGGTAAGGGGACAACCTTTAGAATTTCCTTCCCTGATATTGAATTGGCTGATGGCGAAGAAAAGCCGCAGCTGCCTGAAGAAAGCAATAAGTAAAAATTAATGAACCGCCGCTAACTACAGCCGAAAATGCTGACAGTTAGTGGCGGTATTTTATTGTGCTGTCAGGCTAAGCAGTAATACTTAAATGATGAAGTCCATTGATTGTGACAAGAAATAGACAAAAAAAACTGCAAGCTCAATTTTCACTTTACAGTAAAATTAAACTCACAGTCTAGGATAAACCATATTTTAAAATGTAGCGTCCACATAATTGCTGTTGGCAATCGCGATATTATTTGTATAGCAGTATATTTCTAAATGTTCGTTGTGGGCTATTTGGTGCAAAAGCATCAGCAGATGTTGAATTTCTTTGGTATCTAACTTGTCAAAAAAATCATTTAAATAGATATTTTTTTTATTTTGAATCAAGGCCAACAACAGTTGCAGCTTAATTGCGTTTAGCAAAGTAACTTCTGAAAACTTTTTTTGAAAATTAGTCGTGGGAATCGCTAATTCAGCTGCTAAAGTCTGTAATTCAGCTTCATTAATGCTATTTTTTTTGCTGCCAAGATAAAGGGTATCATTAACTGTTAGATAGGGAATGCCGAGTATCTGGCCTTCTTGATTGCTGCTGATAATCGCTAAATTTTTATCTGGTTTGACCAGTTGTTGGGCCAGTTTTTGGTTTAATTGTTGGCCGATATTTTCAGAGGAATCTAGATGAATGAAGAGTCCTGATTTTTGGTTGTCTAATGCTCCGGGTGTTGCAATCATATCCTCACCTCAATTTTTTGGTTAAAAAGCGTAATCCAATGAACTGCCAAAGCCCAAGCATCAGGCTCAAAAGAACAATCACTAAGCCTAAACTTTTGGCAAAGTTTTGCAAGATCATCAGTAGGTTAAAGCCTTCTTCAAAATTTATATAAAACAGCGAGTTGCTTAAATCAGAGAAGGTCACGGAAAAAGTATCATTGGTAGCGACTGCTAACGATTGATTTGCTAGATTTTCACTCGTCAAATGCTGCAGTACGCCGAAATTTATTTGTTGCAAAAGTGTTTCATAATAGCTATCAAAAACCGACAATAAAGTCACAATAATTAAACAAACAAATAAAAGGGGAATCAGTAGTTCTAAAAGGGAAATGCCCCAAATCTGCCAAAAGTTAAAACCAAGAAGCTTCCAGTTCAGCAGCTCAGCCAATTTATTTTTTAAAAAGAAAAATAAAATCGCAAACATCAGAACAACGAAAATACCAATCGTTACGAGAATGGCAATCTCGTAAACCTCTTCAACAGATGCTAACCGATTTGCTGAAAAAGGAGTGCTAGTGTCCGTGCTGAAGTAACTGATTTTTTGCAAGATTTGCATGTAGAGCAATTGCGCACTGGAACGTAAGTTGAATAACAAACTGATAGTAAAAATAAAAAGCCCTAAAACAATACCGGTTAAAATCGATTGTTTTTTGTAATACTGGGCCCCCGACAGCGCATAGCGCAACTCTTGCATTTTAGTCACCTCTTTATCAATTAATTATAAAAGTAAACTGTGAATAATTTATGAAAACTGTAAGGATTTGTTTGGAAATTCCCAAGTTTTTAAGCTATGATTATGGCAGCTATGTTAAATGAGGAGGAAAACTGTGAAGACTTGTGGTGTGATTGTTGAGTACAATCCCTTTCATAACGGACATCGTTACCATCTGCAAAAAGCCCGGCAAGAAAGTCAGGCGGAGGTCGTCATTGCTGTGATGAGCGGTAATTTTTTGCAAAGAGGCGAACCGGCGATTGTCGATAAATGGCAGCGGGCCAACGCTGCCCTATTAAACGGTGCCGACTTGGTCTTAGAACTGCCTGTTCAATGGTCGGTTCAATCCGCTGATTATTTTGCAAAAGGAGCTGTCAAAATACTGCAGGAAATGAATTGTCAGGCCCTTTGCTTCGGGACAGACAGTCAAAATCATTTTGATTACCAAAAATTTGGCGAGTTTGTTAGCCAACAGCAGCCTCTAATCGACGAAACCTTTCAAAGCTTAGCAGATAGCGATTTGAATTATCCGCAAAAAATGACCGCTGTCTTTCGCAAAATTTATCCTGAAAATCAATTGGATTTTGCTACACCAAATCATATTTTAGGCCTGAGTTATGCCAAAGAAAATGCCAAGTATCCTCAGCCGATGAAACTGTTGCCGATTCAGCGGGAGCAGGCCGGCTATCATGATCAAAAAGCCGGCAGTGGCGATATTGCCAGCGCGACAGCGATTCGCAATTTACTGAAGAAAAACGCAGCTGTTGATGATTTTATGCCGCAAGAAATGGCGGCGGCATTTAAGGACTCACCGTTGATTGATTGGGAAAAGCTGTGGCCTTATTTAAAATATCAAATTCTGACCAGCAGCTTAGAGGACTTAGCAAAGATTTATCAGATGAATGAAGGGTTAGAATATCTATTTAAAGAAGCGGTAGTGACAGCTGAAAATTTTGCATCTTTTATTGAAGCTTTAAAAAGCAAACGGTATACGTGGGTCAGATTGCAGCGGCTCTGTCTTTATGTTTTAGGAAAAGTGACCGAAGAGGAAGTCATACAAGCACAAGCAAATTCGCAATTGCGAATTTTGGGTTTTACTGCAGGTGGTCAGCAATTTATCAGCGAAAATCGCCACTTGCCATGGCTGAGTCGCTTCAGTAAAGAAAGTGGCGCAGCGTGGAACTTGACCGTTAAAATGGATCGGGTGTACCAACTAGCAGATGCTAAAATTCCAGAAGAAAATTTTGGCCGACCGCCGATTAGAGTTTAAAATCGTTAATCAAAGAAAATACTTCACAGAAAAGCCGTGGGCGAGTATAATATTAAAGGATGAATTTCTTTTTAAAGAAATAAACTGCAGAAAGCGAAGTGAGACAAATGGGTCGTAAATGGGCGAATATCGTGGCGAAAAAAACCGCCAAGGACGCAAACAACAGTAAAGTATATGCAAAATTCGGAATCGAAATTTATGCAGCAGCAAAATCAGGTGATCCTGATCCCCATGCCAATCAAAAATTGCGTTTCGTTATTGAACGGGCAAAAACTTATAACGTACCAAAACATATTATTGACCGGGCGATTGAAAAAGCAAAAGGCTCTGGCGATGAACAATTCCAAGAGTTGCGCTATGAAGGCTTTGGACCAAATGGCTCAATGGTCATCGTGGATACATTGACGAATAATGTCAATCGGACAGCCGCTGACGTACGGGCCGCCTTTGGTAAAAACGGCGGAAACATGGGTGTCTCTGGTGCAGTTGCCTATATGTTTGACAACACTGCTTTGTTTGGTTTTAAAGGCGATGATGCCGATGATATTTTAGAATATTTGATGGAAAAAGATATTGATGTTAAAGATGTCGTTGAAGAAGATGGCCAAATCATCGTTCACGGCGAACCAAATGATTTCCACGTTATTCAAGAGGCCTTAAAGGAAAAAGGTATTGAAGAATTTTCAATTGCAGAAATGCAAATGATTCCACAAAATGAAGTAACGTTGACTGGGGAAGACTTAGAAAAATTTGAAAAAATGATTGATGTCTTGGAAGATTTAGATGATGTTCAAAACGTTTACCATAACGTAGCGGACGCTGAAGAATAAAAAAAGTGAGACTGTGCATTAGTTTTTAACAGACGAAATTCCGAATTATATTGTACTTGGTAGTGCTTGCTAAATACAAGATAATTCGGAAAGATCAGTTCTGTTTTAACTAATGTCACAGTCTTTTTTTATAAATGCCAATACGCTTGTGTTGTGCCATCAGGGGCGGTAAAGACGATGGTCGACGCATCGCCAACCGGATGCATTAAGGCAAATTTACCGCTAACCATTGCGCCGTTACTTAAAATAGAAGTTTGCAGGGCTTGTTCTGCCATGTTAGGACTTAAAGTTTGTTCAATCAGCTGTCCTTCAGCATTCTCAATGCTAAAAGTATTTTCAAGGGTCACTTGCGCAGCGGCGTCTTCTGCGTTCATCATAATGGTCACCTCAAACAAAAGCCATTCTTGCCCTTCAGGTACATTTGGATTAGAAGGGTCCAAATCATGCATTTGATAATAGGCTTCTTCACCAGTGGCAATATTTGTCAAGTTGATTGAGAGCATGGCGGATTGAAGCGCCTCATTTTGATCAGTAAAATTAAATTGAAAATTCAGCGGCTGACCTAGCGGCGCTGGATTTTCTTTGGTGCCTAATTCAATTGCGGGTGTCGAGCCTTCAGAATCAGCTGTGGAGGTTTCCGTTTCCAATGTGCTTGAGCTGTTCAAACTGCTTGAATCAGTTGTTGTGGTACTGCTGCTGATTTCACTGCTAGAGGATGAATCAGTTTGCGTGTCATCAGTTGAACAAGCAGTCATAAGTAAAGCGGTAGTTAATACTAATGGGATTCCCAATATTTTTTTCACAATAATGCCTCCGAAAATAATCACTTTCTTTTTATGATAACAAAAATCTAGTGGCTGGGATAGAGTATTTAAAAGAGGTTTATGAAAGGTTATCATTTTCTTTCGGTTATGTTTTAGCGGTGATAAAATTAGCTTTTGATATTTTTCGATAAATTTGAAGAAACATTTTAACCGTCTTTTTATTTTTGCTGAAAATTAATCTTGATAATCATTATAAGTTTTGAAACCAAGTATTGTTTTTTTACATCAGTTTCACAAACACCTCCACAAAAAAACGCTCAATCAACTTGTTCAAAAGAGTTGATTGGGCGTTTGTTTTTCTGTCAAAGATTTTATTTTTAAACTTCTTTTAAATAGGCCGTTTCTGGAACAGCTTGTAAAAAGTGGCTAGTTGGACCATTGGTAAAAATTGTTAATTCATGCATGGCACGAGTAGTCATCGTGTAAAGAATTAATTGATCCTGCGGCGATTTGAAGCTCGTTTCATTGGCATCCCAAAGAAATACTTGGTCAAACTCTAAGCCTTTTGCTAGATAAGCGGGAATCAAAATAATTTGTTTTTTCATGAAATCATCTTCTGTTTCAATAAATTGAAGCTTAGCTTGTAAGTTTTCTGATAAGGAGCTATACAACGCTTGGCAATCTGCCAAAGATTTTGCGATGATGGCTGTGCGCCAATAGGAATTTCTTTGCAAAAATTCTGTGAGCTTTGCAGTGAGTTGCAAGACTCCCGCCGCTTGACTGTCAGTTTCCAGAAGGACGGGCAGTTTTCCATCTCTAGCAGTGGCTTCAATCGGGCTTTCTTCAGCTAAAAGAAAACTGGAAAAATCAGTGATTTGTTTGGTAGAGCGGTAGCTGGTGGTCAGTTCAAACTGATGCACCTCTTGATCAGGAAACAGCTGGTCAATCAAGGTGACAATCGTTTCATTATCAAACACCTTTTGATTCAAATCTCCACAGAAGTTAAAGCCAGCTCGTGGATATAAATTTCTTAAAAGCCAAACCTGAGAAGGAGAGAAGTCCTGCATTTCATCGATGAAAATGAAACGAGCCTTCTGATAGACATCCACGGGATAAATCTTGCTCATTAAAAGGAAAAAGAGGACGCCATCTTCTTGTAGAAGTTCTTTTTGCCGCAAGCGCTGTTTAACTTCAATAATATTTTGTGCCCATTCGGCTGGGCTGACATTGCGAGCCAGCAAAATACTTTGCGGGACTGATTGCAGAAAATGTAAATACTGCTTGCCATAATTAATAAAGCGGTAGCGATGAATTTTTCTCACTAGCGGTTTAAAGCGGTCGGCTACAATTTTTTGGGCTAATTTCCGTCGTAGTTTGCGCTCATTTTGCTCCGTGTCTTCAAAATTTGGATCGTTGGCAACTACTTCATCAATCACCGCTTCAACGGCGGCTTTGACCCAATCTTTTTTGGCTTCGTCCTTTTGGAGTCCGCCGATTTTTTTCAAAAGCTTCGTCTGCAGGAGCTGCATTCTTTGATACATCGGCAGCTGATCATTGGTTTCTTGATACCAAAAACGAATCTTTTCTTTAGGAATAATGGTTTCGCCAGTAATTTTCAAATCACTAAACAAAGGTCCTAACTCAGTGATAGAAGCCGCATATTTATCTAAAAAGGCCGGCAAACTGATGCCAGATTTTAAGCGATTGCTTTTATTTTCCTTGCCGGTTAAAAAATTCTCCTCCTGCTGCATTTCATTGATAATTGTATATTGCGGCAACAGACGTCTTAGGAAAATCTGGAAGGTCTCCGTCGGGATGCCGCTTTCGCCTAATGAAGGCAAGACGGTAGAAATATAATCGCTAAATAAATGATTGGGAGAAAATAACAGCACTTGTTCCGGGTCCAGCCATTTGCGATTGCTATAAATAATATAAGCGACCCGCTGCAATAACGCCGAAGTTTTGCCGCTACCGGCAATCCCTTGGACCATCAGATGTTTGTGTTTGTCCCGAATGATAGCATTTTGCGATTTCTGGATGGTCGAAACAATGTTTTTCATTTTATCAGAGGAGGTCTCATCCAAAATATCCAACAGAAAATCATCCGTCAAGGTGTCGGAGGTATCCACCATCGACTGGATTTCGCCATCACGAATTTTAAATTGCCGCTTTAAATCAAGACTGACATCATGCCAGCCATCGACGGCTTCATAGCACGTCGCCCCAAGCTCGCTTTCATAATACAGATTGGCAATCGGCGCCCGCCAGTCAATGACCACCGGATTTTCTTTTGTATCTCTTAAAGAGGCGATGCCGATATAAAGTTTTTCCTGCTCAGCTTCTTCCGTGAAATCAATCCGGGCAAAATAAGGATTGCCCTCCATAATGTCCAGTGCTTTTAAGCGTTTTTCTTGGGCCTCCAAGGTTTTATACCGGATTAATAATTCCTGCTCATGCAGGCGATAATCCATCGCCGATTCATAGAAAGCTTCATCGGAGCCAAAGCGAATTTGCTGCTCACCGGTTTGACTGCTAGCTTCCTTCATAATCGATTGGGCAACCTGTTGTTGTTTTTTTAATAATTGTGTTTCGTTATCGATAATGGCGATTGTTTCTGCCACATGTCCTTGTTCTAATTGACGTTGAGTTTTCAAATCAAAAGAGCTCCTTTAGCTTCAGCCTAAACGCTTCAGTCGGTAAATTATTCGTGAAATTTTTATATTTGCGAGTAAAAATTATAGCACAGCCAGCGCCAAAAAGACAAAAGGCTGTTTATCAGAGATAAATCTTCAGCATTGTGAAGGCCAGCGCCAAAGTTTCCCGCAGATAACTATAATATTTCGAGGAATTTTCAGTGGCTGCACTTAAGCCCTGCAGATGCAGCCCTTGATGGTTGGCAATCAGCAAACTTCGGTACATATGAAAATCGCTAGTGACTAAAACGGCATCTGTTAGCGGACGAAGTTGATTAGAAAATTGCAGATTTTCTTTGGTGGTTGTTGCCTGATTTTCTTCAATTATTCTTTCTTTGGCAAGACCACGCTGCTGTAGATAGCAACTCATCACCGCAGCTTCACTAGCTGATTCGTCGGCTCCCTGGCCACCAGAAACAATCACAATGGTTGAAGGATGTTGTTGCAGGTAAGTAAAGCCGGTATCCAGCCGCTCCTTTAGAGTTTGACTAGGAAAGGCGTTGCCGTGGCTAGTTTTTACTTGAGCGCCCAAAATCAGCATGGTTTCAGCTGGCTTTTTTGGCCGAGCTTTGCGTTTTGAAAAAATCAGCAAAAAAATTAGCAGGCCAATCCCAGTGAACAAGATGAAAATAAGCGCTACACTGGCAATCAGTGTTTTATAAATTTTTTTCCTCACGCTGTGATGCCTCCATTTCTCCTTGAACAGTCTAGCAGTCTTCTTAGCTTTTTTCGAGGGTAAAAAAGGATTTTAAATAAATTTTGAAGATAAACTTTGTTATAATAAGAGAAAAACGAGGTTTACTAATGGAGATTTCGGAAATTACAGAAATAACTGAGGTGGAATGGGGCCTTTTATTAGATGCCGACCCCGCTAAAGAGTTGGTGGCAGCGTATGTAAATCGCAGCCGTGTGTTCGGCATGGAGGAAGCGGGCAAAGTTGTCGGCATCATGGTGTTATTGCCAACTAGACCAGACACGTTAGAAATTGTCAATATTGCTACCGATGCCGATTTTCGCGGACAGGGCATCGCTACCAAGTTAATTCAATTTGCTCTGCATTATGCAAGTAAAGCCAAATACCACAGAGTGGAAATCGGCACTGGCTCGACTGGTTTTGAGCAACTGTATCTCTATCAAAAATGTGGTTTTCGCATGGTGGCGATTGAGCAAGATTTTTTTGTTAAACACTATCCAGAACCGATTATTGAAAATAATTTAGTGTTAAAGGATATGGTTCGCCTCGCAATTGATTTATAAACACCTTTAAGGAGGTCTTATGAAAATTCAAATTGTCGGTTATTCCGGCAGCGGCAAATCGACACTCGCCAGCTATTTAGCGGAAAAGAAAAAATTACCGCTGCTTTTTTTAGACTCGGTTCAGTTTACCCAAAACTGGCAGGAGCGAGATTTCGCAGAAAAAGAAGCACTAGTGCAAAGCTTTATGCAGCAATCAGCTTGGATTATTGACGGCAATTATCAAACACTCTTTTTCGAGGAACGAATTGCCGCCGCTGATCAAATTATTATCATGACCTTTTCTAGATTGGCTGCTTTATGGCGGGTCTTCAAAAGATATCTGACTTATCGTGGCAAAACGCGGCCCTCGATGGCAGAAGGCAATCTTGAAAAGCTGGATTGGGAATTTATCTGGTGGGTCCTTTATCAAGGTCGCACCAAAGAACGCCGCCAAATGTTTACTGATATCCAACAAGCTTATCCGCAAAAGGTTGTTTTAATTAAGAATCAAAGACAGTTAGACGCTTTTTATCAAGAAATTTCTTAATAAAATTTTTCTGATAGCATTTTAATTGAATGCTTTGGTGCTGTTTTCAAGCGTTGGAGATATGCTTGTTTGAGTATGGTTAAATAGTTTCCTGAAAACCTATTTTTTATGTCAGTTCAACAGGAAATTTTTGCATAATAAATTTTCGGAGATTTGAAATTTATCTTAAAGGAGACTTATATGGAAGAAAACAAATTGGTTGTATTAGCGGAACACCAGTATTTAAAAACCGAGCGCCTCTTGCTAGAACCTTTGAAACTTGCCCATCTTTTAGATTACCATGAATACATTTCAGATGAAGAGACACTGACCTATGAATTCTTTCCAACAACGTCACTAGCTGAAAGTAAAGAGTCACTAGTTTTGTGGAATTTAGCTCAACCATTAGGTCGCTATGCCATCATTTTGAAGGAAAATTACAAAATGATTGGTCATATTACGCTGCGATTAGCTGAGGACCAAAAGTCAGCAGAACTAGGTTATACCTTAAATAAAAATTTTTGGAATCAAGGTTTTGCGACAGAAGCAGTCGCAGAAATCATCCGCCTAGCATTCGCTGAGATGGGGCTTACCGAATTAATTGGCCATTATTTGATAGAAAATGGTGCCAGCAGTCGTGTCCTAGAAAAAAATGGTTTTGTAGAAACGATCCGAGAAGAACGGGAATCTTTGCGGGGCATAAGTAAATTGCATGGAACTGCGGTTTTGGTTAATTGGAATTAAGAAATGATTTTACTCACAAAAAAGGTGCGGGTTTTTGAATTTTTCTAAAAATCGTAGGACTAATCACGTAATTAATTATCTGTAAAAAAGCTAGAAAGGAGTTTTAGATGAGCATTAGTCAAAAAGATATGATACATTCTTTGAGCAATCTTCTCAGTTGGCTAGAGCAAGAAAATAATTGGGGAACTAACAAAGGTGAACTGAAATTTATTATAGGCCGTCTTGGCGAAGTTTATACAGCAATTATGACAAATGGTCAAATGGCAGAACAAACTAATCAAAAAGGATACGATGTTGTATCTGAAGACAACGAAAGAATTAGTGTAAAAACAACGGCCAGTTTGCAAGCAGGCCGACACTTTAGCTTTAATAGAAATACTCTAGTAGTGGTTGATCGTGTGGTGCTAGTTTATGTTGATATTGATGAGTTAACAGTCAGAATAATTTATGATGAGCCGATCGAAGTAGCTGAAAAGTTGATGGCCCCTTCAACTGATCAAAAGCAAAGCATCATTTCAATGAGTAAAGTCATGGATAATGTAAAAAGACAAGAAAAAAGGCCAGTTATTATTAATTCAGCAACCTATAAACAATTTCAAATAAATCGATTTGAGAACGGTAAAATCGAATTACTGAAAGCTAATGTTAGCCAAACGCCTGTAAAACCACACTTAAGAGAAATTGCCAAAGAGATTGGCGTTGATATTAACAATTCAAAAAGTAACTTGAAGAATACACAAGTTTTGGGTTGGGATATTATCAAACAATTGAACGGTTAACAAATAATTGAAAAGTTTATGCTATAGTTGTTAATGAAGCAAAGTAAAGAATTATGAAATTAGGAGGAAAATCATCATGCCATTTATCCACATTGAACTTTTAGAAGGTCGCACGCAAGAGCAGCTGACAAAAATGGTCAAGGAGGTCACTGAGGTTGTATCCAAAAATTCTGGTGCACCGAAGGAAAACATCCATGTGATTATTAATGAGATGAAAAAAGGGACTTACGCGCAAGGCGGCGAGTGGCGCTAGATTTTACTTGCATTTTCAGTGAATAAGTGTTTAAATGATTTCTATAATTGATTGAAGAAAAAGACAACAGAGCTTGTTAAAGATTTTTTAGAGAGGAAAACCCCGGCTGTAAGTTTTCTAAATCCGCAAGTGCTGACCACTTTTTTAAACCTTTGCTAAATCCAGAGGCGGTCGTTCCGTTATCACGTTCAAGGAACAATATGTTCAAACATTAGGTGGAACCACGATGATTCGTCCTAGTATCTAGACAGATACTAGGGCTTTTTTATTTGTCCGGTTCTTCAATCAATCAAAATAAAGGAGGATTTCCATGTCAATTCAAATTACTTTTCCTGATGGCGCCATTCGTGAATACGAGGCAGGTGTGACAACCTTTGATGTTGCAGAAGGAATTTCAAAAAGTTTAGCTAAAAAAGCGCTAGCCGGAAAATTTAACGGCGAGCTGATTGATTTAAATCGCGCAATTGAAGCGGACGGTACAATTGAAATTGTAACCCCCGACCATGAAGATGCTTTAGGCATTTTGCGGCATTCAACGGCGCATTTAATGGCCAATGCGTTACGCCGTTTGTTCCCTCACATTCATTTTGGTGTGGGCCCGGCGATTGATTCAGGTTTTTATTACGATACCGATAACGGTGAAAATCCAGTAACAGTTGAGGATTTGCCAGCGATTGAAGCGGAAATGATGAAAATCGTCAAAGAAAATAACCCAATTGTCCGCAAAGTGCTGACAAAAGAAGAAGCGCTAGAAATTTTTGCAAGTGACCCTTATAAAGTTGAATTAATCAATGAAATGCCCGCTGATGAAATTATCACTGCGTATGAACAAAAAGACTTTATTGATTTATGTCGGGGACCTCATGTACCGTCAACAGGTCGCATGCAGATTTTCCAATTGCTCTCAGTGGCCGGAGCTTACTGGCGGGGTGATTCCAATAATCACATGATGCAACGGATTTACGGCACAGCCTTTTTTGATAAAAAAGCTTTGAAGGAATTTATCAAAATGCGGGAAGAAGCTAAAGAAAGAGACCATCGTAAATTAGGCAAAGAACTTGATTTATTTATGGTGTCTCAAGAAGTCGGCTCTGGTTTGCCTTTCTGGTTGCCAAAAGGGGCAACTATTCGCAGAACTATTGAACGCTATATTACAGATAAAGAAATTAGTCTGGGTTACCAACATGTTTATACACCAATTATGGCGGATGTCGAGTTGTATAAAACTTCTGGTCACTGGGATCATTACCATGAAGATATGTTTCCACCGATGGATATGGGAGACGGAGAAATGTTGGTCTTACGCCCAATGAACTGTCCCCATCATATGATGGTTTATAAAAACGATATCCATTCTTATCGAGAATTGCCAATTCGGATTGCCGAATTAGGTATGATGCACCGTTATGAAAAATCCGGTGCCTTATCTGGCTTGCAACGGGTGCGGGAAATGACGTTAAATGATGGGCATACGTTTGTGCGTCCAGATCAGATTAAAGATGAATTTAAACGGACATTAGATTTGATGATTAATGTGTACGCTGATTTCAACGTGACTGATTATCGTTTCCGTTTGAGTTATCGTGATCCTAATAATACTGATAAGTATTTTGATGATGACGCCATGTGGGAAAATGCCCAAAAGATGCTGAAGGAAGCGATGGATGATTTAGAGCTGGATTATTTTGAAGCCGAAGGAGAAGCGGCCTTCTATGGTCCAAAATTAGACGTCCAAGTTAAAACAGCTTTAGGCAATGAAGAAACTTTATCCACCATCCAATTAGATTTCTTATTACCAGAACGGTTTGAATTAACTTATGTCGGTGAAGACGGCGAAAATACCCATCGGCCTGTCGTCATTCACAGAGGAATCGTTTCTACAATGGAACGTTTTGTCGCTTATTTGACTGAAGTTTATAAAGGCGCTTTTCCAACTTGGTTGGCACCAATTCAGGCAACAATTATTCCGGTTTCAGTTGAAGCCCATAGTGACTATGCTTATGAAGTGAAAAGACGGTTGCAAGAGCAAGGTCTGCGGGTTGAAGTCGATGATCGCAATGAAAAAATGGGCTATAAAATTCGGGCTTCGCAAACGCAAAAAATTCCTTATCAAATTGTTGTTGGCGATAAAGAGCTGGAAGAAGTGACTGTCAATATTCGTCGCTATGGCAGCAAAGAAACAGCTGTTGAAGATTTAAATGTTTTTGTTGAATCAATGGCAGCAGATGTCAAAAACTACAGCAGAGTCTAAGATTTTTTAGTAAGTGTAGCAGTGACATTAGTCAAAACAGAAGAGAAATTCACGAATAATATCTAAAAAGAGCAATCAAGGTTGTCGATTTGTTTCGAGGATTTACTGGGTCGCAAGAACAAATGTATTTTTTGTTTTGCGGCCCTAGTGAATTACAGAGACAAATACAAGATAGTTCTGGATTTCATCTGTAAAAAAGACTAATGGCACAGCTACGCTTTTTTTAGTTATCCACATCAACAAAATTTTTATTTTGTTTCACAAACGCTTGACAGCTTTAAAAATTGATTTAGCAAGCTTTTTTTGAAAATGAAAACTTGTTGCCGTGTAACTGTGAAACATCCGCTAAAGGACAAAATTTTTAAATATTTATTTATTCCTCCTTTAAGGCTTTTTTCTTAGGGGAAAATTCGCTACAATAAGACAGGTATTTGTAGAAATTTTGGAAAGGTGGATACAATGAAAAAAAATGATAAGTTTGACACGAAGGCCTTCGTGGGCAAACTGATTTCGGGGGGCGAGGAGCCGCAGCAAAAACCCGGCAAACGATCACATATTCCTTTCCGCTTAAATTTATTATTTCTAGTTATTTTTGGATTGTTTGTAGCGTTGATTGCTCGCTTGGGCTACGTCCAAATTATTGAAGCTTCCAGCATTGAAGCGCAAGTTGATACCTCAGACACTGTTGAAATTACTCAGAGCTCACCGCGGGGCATGATTTATGATGCGAATGGCAATGTTTTGGCTGCAAATGTGGCGAACAAGGCCATCACTTATACTCGCGGGAATAACGTTTCCTCCGCTTCTGTTTTGACGATTGCGCAACGAGTGGCAAATCTGATTTATGTACCCGTCGATGCAGATTTAACCGAACGGGATTTAAAGGATTATTTCTTGGCCAATTCAGACAATTATGATGCCGTAGTTGCCTCCATGACCGATGCTGAAAAACAAGATGAAAATGGCGACGAATTGGGCACCAGTGAAATGTATGCCGCTGTGGTGGCAAAAGTTTCGGCTGAGCAAATTGTTTTTTCTGATGAAGAATTAGAAATTGCGACAATTTTTACTAAGATGAATGAAGCTTCTGCTTTAAACACAATTTTTATTAAAAATGCCGATGTTTCTGATGCTGAAGTGGCCATCATTGCTGAAAACGAAGCAGAATTAGATGGCGTATCAACCGGCACCGACTGGGCTCGTCAATACACGGACAATGCAAATATTCGCGGACTTTTAGGAAATCTGCAGGATGGACTTTTAGCTGATACAGCTGAACAGTATTTATCAGAAGGTTATCTACTGACAGATCGGGTCGGTAACAGCAATCTTGAATTACAGTATGAAAATGTTTTGCAAGGAACCAAATCAAAATACACCGTCAATTTAAACTCTGATGGTTCAATTGAATCCCGGACCCAGACGGAAGCTGGTTCAAAGGGTAATAACTTGATGTTGACCATTGACAGCGATTTTCAAAATCAAGTGCAAAGTATTGTTGAAACAACTTTCAACAGTATTGCCGGCTCAACGGGACTTTATTCACCAGGCGCCTATGTTGTTGTGATGGACCCTGATGATGGCTCTGTTCTGGCAATGGCGGGCGTTTCCCATGAAGAAGAAACTACGACAACGTCAGCTGACATTACAGGAACTTATTTGAACCAGTTTGTACCAGGTTCAACAGTCAAACCTGCGACAGTTGCCTCAGCCTATGAAAATGATTTAATTTCTGGTAACCAAACGTTAGTCGATCAGCCGATTCGTTTAGCAGGAACAGCTTCAAAATCTTCTTGGTTTAATAAATCCAGTACGATGAACATTACGACTGAGCAGGCCTTAGAATATTCTTCCAACTCCTACATGATGCAGCTAGCTTTAAAAATGATGGGCTTAGAATATACCTCTGGCATGAGTCTGCCGTATGCAAATTCTGATACGCAGGAAAATGCTTATGCAAAATTGCGGGCGACTTACGCTGCTTTTGGGATGGGCGTGTCAACTGGTTTAGATTTACCAAATGAAAATACGGGTTACGTGCCGACGAACTTTGAAGACATCGATGCCGGTAATATTCTCGATTTATCCTTTGGTCAGTTTGATACTTATACAGCGATGCAATTAGCTCAATATGTTTCGACAGTTCACAATTATGGAAATCGGGTTCAGGCCCATGTAGTCGATGGAGTATACGGTAATGATGCTTCAGGAAATATTGACACCAATAATTTGATTCAAGATCTGGGCGGCAATAGTCTTAGCCAAATCAGTGATTTGAGCCAAGCTGAGTGGGATATTATTGATACAGGTATGTACAATGCAGTTCATGGTTCCAGCAGCTTAACGACTGTTCGGGCTTTGCAGGCATCACCAGTTACAGCTTACGCAAAATCCGGTACTGCTGAAACGGAATATATTACTGCAAACGGAACGACTGTTAATACAGACAATAGTAATCTGGTCGTTTACACACGAACTGACGATGGCAACGACATCGCAATCTCGGTTATCTTACCACAGTTAACGAATGCCGGTGGGGAAAACACCAGCATTGCCTTACAAATTTTAAACGCTTATTACAATTCAGAAAGCTAAAGCTTTACAGGTTGGCACTTAAGTATCACAAGACAAAAATTTCTTTTGTTGGGTACTTAATGTGCCAACCTGTTTTTTTATATTTTTAGCTAAAGTTTGTCGAGTGCAGTTTGATTAATTGCATTTATGAAGAAGATGAAAGAAAATATAGTAAATTTTAGGAAATGAGGAATTCACATGAGTATCTATGAATATCAGATAAAAGAAGTCTCTGGCACTGAAAAAGCTATGGCCGATTATAAGGGGAAAGTTTTGCTGATTGTCAATACAGCAACTGGCTGCGGTTTCACACCGCAGTATGAAGGATTGGAAAACTTATATAAAGAATTTAAAGACCAAGATTTTGAAATTCTGGATTTTCCCTGTAATCAATTTGGTCATCAAGCACCAGGTTCCAACGAAGAAATTGTCGAATTTTGTCAACTCAACTATGCGACTACTTTTGAAACCTTCGCAAAAATCGATGTCAACGGTAAAAACGAAGCGCCATTATATCAATTTTTGAAAAAGGAACAGGGTGGACTGGCCGGCAAAGCCATCAAATGGAATTTTACCAAATTCCTAGTTAATAAAGACGGTGAAGTCGTTGCCCGCTATGCGCCAACTGTAAAACCAGAAGAAATTAAAGCAGATATTGAAAAACTGCTTTAAAAGCATTCATTTCTTCGTCAAGTAAAACTACTTAACAAATTTCATTAAAACACTGGTATTCTTCCCTTGTTCATGATAATATATTAAAGTCTGAGAGCAATCTTAGTTGACTCTAGAAAACAAGGGGAGGGAAAATCATGCGCGTAAACATTACATTAGAATGTACTTCTTGTAAAGAACGTAACTACCTAACAAGCAAAAATAAACGTAACAACCCTGATCGCTTGGAAAAGAAAAAATATTGCCCACGCGAAAGAAAAGTTACTTTACACCGCGAAACTAAATAAGCTATTTAGTAATCTGCTGAAACCCTTGTGCTATAAGGGTTTCAGCTTTTTTTATTTTCTTAAATTGCTTACTGATTACGTTTTTGATTACGTGGTTTTAAAAATTAGCGAACTGAGCGACTTTTTCAACGGTTCTTTCTTGGGATTTTTTACCTAAGTGAGTATAAGTATCCATAGTCTGAGTGATTGAGCTATGTCCTAACCGCTCTTGAGCTTCTTTCATAGATACACCACTTTCAAACAGTAAGGAGGCATGAGAGTGACGCCAACCATGCGTACCGATATTATGCAAGCCGACAGCTTCAGCAAGCCTTCTAGATCGTTGGTATAAATCCTGTCTATTCATGAGCTTGCCATCAATGTTGACAAAGATATGCTCAGAGGGCTTTTGACGATTAGCAAATAACATTTCCTTTTGTCTAAGCTGCCATTTTTTCAAAAGATGAAGTGTTTTATCATCAAGGCTAATAGTTCGATTAGAGCTTTTAGTCTTTGGTGATGATACAGCATAACCGCCTTTTACTTCTGAGAGCGTCTTACTGACTGTAATTGTCTTTGCCTCAAAGTCTATATCTTTGAAGGTCAGAGCCGCTGCCTCGCCACCACGCAAGCCAGAGAAGGCTAGAAGGCGGTACAAGGTTAAATCATACTCCGCAAAGTATTTTTGAATGAGTGTGCCGGCTTTGGCTTCTGCTGCTTTGTCCTCTAAAAAAATCATGACTTGCTGAATTTCCTCAACAGAATAAAACTTCAATTTTTTTTCAGTCTGCTTATCAACTACATTAGGCCTAATCACTTTAGCAAAAGGGTTGGTGCTGATTAACTCAAGATTGATAGCAAACTCCATCACTTTACTACAATACTGCAAAACGATTTTATAGGAGCTTCTTTTACTAGCCCAATCATTAATTGTCTTTTGAGCCAATTTAATATCTATCTTATTAATTTTGAGATTGCCAAAGGCTGGTAGTGCGTGAGACTTCATGAGGCGGTCTGTCGTGAGGCTAGTCGTCTCTTTAACAGTCGTCTTATAACTTTCAAACCATAGTTCGTAAATCTCCTGAAAAGTGTTCTCAGGGGCTTTTTTGTTGAAGTCACCTTTAGCAAAAGCAGTTTGTAATTTAGCAGCCTCTAGCTTGGCAGCCTTTTGGCTAGCGAAGCCACGTCTTGTTACTCTGATTTCTTTTCCATTTGAATCTCTGCCTAAATACATGGAGGAAATCATCCACATTTTAGTACCATTTTTCTTTGTATATTGAACATATTTTGTCATTGCTATTCTCCTATCTGACCTGGGGCAAGGTGATAGGGGTTAATTTATTAAATCAATCTTTTTAAAATTATAATGACGATCAATAAAGTAGATATTTTTTTCAGTTATTGACTTACCTTTCAAGATTGTTTTTTCATATAAATCATATATCTCATTAAATACTCGGTTTAAAACATTTTCTTCCATGCTACGGCGGGCGTTTACATAAGAGTTTATGTCAATTACATCATCCAAAGAAGAGATATTACCTAAATCATTTTTTACTTTAGGTACGTCACTTTCAAATTTTACTAGAAGCTCGTCATCATAATTTTCAAAGTAAAGTTCGACTTCATCGTTGGAATTATTTGCATCAAATGCTCTGACAATAAAACATTTTTCAACAATGTTCTCTTTTTTTAACAATACTAGAAAATAGTAGAACGAAAAGTTAGTCGGACTATTTTTATTAGTTTTAGCAATGATGGCAATAGGCTTGGTACTGTATAAAGCTATTTCTTGTAGTGGCATCGGATTGCCTAAGAGGTCTGATATCCCCATTAAGTATGCAATTGAAACTCCAAAGTATTCAGCGATATTTTTCCAAGTCTCGCTATCTCTGGGCGCTCGTTTACCATTCTCATAATTAGATAGTTGTCCATCAGAAATTTTTAAATTATATCTTTGGTTAAGGTCTACGCTAAGTTCTTTTAAAGTCATATTTTTTCCTTTTCGGAGTTCTTTAATGCGATTCATAAGTCACCTCGAGTTATGTGTAGTTAATATTTATTATAGTCATTTTGTAAAGTATAACAAGGAAAACTTTCAAATTGAAATTTTTTATTGACACTTTCAGATTGAAAGTTTATTATAGTGTTGTACTTTCAAATTGAAAGCGAGGTGAAATTATGTTTGAGATAAATGAGGTGTTTACATTGAGGGTTAGGGAACGAAGAGCAAAATACAGACTTACAGTTTCTGCAGCAGCTAAAGAAATCGGAATTTCTAGAAGAACTTTAGCTTTAATTGAAACAAATAAACTACAGAAAATATCAAAAACTGTTTATCACAAAACTATTGATTGGCTTATAAAATAAAAATCCGTCAATTATTAATGAATGCTTATAGGTTCCTCTTAGATTCTAATGCTGAATTTGTAAAGTAAATTACTTTAAATAAAAGAAGGTGAAAAAATGGCAGAAGTAAAAATCGTTCTTGCTGATGAACAAGAAAATGATTTAAAAAAATATTTTTATGAGCTTGCACTTGAAACTTTACAGCAAGCAAAAAAAGATGTTGGTTTAGATCGTGACATTGTAAATCGTGGTGAGATTCAAGATTGGCTTGGAGTAAGCCCGCAATTCTTAGACTTCCTAATGACGGAAGGTTTACCTTATACATTAATTGGGTCTAAGAAGTATTTTTTCAGTAAACAGGAAACAAGAAAATGGATTATTAATTTCAATAAAAAATAGTACCTGGGGCAAGGTAGCGTAATCAAAACACGTAATCAATTATGAATTTTCATAGAAAATCATTGATACTAAAAGTTTTATTTTAAAATATTTAGTTTTACCATCAAACGAAAAGGAGAAATCTACATGAAAATCAATGAAGAAAAGTATGATCAAGAATGGGCGAAATGGGAAACAAGTATGGAAACGGCAAAAGCGTGTCTTGAAGCAGCTGGTGACCTTAGTTCAGCAATAATGCAAGACGGCGAGCTTGTTGAACTTAGCAGTGAGAAAATTCAGATTGCAATTGATGAACTGCAAGCAGCTAAACAGTTAGTCGAGAAGCTAGAGTTTGTGGAATTTATAGAGGAATAACATGTATGAGAGAAAAGAAAAAAGCCTTTGCTGTAATATTCTTGGCGGAATCAGCAAATGGCTACACGATAGGGTTTCTTACCTATTATTCTTTTCTCTATTATATCAAATTTTAGGAGGAAAGACCATGAAAACAATTAAAAAAGGTGATTTTTGCCGAGTGATAAAGTCAAAATATTTAAGTACAGGGGCGTTCGTTGAAATTCTAATGGAGATTCAAGAAGGAATTTTCTTATGCCGTAACGAACAAGGGAACACGATTGTAGTAGAGAAAAATCTTGAATTGGTAGGGGGGTTGTATTGATGAATACTGAACAACTATTCAACAGCGAACTTACCGAATTAATTAGAGAAATATTAATTTGTGCTATCCAACTAGATGATGATGGCAAAATTCTTCTAGCAAATTCAATTCGGAGTGAAGTACAAGAAAATGATATTCCACTTGTAAAAGAGGTCTTGGCTAGCCTAGCAAATGTTATTGAGAGTAAGGCGGTGATGAATGAATGATTTATAAAGGAAAAGTTATTCCGTCTATCATGGAAGAACCTACTCAAAAAAAGGTGATTGAGTTTTTCAAGGACTATCAACCAATCACAGTACAAGTACCTGATGACCCAGAAGAACAAAAAAAATTAAAAACAATGGGCGTAGATGGGTTTATTGCTGGTAAAATGTCGGCACTCGTCCGTAAAAATGAAAACTTAGTTTATCGGGATTGTCTAATTTTAGATTTAGATGATGTGGTTGTATCAGAGGGAACTTTAATTCAAACGATCCATAAATTATTAAGCGATGTCTCTTATGTCCTTTATCCGACTATCAGCCACGGTTTGAAAGGTGTCCGCTATCGGTTAGTTATTCCGCTAGATGGTGCTGTAAAGGAAGCAGATTATAAGCTGTTAGTTCGTTTCTTCTCTGAAAAGCTGCTTAAAAACGTGTTAAAGAATGTGGACTTATCCAATGGCACTTGGTCACAGATTCAATTGTTACCAGTATTTACTCAACACGTCCACAAGGGGCAAGTTATTATCCACGAAGTAGAAACACCATTCCCATTAAGTCAGACGTTAGAAACGGCTAGGAATTGGGTTGTACCGCAAACTAAAGGGAAACCAGTTAAGAACCTGAACCAGTTTAAAAAAGGCGGGTCACGTTACCGCAATGCCACCACAGAACTGTTTGAAAGTCTAGTGTCTGGTGGTGAAGTGGGAAACCGTAACAATCGAATAGCAGCCATTACAGGTGGGTTATTAGCAAGGGCAGTAAATGTTACGGCTGTCTTTGAACTGGTGAAGGTAGCCAATCAATATTTTGACGAACCACTACCAGAAGAAGAAGTGGAAGAAACCTTCTTTTCAATTTCTAGGAAGGAGCTTGGTGCTGATTGAGTGAAATAGTAGATTTAATGGAACTTCAAAAGAAACGCCAAGAAGAAAAAAGCAATCTACCAAAATGGATTTACTATGACGAGAACGGCACTATGAAAGTCAACGCTCAATTATTAGGCTATGAAGTTATAGACGAAGTTCCTATGATTCGAGCTAGTGAACTATCTTATGGCGCAAGATTCGATAAAAAAATCGGGTCTTGGCGCTTAGATAGTTTGAGTGACTTTTTAGATGGCTATATCACGAAAAAGTTAGAATCCGTTGGCAAGTGGAGCCAGCAGAAATTAAGTGAGACAAAGAAATTTATCTTCATTAAAATTTTTGATTCCAGCTTAAAAGAAAATCCATTTAATCGGAGCAAGCCATACTTGGCCAACTTTAAAAATGGCACGTATAACATCAAGACAGGCGTTTTAAAGCCCCATGATACAAAGGACTATATTTTGCAAAGCCACAACTATTCTATTGACTTAGAAACTATACAAGTCCCATTAGAAACTCTTAAATGGCTTAGCGATTTAACTGGTGATAGTGACAGCGCTAAGTATTTAATGGAAATAATCGGCTACTGTTTTTATCGGAGTTATGCCCCTTTTCAGACCATTACCATCTTACAAGGGGCAGGGGAAAACGGAAAATCAACTTTCTTAGAAATTCTAACGAAGCTGCTAGGGTCGGATAATGTTAGCAACATGACCCTACAGGACTTAGGAAATAAGCAGAACAGGTTTGCCAGTGCGAATTTATTTCAGAAAGAAGCCAACCTCTTTGCGGACGTTGATTCAGAGTTTCTCAAGTCAACAGGGTTACTCAAAGCCCTTACTGGTGGAGATCGTTTATCTGCTGAATTTAAAGGGAAAGACCATTTTATGTTTGTGAACTTTGCCAAGCTGATATTTTCAGCCAATGAGTTACCAGCATTCAATGACTTCACACACGGCTTTGAAAGACGGCTGTACGTTGTTCCCTTTGATTGTGTGATAGATGAATACTTCAAAGCCACGCACGATTTAAAGGCGATTGAAAAAGAAATTCCACTATTCGCCACCTATTGCATAAGTATGTTTAAAGAAGCGTTAGACCGTAAAGAGCTGACCGTTTCCGACAAGATGAAACAAGCAAAAGAAAAATGGCTGAAAGATTCTAATCACGTCTTACGATTTATTGAAGAAATGTGTGATTATGATGAAACACAAGATGGTGGCGATTCTTCAAAAATGATTTACGAAGAATACAAAGATTTCTGCTATAGAGAAAATTTAAAAGAACTATCGCAACCAAGATTTACAAAACAGCTAGAGAAACAAGGCATATACAAAAAGAATCCTCGTGTAGCTGGTAAACAAATGAAACGGTATATTCACTTATTCTTAAAACCGAAAGAATCGCTAATAAATTAGTGTACCCCCTTTAAAAACACAAAAAGGCAGACACACCCGAAACATCTTAGTAAAAAGCCGTTATAACAGGCTTTGTAGATGTAACTATAACTATTAAAAACGAAACTGAACCGAAACAAAAAACGACACAGAAAAAGTGTTTCGGTTTATGTTTCGGGTAAATATTATTGAAACTATAAATAAGACGCTTTGAAACGTTGATATAAAAGCATTTTAAAACCTGTTTCGAGTGTGTCGGGTATTTTTAATTTCTAGCAGGGGTACACATATTTTTAAAAATATATAGTTATTAATCAACAAGTATACCCTATTCCAAGTTAAAAACTGGCGAAGCACCCGAAACATAGGAGTTTAACGTTGATATAACGATGTTTTATACTCGAAACACACTCAAATATAAAATGAAACACCCGAAACACATTGAAAAGGAGATTATTCATGGAAAAGGCAGATAAATTCTTAGAAATAGTTATTCAATAGGAAGTGGCGGTGTATGCTAATTCTCAATCATACCGTGGTACCTTAGCAGGTCAGACTAGAAATTAGGAGGAGCGTATTTGATGGATAAAATTTATGTTGAAACTAACGAAAAAACTACGAGCATAGAAGTGCCGGAATATGGCGAAATCAACTTAATCATTAAAGAGGGTAAAGTAGTGAAATATAACATTACTCATTCATTGATTGTTAATAGGAATGACCAAAAAACGTTGTTAAAACAGAATAAAATGTAGAACAAACGTTCTGTTTATGTTATAATAAGGTTAAATAAATATCAGTATCTTACTAGGAAGAACCAGAGGATATGAGCTTTTTTACACAAAAACGTGTAATTGCTTATGTCCTCTTTTTATGTTTTAGGAGTAACTCAACAAAAGCCTCTAAAAATCAACAGAAAGTAGGTGTCAACTTGGCAGAACTGAATATTAGACAAGATAGATTTCTAAAAGCCTTGTTGCAATCAGCTTCTATTGATGAGGCTTGCAAGGTTGCAGGTATTAATCGAACTACTGGCTATAAATATTTAAAAGATCAGGATTTTATCACTGAATATCGGTTGTTAAGACGGGAGGCAATGCAACAAGTTACCTCGCAACTACAAAAGAAGGCTGAGGAGGCTGTCGGTGTTCTTGCCGAGGTGATGAATGATAAAGAAGCACCAGCAGGTTCAAGAGTTCAAAGCGCTAAGAATGTGCTAGACGCTGCCTACAGGTCTATTGAATTAGATGACATTGCCGAGCGTGTAGAAGAAGTTGAGAGGTTTATGGATGAGAAATAGAGAAAATAAACGACTTATCGCAAAAATAGAACGATTTTTACAAATGCAAAATCATCCGATGAATGATTTGCTGTATGCTTTGGTTCAACTTGATTTAGGGTTGTATCAGCCAGAGGCAGACGTAAATGGACGAGAAGTCTATGTAGCAAGTAATTTCATTAGTAAGGAAGATGCTCAGGTATTTTTTAAAACACTCCATAAAGATGAATTTGTAAAAGCATTTAATAAAAAGAATCACAACAAACTAGCGTGGGAACCAGAGCAAAAAGAGTGGAATGAAGCCGCTTATTTGAAATTCTGTAATCGGTTTTCAGTTAAGCCATAAAAATTAGAATGCCTTTTTACCATTTGCAGGCGTTAAAGAACAAAGGCCTTACGTGAGCGAACCAATGTATTTGAACATGCGTGGGGAGCCGTGCCACTTATTCCTTTTCGGAACAATCCGGATGAGAGTGACGACAAAAAAAAGAAGATAATTACCGTGCTACGGATGATTATAGCCCTGAAGAAATTGATTTATCAACTTATGAAGACGAAGAGGAGAATGATAAATGAAAGAATTTAAACAAACAATTACAGCGTACGAGGGCTACTACAAGGCTCGTAAACAGATTGACCGTAACTACTTAGCCGCAAGTGAAGAAGCGAAGCAGTACAACGTCCAGACGGCTTCTGAGATGGAAGCAAAGGCGGTAACAAACAAAAATGTGAGTGCGGCCGCTTTACGTCATGAATACAATGATAAATTAGCAGCCATTCTAGCAGTAGTAAAAAGCTTTGTGGGGAGTAAGTTCAGTTTGAGCTTAACGCCAGAAGATGAAGCAACACTTACAAATTTAGAGAAAATTAAGTTATCTGACTCTGAAATGAAGTTGCAACTTGAAAAATTCAAAAACAATCCGTTAGCATTAAGACGATTGGCCGCAATCTATGACGGCAATGATTCTGAGATGCTTCAAATCTTCTCACAGGCAAAGGGTTATGATTATTTTGTGGGTTTATACAAAGACTTCATGGGCTTAGCAGTTGCCGGCATGAATGCGCTAGATGGAACTGATCCCCGTTATGTAGATAACCAGTTTGAGAGTATTGATGCCGATTTAGCTTTAGCCGCATTAGAGAAGAACTTACCTGAGCTAGAAAAGCAGTTTGCACCTTTAGAGGGTAAAGAAGCAGAGACCGTTGAAACGAAGGATTAACACTTAATATGAAAAAGCCGCATAATTCACTTTAGGCGGCTTTTTGAATTAATGAGAAAACTGGGATTAAGAAATTGTGGTGTTAAATATTCAGTTTTTTTAAAATTAAGTTGAATAATGCCAGGTCTATTGTGTATTATTAGTAGTAAATAATAGTTTGAGGTAGACTCTAATTGTAGGAGCTGGTAAAGTATGGACTTTGACAAAAATGGGAATGCTGAACCAGGTATTCATCAGGTGGAATATAGGGAACTTGAAACAGAATTTATTACTAACTTTCCGCGATCCGAAACGCGTAAAAGAAATTTAGATGGGTTGCTAAGCTTCCTAAGAATACCTTTTTTTGTTAATCATAAAAATGTATTTACAAAAATATGGATTGATGGTAGTTTTACAACTTCCAAAATTGATCCAAATGATATTGATGGAATTATTTTTGTTGATCCAAATGAGTTAGGTATTGATAAAACGACAGAATTAATCAATACTTTTTATCGTACTATAAAAAATCAAGGTCAGCTTTTTTATTCAGATTTATATCTTACTATTGATATTGACGTATTACCAAAACCTGATAATACTAATAGAGACTATTTAGAATATTACCAACAAGTTGACTATCAATTCAAATATTGGATGGGACAATTTTCCTTTGATCGAGAACGAAAACCAAAAGGATTATTTGAACTAGATTATAAAGGAGGGGATTTTCATGTTAACTAATGAAGAGATGGGCTTTCTAGATTTAAAAGATTCTTTTAGAAAAATTTCAAATGATAATCCTTATAAAAATCTATTAGATTCAAGTTTCCAAGGAATCCAACAATTTGAGTTATCTAAGAAAGCTGCTAATCAAGTTAGAATCGTAACAGATTTAGAAAGTGGATATATAGAAGCTGATATTTTGAGTAAAATGGTTCAAGGTTTACAGTCAATTGTAGAAGGTGCTTATAATTTTGTTTTTGGAAATGGTAGTAGTTCTGGGAAAATACCTAATCGATATAGTGACCAGTCAAAGCTTATAATAAACTCTTTTGCAAAGGGATCATTTATTGTTGGATTTGATACAAAAGAAAGTATAGATTCAATTAATGATATAAATCTTATTGAATCTGATGATAAAGTTAATGATCTTTTGGATGATGTTTTATCATCACTTAATGGATTAGATAGTTTTGAAGAAGTTCAATCATTTATAGAACGATATGGATTAAGAACTTTTAATAGATCCAGACAGTGGGTTAAATCTATTAAGGATGTTTCCTTTGAGTACACTAACAGAACTAAGGAAAAAGATATTAAATTTCGAGATTCGCAATTAAAGGATATAGCAACTCTTATGAATAAGGTTAATATAAAAGTTGAAAAAAAGGACATTATTTTAACAGGAAAGTTAATTGTAATTAATAGTAAGACATCAAAGATCATATTAGAAACTGATCAGAAGGAAATAACTGTTCGGGTCCAGGATAATTCTATTGAGAAGCTTCATTTAGTTTTAAACGACATGTATGACCTTGAAGTTCAAGAAATTACCATGGCTGATAATCACAATCGTCTCAATAAAGAATATGTAATACATAGTTTATTCAAGACTTCTTTGGACAAAGAAAATGAATGAAATCATTACCCTCCATTTCAGCAGTGATTTTTCCATGATGATATAAATCAAATTACAGCGGAACGTATGGAAAAACAAGCAGCAGCCATTGCTAAATTAATTGATATCTCCCAAGGGAAACAATTATCAGTTAAGGCAAGTAAAACGTTAACGGGTGAATTATCTGAGGAGGGCGTAGTTAAAATGTTTAATGAAGCCTCAAAAGAGTTTACTCAAAATGAAGTTGATAAAGATGCCATCAAACGAGCTTATGTAACGTCAGATATATACAACTTTTTAGTTGACAATAAACTTGCAACAACTGCCAAAAATTCTGCTGTGAATATTGACAGCAATACAATGTATAGATTCAAAAATTTTGTTTTACATGAAGTACCAGATGCCCGTTTCGTTGGCGCTGAAAATGCCTATTTTGTGGTAGACGGCATTGGCAAGGCTTTTGCAGGATTCAATGAGTACCGAGCGCTTACTGAAAACACAGATTTCTTTGGCGTAGCATTACAATCTTTGGTAAAATACGGCACCTATATTCCTGATGGTAATTCGAAAGCGATTTTGAAAGGGAAATTAGCTGCGGTAACAACACCTTAAAAATGGAAGTTTATTCTGATATATACAAAACGGCTGTAGACTACTTAAGAATTTGTTTACAGCCGTGATGGACAAAAATGTCTCTAACGTGTTTGTTCAATGAGTATAACTTTAGCTCATTTTTGAGCGTAACAAAGCAAAGGATAGGCAATCTGTAAAAGTAGGATGAATTTTGTCAAATAGACCCTGTACTTTTTGGTACGCCCTTATTAAAACAAATGGGTCAGAACCATTTGAAATCACTGGTCAATCAAATTGACCTCGAATCATAGATACAAAACAGATCGTTTTGAGTGATGTGTTTTGCTTTAAATTGGACTACTCGAAAACCAGCCAATTATGGTATAATAAAACCACAAATAAACGTTTATGGGCTTGACTGGAGTAGCTGCCACAAAAGCCAAGACATAGCTTTGTCGAGCTTCTTATCGGACTGAAAATTGTAGGTGAGGTTGCAAACTCGCCGGACTAGGGATGATGAGTAGTTGTAAGTCCAATTTATAAAAAATAATTTTGGTATAATTAGTTGGCCATCTCTCTTGAGGTGGCTTTTTTGATATACTTACTTTAGGGAGGGCGGAAAGTATGATTTTCGATTTATTTTTTGTTGTGGGGAGCATTGATTCATCCAATTCTATATCTCAAGATACTTGGCTAAACTTTATTGGGTCTATTTTAACTATAATTTTATCGACTGGAATTGCCGGGGTAACCGCATATAAAAGCTCCTTAAGAGGGATAAAAAGTGAACATAATAAAATTGATAAACAGATAAGTGCAGAGATGGAAAAATTACGATTACAGTATAAATATGAACAAAAAAGAGATAACTCTAATTTTTTATATAGATTTAAACTTGAAAAGCTTGCAGAATTATACGAGCTAGTTGGTCAATTTAATAGGCAAAGCTACCAATTAAGTCTACAAAGCGAAAAATTTTTTAGAAGTAAAAAGTTACAAGACATCACTGAGGAAGATAAACAGTTGTTTAAAGAAGAACGAACAACGATTGAACAAGGTTTTTTTGAAAAAAACATAATGAGATCAATATCTATGAATATGAGTTTCTTTCCAAATATTGATAAACAATGGATAGAGACATCTCGTCTTCATTCCATAATAGTAGAGCAGTACCCTGATCAAATTTTAAGTATGATTGTTGTAAAAAATCCTGACCTTATGTTTTATAAAATACCTGAAGATTATACGCTTAATGATTTTTTTGAGGACATAAATAGGGTGCGAGTTACAGAAATGAATTTACTTGATGCAATTCAAGAAGAGATACGGAGTATTATGCAAGAAATGGAAAACAAAAAATAAAACCGCCCATAAAATGAGCGGCTCTTGCCCCAGACAAAGCGAAAATTGATTACGTTTTTTGATTACGTATTTGATTACGTTTAACTATTATTGGCTAATTTTAATCAATGCGAAAAGCCTTAGGAATAGGGATTTTTACAATAATTCCTTCCTATTATATAGCCCAATATGAACACCGCGAAACTAAATAAGCTATTTAGTAATCTGCTGAAACCCTTCTACTGCAAGGGTTTCAGCTTTTTTTATTTCCTAAATTACTTACTGAATCCTAACCATCGAAAATGAAATAAAAGCTCTGTCTCGGCAATTTTTGGCAAGATAAAGCCACAGCAGCCTTTTTATTAAAAAAAATGGATAAAGTTGCTGTTGTTTTTCAGATAAAAATAGATTGAGCCTTTGTATATATTCGATTCTCAGTAGTTTAGCCCTTTCAGTATTTTCCTGATATTCTTCTCGTTTTTCGGAAGTAGAGTTATTTTGTGGTTCTTCTTTAAGAAAAATCTCTTTGGGAGTGATTTTTTGTAAGTAGGCAGGTGAAGTATTCTTTGGAGTAAAGCAATCAAAGATTTTAGTAACACGAGTTTCCACATACTTCGCCCCAACAATCTCGGTATAAAGCTGGACGCCATTGCGCTCAAAAAGCTTTAAAGCGATTAAGTCCTCCATTGCTTGACGCACGCTTTCCGGTGATAAATTTTGATGGCAAAGTTTAATGATAATTGTTTTGCGGCTACCGTCCGCATTTTTAAATTGTAAATGTAATTTTCGCATGATGTGCGCTCCTTTTTTATACAGAATCGAGTCCTCACTATATACACAACTTCAGCGGCGGAAAAATCAACAGGAGAATCAAAATAATTATTGTTTGTAACTTTTTTATTGCTATTCAGCAAGAAACAAATTCTTTTAAAATAAAATGTGCCAAGAAAAAAATCGGAGTTTTATAAAAAATAAATTGATTTCGTGTATCTGCTTGGCTGCATAAAACTGTTTTTAGAGCTTGATTTATATCGAGACAAGTCGGAGTCTTGTTATCAAAAGAACAAAAATTTCTCAAGTTATCTCTAGTTTTTTTCTTCTAATTCCAAACAGCTACAGCATCCAAACTTCCTCAAACACACAAAAAAAGCTGAACTTCACTAAAAAAGTGAGCTTCAGCTTTTTCATTCTTACACCGCCAGCAGTGTTTCAGCAATTTCTGCTTCGAGTTCTTGTTGTTGGGTGGCGGTTAATTTATCTGAGGTGCGGATGACAATTGTGCCGTAAAGATTGTGCGAACCCGAATTAATCGGGCCACCATCGAAATTAGCGAGATAATCATTTCTTTTCGTTGCGTCCTCAAAGTTGGCGTAGACCTCGATAGCACCGCCAGTTTCGGTACCTTTTTCAATCAGCGTATTACCATAGACCTCATCTTGATTAATTAATGGAGAGCTAAAATAAATGGTAGCAGTATATCCACCAGGTTTATTGAGATTTCCGTTAGGGTCATCCGTTTCAGTGACGGGTTGGTAACTGGTCATCGAGGTTGCTAATAAGGGTGCAATTTTTTCAACAATAAATTGCTCAGTTGGTGCTGTGACTTGTTTGAGCTGAATAATGCTGACATTTGCAGCAGTGGTTTTAATTTTTAAATCATTGAGAAACTCTGAATAGTCATAGGGAGTTGCTAATTGTTCAGAAAGTGTGATAATTTCAGCGGTGTTATCTGGTAGCTCTGGAATCTTGTTTTGTGCTGATGTTGCGTTTTCGATTGACAGCTCCAAGGCGGTAAAAGTTTCAGAATCATAGGGCTGTTCGCCAGAATCTAAAACAGTTTGGGCAGCATCAATGGCTGCTGTCAGCTGGGCATTGTCTGCTTCTCTGTCGGCTTTGACTGCATCAAACTCTGAAATGGCCTCTTGGTGAGGTAATTGAATATTGTTATACCAGTAAAATGTTCCACCACCAAGCAGCAAAAGAATTAACCCAGCAATACTTAAAGTAACCCAATTCTTCTTTTTCATCACATTTCCCCCATTTTTAATCCTGCTCTTTAAAATAATTTTAGCATATTCAGTCGCTTCAATAAGGCTTTTTCTCACGAGGAAATAAAAACTTTTCAATCCGAATAAAAATTCTCACAGCTGAAACAAAAATTTTTCGGAAAAATTAGTTTAAAAAGTTTGTTCATCATAAAAACGAGAGTAGTTCAATTGTGAAAATTTGATTAAATTTTTAAATGTGTTTTCTAACTCTATCAATTATGTTACAATTTTATTCATAAAAAAAGTAAAGGTTGGAGAAAATGGCTATTATTAACGGGATTCGAGATTTTTTATGGGACTATATTATTATTGCACTTTTGTGCTTTTCGGGAATTTATTTTTCATTTCAAACCCGCTTTATTCAATTTAGAAAATTGAAGGAGAGTTTCAAATTAACCTTTGGCAATATTTCCTTTCGAGGAGACAAAGCTGGTGAAGAGGGAATGACCTCTTTTCAATCGTTGATGACGTCAATTGCAGCGCAAATTGGTACCGGGAATTTGGCGGGCGTGGCAACAGCGATGGTTATGGGTGGACCGGGTTCGGTTTTTTGGATGTGGATCAGCGCAATATTAGGGATGGCGATTATTTACTCGGAGGCAACTCTTTCGCAAATTTTTCGAACGAAGCGGGGCAATGAAGTAGTCGGTGGGCCGGTGTATTATATTAAAGCTGCCTTTAAAGGACAGCTGGGAAAAGTATTAGCAGTTGTCTTTGCGATTTTATTAATTTTGGCGCTGGGTTTTATGGGCAATATGGTGCAGGCAAATTCAGTTGGTCAAGCCATGGAGGCGGCTTTTGGAGTCCCACCGCTCTTAACGGGAACTTTATTAGGATTAGCTAGTCTTTATGTGTTTATTGGCGGAACAGAGCGCGTGGCAGCCGTCACCGAAAAAATCGTGCCTTTGATGGCAGTCTTTTTTGCCGTAGTTTCCATTATTGTGGTAATCATTAATTTTAGAAGTATTCCTGAGGCGCTCAAAGATGTCTTTGTGGGAGCTTTCAAACCAGAAGCGGTTCTGGGGGGTGTTCTTGGTGTCGGTGTTAGAGAGAGCATTCGTTTTGGGATTGCCCGCGGATTGTTCACCCATGAAGCGGGGATGGGGTCAACGCCCCATGCCCACGCCCTTGCCAAAGTTTCCCATCCATCAAAGCAAGGTTTAGTGGCGATGATGGGGGTCTTTATTGATACGATTATTCTGCTGCCGATGACTGTTTTTGTCATTTTGACAACCAATTCACTTGGGGTGATGGAAAATGGCGCTTTTCTTGACGGGATTGAGTTAACTCAATATGCTTATTCACAAACGTTAGGGATTTTTGGTTATCCCTTCATTGCAATTTGTGTGACATTGTTTGCTTATGCAACGTTAATTGGCTGGTATTTTTTCGGGGAGGCCAATATAAAATATTTATTTGGGAAAAAAGCCGTGCCAATCTATGCTGTTTTAGTGGCGATATTTATTGCAGTGGGGAGCTCTTTGAGGGTTGAATTTGTTTGGAGTATGGCAGATTTATTTAACGGCTTGATGATTATTCCTAATATCTTAGCCATTTTAGCTTTGACAAAGACAATCAAGAAAACAACGGTTGATTATGATTCTCTAGATTAACTCGTTTGTTCGCAGTACAAAACATTTTGCTGATAAATGTTTTGACTTCAAAGGCATATCTGTGTATCCTAAATGCATGGAAACTCATACTGGATTACTTACGCATATCAAAGTGTTCAGAGAGAAGCCCTATGCTATCACTGGAATGTTAATTTGGGAAAACGACGAATGTATCAATTGCGTGATTAAAAATAAAATTTTCGCAAATTATGTTTTGTCGCTGCCGATGCACAAGTATACAATCGAAGTGAAAGGGAAATATAATGAGCGTGGTCAGTTTAATGTTAAACATATGCGCATCGTTAACATAGATAGTTATATCGCTTTAATCGGAACACCAGAATAAAAGAAGGCCTGCAACGAGTTATGACAGAATTTCTGTTGTAACAGAGTTGCGGCTTTTTTTATTTGTCAAGTTAATTTTGAAAAATTAAAAAGAAAACGTTTACCTTAAGTTTTGATGATAAGATTTCGATTTTATTCACAAATAATTTGTAATATAAACTTTATCGTGGTAAGGTTACTGATGTAATAGAATTTGATTGTGAAATTGGTTTATCATTAACGAATAATTTTTGATGCTTCTTCTTACACTTCATGATTATATTGCAAATAAGCACAATTGATGTGTATTTGGAGGTACTTATTATGAATAACGGTACAGTAAAATGGTTCAACCCTGACAAAGGCTTTGGTTTTATCACTGCAGAAGACGGAACAGATGTATTTGCTCACTTCTCAGCTATCCAAGGTGACGGATTCAAAACTTTAGATGAAGGTCAAGCTGTTACTTTCGATATCGAAGACGGTCAACGTGGCCCTCAAGCGACTAACATCGTTAAAGGTTAATTTGTTAATTCTTTAAGAAGATCAGCGATGGTCTTCTTTTTTTTATTTGAAATGGAGGAGTATTGAATGGCAAAGACTTATGGTAATCAAGAACCGATTCCTTCCGCATTGGGACAAAAATTTGCGGTGGGGGAAACTGTGATGATTGAGCAAGATCACAAGAGCGAAGCTGTGGTAATTGTCCGCCTGTTAACCAACTCAGCGATTGTCAGTCTTGATAAAAGCGGCTCAAATGAATACGAGCAGCTAAACAATAAAACAGTAATCAATTATTCCCGAATTAAAAAAATTAAATAGCAAGTCAAAAGGCCGCTTACTTGATGTGAATCAAGTAAGCGGCCTTTTTTATGAGTTTAAATAGATTATCATTTGCTGTAAATTTTTTTCTATTCTGCTCCTAAGATGGCTTCCCGCACATCACTAAGCATCATTTGTGTTGCAATAGGACCAGTGTATTGCCAGCTGTGATCAGAATCAAAGGAGAAGACTTGATTGTTGGCCACAGCAGGAATATTTTGCCAAGCACTTTCATCATAAAGAGCTGCTTCTTCATCACTATCAACTAAGATTAAATAATCAGCGTCCAGTTCTGCTAAAGCTTCCGTGGAGATAGCGGACCAATCGGCTGTGGCGCTGGCGGAAATATCACCGACAACATTGGGAACTTGAAAGCCTAAATCTTCATATAAAAGTGTACCGCTCGCCCGATTTTCTGCTACCACAAAGGCACTATTGTTAGTGACCCATAAGACGGCAATTGATTTTTCGCCAATTGCATCAGTTAATTCATTTTTTAGTTCTTCTGCATCTGTTTGATATTGGGCGATTGTCGTTTCGGCTTGTTCTTCTTTACCTAAAACGCTGGCAATATCCAGATAAGTATCCTCCCAAGTGACGCCGTCGCCATTTTCGACGACATAAGTAGGGGCAATTTGGCTGTATTGCTCATATTTATCGCCTTCGACTAAATCAGAAGAGCTGACAAATAATAAATCTGGTTCAAAACTCAAGACATCCTCATAAGGCATGTCATAATTTAAAGTGGGAATGTCGGTTAAATAATCCTGTAAATAACTTAAGACACTGCCCGAGCCGACCGTCCACTGCGCAACTGGTGTCACATCTAAAGAAACTAAATAATCTTCAAGATAAGTTCCAATCACTCGTTTTGGATTTGTTGGCACAGTTAAAGTGTGATCTAAATAATCCGTGACTTCTTTGGTTGAAGCGTCAGTCGAAGTCCCAGTAGAGGAGGCTGTTGAATCTGTAGACGTTGAACAAGCTGCTAAGCTGAGCAAAATAACTCCCGCAGCTAAAACACCTGTAAATTTCTTTTTTATAATCATTTGTAAACTCCTTTAAAATAATTGAGAACTATTCTCATTTGCTATTATCAAATTTTTCTTTTTGAAAGTCAATAACTTTTTTTCTGCTAAAACTATTGACTGCTTGCTTTTTTCGATGGATAATTGAGAATGATTTTCAATAGAAGAGGGTTTTCATGACAACTTTAACAGCAAATAGTCTCTCCGTAGGCTATCAAAATAAATTAATTATTCAAGAATTATCCCTATCTTTTCCAAAAGGGAAAATCACCAGTTTAATCGGGCCAAACGGCAGCGGCAAGTCAACTTTATTAAAAGCGTTGGCCCGTGTCTTGCAGCCAAAGCAAGGGGATGTTCTTTTAGAAAATAAGTCAATTTTTCAAATGAGCACAAAGGAAGTCGCAAAAAAAATTGCCTTATTGGCTCAAAGCAGTGAGTCTGACACAGGCTTAACGGTGCAAGAAGTCGTTTCCTTTGGCCGCTATCCCTACCAAAAAGGCTTTAGCAGTTTTAGTCAAAAGGATGTAGAAAAAATCCAATGGGCTTTAGCAGTCACCAATCTTTTAAAATTGGCTGACCGGAGTATGCAGACTTTATCTGGGGGGCAGCGACAAAGAGTTTGGATTGCGATGGCTTTAGCACAGGATACGGAAATTTTAATTTTAGATGAGCCGACAACTTTTTTAGATCCTGCTCATCAGCTAGAAATTTTATTATTGTTGCAGGAAATTAATCAAGAACACGGTAAAACGATTATCATGTCGATTCATGATTTAAATTTAGCCTCGCGATTTTCTGACCAAGTGTTAGCTTTAAAAAGCGGCACACTACTGCACAAAGGCACACCTCAGCAGGTGATTACAGAGGACAACTTGTCGGAGGTTTTTGAAATTCAAGCCGAGATTATTCTAAATCAAAAAACGAACAAGCCAATCGTTTTAGCCTACGACTTGCTTAAAGGGCGTGATCAAGATGAGTAGACGAATAAATTGGCGCCTGCTATTATTTTTTTCACTTATGTTAATGGTTGGAGTTTTTCTTATTTCTTTGAGATTTGGTGCCTCACAAGTCAACACCACGACAATTGTAAAAAGTTTTTTTAATTTTGATAGCGGCAATCAACAAGAATTAATTATCCGTGATATTCGCTTGCCCCGTACCTTAGCTGCTTTTTTAGTAGGCACTTGCTTGGCAGTTGCCGGCGCCATGATGCAAGGCGCTACCCGCAATTTATTGGCTGATTCGGGTTTATTAGGAATCAATGCTGGAGCGGCGTTAAGTATGGCGTTGGTGTTTGCTTTTTTCTCCCGCAGTAATTATTTAGCAATCAGTCTGGCGGCTTTTTTAGGAGCGGCGTTGGCGACTGGGTTAGTTTACTTAGTGACCCGCTATGCCAAAGGTGGCATGTCGCCGCTGCGTTTGATTCTTGCAGGGACGGCAATCAACTCACTGCTGACTTCATTAAGCCAAGCGATTTCTTTATCGTTTAATTTATCGCAGGATTTGGCATTTTGGTTTGTCGGCGGAGCGGCCAATGTGACTTGGGCGCAGTTGAAAATTGTCGGTCCCATTTTTTTCGTGGCCCTAATTGCTAGTTTTTTCATTGCGCCAAGCATTACATTGTTGAGCATGGGGGATGAGACAGCAATTAGCTTAGGAAAAAATCCCAGCCACATTCGCGGGCTGACAATGGTTGTGGTTTTATTTTTAGCAGGCATTGCCGTTTCTCTGGTGGGCTCAGTCAGTTTTATCGGTTTGATTGTGCCACATTTTGTCCGCAGTCTTGTTGGCTATGATTACCGTCTAGTGATTCCTTTTTCTGCCATTTTCGGCGGTCTTTTAGTAACCATTGCCGATGTCTGCGCCCGCATGGTCAATCCACCCTTTGAAACGCCGTTTGGGATTTTGGTGGCTTTAATCGGCGTACCTTTCTTACTTTATTTAGTTTGGAGGGCAAGTTGATGTCAAAAAAAGTTTTTGCAATCAGCAGTTTAAGCTGTTTGATTTTACTGGTATTTATTATTTCTTTATTGAGCGGCAGCAATCAATTGTCACTAGAAACTTTCTGGCAAATTATTCAGGGCGGCGGCACGGCGGCCCAACGCCTGCTGTTAATTAATTTTCGTTTCCCCCGCACGCTGGTGGCCATTTTAGCTGGTGCCGGCTTAGCCTTTGCCGGTTTTTTATTGCAGGGAGTCACCCGCAATGATTTAGCGGATTCAAGTATTTTAGGCATTAATAGTGGCGCTGGCTTATTCGTTTTATTGTATCTCGGCTTTTTTAGTGATGGCACTCGGCCGTGGCTCTTACCATTATTTGCTAGCATCGGCAGTTTATTAGCTGGCAGTGTTGTTTATCTGACGGCCCATCGCAGGCACGGAGGCATCACTGTCAACAGGCTTTTGTTAGCGGGGATTGCAGTCAATGCCGGCATTTCAGCGTTGACCTTATTTTTGACAGTTAATATGTCAGAGCAGACCTATAATTTTGTGACCTCTTGGCTCGCTGGCAGTATCTGGGGTGTGTCTTGGCAGTATGTCTTGATTTTGACAATTGCTTTGATTATTTTGCTGCCTATTACGTTGACTCAAATCAAAGCTTTAGAAGTTTTAGGCTTTGGCGATGAGGCGGCGATTAGTTTAGGCGTCAAAATAAAAAATTTACGGCAGGTCAGTTTATTATTAGCTGTCTTAATTGCCGGCTGCTGTGTTTCAATGGCCGGCAGCATTTCCTTTGTTGGTTTATTAGCGCCCCACGCAGCCAAACGCTTGCTGGGTTCTGCTAAAATCAGCACGTATCTCACTAGTGGCTTAATCGGCGCACTATTTGTTTTGGCCGGTGATACTCTGGGGAAAAATATTTTAGCCGCCGGAGAAATTCCCGCCGGCATTTTAGTTGCCTTAATCGGTGCGCCATATTTTGTCTTTTTATTAATGCGCAAGAGTTATTAAATTTCTGAAAAATAGTTAGGCCTATCTGGAGTATAATTTTTTTTGGAAATCAATGAAATTTTGAGTTCACAAAACAAGGTTATGCTGTAATTTCACGGTAAGGTGACTAACTGTTTTTCAGTTTCAGACTGTAGACAAAGTCCAACTTCTGGATGAAGTCTACAGTCTTTTCTTTTATAATAGAATTATGAAAACGAATTTAAGGAGAGAAAGCCTATGATGTCCAAACATGATGCCAATGGTCGCAATCAAATGACGTTGATTATTATGGATGACCTGGTTCCTAAAGACCATTTAGTAAGAAAAATTGATCAATCTATTATTTTTGATTTCATTTATCCTATCGTAGAGTCGACTTATTCGACGC